>QHSI01000015.1 GCA_003221515.1 Candidatus Rokuibacteriota bacterium
GGTGGGCCCGAGGAACAGGAACGAGCCGATGGGCCGGTTGGGATCGGCGAGCCCCGAGCGGGCGCGCCGGACGGCGTTCGCCACCGCGCGAATGGCCTCGTCCTGGCCGACCACCCGGTGCCCCAGCCGCTCCTCCATGTTGACGAGCTTCTGGATCTCGCCCTCGAGCAGCCGCGTGACCGGGATCCCCGTCCACTTGGCGACCGTGACAGCGATGTCCTCCTCGTCGACCTCCTCGCGCAACATCCGACCTTGCGCGTGCTGGTCGGCCAGCCGCGCGTCGAGCTCTGCCAACTGCTTCTCGAGGGTCATCAATGTGCCGTAGCGGAGCTCCGCGGCGCGGTTCAGATCGCCGCGGCGCTCGGCGTCGGCCATCGCGTGCCGGGCCGCGTCGATCTCCTCCTTGATCTTGCCAATGCGCGTGATGCCTTCCTTCTCGGCCTGCCACCGCGCCTTGAGGCCGGAGCCCTTCTCGCGGAGCTCGGCCAGCTCGGCGTCGATCTTCGCGAGGCGCTCGCGGGAGACCGCGTCCTCCTCGCGGGCCACCGACACCCGCTCGATCTGGAGCTGCATGATGCGCCGCTCGATCTCGTCGATCTCCTGCGGCATCGAGTCGATCTGCATGCGGATGCGCGCCGCGGCCTCGTCCACGAGGTCGATCGCCTTGTCGGGCAGGAAGCGGTCGCCGATGTAGCGGTGGGAGAGCACCGACGCCGCGACCAGCGCCGTGTCCTTGATCTTGACCTTGTGATGGACCTCGTACTTGTCCTTCAGCCCGCGCAGGATCGCGATCGTGTCCTCCACCGAGGGCTCGCGGACCATCACCGGCTGGAAGCGTCGCTCCAGCGCCGCATCCCGCTCGACGTGCTTCCGGTACTCGTCCAGCGTGGTCGCGCCGACGCAGCGCAGCTCGCCGCGGGCCAGCGCGGGCTTGAGCATGTTGGCGGCGTCCACGGCGCCCTCGGCGGCGCCGGCGCCCACCAGGGTGTGGAGCTCGTCGATGAAGCAGATGACCGCGCCGCTCGACTCGGTGATCTCCTTGAGCACGGCCTTCAAACGATCCTCGAACTCGCCTCGGTACTTCGATCCGGCCACCAGGGCGCCGATGTCGAGCGCGACCAGTTGCTTGCCCTTCAGCCCTTCGGGCACGTCGCCGGCGACGATCCGCTGGGCCAGTCCCTCGACGATCGCGGTCTTGCCGACGCCGGGCTCGCCGATGAGGACCGGGTTGTTCTTGGTCCGGCGCGAGAGCACCTGAACCACCCGGCGGATCTCCTCGTCGCGGCCGATGACCGGATCGAGCTTGCCCCGTCGCGCGAGGTCGGTGAGGTCGCGGGAATAGCGCTGGAGCGCCTGATACTTCTCTTCCGGGTTCTGGTCGGTCACGCGCTGCGTGCCGCGCACCTCGACCAGGGCCTTGTAGATCGCCTCCGGGCCGACGCCGTTGGCGGCCAGCACGCGCCCGGCGGCGCCGTCGCGCTCCTGGGCCAGCGCCAGCAGCAGATGCTCGGTGGAGACGTATTCGTCCTTGAGGCGCTCGGCTTCCGTCTGGGCCCGCTCCAGCGCCTGGCGCGTGCGCTCGCCGAGATACTGACCGCTGGCGCCCTGGACCGCCGGCAGCTTGTCCAGCGCCAGCCCGAGCTCGCGCTGGACCGCCTCGGGCCGGGCCCCGAGTTTCGCGAGCACGGGGCCGACGACGCCCTCACGCTGCTGGAGCAGCGTGGTGAGCAGATGCTCGGGCTCGATCGCCTGATGGTCGCGCTGGTCGGCCAGCGCCTGTGCCGCCTGCAACGCTTCCTGCGCCTTCACGGTGAACTTGTCCAGTCTCATCGCGTTTGCTCCTATCCCAGGTAGGCGCGCGGGTTGTCGCTCCGCTGCGCCTTGAGCTTCTCGTACAGATCCCGCTCTTCCGGCGTCACGTCACTCGGCATGACGATCTTCACCGTCACCAGTTGATCGCCCGCGCCGCCACCCTTGAGGTGCGGCATTCCGTAGCCGCGGAGCCGAAACGTCCGGCCGCTGGACGTCGCGGGCGGCACCTTCATGGAGACTTTGCCGCGCAGGGTCGGCACCTCGAGCGCCGTCCCGAGGGCGGCCTCGGGCGCCGTGATGGGCAGGGGCAGATGCACGTCGTCGCCCTTCCGCTCGTAGAACGGATGCGCGGCGACCGTGACCGTGAGATAGAGATCACCGCGGGCTCCCGCAGCGCCGGCGCCTTCGCCCGACACCCGTACCCGCTGGCCGCTCTTCACGCCGGCCGGAATCCTCACCTCGACCTGTCGTCGCGCTCGCTGCCAGCCGCCGCCGCCGCACGTCGCGCACGGCTGACCCTTGATGTGACCGGCGCCCTGACAGCTCGCGCACGGCTCGTCGAGGTCCAGCGCGAACGTCTTCCGCGTCCCGTGAAACGCTTCCTCGAGGGAGATCTCCGCGTCGGCCTGGACGTCCGCGCCGCCGCCGCGCTGGCTCCGCCCGAAGAGGTCTTCGAAGCGGATGCCGCCGCCTCGCGACCCGTGCGCGCCCATATCACCGAAGATGGTCCGGAAGAAGTCCGAGAAGTCGGCGCCACCGGGCTCACCGCGATAGTCGACTCGAAAGCCACCGCCCGGGCCCCCGGGAGGCGCCTGGGTGTAGCGCTGCCAGTCTGGTCCGAGCGAGTCGTAGCGCTGTCGCTTCTCCGGGTCCGAGAGAACCTCGTACGCCTCGCTGATTTCCTTGAAGCGCTCGCCCGAGTCCTTGCCCTTCGCGACGTCCGGGTGGTGCTTCCTCGCCAGCCGTCTGTAGGCGGACTTGATCGTCTTGTCGTCCGCCTTTCGGTCGACGCCCAGAATTCTGTAGTAGTCCTTGAAGTCGATTGCCATGGCCACGATCTCATTGAGAGTATAGCAGATAGATTTAGTCCTGCACGCTTAGGTACTGGTGGATCTTACCAGAAATAGCTCATCCAGATACTGAATAGTAAAGGTTTTCTACGTGATCTCGGTCAAGAGGTCACCCCCGGCCAACCCTGAAGGCCACGTAGAGGGACATCTGCCCGCGCTGGAGGAGCACCGTGAGCGGGTCTCCTTCCTTCACGTCACGGGTGAGGCGCTCGAAGTCCGGCATCGTGCGCACCGTCTGCCCGTTCACCTGCTTGATGACGTCGCCGCGCTGCACGCCGGCCTCGGCCGCCGCGCTGCCGTCCTCGACGCGAACCACCACGACGCCGTCAGTGGAGCGCAGGTTGAGCTGGCGCGCGATGTCGGGCGTGACCGGGCGCACCTCGAGCCCGAGCATCGACCGCGCCTTTGCGCCCGGCCGCTGCTGCTGGGCTTGCCGCTCCTCCGGCGCCTGGCCGACCTTGATCTCGAGGATCTTCTCCCCCTGGTCGCGCCAGACCTTCACCTTCGCGACGTGTTCGGGGGAGAAGAAGCCGACCGCGCGCTGCAGGTCGCTCGTCGCCTCCATCGGGCGCCCTTCGAACTCGAGCAGGATGTCGCCGGGCTTGAGGCCGGCTTTGGCGGCGGGGCTGTCGGGCACCACTTCGTTGATGAGCACGCCTTTCGACTCGCGAGCGCCGAACGAGCGCGCCAGCTCCGGGGTGAGCTGCTGAATCGACACGCCGAGCCAGCCTCGTGTCACGCGCCCCTTGTCGCGGAGCTCGGTGTAGATCTTGCGGGCCATGTTCGAGGGGATGGCGAAGCCGATGCCCGAGCCGCCCGCGACGATCGCGGTGTTGATCCCGACCACCTCGCCCTGCATGTTCACCAGCGGCCCGCCCGAGTTGCCCGGGTTGATCGCGGCGTCGGTCTGTAAGAAATCGTCGAAGGGCCCCTGGTCGAGCTGCCGCGCCTTGGCGCTGATGATGCCGGCCGTGACCGTCGCCTGGAGGCCGAACGGGGAGCCGACGGCCAGCACCCAGTCGCCGACCTGCATCCGATCGGAATCGCCGAGGCGCGCATATTTGAAGGTGGCCTTGCCGTCGTCCAGCTTGAGCACGGCGAGGTCGGTCTTCTTGTCGACGCCGATGACCTTTGCCTTGTGCTTGCCACCGTCGAGGGTGACGACCTCGATCTCGGTCGCCCGCTCGACCACGTGCGCGTTGGTGAGCGCGATGCCCGTCGGATCGACGATGACCCCCGAGCCGAGGCTGCGCTGTGGAATGCGCTCGGGCACCTCGCCGAAGAAGCGACGGTAGAACTCCTCCCCGAAAAATTCCTCGAACGGTGTGCGGCCCTGGAGCCCGCCGCGCGCGAAGGTGTTGATGTTGATCACCGCTGGTTTGATCGCGTCCGCGATCGCGGCGAACGTCCCGCCCTGCGGCGGCATCTGCACCGGTACGATCGGGAGCGGCGCGACGGGCGCCTGGGCCACCGCCGGCGCCCGCCGGAGCTCGGCGCGGGTCGCCGTGAACGCACCGAGCGCGCCGCCCGCCACCACGGCGAGGACCAGCGCGACAACGAAAGTTCTTCGCTCGAGCTGCACCATCATCGGGGTCCCTCCATCACGCTCTCGCCCGCAAGCGCTCGCCGGAGTCGCTCACCCTCGAGCGTCTCCGTCCGTTTCAATTCCTGGGCCGCGGCGATCAGCACCGCCTTCTTCGTCGTGAGGATCCCCCGGACGCGATCGTGCGTGCGGTCGAGGATCGCCCGCACCTCTTCGTCGATGGTCCGGGCGGTCGCCTCGCTGTGGTCGCGCTCGCCGCCCATCCCCGTTCCCTTGAGGAAGAGCGGAATGCGCTCGCCGAAGGTCGCGAGCCCGACGCGCTCCGACATGCCGTACTTGGTCACCATGAGGCGTGCCAGCTCCGTCGCGCGCTCGAGGTCGTTGTGGGCGCCCGTCGAGACCTCGCCGTAGACGAGCTCCTCGGCGACCCGCCCACCGAGCAGGACCGCGAGCCGGTCATCGAGCTCGCTTCGAGTCATCAGGAAGCGCTCCTCGGTGGGCAGCTGATAGGTCATCCCGAGCGCGCCGATGCCGCGCGGGATGATCGTGACCTTGTGCACCGGGTCGGCCTGCGCGACCGACGTCGCCACCAGCGCGTGCCCCATCTCGTGGTGCGCGACGATGTCCCGCTCTTTCTCCGAAAGAACTCGGCTTTTCTTCTCGAGTCCAGTGACGACCCGATCGATCGCCTCCTCGAAGTCGGACATCTCCACCGCGTTCTTTTCCTTGCGCGCGGCCAGCAGCGCCGCCTCGTTGACGATGTTGGCCAGGTCCGCGCCCGCGAATCCCGGCGTGCGGGCCGCGATGACGCCGAGATCGACGCGCTGCGCCAGGACCACCGCCCGGGCGTGCAGTCGCAGGATGGCCTCGCGACCCCGGAGATCGGGTTTGTCGACGACCACCTGACGATCGAAGCGGCCGGGCCGCAACAGGGCCTGGTCGAGCACCTCCGGGCGGTTCGTGGCGGCCATGATGATCACGCCCTTCGAGGAGTCGAAGCCGTCCATCTCGGCGAGCAACTGGTTGAGCGTCTGCTCGCGCTCGTCGTGGCCGCCCATGAAGCCGGTGGCGCCGGCGCGCGACTTGCCGATCGCGTCCAGCTCGTCGATGAAGATGATGCACGGCGCCTTGTCCTTGGCCTGTTCGAACAGGTCGCGCACGCGCGCGGCGCCGACGCCGACGAACATCTCGACGAACTCCGAGCCCGACAGGGTGAAGAAGGGCACGTCGGCCTCGCCGGCGACGGCCCGCGCGAGCAGGGTCTTGCCGGTTCCCGGCGGCCCGACGACTAGGACCCCCTTCGGGATGCGCCCGCCGAGCCGCTGGTACTTGCGCGGGTTCTTGAGGAAGTCGACGATCTCGACGAGCTCGGCCTTCGCCTCGTCGACGCCGGCCACGTCGGCGAACGTCGTCTTGAGCTCCTTGCGGTCGAAGATCTTGTGCTTCGAGCGGCCGAACGAGAGCGCCTGGGTGGGCCCGCCACCGACGCGGCGCATCAGGACCATCCAGATCGCGACCATGATGCCGAGCGGGATGACCCAGCCGAAGAAGAGGTCGCGCAGGAACGTCGACTCGATCCGTCCGGTGAACTCGACCTTGTGCTTCTCGAACTCGGCGATGAGCGGCGCCTCGTCCACGCCCGGGATGCGCGTGACCGTGAAGATGCGCACCTCGCTGTCGGAGCCGAGCCACTGGCGGAGGCGATCCCCGGTGCCGCTCGGCCCGGTGGGCAGCGCGTCGGGCTTGGCGATCCCGCGGATCTCCTTCTCGGTCAGCGCGACCTTCTCGATCTTGTCGGCGCGGACGAGGTCGAGGAACTTCGACATGGGGAGCTCGACCGTGCGGGGGGCCTGGAGCCACGACTGGACGAACAGCAGCACCATGGCCGCGACCAGCACGTACGCGAGGGAGAACTGGATGCGCTGATTGAACCGCGGCTTCATCGATGCCACCCATTGGTCATGCTAGCGTCGCGCCCTCCGAGTGTCAAACAATGCAGGCTCTTTTCGCTTGACACATCAAGCCCTTTGGCCTAAAAGTTGGCCCTGACCGCACCTGTGAAACTGAGAACAAGCTCGTCGTTCGCGAGGGCCGATCAACGCCTGCTCGCGTCGCCGGTTCGGGGGTCAAGTTGAGGGATTGTCGTGCGGTGCGCCGGAGCGCGTGGATGGCTCTGGCGGTGGTCGCGTTCCTCACGCTGCTGTCGGTGCTTCCCGCCGTCGCCCAGGATGCCGCCAAGGAGCCCGCGTACCGCGCCTTTCCGCTGATCGGCTCGCGGCTGGCGGTATGGGCCGTCGCGCAGCTCCACCTGAACTTCGCCGCGTTCATCCTGGGCGTCCCGATCTTCGCCGTGATCATCGAGATCATCGGCTGGCGGACCGGCGACGCGCGGTACGACTGGCTCTCGCACGAGTTCGTCAAGCTCACGTTCGCCGCGTTCTCCACGACCGCCCTGCTGGGTGCGCTGCTCCTGTTCCTGTTCGTCGGGTACTATCCCAAGTTTTGGACGTACATGACGTCGATCTTCTTCCCGACGTACTGGGTCTACGCGCTGCTGTTCTTCGCGGAAACTTTCACGGTCTACGTCTGGTACTACGGATGGGACTGGCTCAGCGGTCCTCGAAAGGGGATCCACGTCGGCTTGGGCGTGCTCAGCAATCTCTTCGGCACCGCGATTCTGTTGGTGGCCAACTCGTGGGTCACCTTCATGATCTCGCCCGCCGGGATCGATGAGTCCGGCGCCCTCAAGGGATCGGTGTGGGCGGCGATCAACAACTTCACCTGGATGCCGATCAACATCCACCGGCTCATCGCCAACATCGTGTTCGGGGGCACGATCGCCGCGGCCTACGCGGCCTTCCGCTTCCTCGGCGCCAAGACCGACGAGGAGCGCGCCCGCTACGACTGGATGGGCTACATCGGCAACTTCGTGGCGTTGTCGGCGTTCATCGTGCTGCCGTTCGCCGGCTACTATCTGGGCCGCGAGATCTATGCGTTCAACCAGACGATGGGCATCACGATGATGGGCGGCTTCATGTCGTGGCTCTGGATCATCCAGGCGATCCTGATCGGCGTGCTCTTCATGGGCTCGAACTACTACCTCTGGCTCGGCATGGAGCGCATCCCGGGCTCCGAGCGGTACCGCCGCTACGTCCCGATCATGATCGGCATCCTCGCCTTCGGGTTCATGGTGTGGGCGACCCCCCGCTCGATGGTGATCACCCTCGACGAGGCTCGCGCGATGGGCGGCACGCACCATCCGGTGCTGGGCTTCCTGGGCGTCATGTCGGCGAAGAACACTGCCGTCAACATGATGATCCTCACCACGTTCCTGTCGTTCGTCCTCTATCGCCGCGCGAACCGGATCTCGACCAAGTCGTGGGTCGGTGCTGGGATGATCGTCCAGTGGGTCGCGCTGGGGCTCGCCGCCGTGGTCGTCGTCTTCTACGGCGTGTACGGGTACTTCGTCGAGTCGATGGTGAGAATAGGGTTCTCGGTCTATCAGGTGCTCGCCGTGCTCGGAGCGATCGGCGTCGTCATGGCCATCGACATCCCAATGTTCAAGGGTGCCCGCTCGACCGGGACGATCCGGTGGGGGACGATCGCCCCGCGCTCCCAGTACGTGCTGATTCTTCTGGCGGTCACCTTCACCTGGCTCATGGGCCTGATGGGCTTCGCGCGCTCCGGCATCCGCCAGCACTGGCACGTGTACGGCGTCATGCGCGACAGCTCGGTCGACGCGGTGACGCCCGCGATCGGCTACGCCGCCAACATGATCACGATCGTCACGATCGCGTTCTTCGCGCTGGTCATGTTCATCTTCTGGCTCGGCGGCCTCGGCGAGAAGGGGATGGCGGGCGGGTCCGGCCACCACGCCCCGGCGCCGGTGTTCGCGGGCGGGAGCGACGCGGATCCCACGCCCGCACCGTCGCGGGAGTCGACAGGGGGCCGGAGCCCCCAGCGCTCCTAGCATGCGGGTTCCCGTCGCCGTCAAGGTCGGCGCGTTCGCGCTCTTCGTGATGGGCACCTACACGTACTACGCGAACTCGATCCCCCAGATCCAGTCGAAGCCGCCGGCCGAGCTCTCGCTCGAGGGCGGCAACGTCACCCCGGCTCAGCTCGTGAAGGCCGGCGAAGAGACCTTCAAGACGAAGGGCACGTGCGAGATCTGTCACCGGATCGGCCAGAAGGGGACTCGCGCGCCCGATCTGGCCGGTATCGGCAGTCGCGCCGGCAAGGTCAAGGCGGGGCAGAGCGCCAAGGCGTACATCATCGAGTCGCTGCTCCAGCCGGGCGCTCATCTCGTCGAGGGCTACCCGAACATCATGCCGCAGGTCGACAAACCGCCGATCGCGCTGAACCGCTCCGAGGTCTGGGCGCTCACGGCGTTCCTCGAGTCGCTCGGCGGCACCGTCGACGTGAAGCTGGACGACATCCCGAAGACCGTGGGCGCGGGCGCGGCGGGCGGCGGGGCGACGGCCGAGCTGAAGCTGCCCGGCGACGCGAAGGCGGGCGAGGCGATCTTCACCGGCAAGGGCGGCTGCATCGCCTGCCACAAGGCCGGAAAGATCGGCGCGTCGCCGGTCGGTCCCGATCTCTCGCAGATCGCGAAGATCCAGACGCCGGACTACCTGATGCGGAAGATCCTCGATCCGGCCGGCGCCGGCACCGTGGCCGGATTCCCCAAGGGTGTGATGCCGCCCATGTTCGGTCAGACCCTGACCGCGAAGGACTACATGGACCTGGTCGCGTTCCTGATGACGCTCAAGTGAGCGCATGAACCTGCTCCGCTCACGTTTCGCCCAGGCCGTCCTGATCCTGATCGTCGCCTTCGTCGTCCTCAAGTTCGGCATTCGGCCGGCGGCGCCGTGGAGCGTCCTGACGCTCTACATGGCCATCGTGCTGCTCGCGGTGCTGGTGTTCGTGTCCTCCGACTCCGACTCGTGGCGCGACTTCGTGTGGCCGATCCGCGCGACGCTGGTCGATCCCAACCGGCGCCTGGCGCGGCTCGTGTTCCTGATCGTCCTGCCGCTCCTGTTCGGTTACTACGCGTACACGCAGGCAGCGGCCAAGCCGCAGGCGCCGCCGGAGCTGCGCGCGGTGCACCCGGCGCCGCCGGCGTCGATCCAGTTCCGCGGCAAGGAGATCCAGATCACCGGGCTCGACAACCCGCTGCGCAAGGACCAGGCGAGCTACAAGAAGCACGTCGCCGCCGGCGCGGAGATCTACATCCGCAACTGCATGTACTGTCACGGCGACAACCTCGACGGCCGGGGTCACTTCGCGCACGGGTTCAATCCGCCGCCGGCGAACTTCCAGGATCCCGGCACGATCGCGATGCTGCAGGAGGCGTTCCTGTTCTGGCGCATCGCGAAGGGCGGGCCGGGGCTGCCGAAGGAGTCGACGCCGTGGAACTCGGTCATGCCCGCGTGGGAAGATCGGCTGACCGAGGAGCAGACCTGGCAGGTCATCATGTACCTCTACGACGCGACGGGGCAGCATCCGCGCCGGTGGGAAGAGGGGCATTGATCGCCAGGCCCCTCGCCGTCGTCGCGGCCGTCGCGCTCGCGCTGGGCGCCGCGCCGTCGCGCGCCGCCGCGCAGGCGGGCGACGCCACCGCCGGCAAGGCGGTCTACGAGCGACGGTGCGCAGGCTGCCACGGCGAGAAGGGGGACGGCAAGGGCCCGGCCGCCGACCTGCTCGTCCCGAAGCCCCGCGACTTCACGATGGGCCTCTACAAGATCCGCACCACCGCCAACAAGGTGCCGACCGACCAGGATCTCTTCCGCATCATCACGGACGGGATGCCCGGGACCTCGATGCCGGCGTGGGCGGTGCTCACCGAGCGCGAGCGCTGGAACGTGCTCGCGTACATCAAGACCTTCGCGGGCGAGAAGCTCAAAGAGGCGCCCAAGAAGGTCGAGCTACCGAAAGACGTCCCGTCGTCCGAGGCGTCGATCAAGCGCGGCAAGGAGATGTTCGAGGCGATCGAGTGTCACAAGTGCCACGGCACCGACGGACGCGGCGACGGACCCTCCCGCGCCGAGCTCAAGGACGAGTGGGGGAACCCGATCGCGCCGGCGAACCTCACCAAGCGGTGGACCTTCCGCGGCGGCGCGAGCCGGACCGAGGTCGCCACGCGCCTGGCCAACGGCGTGCTCGGCACGCCGATGCCCGCCTTCCTCGACAGCGTCGAGAAGCCCGAGGACATCTGGCACCTGACGAACTTCATCCAGTCGCTCGGGCCCGACTCGCCCCACTACGCGACGCTCGTCACCGTCACCGCGGTGACCGGCGCGATCCCGGACGATCCGAACGCGGAGTTCTGGAAGAAGCTCACGCCCAACAACATTCCGCTGATGGGGCAGGTGATCGTCGACCCGCGGAACTTCAACCCGGCGATCGACCTCGTGGCGGTGCGCGCCGCCTATAACGACCAGGCGATCGTCTTCCACCTGACGTGGGACGATCCGACGCAGTCGGCCGACGAGCCGGCCAAGAAGCTCTTCGCCGACGCGATCGCGCTCCAGTTCCCGCCGCAGATCACCGCGGGACCGGAGCGCCCGTACTTCCTGATGGGCGACGGCTCCGACGCCGTCTACCTGCTGCGCTGGGAGAACGGCAAGGGCGTGAGCGAGGCGAGCGCGAACGGCCCGGGCAAGATCGCGGCGATCGCCGGCGGCGAAGCGCGCGGCAACGCGGTGTTCACCAACGGCCAGTACCGGCTCGTGATCACGCGCCCGCTCGTATCGAAGGACGCGACGCGCCCGACGTTCACGCCCGCGGTGTTCGTGCCCGTCGCGTTCCAGGCGTGGGACGGCGGCGCGGGGGAGACCGGGACCAGGATGTCCGTGACCTCGTGGTACTATCTGCGGCTGGAGGAGCCGCAGTCGAACCGCCGTTTCGTCATTCCTCCCGTCGTGGCAATCCTCACGCTGGCGGCGATGCTGGTCGTGGTGCGAATTGCGAAGGGGCGGGCATAATCTTGAACTCAGAAGGAGCGGGACAATGCGCAGGGCATTGACAGCAGTCGTGGCGGTCGCGCTCGTGGCCGGCGTCGTTTTCGTCGCCCACCGACCGGATCAGGCCGGAGCGCAAGGCGGTGGGACGATCGAAGCGGCGGTGACGTTCGCCGGCGCGCCGGTCATCGAGAAGCTCAAGGTGAACAAGGACACCGAAAAGTGCGGAACCGAGACGGCGATCGAGAAGGTCGTCGTCGGCCCCAACAAGGGGCTCGCCTACGCCGTGGTCTCCGTCGCCGGCGCCAAGGGCGCAGCGACCGCGAAGAAGGCGACGATCGACCAGCACGGCTGCAAGTTCGTGCCGCACGTCCAGGCGATGACGCCGGGCGAGGTCGAGATCAAGAACTCCGACGACATCCTGCACAACATCCACACCTACTCGACCGCCAACGCCTCCATCAACAAGGCGCAGCCGAAGTTCAAGAAGGTGATGACCGAGAAGTTCGAGAAGCCCGAGATCATCAAGGTCACCTGTGACGTCCACAGCTGGATGCTCGGGTGGGTCGCCGTCATGCCCCATCCGTTCTTCGGCGTGACCGACGCCAACGGCGCGACCAGGATCGAGAACGTGCCGCCCGGCAAGTACAGCGTCGAGGTGTGGCACGAGACGCTCGGCAAGCAGACGAAGGAGGTCGAGGTCAAGGCCGGGCAGACCGCGAAGGTCGCCATCGAGATGAAGAAGTAGAGCCAGGAGGATCGACCGCGCATGCTTGACTGGTGGCTACCAGAGAACGTTTCGACCTACGGCCAGGAAATCGACTGGCTCTTCCACCTCATCTATTACATCACCGGCGTGACGTTCATCCTGGTCTTCGCCACGATGCTGGCGTTCATCGTGATGTACCGGGACCGTCCGGGCCGGAAGGCGCGCTACACCCACGGCAACACCACGCTGGAGATCGTCTGGACGGTGGTGCCGGCGCTGATTCTCGTGATCCTGACGCTGCTGAGCGTCCCGGCGTGGTCGAAGATCAAGATGACCATGCCGGAGACGGACTTCATCGTGCAAGTGACCGCGAAGCAGTTCAACTGGCAAATCACCTATCCCGGCCCCGACGGGAAGTTCGGCACCGCCGACGACAAGACGCTCCTCGACGAGATGCACGTGCCGGTCAACAAGATCGTCCGGGTCCACCTGAAATCGCAGGACGTCATCCATAGCTTCTTCGTCCCGCAGTTCCGGATGAAGCAGGACGCCGTACCGGGCCGCGAGATCAAGCAGTGGTTCGAGGCGACCAAGCCCGGCAAGTACGAGCTGCCGTGCGCCGAGCTGTGCGGGTTCGGCCACTCCGGCATGCGCGGGTGGATCTACGTCCACACCGCCGACGAATACGCGAAGTGGGCGGCCCAGAACCTGACCGCGGAGGCCGCCCCGACGACCGAGGCCAAACCCGACGACAAGGCCGACGCGAAGAAGGAAGCGCCGGGCAAGGCCGAGCCCAAGAAAGAGGGGAAAGCCAAGAAATGAGCGCCCATAGCGCGACCGCTCACGCGCACGTCGACCACGCCCGCCACGAGCTCGGCTTCGTGCGGACGTACATCTTCTCGACGGACCACAAGATGATCGCCCGCCAGTTCCTGTTCCTGGGCCTGTTCATGATGATCATCGGCGGCCTGCTCGCGCTGATCGTCCGCTGGCAGCTGGCCTGGCCGGAGACGGCGGTGCCCGGTCTCGGTGGCATCCTCAAGGAGACCGGCGGCATCCTGGAGCCCAGCACCTACAACATGGCGTTCACCATGCACGCCACGATCATGATCTTCTTCGTGATCATGCCGATCCTGGCCGGCGCCTTCGGGAACTTCTGCATTCCGCTGATGATCGGCGCGCGCGACATGGCGTTCCCGTTCCTCAACATGCTGTCGTTCTGGGTGACCGGCAGCGCCGGCATCATCATGCTCTCCGGCTTCTTCGTGGAGGGCGGGCACGCCGCGGCCGGCTGGACCTCCTACGCGCCGCTCTCGGCGGTCGCGTCGTACACCGGCGTGAACTGGGGCCAGAACATCTGGTGCATCAGCCTGTTCATCATGGGTGTCGGTTCCATGATGGGCTCGATCAACTACATCACGACGATCATCAACATGCGGGCGCCGGGGATGAAGCTGTTCCGCATGCCGCTGGTGGTCTGGTCGCTGTTCATCACCGCGATCCTGCTTCTGCTGGCCCTGCCGGTGCTGACCTCGGGCGTGGCCATGCTACTGTTCGACCGCACGCTCGGCACCAACTGGTTCAAGCCGGCTGGCGGCGGCGAGCCGCTGCTGTGGCAGCACCTCTTCTGGTACTTCGGCCACCCGGAGGTCTACATCCTGATCCTGCCGGCGATGGGCATCGCGTCGGAGATCCTGCCGGTCTTCTGCCGCAAGCCGATCTTCGGGTACCACGCGATGGCCTTCTCGATGATCGGCATCGCGTTCCTGTCCTGGATCGTCTACGGCCACCACATGTTCGTCAGCGGTATGAGCCCGGCGCTTGGGATGGCCTTCACGGTCACCACGATGATCATCGCGGTGCCGTCGGCCATCAAGACCTTCAACTGGCTCGGGACGATGTGGGGCGCGCGTATGCAGTTCACGGTCCCGATGCTGAACGCGCTGGCCTTCGTCTCGATGTTCGTCATCGGCGGGCTTTCGGGCATCTTCATGGCCTCGACGCCGGTCGACATCTACATTCAGGACACGTACTTCATCGTGGCGCACATCCACTACGTGGTCTTCGGCGGCTCGATCTTCGGCGCGTTCGCCGCGATCTACTACTGGTTCCCGAAGATGTTCGGCCGGATGACCAATCCCTTCCTCGGCCACCTGCACTTCTGGGGCACGTTCGTCTTCTTCAACCTGACCTTCTTCCCGATGCACATCATCGGCGTCGGCGGCCAGATGCGCCGGATCTACAACCCGACGCAGTACGAGTTCCTCGTGCACCAGCAGGGCTGGAACGTGTTCATCACGTACAGCGCGCTCCTCCTCGGCGTCTCCCAGATCCCGTTCGTCATCAACTTCTTCTGGTCGCTCTTCGCCGGGAAGCCGGCTCCGCTGAACCCGTGGAACGCCAACACCCTCGAGTGGACGGCGCCGTCGCCGCCGCCGCACTTGAACTGGGGCCCGACGCTGCCGACGGTGTACCGCGGACCCTACGAGTACAGCTCGCCGGAGTCCAAGGAAGACTTCCTCCCGCAGAACGTGCCGCCAGTGGGCGCCGCGGGAGCGCGGCGGCACTGATCGGGGTGGAGAGCGCGGTGGCGCATCGCCTCGCCCTCGCGACGCTGGCCGCGACGTGCGTGCTCATCCTGTTCGGGGGGCTGGTCACGAACACCGGCGCCGCGCTCGCGGTGCCGGACTGGCCGAGCACGTTCGGCCACAACATGTTCCTGTTCCCCTGGTCGGGGATGGTGGGCGGGATCTTCTACGAGCACAGCCACCGCCTGATCGGTGCCCTCGTCGGGGTGCTGACGCTCGGCCTGGCGGCGGCCCTCTGGCCGCTGGGCGGTCGGCTCCGCCGCCTCGGCCTCCTGGCCGTGACCGTCGTGCTCGCCCAGGGGCTGCTGGGCGGGCTCCGGGTGGTGCTCCTGCACGACACGCTCGCGATTTTCCACGGCAGCCTGGCGCAAGCGTTCTTCGCGCTGCTGGCGGCGATCGCGTGGCTGACGGCTCCGCGCGGAGCGGTGGCCGGGCCTCCGATCGCGCGCGAGGTCCAGGGGCTCGCGCTGCTGGCGGCCGGGCTCGTGTACGCGCAGATCGTGTTCGGCGCGCTCCTCACGCACGCTGGGCGCGTCGACCTGCACCTGGCCGGCGCCGTCGCGGTGTTCGTCGTCCTGCCGATCGTCACCGCGCGGCTGCGGAGAACGGGCGATGTGGTCGCCGTCCGCGTCTCGCGCCTGCTCCTCGGCCTGCTCGGGATCCAGCTCCTGCTCGGCATCGGCAGCTTTCTCGCGCGTTTCTCGTCGCTGTGGATTCCCGGTGAACAGCTCACGATGCTGATCCTCCCGGTGGCTCATCGCCTCCTCGGCAGCCTCCTCCTGGCCGCGACGGTCGTCCTCGCCGTGCGGGCCTTGACTCTGGCCAAGAAAGAGGCCGAGCAAGAGAAGGGAAGCCGCCGAGCGACCGATCGGGCGCTGACGATCCACGACGCGGTAGATCGGGCGCCGCGGAGCCACGCCGTGTCTACCGGTGATCGGGCGCCGCGGAGCCGCGCCGCATCTTTCTCAGGCCACCCTCGATGCGAGCCGGCCTCGAGGCGCTCGCTCCAATGACTCCGCCGGCCCTCGACACGGCCCGCGTCTCGACCGAAGTGGTCGTCGGCGCGCTCGCGCGCGATCGCCGGCGTGTCGTCGCCGACCTCGTCGCGCTGGCCAAGCCCCGCGTCGTCCTGATGGTCATGGTGACGACGGCCGTCGGATACTACGTCGGGTTGACCGGCGCGCCGGACTACGCCCGGCTCGTCCACTTGCTGATCGGCACGCTCCTGGCCGCTGGCGGCACGCTCGCGCTGAACCAGTACTGGGAGCGCGACGTCGACGCGCGCATGGAGCGCACGCGCGCGCGGCCGCTGCCCGACGGACGGCTGGCGCCGCTCGAGGCGCTCCTCTTCGGCGGCGCCGTCACGCTGGTCGGGCTCGCGTACCTGGGCGCACTCGTGAGCACGCTCTCGCTCGTGGTGACCGCGCTGACGACGGCGCTCTACCTGTTCGCCTACACGCCCCTGAAGCTGCGGACGCCCCTTTGCACGATCGTCGGCGCGGTGCCCGGCGCGCTGCCGCCGGTGACGGGTTGGGTGGCGTCGCGCGACGATCTCGGCGTCGGCGCCTGGGTGCTCTTCGGGATCATGTTCCTCTGGCAGCTGCCCCACACGCTCGCGATCGCGCGCCTCTACCGTGACGACTACGCGCGCGCCGGCGTGCGCCTGCTGCCGGTCGTCGACGCCGAGGGCACCAGCACCGAGCGCCAGATCGTCACCGGCTGTCTGGCCCTGCTCGCGGTGAGCCTGCTGCCCACGCTGATCGGGCTGGCCGGGCCGATCTACTTCGTCGGCGCGTTCCTCCTGGGCGCGGCCTTCGTCGTGCTCGGCGCGCGTCAGGCGCTGGCGCCGTCGGCCGGCTCCGCGCGGCGGGTGCTGCTCGCCTCGCTCCTCTATCTCCCGGTGCTTCTCGCCTTGCTGGCGTTCGACAAGGTATGACGACCGACACCCGCAACCGACAGACCGTTCGCGTGCTCCTCACGATCGTGGCGGTGCTCATGGTGGCGGCGTTCCTCGTCGGGATCCGCTGGTGACGACGCTCACCGTCGAGCACCCGACCGACCCGCGCCGGACCAACGGGAGCCTCCCGCCGGTGCCGCCCGAAGGGGGCGGCGGCGACGGACCCGATCGTGATCCGGCGCCGCGCCGCCCGCCGCTCGACAACGTGCGGCTGGCGATGCTGTTCCTCATCTGCGCCGAGGTCATGTTCTTCGGCGGTCTCGTTTCCGCGTTCCTCGTGCTGCGCGTCACCGCCGCCGTCTGGCCGCCACCGCTCCAGCCGCGGCTGCCCGTCGGCGTGACCGCCGTGAACACGCTCGTGCTGTTCGCGTCCAGCGTGGCGATGGCGGCGGCGCGCCAGGCGCTCCGTCGCGACGACGCGCGCGCGCTCGTCCGACGGCTCGGGCTGGCCGCCGGGCTCGGCGGCGCGTTCTTGCTGGTGCAGGGCTACGAGTGGGTCCGTCTCGTCTCGTTCGGCCTCACGCTCTCGTCGGACGCGTACGGGACCACCTTCTACTCGCTCATCGGCGCGCACGCCGCGCACGTCCTCGGCGCGCTCGTCTGGGTGGCGGTGGTGGCGCTGCTCGCCGCTCGCGGCCGGTTCACCGATGGGCGCACCGGCCCGTTGCGGGCGTGCGCGATCTACTGGCACTTCGTGGTCGCGCTGTGGCCGATCCTGTTCGTGGCGGTGTACCTGATATGAGAGCGGGAGTCCTCGTCGCGCTCCTGCTCATGCTGGCGCCGCGGTCGGCCCAGGCGTGCGCGACGTGCATCGCGTCGCCGTTCGGGGACCAGACCTACACGTGGCCGTACCTCGGATTGATCTTGCTCCCCTTCGTGCTGCTCTCGGCCGTGCTCGGCATCTTCGCCCACTCCGCCGGCTATCGCCCGCACGTCCTGGCGCGTCGGCTGGCAGCTCGCGTCTCGGCCAAAGACGACTCTCAGATCATCAAGGAGACGACATGAGTCACGTAGCCTCGGCGCATGGGGCGGTGGAGCCCGCCGAGTCGCCCCTCACGCCCGAAAGCTGGGGAAAGCTCGGAATGTGGATCTTCCTCGCCGGCGACGCGGTCGGCTTCGGCACGCTCCTGGCCGGTTACGGCGCGATGCGGGCCACCAGCGCCGACTGGCCTTCGCCGTTCGCGGTTCTCGGGATCAACCTGACGGCCGCCATGACCTTCCTGCTGATCTGCTCGAGCGTGACGATGGTGAAGGCGCTCGAGTGGCTGGGCAAGGGGGACAAGGAGCGCGCGAAGGCGTTTCTCTTCTTCACCGCGCTCGGCGGCGCGATCTTCGTCAGCCTGCAGGCGTACGAGTGGTCGCATCTGATCCACCGCGGCCTGCTCATCAGCGGCAACCCGTGGGGCGCCGCCCTCTTCGGCGCGTCCTTCTTCATCGTGACCGGCTTCCATGGCCTGCACGTCACCGGCGGCGTCATCTATCTGCTGGCGATATTGCGGGCCGTCGCGAACCGTCCCGAGCCGGCGGCCAGCTACAACGCGGTCGAGATCGCCGGGCTCTACTGGCACTTCGTCGACCTCGTCTGGATCATGGTGTTCACCTTCATGTACCTCCTGTAAGAGGACGAGGCCATGGCGACGGCAGAGCACAAGCATCCGAACTACATGGCGATCTTCTGGTTCCTCGCGATCCTCACCGTGGTCGAGATCGCGGTGATCTACATGCCGCTGGCGAAGTTCACGATCGGCGTGCTGCTGTGCGCGCTGGCGCTCGGCAAGGCGACGATGGTCGCGATGTATTTCATGCACCTCCGCTTCGAGGCTCGCACCCTCGGCATGATCGCGGTCGTGCCGTTGCTGATCGCGACGCTCCTGATCTTCGTCCTGCTGCCCGACGGCTTCGCGGTCATGAAGCGGACGGTCGGCGTCAAGCCGGCCGCGACCGAGCCCGCCAAGCACTGAGTGGGCCGCTCTGGGGCCGGCGGGGGCAGCGGTGGACTCCGGGCGTTTGGTCGACCGGCTCGTCCCGGCCCTGCGACGGGCAGCGCGTCTGCGCTGTCCCCGCTGCGCGGGCGCGCCGCTCTTCCGTACCTGGACTTCGATGGCCGACGCGTGCGCCCTGTGCGGGCTCCGCTTCGAGCGGGCCCAGGGCTACTTCGTCGGGGCGATCTACATCAACTACGCGGTGACGGTGCTCGTCGCGATCGTCGGTTTCCTCCTCTTGTGGGGCATCGCGGGCTTCTCGACACGAGGGCAGCTTGCGGTGCTGGTGCCGCTGGTCGCCATCTTTCCATTGTGGTTCTTCCGTTACAGCCGGAGCTTCTGGCTCGCCGTCGAGTGGTCGATCAACCCCGAGTCCTGAGGCCGGCCGGCGTGGGCGCGATCGTCGCGTTCCTCGGGCTGCTGCTCACCGCCGGCCCGCTCGGCGCCTACGAGGCGGTCACGGTCAAGGACGGCGGCACGATTGCGGGCGTCGTTCGCTTCGCCGGCGCGCCGCCCAAGCTCGGCGCGATCCCGGTCAACAAGAACCGCGACGTCTGCGGCGACGAGAAGCCGTCGGAGGCGCTGGTGGTCGGGGCCGACCGCGGCGTGCGGGACGGCGTGGTGCTGATCGAGGGCGTGGCCCGCGGCAAGAAAGGCGCTGGCGACGTCATCCTCGACAACCGGAAGTGCCTGTTCGTGAGCCACGTGACCGTGGTGGCGCCCGGCGATCGCGCGCGCGTGCGCAACTCGGATCCGATCCTCCACAACACGCACGGATTCCTGGGCCAGCCCACCGTCTTCAACCTGGCGCTGCCGAACAAGGACCAGATGATCGACATCACGAAGCGGCTGCAGAAGCCGGGGGTGGTCCGCGTGGTGTGCGACGCGCACCCGCACATGTTCGCGTGGATGATCGTGCACGACAGCCCGTACGTGGCGGTGACCGACGACAGGGGCGCGTTCCGCATCGGCGACGTCCCGCCCGGGACGTACAAGGTCACCATGTGGCACGCCGGATACCGGCCCAAGGGATCGGACAAGGACGGCCGGCCCGTCTACGACGAGCCGAAGACGCTGACGAAGGAGCTGACGATCGCGCCGAAAGCGACGGTGACGGTCGAGTTCGAACTGAAATAGAGGGGGACGTCATGTTCAAGCACATCTGCGTGCCGGTGGACAACTCGGAGTATTCGAACCGGGCGATCGACCTGGCGGTCGAGCTGGGTCGGCCGGGCGGGGCGAAGCTGACCGGCGTCCACGTGTACGCCGCGCGGCTGCACGATTACCGGTTCAAGCAGATGGAGTACACGCTGCCCGAGGAATACAAGGACGAGAACGAGCTCGAGCGCCAGCGGAAGATCCACGACTCGCTGATCGCCATGGGGCTCCAGCTCATCTCCGAGTCGTACCTGGACGTGATGGCGCGCAAGGCCGGCGCGGCCGGGCTCGCCTTCGAGTCCAAGATGATCGACGGCAAGCACTACAAGGTGCTCATCGACGACTGCCTCGCCGCCGACTACGACCTGGTGGTCATGGGCGCCCTGGGGATGGGCGCGGTCAAGGACAGCCAGCTCGGCTCGGTCACCGAGCGGTTCGTCCGCCGCGTGTCGCGCGACACGCTCATCGTCCGCAACACCGACGCGTTGAAGGACCAGCAGGGGCCGATCGTCGTGTGCCTCGACGGCTCGCCGCAGTCCTTCAACGGCCTCCAGCTCGGCGTCGGAATGGCGAAGGCGCTCGGCCGGCCGCTGCAGGCGGTGGCGGTCTACGACCCGTACCTCCACTACGCGATGTTCAACGGCATCGTCGGCGTGCTGAGCGAGAAGGCATCGAAGATCTTCCGCTTCAAGGAGCAGGAGCAGCTGCACGAGGAGATCATCGACACCGGATTGGCCAAGATCTACCAGTCGCACCTGGAGATCGGCCGCAAGCTCGCCGCCGACTCCGGCGTCGAGCTGGCCATCACGCTCCTCGACGGCAAGTGCTTCGAGAAGATCCTGACGTTCGTGCGCAAGGAGCATCCCTGGCTCCTCATCCTGGGGCGGGTGGGCGTGCACTCGGACGAGAACGAAGTCGATCTCGGCTCCAACACCGAGAACCTCCTGCGGCTGGCCCCGTGCAACGTGCTGCTGACCGGCGGCAAGTTCTATCCGCCGCTCGACGTGAAGGCCGAGGAGATCATCTCCTGGACCGAAGAGGCCGAGGCCCGGATGGAGCGGGTGCCGCTGCAGGTGAAGGGCGTGGCGCGCACGGCGCTGCTGCGGTACGCGATCGAGCAGGGGCACACCGTCATCACCAACAAGGTCATCGACGAGGCGATGGCGATCTTCATGCCGACCCGCCTGGCCGAGCGCATGCAGATCCTCGCCGAGGACGTCGCGGTCGCGAAGCTGCGGGCCGAGTCCCAGCCGGCGACGGCCATCTGCTCCATCTGCGGCTACACGGTCAAAGGCCCGAACCCGGTCGTCACGTGCCCGGTCTGTCGCGCCGGCGCCGACAAGTTCCAGGTCATCTCGAAGGAGACGGTCGAGGCGATCGCCGCTCAGGAAGGCGGGATCGAGGAAGAAGAGTCGATGCCCGGTGTCCAGGTGAAATGGTCGGCCGACGCGCGCGACGCCCTGCGCGAGGTGACCGACGCGTACCTTCGCCGGCGGGCCAAGGCCCGGATCGAGAAGTACGCGCGTTCGCGCCGGATCCCGGTCATCACCTGCCAGCTGGCGCTGCCGATGATCGAAGAGACCGTCGGGCGCGACAAGCTCGGCGCGGGCTGGGATACACTCCTGGCCAAGACCAAGTTCGAGCCCGCCGAGATGCCGAGCGCCCCCGCGCCGGCCGGCGGCGGCCCGGGCTTCGGCTGGACGGACGAGGCCACGGCGCGCCTGAACCGCGTGCCCGCTGGGTTCATGCGCGATATGACGCGCGAGGAAGTCGAGCGGGTGGCGGGCGCTAAAGGTGTCACGACCATCGACCTGGCGGTTTGCGAAGAAGGCATCGGGCATGCCCGCGAGACGATGAACGAGGTCATCGCGGGGTACGTGTCGAACAAAAAACCGCGATAGGCGCGGGAGAGGGGGCGGGGGGCCTCCCGGAATCCGACTGCCGCTCCGCGCAGCGGGCCAATTTACATGCGCTTGATCAGGACGACGCTGACTACACGGATTCCGGGAGGCCCCGCGCCCCCTCTCCCGCGCCTCCATGGATCCCGACGACTGAGCCCCGCGTGCCTTCACCCACGTCTTACACGTGACTGATCCAGCGTCCGATCACATCGCTGCTCGCACCGGCGTCCCGACTTCGGCGGCTGCCGCGCCGCCTTCAGCGTCGGCGAGCGCGCAATCGTCGGCGTCGCCCGGCGCGCAATCATCGGCCGCGCCGGCGGGCGCCGTGAATCCGTATACGGCGTATAGCGTGTCGTGGAATTTGACTCAGCGCTGCAATCTCGAGTGCGCGCACTGCTACATGTCGGCGTTTGCTGGGGCCGATACGCGGGGGGAGCTCGGGACCGACGAGTGCCGGCGGGTGATGGACGAGATTGCGCGGGTCAATCCGCACGTGTTCTTGATCCTGACGGGCGGCGAGCCACTGTTGCGGAAGGACATTTGGGACGTGGCGGCGTACGCTGCCGAGAAGCGGTTCACGACCGTGTTCGGAACGAACGGCCTCCTGCTGCGTGAGAAGGAAGCCGCCTGTATGCGCGAGCACGGTGTGCTCGGCGCTTCGATCAGTCTGGATTCGACCGACCGTGTGAAGCACGACGCGTTCCGCCATCTGGCCGGCGCCTGGGACGGAGCGGTGCGGGCGACCCGCGTGCTGACCGACGCCGGCCTCGATTTCTCCCTGCACATGTCGGTGACCGACTGGAACGTCGCCGAGGTCCCCGCGATGATCGACCTCGCGAAGGAGCTCGGCGCCAAGGTGCTGAACTTCTTCTTCCTGGTGCGGACCGGTCGCGGTCGAGACCTCACCGACATCGACGCCGCCGCGTACGAACGCATCCTGACGTACCTGGCGCGCACGCAGGGTGTCGGCACGGAACCGCCGTCGTTCGTGAAGCGGATGCTCGGGATGGGCGGCGGCGCGTCGGAGAAATTCGAGGACCCGTGGTCGCTGCCGGTCGGGCGCGCCGACGGGCTGCTGATCCGCGCCAAGTGCGCGCCGCACTTCCGGCGCGTCCTCTACCAGATGAACCCGTCCTCTCCGCTCCTCATGAACTACGCCCACGGCTCGTGTCCGGCCGGGAAGTACTATTGTCGAATCACGCCCGAGGGCGACGTCACGCCGTGCCCGTATATGCCGGTGTCGGCGGGGAACCTGCGCGAACGGTCCTTCGACGATCTGTGGCGCGGCGCGCCGGTGTTCGACGACCTGCGCGACCCCAAGCTCGGTGGACGCTGCGGCGCCTGCGAGTTCTCGAAGCTCTGCGGCGGCTGCCGCTGCCGCGCCTACGCGACCCACGGCGACTACCTGGCGGAGGATCCCGCGTGCGGCTATCAGCCGGGCGCGCACGGCGGCCGGCTGATCGACGTGCCGGCGTCGCTCACGTTCGGGCTGCCGCCCGACTATCAGTTGGAGTGGGCCGAGGACGCGCGCGAGCGGCTGCACGCGATTCCCTCGTTCGCGCGCGGGATGGTGGTGAAGGCCGTCGAGGTGTACGCGCGTGGCCGCGGCGAGACCGTCATCACGAAGGAGCTCCTCGCCGACGTCCGCTCCAAGTGGGGCGGCCGCTTCCGGCCGTCGTCGCCATGATGGACAGATTTCGGCTCGCCGCCCACGCGTACCGGACCTACGGCGTGATCTACTGGATCGGCGGCTTCTATCTCATCTGGCACGGAGTCGGGGTCCGAGGCGGTCGCACCGCGGACTCGGGCGTCGTCTGGATCGTGCTGGGGCTCGTCTTCATCGTGGTCATCCCGTATCTCCTCGCCCAGCGCCGCGCGTGGTTCGAGCGCTGGATCGTTTCGCGCCGCGATTTCGCCCGCATCCTCGTCGCGTTCATGGCCTGGCGAGCCTGGCATGTCCTGAAGGTCGTGATTCGCCCGGAGACCGCGCGCGTGTCCGCGCCCTGGGGGGGTGAGATCACCTTCCGCGTCGGCGCCTGTGTGTTCCTGATCGTGACCGTGGCCGCGTTGCTGGTGATCGCTCGGGCGGCCTGGGCGACGGAAGCCGCATGAAGCGATACCGGGACATCGCCGGTGACGGTGGCTCCAACATCGTGGGCCAGGTCGAGGCCCAGCTCGGCAAGCTCCGGCAGCGCCTCGCCTCCGTCGGCGCGGTCGTCGCCGTGGTCTCCGGCAAGGGCGGCGTGGGCAAGTCGACGCTCGCCGCGAACCTCGCCTGCTGCCTGGCGCTCGACGGCTCCCGCGTGGGCGTCCTCGACGCGGATCTCAACGGCCCGACGCAGGCCAAGGTGCTGGGGGTCCGCGGCCGGCGGCTGGTCGTGACCGACGAGGGCGTCGAGCCGCCGCGCGGCGCGCTCGGAGTCAAGGTCATGTCGATGGACCTGCTGCTGGCCGCGGACGCCACGCCCCTCACGTGGGACGCGCCCGTCCAGGACGAGGCCCACACCTGGCGCGGGACCGTCGAAGCGAACGCGATCCGTGAGTTCCTGGCCGACACGAACTGGGGCACGCTGGACGCGCTCGTCCTCGACCTGCCGCCGGGCACCGACCGGCTTCTGACGATCGCCTCGCTGGTGCCGACGCTCGGTATCGTCATCGTGACGATCCCGTCCGACGTGTCCCACCTGGTCGTGCGGAAGTCGATCACGGTGGCCGCGCAGACGAAGTCCCCGGTTCTCGGACTCGTCGAGAACATGGCCGGACTCTTCCCGGGCCCCGACGCGGCGAAGCTCGCCGCGGACGGCGGGATCCCGTACCTCGGGAGCGTGCCGTTCGATCGCGAGCTCGCCGTCTCCGCCGATCGGGGAGAGCCGCTGGTCGCCACGGCGCCGGAGCGTGAGTCGGCGCGCGCGCTGCAGCTCATCGCGCGCGCGATTCGCGCCGCGCTGGCGCCGCGCGCGGTGTGAGCTACACTCCGCGGTTCTGCCGGTGGTGCGGCCGACGGCTGGCGAGCGTGCGTGTCGAAGGCCACCGCCGGGAGCGCGAGGGTCCGTCCCCGCGACGACGTGCCCGACGCGCGATGGTTCGATCGGCGTGCGTCCCGCTACGGGAGGTCGCGTTCCCCTCGATGCGGCGGCTGCTGCGCGACTATCTCGAGAGGCGAACGGGTCGAGTCGCCCTGCTCAGCGGCAAGCGACTCGCGGATCCGGCGTGTACCCGGCGACCTTGTAGGTCAGCACGAAGTCGTCGGCCCAGGCCTTGGGCTTCATGGCGCCGAGCTTGGCATCACCGTCCCAGGCCAGGACGTGGGCGCCGCCCGCCAGTTGTCCGATGTTGGCACGGCCGCGCAGGTAATCGACGGCCAGCGCCTTCGGAACGAACGTGGCGGCCGTCTCGAAGACCGGCGGCTGCCCGGCCGGCGGCTCGATCTTCAGCCAGCTCACGATCACCGTGAACCCGTCGACCGTCGGCTCGTTCATCAGGTCGTCCGTCGCCATCGACCGAAGCAGGTGCGGCACGTAGCGGGAGAACATCGAGGACACCCGGTCCTGCACCGCCAGCCGCGAGAACTCAGGGCTCGGATGCTGGTCGACCACCACGTTGAGCGAGAGGTAGCGAGTATCGCCGTCCAGGTGCTTGGGCTTGTAGAAGCCGATACCCTCTGTCTTCACGTCGATCCAGGGCATGCAGTGATAGACCTTCGCGTTGAGGCTCTTGAGGGTCCCTTGATACCGCTGGCCGAGCATCTTTCCCCGGTCGGAGGTATATCGGTCGATCTCGAGGACCCGATCGGCCGGCGGCTCGGCGGCCGCCGCGCCGCCGGCGCCGAGCATGAGCACCGCCGCGACCACGAGACCCGGGAACGCTCGCCCGCGAGTGTTAGTTTTCATGCCGGATTGACTCAGCATGCGCCGTGCCAACGACATCCCCTATAGATCACCGAGACTCAGCCTGCCTGCAGGCCGCCCGACAGGGTCAAACTGACGTGGCGTGACATCCGGATCGACACTCCACGGCACCTCGATTCGACGAGAGTCGACTACCGCTCGAGGATCTGCTCCTGGCTCACTGTGACCGGCCGCCCGAACCAGTTCTGCTGGCGCGCCAGCGCGATGTCTTCGCGCGTCACCGTCGCGGCCTTGCCCTCGCGGTTCTTCATGTAAACGCCAGTGTTTCCGCTGCATGACAGGCCTCCCGGAAAATCGCGATGGCCCATGCTACAGTCGGGCAGGAGGTTGGTCAACGGCCGTTCGTGCTAGACTCGCTCATATAGCGTCGAGGAGACTGACCGCCGAATGGACGTCCTGACAATCCAATCACGTCCCGAGGGTCTTCGCCGACCGATCTTGATCATGGCATTCGGTGGCTGGAACGACGCCGCCGAGTCGGCGACGACGGCCGCGCGATACCTCGCGACGTCGTTCCGCGCCGACAAGTTCGCCGAGATCGATCCCGAGGAGTTCTACCACTTCGGGCTCTCGCGCCCCAACGTCCGCTTCAAACCGGGGTCCGAGACTGAGCGCGAGATCATCTGGCCGGTGACCGAATTCTCGGTCACGCAGTCGTCGGACCTCGCGCGCGACCTCATCGTCGGCGTCGCCATCGAGCCTCACCTTCGTTGGAAGACGTACTGCCAGGCAGTCGTCGACTTGGCTCGTCGCTGCGAGGTGGCGCTGGTCCTCACGCTGGGCGCCCTCCTCGCGGAGGTGCCGCACACCCGACCGGTTCGCCTCGCCGGCAGCGCCTCAGATCCGGAGCTCGCGGTCCGTCTCGGCGTCCGCCCCTCACGGTACGAGGGTCCGACCGGAATCGTCGGCGTCCTCAACACGATCTGCCGCGAGCAGGGGTTCGCCACGGCGAGCCTGTGGGCCAACGTCCCGCACTACATCTCGGGCATCGAGAACCCCAAGGCGACGCTGGCGCTCGTCCGACGGGTGCTTCCGCTCTTCGGCGCCACCCTCGACGTCAGCGACCTCGAGGAGGCCGGCAAGCAGTTCGACTCCAATTTGAAAGAGATCGTCGCCCAGAACGCGAAGATCGCCAACTACATCAAGAAGCTGGAGTCGCGCGACGTCGAAGAGCCCGCGCCCGCCGGGCCAGTCGGCCAGAGCGACCTACCACCGGCTTCGGAGCTCGTCGCCGAGATCGAACAGTTCCTCCGCCAGCAGCGCCCGGCGGAGTGAGCGAAGGCCGGGCCGGCGCCGTCGCTCTCGCCCTCGTTCTTCTCACAAGTTCCCCGACCTTCGCCGATCCGGCCAGCGTCACCTGGCATCCGGCCAAGCCCCGGACCGGCGACGTGGCCTGGGTTCACGTCAAGAACGTCACCGAGGCGGCGACCGTGGAGGGCTCCGTGGACGGCCGCCCCCTCACGTTCTTCCCCTACGGCGGTGGGCACGCGGCGCTGTTCGGTATCGACCTCGACGCGAAGCCCGGCCGCTACGCGTGGCGAGTCGGGGTGGTCGAGAAGGGGCAAGAGCCCCAGACCGCGCAGGGGGCTCTGAGGGTCCAGCGGCGGGAGTTTTCCGTCGAGCGCCTGAGCTTGCCGAAGGGCATGGTGGACCTCGACCCCGAGACCGAGCGGCGCGCCAACGACGAGAGCAAGCGCCTGGCGACGGTCTATCGGCTGATCACCCCGGAGCGGCTCTGGCGAGGAAAGTTCACGAAGCCGGTGGGAATGGCGGGAGAGGGCACCGGCTTCGGCGCTCGCCGGGTCATCAACGGCCAGCCGCGCTCACCTCACGGCGGCTCTGACTACTCGGCGCCGCGCGGAACGCCCGTTGTGGCCGCCAACGGCGGTCGAGTCGCCCTCGTAGCCGACTTCTTCTTCCCGGGCCGGCTGGTCATCGTCGACCACGGCCTGGGTCTCTACACCCTCTACTTCCACCTGGACACGATCGTGGTCGCCGAGGCGCAGCGCGTAGAGCGCGGCCAACCGCTCGGGACAGTAGGGGCGACGGGCCGAGCCACCGGCCCCCACCTTCACTTCGGAGCCCAGATGCGGGCGGCGCGGGTGGACCCGGCGACCCTCCTGGGCCTGGGGTTGCTCGACTAGCGGCGGCGTCGCGCCTTCGCTTTCTTCTTCTTGCCCGGCGCCTTGCCCTTGGCCTTGGCCTTGGCTTTGGCCTTCGGTTTGGCCTTCTTCCGAGCCTTCGGCTTGGGCTTCGATGCCTTCGGCGCAGGCTTGGCCGCGGGCTTCGGAGGTGCAGCCGGCGCCGCCGGGATCGGCGGTGCCATGGGAGCGGGGGTCGGCGTCCAGGGCTCGGGCTCACCGAACATACGTTCCATCGTCTCCTCCATTTTCCATAGTCGCGCCTCGGCCGGCAGGGACCCAGCCCCGCGACGGCCTGTTGCGCGCACCACGTGCGGGCGGTCGGTCGGCTCGTGCTTGAATTACCCTGCGGTCGAACGCCTCACCAGCGCAAGAAGAAATTAGACGGCGATCCGCGCGCGCACGCGCGCGGCCTGGGCGGTGAGCGCGCGGTTGGAGAACGCCGTGAGTGCCGACTGCGCCAGCAGGGCGCGCACGGCCCCGCGCGAGATCTTGATGGGCGCGCCGGCGCCGAGCGGATTCGGATGCGCGGCGAGCTCGGCGAGCGTGGCGAGCCCGATCAGCAGCGGCCACGCGCACGCCAGGCGCATGCGCCACTCGAGCTTGGGGATCGCGAGCGTGTAGCTCCATGCGACGTCGTAGTGTTCGAGCGCCAGCCCGAGCAGGCGGCGATAGAGCGGCCGAGCGCGGCCGGCGCCCGTCGGCGCCAGCAGGTCGCGGGGGCCGAGACCCAGCGCCGCGAGCTCGCGGGCCGGGAGATAGCAGCGGCCGTGCGCGAGGTCGCCGGGGACGTCGCGCAAGACGTTAGTGAGCTGCAGCGCCTTGCCGAAGCTCACGCCCTGCTCGCTCATCTCGCGCAGCGCCCAGTCGCCGAGGCGGGGCCGATGCGCGACGTGGAGCACCGTCCAGAACGGGCCAACGCATCCGGCCACGAGATAGATGTAGTGGTCGAGCTCCTCGAGCGTCTCGATGGCCGCCAGTTCCGCGGCGTCCTCACCCGGGAAGCGCGTGAGGTCGAAGATCATCCCCGACATCAGCGTCGCCAGGACCGCTCGCACCTCGTGCTGGTCGGACGGCGGGAGCGCCGCGACGCGCACGAGCGCTTCCGGTACGCGCTCGAGCAGGCGGCGCTCGGGGGCGGACGGTTGCTGCGGCGCGCAGGCGCGGGCCAGCGCGCCGACGTCGGCCGGCTCGCCGGCGCACGACTGCCGCAACGTCTCGAGGTGGCCGAGCCGCTCGGCGCGAACGACGAGCCGCGTGTCGGCGATCGTGTCGGCCGCGCGCGCCAGCAGGTACGCGAGCCCGATCGGCTCGCGCAGCCCGCTCGGGAGGACCGCGAGCGAGAGATAGAAGCTTCGGCTGACCTGCCGCAGGAGGTCGCCCAGCAGGTCCGAGGGCATGTTACTCGTAGTCGAACGGTCGCTTCGGCGGGTCGGGCGAGTCCTTGGCCTTCTTCAGACCTTCCTGGAATTTGCGGTCGCGCAGCTTGCCCTTGTCGCCTTCGGCGCGGAGCTGCTCCTTGAAGCGCTCCTCGCGCTCGGCCGACCTCGACCGGAGCTTGTCGAAGGCCGCACCCAGGTCGTCGACGGAGCGGGTCGGCGGCGGCGCTTCGTGCGCGATCACCGCGCGCAGCTCCGGGTCCAGCGTCAGCTTCGCCTTGCAGCAGGGGCACTCGACCGTGAACGACGGCTCGGCCATGCCGTCAAGCTAGCAGCGCACCCCGGAGAGCGTCAAGGTACTTCTATCATTACTATGGCGCGTGGGGCGGCTGGGACGCGGCGGCGCCCGAAGACATCCGGCGCCTCTACGTCCTCAAGCAGCTCGCGTCACGTCAGCAGTGGGCGGGACGGGTCGTGCACGACGCGATCGAGATGGCCTTCCACGTCTTCGTGGGCGGCCGCGACCTTCCGGTCGAGCCGTTCATCGCCGACGTCATCGAGCGGATGCGGGGTGACTGGCGCTCGTCCAAGGCCGGGCGCTACCGGGAGAGCCCCAAGACGGCGGCGCTGTTCGAGCACGAGTACGCCGTCGACCTGAAGCCCGAGGTGTGGCAGGCGATCTCGCGCAACGTCGCGACCTGCCTGCGCAACTTCTTCCGTCTCCCGCTGTTGACGGCGATCCGCAAGACGTCGGCGGATCACTGGTCGATCGAGCACTGGTCCAAGGTCTTCGAGTTCGAGGGCACGGCGGTGTGGGTCGCCCCCGACTTTGGATTTTGGACCGAGGAGGGACGGCTGGCGCTGGTGGACTGGAAGACCGGCGGCGCCAACCCGGACGGCGCCGCCTTCCAGCTGGGCTGCTACGCGCTCTACGCCGCCGAGGTGCTGGGGGTCGCGCCGTCGAAGGTCGATCTCTACGAGGCGAACCTGCGCGAGCCCGAGGTGACGCAGGTCCAGTGGAACGACGAGCGCCTCGATGCCATCAAGGAGCAGGTGCGGCTGTCGATCCGCTCCATGAAGGCGTACCTCGTCGACCCGGCGGCCAACGCCGCGACGATCGCCGACTTCGAGAAGACCGAGGAGCTTCGCATCTGCCGCTGGTGCAATTTCCGGGTGGTGTGCCGCCCGGAGCTTACGTGATCGGGGGGGAGTCGAGAGGGGGGGGGAGCCAACGCGTTCCGCGTGTTCGCGGGGGAGTCGAGAGGGGGGCGGAGCCCCCTTCTCCAAAAGGAGAGCGACGTGAGAGAGAACACGCTGAGGGCGATCTGGGCGCGGGGCGAGGCGGTCGTGAACGGCTGGCTGTCGATCCCGAGCTCGTTTTCCGCCGAGATCATGGCGCACCAGGGATTCGATTCGCTCACCGTGGACATGCAGCACGGCGTGATCGACTACCAGACCGCGGTGACGATGCTGCAGGCCATCTCGACGACGCCGGTCATCCCGCTGGCCCGCGTGCCGTGGAACGATCCGGCGCAGCTGATGAAGATCCTCGACGCCGGCGTCTACGGCGTCATCTGCCCGATGATCAACACGCGGGCTCAGGCCGAGACGCTCGTCGCCGCGTGCAAATACGCGCCGCGCGGGTATCGCAGCTGGGGCCCGGTGCGCGCGTCGATCTACGCCGGTACCGACTACGGCGACCACGCCAACGACGACCTGATCGTGATGCCGATGATCGAGACCGCGGAGGCCGTGAAGAACATCGACGACATCCTCAAGGTGCCGGGGATCGACGGCGTGTACGTCGGCCCGTCGGACCTCAGCCTGACGCTCGGCTGCAAGCCGCGCCTTGACCAGACCGACCCGCCGGTGGTGGAGGCGCAGCTGAAGATCGTCGAGGCGTGCAAGCGCCACGGCGTCGCGGCCGGCATCCACAACGGGACCGCGGCTTACGCGCTGAAGATGATCGAGGCGGGCTACCAGTTCGTCACGCTCGCGAGCGAGAGCCGGTTCATGGCGGCCAAGGCGGCCGAGGAGGTCGCGGCGGTGCGCAAGACCGGCGTGAAGGCCGGCAAGCTGCCCGCGTACTAGATGGGCCTCGACGAGGCCCGCGTCCAGAGCTTTCTCGCCACGAGGGACGTCGTCGTGCTGGCGACCGTGCAGGCCACCGGCGCGCCGCTGGCGATGCCGATGTGGTTCCTGCACGAGCCGGCGGCCCTGACCATGATCAGCGTCGGCGACACGCAGAAGGTCCGCAACATCCGCCGCGACCGGCGCGTGTGCGTGGTGGCCGAGGCCGTCGGCGCCGGCGGCGAGATCCGCGGCGTGACCGTCCAGGGGCGGGCCGAGCTCCTGGCCGACGGCCCGGAGCGGCGCGCGCTCATCGGGCGCTTCCACGAGAAGTATCGCGGCCTCGAGCGGCTTTGGGCCGGGAAGGCCATGCCGGCCAACCGGGTGATGTTCCGAATCGTCCCCTCGCGCGTACGCAGCTGGGGGCTCGGATGAGCGTCCGCTAGCGCGTGGCCGCCCACGACGGGACGTTCGGCGAGGGGCTCAAGGCGCGAGTGAAGGCGAACCTCGCCGGGTTCACCCGGCAAGCGATCGCCCCCGACGGTCGCCGTCCGGCGGCCGTGGCGGCGGTGCTGCTCCCCGACGATGACGGGCGCGCGTGCTTCCTGCTCACCCGGCGCACCGCGACCCTGCGTGCCCACGCCCGCCAGTGGGCGCTGCCCGGCGGCCGAATCGATGCCGGCGAAAGCTCCGAAGAGGCGGCGCTCCGCGAGCTGCGAGAGGAGGTCGGCCTGGCGGTGGACGCGTCGGCGGTGCTGGGGCTCCTGGACGACTACGGCACGCGCTCGGGGTTCATCATCACGCCGGTCGTCGTCTGGGCTGGTGAGCGGATCGAGCTGGCGCCCAATCCGGCCGAAGTCGCGCACGTCTACCGGGTGCCGCTGGCCGACCTCGACAAGCCCGACGTCCCGCGTCTGATCTCGATCCCCGAGAGTGATCGCCCGGTGATCCAGGTGCCGCTGCTCTCGTCGCTGATCCACGCGCCGACCGCCGCCGTGCTTTACCAGATGCGCGAGGTCGTCGTCCACGGCCGGTCCACGCGGGTCGCCCACTTCGAGCAGCCTACCTGGGCCTGGAAGTAACCGGCCGTTCAGGATAATCTCGCCAGACGCGGGGCCGGACCGTGCGACCGGTAGGACACGGTGAGTCGAGCCCCGAGGGAGGTTCGGGCATGCGAAGCCGGCTAGTACAATAACCATGTTCACGATCATCGACAACGGACGCGCCAGCCCGGTGGACGAGCGCGCCGGGACGGACCTCGCGAAGCGAGCCGAGGCCGCCGGGCGCCCGGTGGCCATCGATCCGGTCGAGCGCGTCGCGTACCTCGGCGTCACCGCGTCCGACCGGGCCAGGGCGCTCTCCTCGCTCGAGGCCCCCGACTTCACGCTGCCCGACCTCGACGGTCGCCTGCACTCGCTCTCCCAGCACCGGGGACGCAAGGTGCTCCTCGTCGCGTACGCATCGTGGTGAGGGTGCCGTCTCGACCTGCCGGTCTGGCAGGGGGTCTACGAGGAGCTGCGAAGCCACGGCTTCACCGTGATCACCGTGGCGCTCGACCGATCGGACGACGACGCGCGTCCGTGGATCGAGACGGCGAAGCCCACTCATCCCTCGCTGATCGACACCCGACACGTCCTGGCCGACCTCTACAACATCGTGAACGTGCCGACGATCCTCTGGATCGACGAGGTGGGGCGGATGGTCCGCCCGAACGACGTCGCCTTCGGCACCGACACCTTCAAGCACATCACCGGGCTCGAGGCCGCGCGGCACCTCGCGGCGCTCCGCGCCTGGGTTCGAGGCGAGGCGCCAGCGCTGCCGGAGGCACGGGTTCGCACGCTCCAGTCGCTGCCGACCGAGGCGGACCAGCAGGCGCGCGCGGAGTTCGGGCTCGGCGAGTGGCTGTCCGCCAACGGCCGCCGGGAGGCGGCCGTGCGCCACTTCACGCGAGCCGGCGAGCTGGCGCCGCACGACTTCACGATCCGGCGCGGTACGATGCCGATGCGCGGGGTCGACCCGATGGGTCCGGAGTTCCGCGCGATGCTGGGAGAGTGGGTCAAGGCAGGTAACCCGTACTATCGACCTTTACCGGAGTGACCATGGGAATGCTCAGTGGAAAGAACGCGCTGGTGACGGGGGCGGGGCGAGGCATCGGCCGCGGGATCGCGATCGCGCTGGCCGCGGCAGGGGCGAAGGTCGTGGTCAACGACCTCGGCGCCTCGTTGAGCGGTGAGGGCGTCGAGAACAAGCCCGCCCAGATGGTGGTCGACGAGATCGTCAGGGCCGGGGGCGCCGCGAAGCCCAACTACGGATCGGTGGCGGATTTCACGCAGGCGGCCGCGATGGTCCAGCAGGTCATCGACGCGTGGGGCCGGATCGACATCGTCGTGCACGTCGCCGGCATCCTGCGCGACCGGATGATCTTCAACATGACCGAGGACGAGTGGGACGCGGTGATGAACGTCCACCTCAAGGGCATGTTCAACGTGGTGCGGGCTGCGTCGGTCTCGATGCGCGAGCAGAAGGGCGGCCGCATCATCAGCATGTCGTCGGTGTCCGCGCTCGGCGCGCCCGGCCAGCCGAACTACGCCGCGGCGAAGGCCGGCATCATCGGGCTCACCTGGTCCACCGCCAACGCGATGGCCAAGTACGGCGTGACCGTGAACGCGATCATGCCGAGCGGCGCCACCCGCATGATCGACTCGACGCCGCGCGGCCGGCAGGTCTTCGAGTCGACCGGCAAGTGGCCGAGCGAGCTGGCGGTCGGGACGGACCGTGACCCCGACAACGTCGCGCCCATCGTCGTCTATCTGTCGAGCGACGCCGCCGCCAACGTGAACGGCCAGGTGTTCCACGCGCGGGGCTACGGCTACACCCTGCTGGAGCAGCCCCACGCCGTGCGGCACATCAAGGCCGGCCGCCGCTGGGATCCCGAGGAGCTGGTGAAACTCTTCCCCGAGACGCTCGGCGGAAATCTCAAGGTGCCGCCCAGCATCGAGTTCGCGCAGAAGCTCGATGAGCGTCCCGCCGACGAGTGGCGCGACCTGGGCGGCGGCCGGCGGTTCTGGAAGTCCCGGTACGAGGAGCCTTGAAACACGTCCTCATGGTCTGCCACGCCAACACCGCCCGGAGCGTGATGGCCCAGCTGATGCTGGAGCGTATGCTGGTGGAGCGTGGCGCCAACGGCGCGATACGAGTGAGCTCGGGCGGGATCGCCAACTATGCGCGCGACGGCATGATCGCCTCGCTCGACGCGCGCCTGGCGCTTCGCGACGAGGGCATCCACCTCGGCGAAGCGGATTTCGCCTCGACGGACCTCAGACGGCACCGCCACCTCCTCGCCCAGGCGGACCTGATCCTGACGATGACGGCGCTCCAGAAGCAGATGCTCGGCGCCTACGCCGAGACGAGCGACCGGCTGGTCTTCACGCTACGGGAGTTCAGCGGCGAGGACGGCGACATCGAGGATCCGGCCACGCAGGGCGAGGATGTGTTCCGCGCGTGCCGCGACGAGATCAAGCGCTGCCTCGAGAAATCCATGGAACGCCTGCTGGCCATCCTGTCCGGATGACGCGGTGGACGCCGTGACGCTCGCGTGACGTTCCGCGGCAGCCTCTTCCGAAAGTACGTCATCGTGTTTTCGGGGCTGGTGATCGGTGTCCTGCTGGCGTCGGGCGGTCTCGAGATCTACTTCTCCTACCTGGAGAACCGGGAGGCGCTCGTCGCGCTCCAGCGCGAGAAGGCGCTCGGCGTGGCGTCGCGGATCGAGGCCTTCATCACGGAGATCGAGCGGCAGATCGGGTTCACGATCCAGCCCCACTTCGGCGCTCCCGCGGCCGGCGTGGCGCAGCGGCGGATCGACTACCTCCGGCTCCAGCGGCAGGCGCTGGCCATCACCGAGGTGAGCTACCTCGACGGCGAAGGCCGGGAGCAGCAACGCGTGTCCCGTCTCGCGATGGAGGTCGTCGGCAGCCAGACCGATTTTTCGCGCGAGCCCCAGTTCCTCGAGGCCAAGGCCCGGGGCGTCTACTACGGCCCGGTCTACTTCCGGAAGGGGTCCGAGCCGTACATGACGATCGCCATCGCCGGGAGCGGCAAGGGCGCCGGCGTCACCGTGGCCGACGTCAATCTGAAGTTCATCTGGGACGTCGTGTCCAAGATCAAGATCGGCAAGGCCGGTCATGTCTTCGTCGTCGACCGTCAGGGTGTCCTGATCGCGCATCCGGACATGAGCCTCGTGCTACAGAACACGACGTTCGCCGGGCTCGACCAGGTCAAGGGCGCCCTCGCCGGCGCGCCGCCACCCGGTGAGCGGCGCGAGCAGGTCGCGATCGCGCGCGACTTCAAGAACCGGCGCGTGATGACCGCCTACGCCGCGATCGCGCCCCTGGGGTGGTCGGTGTTCGTGGAGCAGCCGCTCGACGAGGCGCTGGCGACCCTCTACGACTCGATCCAGCGCACGATCGTCCTGCTGGTGCTGGGCGTACTGCTGGCGGTCGGGGCGAGCCTGCTGCTCGTCCGGCGCATGGTCACGCCCATCCAGGCGCTGCAGGTCGGCGCCGCACGCATCGGCGCGGGCGAGCTCGACCAGCGGATCGACGTCCGGACCGGCGACGAGCTGGAGGCGCTGGGCGACCAGTTCAACCAGATGGCCGCGCAGCTCAAGGAGTCGTACGCCGGCCTCGAGCGCAAGGTCGACGAGCGCACGCGCGAGCTGACCGAATCGCTCGAGCAGCAGACGGCCACCGCCGAGATCCTGCGCGTCATCTCGAGCTCGCCGACCGACATCCAGCCGATTTTCGACGCGATCGTGCGAAGCGCCAGCCGCTTGTGCGGCGGCGAGTACGCCATCGTCACGCGCTACGACGGCGAGCTCCTGCAGCTGGCCGCGCAGCACAATCCGCGGCCGGGCGCCGCCGAGGAGACCGCGAGACTCTACCCGCAGATCGTTCGCCGTGAGTCGTCGATGGCGGCCCGCGCGCTCCTCGACGGCGTGGTGGTCCACGTCGCGGACATCGACACCGAGGAAGTGTCGCCGTCGCTGCGCGAGACCTACCGTCGGATCGGGCTTCGAGCGGCCATCTCCGTGCCGATGATCCACGAGGGCCGCCCTATCGGCGTCGTCGGGGTGTCGCGAGGCACCGCCGGGCCCTTCTCGCCGCGCCAGATCGATCTGCTCCAGACCTTCGCCGACCAGGCGGTCATCGCCATCGAGAACGTTCGCCTGTTCAAGGAGCTCGAGACCCGGACGGACGCGCTGACCCGATCGGTCGGCGAGCTGCGGGCGCTCGGCGAGGTCGGCCGTGCCGTCAGCTCCTCGCTCGACCTCGAGACGGTGCTGGCCACGATCGTGTCGCGCGCCAACGAGCTCTCGAGCACCGACGGCGGGGCGATCTACGAGTACGACGAGGCGACCGAACGGTTCCATCTGCGGGCGACGCAGAACTTCGACCCCGAGTTCGTGGAAGTGCTCCGCGCCACGCCCATCCGTCGCGGGGAAGGCGTCACCGGCCGGATGGTCGAGACCCGCGAGGCAACGCAGATCCCGGATGTCCTGGAGGACAGCTCGTACCAGTCCCGCTTGCGGGACACGCTGGTTCGCTCCGGCTATCGCGCGCTGCTCGCGGTGCCGCTGCTCCGCGAGGACCGGATCATCGGCGGGCTCGTCGTGAACCGCAAGACACCGGGCGAGTTCTCGCCCGAGGTCATCGAGCTGCTGCAGACCTTCGCCACCCAGTCGGCCCTGGCGATCCAGAACGCTCGCCTGTTCCAGGAGATCGGGGAGAAGAGCCGTCAGCTCGAGGTGGCCAACCGCCACAAGTCCGAGTTCCTCGCCAGCATGTCGCACGAGCTGCGCACGCCGCTCAACGCCGTGATCGGATTCTCCGAGGTCCTGCTGGAGCGGATGTTCGGCCAGATCAACGACAAACAGGACGAGTATCTCCAAGACATCCTCAGCTCGGGCCGGCACCTCCTCTCGCTGATCAACGACATCCTCGATCTCGCCAAGATCGAGGCCGGCCGCATGGACCTGGAGGTGGCCGACTTCCACCTGCCGCAAGCGATCGACAACGCGATCACGCTGGTGAAGGAGCGCGCGGCCCGTCGGGCCATCGTCCTCCAGGCCGTCGTCGATCCGCGGCTCGGCGAGATCAAGGGCGACGAGCGGAAGGTCAAGCAGGTGCTCCTCAACCTCCTGTCGAACGCGATCAAGTTCACGCCGGAGGGCGGCCGGGTGGACGTGAGCGCCGCGCTCGCCGGCGACGTCGCCGAGATCTCGGTGACCGACACCGGCGTTGGGATCGCGGCCGAGGACCACGAGGCCGTCTTCGAGGAGTTCCGCCAGGTGGGGACCGACTACGCCAAGAAGCACGAGGGCACGGGCCTAGGTCTGACGCTCTCCCGGCGGTTCGTCGAGCTGCACGGCGGCCGGATCTGGGTGAAGAGCGAGCTGAACCAGGGCGCGACGTTCACCTTCACGTTACCGGTGGGACCATGGCGAACGAGCTGATCCTGATCGTCGAGGACAACGACAAGAACCTCAAGCTGGTGCGCGACGTGCTCCAGCACCAGGGCTACCAGACGATCGAGGCGGGCACGGGTGAGGACGGCGTGCGGCTCGCGCGGGAGCGCCACCCAGCCCTGGTGCTGATGGACATCCAGCTGCCGGGCATCGACGGTATCGAGGCCTTGGGCCAGCTCCGCGCCGATCCGGCGACGCGCGCGATCCCGGTGATGGCCGTCACCGCGTCGGTGATGGCCCACGACCGGAAGAAGGTCATGGGCGCCGGATTCGACGGCTACCAGACGAAGCCCATCCGGGTGAGGGACTTCATCGAGGCGGTACGCGAGACGCTCGACCGCCGGGCCGGAGCCTAGCCGCGACTATGGCCGAGAAGATCCTGGTGGTCGACGACACGCCCGTCAACGTGAAGCTGCTCGCCGACTTGCTGACGGTAAAGGGCTACGCCGTGGTCACCGCGGCGAGCGGGGCGGAGGCCCTGGCGGCGGTGGAGAAGGATCAGCCCGACCTCGTGCTGCTCGACGTCATGATGCCCGGCATGTCCGGCTACGACGTATGCCGGAAGATCCGCGCGAACGTCGCCACCGCGATGCTCCCGGTCGTCATGGTGACGGCGCTCGATCCCGTCCAGGAGCGCGTGAAGGGCATCGACGCGGGCGCCGACGACTTCCTGAGCAAGCCCATCAACCAGCCCGAGCTGCTGGCGCGCGTGAAGTCGCTGCTGCGGATCAAGCTGCTGCACGACGAGCTGGCCGAGTGGAGCCGCACGCTCGAGCAGCGGGTCGAGCAGCAGCTGGCCCAGCTCGACCGCCTCGAGCGGCTCAAGCGCTTCTTCTCGCCCCAGCTGGCCGAGCTGATCGTGAGCGGCGACGCCGAGGATCCGCTCAAGAGCCACCGGCGCGAGATCGTGGTGGTCTTCCTCGACCTGCGAGGCTTCACCGCTTTCGCCGAGACCTCCGAGCCCGAGGAAGTCATGGGCGTGCTGCGCGAGTACCACGTCGCGATGGGACGGGCCATCGTGGAGCACGAGGGGACGCTCGAGCGGTTCACCGGCGACGGGATGATGATCTTCTTCAACGATCCGGTGCCGGTGCCCGACGCCGCCGAGCGCGCGGTGCGCATGGCGCTGGCGATGCGCGCGCGCGTCGACGAGCTGCTCGTGCGGTGGCGCAAGCGCGGCTACGACCTCGACTTCGGCGTGGGCATCGCCCAGGGCTACGCGACGATCGGCGCGATCGGCTTCGAGGGCCGCATGGACTACGGCGCGATCGGCACCGTGACCAACATGGCGGCGCGCCTCTGCGGCGAGGCCCAGCCCCGCCAGATCCTCGTCTCGCAGCGCGTGCTCGGCGCGGTGGAGGCGCTGGTCGAGGCGGAAGAGCTGGGCGGCCTCACGCTCAAGGGGTTCTCCAAGCCTGTCCCCGCGTTCAACCTGCTCCGACTCCGAGCGGACTGAACCTCAGATCGTGCGGTCGCGACCCGCCCAGTAGGGGTCGCGCAGCATGCGCTTGATGAGCTTGCCGGCGGTGTCGCGCGGGAAGTCGTCGGGGAAGGAGACCTCGCGGGGCGCCTTGTAGTCGGCGAGGTGCTCGCGGGCGAAGGCGCGCACCTCGTCGGCGGTGAGCGTGTGCCCCGGACGGATCTGGATCGCCGCGTGGACGCGCTCGCCCCAGTCCTCGTCCGGGACGCCGAACACCGCCACGTCCTCGACGGCGGGGTGCCGGTGGAGCGCGTCCTCGATCTCGGCTGGGTAGATGTTGACGCCGGCCGAGATGATCATGTCCCGCTTGCGGTCGCAGATGTAGTAGTAGCCCTCCGCGTCCACCCGCGCGACGTCGCCGACGGAGTACCACTCACCGCGTCGGGTCTGGCTCGTCGCCTCGGCGTTCTTGTAGTAGCCGTCGAACATGCCTTCGAATCGCCGGATGTAGACCTCACCGGGCTCGCCCACCGCCACCGGCCGGCCGTCGTCGTCCAGCAGCGCGAGCTCGACGTTGGGGGCCGCGCGGCCGCACGAGCCGGGCTTTCGCAGGACGTCGGCGGGCGTCAGGATCGTGTTCACGCCGAGCTCGGTGGAGCCGTAGAACTCGTAGAAGCAGGGGCCGAAGTAGCGGAGCGCCTCCTCCTTGACGCGCATGGGACAGGGCGCGGCCGCCACGACGAGGCTCTTCATCGAGGCGACGTCGTAGCGCGCGCGCACCGCCTCCGGAAGGTCGAGGATACGCTTGACCAGCGTGGGCGCCATGAACGTGCTGGTGACCCGGTGCGTGTGGATCAGATGGAGGGCCTGCTCCGGTTCGAACTTGCGCATGACCACCACGGTGCCCCCCAGCACCGTCGTGAACAGCGCGAACGAGCCGGGCGCCGAGTGATAGAGCGGGCCAGCCACCAGGTGAACCTGGCCCTCGTGCATCATGCCGAGCGCCTGCATGAGATCCAGCGTGAGCCGCGGATTCACGCCGGAGCGGAGGGCGCCCTTGGGCTTTCCGGTGGTGCCGCCGGTGTAGATCATGGAGCCGCCGAGGCCCTGCGTCGGATCCACCGCGGGCGCCTCCGGGCTCCCGCGCTGCACGAGGTCGTCCAGGCTCGACGCCCACGGTCTGCGCTCGGCGCCGGTGAGGATCCAGGTGCGGACGTTAGGGGCCCGGCTCCGGATCTGCTCGGCGATCGGTACGAACGGATCGCCGACGAACACGACCGCGGCGTCGGAATGATCGAGGATGTAGAGCACCTCGTCGGCGACCAGGCGGTGGTTCATCGGCACCGGCAGCGCGTTGACGGCGCGGACCGCGCCGGACGCCAGCAGGTACTCGAGCGAGTTGGGGGCGTAGACGATCGCGGTCTCGCCGCGCGCGAGGCCGAGCTTGGTCAGCGAGCTGGCGAGCCGGTTCCGCCGATCGAGGAGCTCGCGCCAGGTCCAGCGACGCGCGTCTTCGACGTACGCCACGGCGTCGGGCTTCGCCTGCGCGTGAACCGCGACGACGTCCAACCGAACCTTCTACTGCGGGTAGAGGTGGCAGGCGACCAGACGACCGGACTCGGGCAGGAGCTTCGGCTCCTCGGTGGAGCACCGGGGGAGGGCGTGCGGGCAGCGCGGGTGGAAGCGGCAACCCGACGGCGGGTTCATCGGGCTTGGCACCTCGCCGGTCAGGATGATCTCGTCACGTCGCTCGTCCGGATGCGAGGGCAGCGCCGCCGAGAAGAGCGCCTGCGTGTAGGGATGCTTGGGCGCCTTCGCGAGGGTCTCGCCGTCGCCGACCTCGACGATCTTGCCGAGGTACATCACCGCGATCGTGTGGCTCATGTGGGCGACCGCGGCCAGGTCGTGGGCGATGAAGAGGTACGACACGCCGAGCTGCGCCTGGAGGTCCCGCAAGAGATTCAGGATCTGGGCGCGGATGGACACGTCGAGCGCCGAGACCGGCTCGTCGAGGACGACGACCTTGGGCGAGAGCGAGAGCGCCCGCGCGATGGCGATCCGCTGGCGCTGGCCGCCCGAGAACTCGTGGGGGAACAGATCGGCCGCGCGCTCCGGCAGCCCGACCAGCTCCAGGAGCCGCAGCAGGCGCTTGCGCACCTCCACCGACGGCAATGGCTCGTTGGTGATGAGTGGCTCCATGATGATGGAGCCGACGCGCATTCTTGGATTCAGCGACGCGTAGGGGTCCTGGAACACGGCCTGCACCGAGCGCCGGTAGACCTTCAGGCTTGGTCTTACCGCAGCCCGGCTCGCCGACGAGCCCGAACGTCTTGCCGGGGTCGATCGTGAACGAGATGTCGTCGACGGCGCGGACCGCGCCGACCTGGCGCGAGAAGAAGACTCCCTGCTTCACCGGGAAGTGCTTGGTGAGGTTCTTGGCTTCGAGGACAGGTCCCGCCATCGCCCTACACGCTCACCTGGACCCCGGCGCCGAGAGCCAGCAGCGGCTCGTTTGCAAGTCGGCCACCCGAAACTCGGGCGGCGCCTCCGTTCGGCAGCGATCCATGACCTTGGGGCAGCGCGGGTGGAACGCGCAGCCCGCGGGCGGCGCCGACGGATCCGGCGGCTGGCCGTCGATCGCGGTGAGCCGCTTGCGACTGTCGCCGAGCCGGGGGATGGACTCGAGGAGCGCCTGCGTGTAGGGGTGCGCGGGCGAATTGTAGATCTGCTTCACCGGGCCCCACTCGACCATCCGCCCCGCGTACATGACCGCCACCTGGTCGCACATCTTGGCGACGATGCCGAGGTTGTGGGTGATGAAGATCAGCGCCAGATTGTGGGAGCGCTGGAGGTCGCGCAGGAGGTTCAGGTATTGCGCCTGGATGGTGAGGTCGAGGCTCGTCGTCGGCTCGTCCGCGATGAGCACCCGCGGCTCGCACGAGATCGCGATCGCCCCCACGATGCGCTGCCGCATACCCCCGGAGAGCTGGTGGGGATACTCGCGCACTCGCGACTCCGGCGCGGCGATGCGGACGGCTTTGAGCAGATCAAGCGCCCGGCCCCACGCGCTGCCGCGGGACGCATGCTCGTGGACGCGGATCGGCTCCGCCACCTGATCCCCGATCGTGAAGAGCGGGTTCAGCGACGCCATCGGGTCCTGGAGGATCATCGCGATCCGCTTGCCGCGGATCCGGCGCATCTCGCGGTCGGACTTCTTGAGCAGGTCTTCGCCCTCGAAGAGGATCTCGCCCGAGACGAACCGGGCCGCCGGAGGGAGCAACCGCAGCAGCGAGAGCGCCAGGGTGGTCTTGCCGGAGCCCGACTCGCCCACGATCCCGAGCGTCCCGCCCTGGTCGAGGACCAGCGAGACGTCGTCCACCGCACGCGTGACGCGCGTGCCGCGCGCGCTCACGTAGTGCGTGGAGAGATGCCGAAGCTCGAGGAGCGGGCCGGTCACAGCTGACGGAGCTGTGGGTCGAGCTTTACCCGGAGCCAGTCGCCCAGAAGGTTCGCGGACAGGACCATCAGCATGATGCAGGAGCCCGGTAGCACCGTAAGCCACCAGTACCCGGCCATCATGCCCTTCTTGCCGTCGGCCAGCATCAGCCCCCACGCCGGCTGGGGCGGCGGCACCCCGACGCCGAGGAACGACAGCGTGGCCTCGGCGATGATCACCACGCCGAGCTGCAGCGTGCCCAGCACGATGGCGGTGTTGACCACGTTCGGCAGGATGTGCCGGCGCATGATCGTCCACTTCGAGCAGCCGGCGACGACCGCCAGACGCACGAAGTCCCGCTCCCGGATGGAAAGGACTTCGCCGCGGATGATCCGCGCATAGCGCGTCCAGAAGACGGCCGCGAGGATGATGATGATGTTCGACACGCTCGGCCCCACGATGGCGGCCAGGAAGATCGCGAAGACGAGGACGGGCAAGGCCAGCCACGCGTCGGTGATCCGCATGATCACCTGATCCACCCAACGGCCGAGATAGCCGGAGATGATGCCGAGGGTCGTGCCGAGGAGCCCCGCGAAGATCACCGCGGTGAAGCCCACGATGATCGAGACGCGGGCGCCGAAGATGAGCCGCGAGAGGACGTCGCGCCCGAGATGGTCGGTTCCCAGGAGGTGGTCCAGGGTCCCGCCAACCTGCCACGCCGGCGGTCGGAACCGGTCGCCCAGCACGCCGACCTCGGGATTGTGAGGCGCGATGACATTGGCGAAGATCGCGACCAGCACCACCGTGAGGATGATCAGGACCGGGATGTGCGGGAATCCTTCGGTGCGAAAGGCGGCGAGCCGCCCGGCGAAGCTCAGGGTCGCCGCCACGGGCCGGCTGTGCGCAGCGCTACCGTTCATAGGATCTCCTCGGACAGATTCGCGCTAGCGTTCAAATCTGATCCTCGGGTCGATGAAAGCATAGAGGATGTCGACCAGGAGATTGGTGACCACGATCATGGTGCCGGCCATCAGAATGTTCGCCTGGACGACCGGGAAGTCGCGGAAGGAGATGCCCTCGAAGAGCAGCCGGCCGACCCCGGGCCAGGCGAAGACCGTCTCCACGACGATCGCCGTGTTGACCATGATGACGAGATTGATTCCGGCCAGCGTGATCACCGGAATCAGCGCGTTCTTGAACGCGTGCTTGCCGATGACGAGCGCCTCGGGCAGCCCCTTGAGCCTCGCGAGCTTCACGTATTCCGATCCCAGTACCTCGAGCATCGACGAGCGCGTGAGCCGCATGTTGTAGGCGGCAAATACCCAGCCGAGCGCGATCGACGGCATCACCAGGTGGAGAATCGTTCCGGAGCCCGACGACGGGAGCCAGCCGAGGTAGACCGAGAAGAAGAGGATCATGATCAGCCCGACCCAGAACGAGGGCATCGAGAGCCCGAGCAGTGCGAACATCTTCCCGGCGCTGTCCCACCATTTGTTCACGCGCACCGCGGCGATGATCCCCGTCGGGATGCCGAGGAGCAGCGAGAACGCCATCGCCGCGGCGGCCAGTAGGAGCGACGCCGGCAGCCGCGACATATAGAGCTCGAAGACGTCCGTGCGGTAGTAGAACGACTGGCCGAAATCGCCCCGGAGGGCGTGCGTAATGAAGCTCCAGTACTGGACCCAGAGCGGCCGATCGAGACCGAACTGCGTACGGATCGCGTCGAGGTCCGCCTTGCTCGCACCCGGCTCTGCCAGCAGCACGGCGGGGTCGCCGGTGATGCGGATGAGAAAGAAGATCGTCAGCGAAAGAAGAAAGAGCGAGAGCAGGGCGAGCCCGATCCGCTTGAGCACGAATCGCTTCATTGCGTCTTGTCCCTCATGTCTACTCGGGGAGGTGTGACCGCCCGAAAAGTTAAAGGATTATGACTGATTTTCCTTCACTGTCAATGGCCAGACGCGTCATCCCAGGCGCTTGGAGACCGCTGCCCGCCCGAGGGAATATCGGAACTGGATGGCGATCGGCTACGGCCTGGTCCGAACGCTCGCGCGGTGGGTGCTGGAGGTGTTCTACCGGCGCATCGAGATCGTCGGAATCGAGCACCTTCCGGAAGGCGGCCCCCTGATCGTCGCGGCCAATCATCAGAACGCCCTGGTGGACCCCATGCTGCTCCTGGGCCTGGTGCCGCGGCCGATGGTTCCGGTCGCCAAAGCGCCCCTGTTCCGCCACCCGGTCATCGGCCCGTTCCTCCGGATGGTCGGTGCGCTGCCGGTTCTGCGTCGTCAGGAGGGCAATGTCGACCCCGCCCGCAACCGGGAGACGTTCGCGGCCGTGTCCGCCCACCTCGCCGCCGGTGGCGCGGTGCTCATCTTCCCCGAGGGCACGAGTCAGCCCGAGCCGACGTTGATGCCGCTCCGCTCTGGCGCGGCCCGGATGCTGCTCGAAGCCGAAGCGGCGACCGACGGCGCGCTCGGCGTCGCTCTCGTACCCATCGGGCTCGTCTACCACGAGCCGGGAACATTTCGCGCGGGGCGTGCGTTACTCACGGTCGGTGAGCCCGTCCCCACCGGAGACTGTCTCGCGCTCTACCGAAACGAGCCTGACGGCGCGGCGCATCGCCTGACCGATCGTCTCTCGACGGCGCTCCGGCGGCAGATCGTCGAGGCTGACGACCGCGAGACCCTTCGCCTTCTCCGCGCGCTCGAGTCGATCGCCCACGCCGGCGGGCCTCCGGACGCCCGGGCCGCTACCGCCCGCACCGCGTGGATGCAGGGCGCCATGCGGGCTTATCGGCATTTTCGCGAGCACGAGCCGGCGAGAGTCGCGAGCTTCCGCGCCGCGGTCGAGCGGTATCTCTCCGACCTCGAGCGCGCCGGGCTCTCGGACCGGGGCCTGGCCCAGCCGTACTCGGCCGGCGACGTCGTGCGCTACGCCCTGCGCGCGGCCACGTCGCTCCTGCTGGCGCTGCCGGCGGCCGCTTGGGGGATGGCCAGTCACCTGCTTCCGTATACGCTGACGGCGCTGACCCTGCGTCGCATCAAGCCGGAGCCCGACGAGGAAGCGACGTACAAGATCATCGGCTCGGCCGTGATCTACCCGCTCTGCTGGCTCGTCGAGGGATGGCTGGCCTGGAAGCTCGGTCGGGGACCGCTGCTGGCGCTCTTCGCCGTGCTGCTGGTGCCGACGGGATTCTTCACCATCGCGTGGCGCGACCGACTCGAGCGAGTCGGTCGCGACGCGCGCGGCTTCTTCCGGCTGCTCGTGGAGCGTGACCTCCGGCGGCGGCTCGGCGCGCGCCGCCAAGCGCTGCTCGACGAGCTCGACGCGCTCGCCCGCCTCGTGCCCGACGCGGTACGCGCGGCGCCGCCGGACGGGCGCGCCTGAGCCGGGGCGACGCTCTAGCTCACCAGGCTCTGCAGCTCGGGGATAACCCAGAGCGGCTTCCGGCCGGCGGCGACGCGCTGGATGTTGTCGAACGCGTTCCGGAACGCCTTGGACCAGTTCTCCCAGGTCGGCCCCGCCGAGTGCGGCGTGATCGTGATGTTCTCGAGCGCGAACAGCGGATGGTTCGCCGCCGGCGGCTCCTCCACCATGACGTCGAGGCCCGCCGCAGCGATCTGGCCGGAGGCGAGCGCGATCTGCAGCGCCCGCTCGTCCACGACCGGACCGCGGCAGGTGTTGATCAGGATCGCGCTGCGCTTCATCGTCTCGAACTCGCGAGTGCTCATCATGTTGCGGGTCGCGTCGCTGAGGGGCACGTGCAGCGTGACAACGTCGGAGGTGCGCAGGAGCTCCGGGAACAGCGCGAAGCGGACCCCGAGGGCGTCTTCGGCGTCCTCGGTGAGCCGGACAACGTCGTAGTACTGCACGTGCATGTCGAAGGCCTGAGCGCGTCGCGCCACCTTCTTGCCGATGGTGCCGAGGCCGACGATGCCGAGCGTCTTCCCGGCCAGCTCGTAGACCCGCGTCTGGGCGAAGTCGCCGACCCGCCACTTGCCGGCGACGACGTTGTTGTGGTGCCACGCGAGCTTCTTGTAGACGGCCAGGATCAGCATCAGCGTGTGTTCGGCCACTGCGACCGAGTTCGAGCCGCCGTTGTTGGCGACTGGCACGCGCGCCTGGCGCGCCGCCTCGATGTCGAGCCGGTCGTAGCCGGCGCTGATCAGCTGGATCAGCTTGAGCTTCGGCGCCCCACGGTAGAAGTCCGGCCCCATGCTCGAGCGGGTGAACCCGGTGAGGTACTCCGCGTCCTTGATGGCCGCGTCGAACTCGGGCGTGCCCTGATCGACGACCTGGAGGTCGAAATCTGCCGGCAGGAGCGAGCGGGCGATCTCGACGAGCGGCGCCGGAAGCTTCGGGGAGAGCACGACCTTGATCGCCATACGTTGGTCTCCTTTACTTGAGCTTCTTCATGTCTTCGGGGAAGTTCGACGTGAACGAGTACGACTTCACCGTGCCGTTGGTGTTGAAGCGCACGGTGAAGTCCTTGGAGATCGTGGTGGAGGCGCCGGACTGCGCGTAGAACCATCGCCACGTCAGGTCGCCGTTGTCGATTCCGGCCTGGTAGGGATCGCCGAACATCTGAGCCAACGCGGCCTTGTCGGTGATGTTGGCCTTGATCTGCGCCGCGTCGGGCGAGGGGAACTCCTTGCCGACCTTGAGGCCGCCGCAGGCGGAGGCGACGAGCACGAGGATCACCAGTCCGAGCAGCCACGCGCGGCTCACATGCCCTCCGCTGTCACGCCAGCGCGACGACGCCCGCTTCCGCGAGGCGCTCGATCTCGGTCGCCGGGAGCCCGAGCTCGCCGAGGATTTCGGCGGTGTGCTGGCCGAGCAGCGGCGCTGCGCGTCGGATCGTCGCCGGCGTCGCCGAGGCTCTGACGCGAATGCTCGGCTTGCCGCGCTTGTTCCGGTTGATCGCCGCGAACGTGGCGCTCATCCCGCTGCCACGCCACGCGCGCAGGTCGTCGCCGCGGCCGGGCCGCTCGACCTTCACGACGTCGGCGCCGAGGTCGGCCATCAGCGTGGCGCAGTACGGGCCCGCGATCACACGGGAGAGGTCGAGCACGCGGATGCCGTCGAGCATCGTCGGCGGCTCAGCCACGATCGAGGAAGCCCTCCGTCATCGCGTTGACCTCCGGGATGCCGGTGCGCGCGATCGCGTTGACCCGCGCCTTGACCTCGGCCAGCGCCTTGAATGGCTTGACGGCGAGGACGTCGGCGTAGGCGCGGACCTCCTTGGCGAGCGACGCGCTGGGGACCACGCGGTGCACCAGGCCCCACGTCTGGGCGTCGGCCGCCGAGTACCGGCGGCATTCCATGATGATCTCCTTGGCGCGCGCCGGACCCACGAGCCGCACGAAGCGCGTCGTGGACGCGATCCCGAGCGGCACGCCGAGATCTACTTCCGGAATCCAGAGCTGCGCCTCGGCCGCGGCCCAGCGGAAGTCGCACGCGAGCGTGAGGCCCCAGCCGCCGCCGACTGCGTGCCCGTTGATCATCGCGATCGTCGCCTGCTCGAGATTCTCCAGCAGGGTGTTGGCCCGCTCGAAGAGCCGCCGAAACTGGCTCTTGCGCTGGCCGAAGGCCGCGCGCCGCTCCGCCTCGGACATCGACGACTTGAGCCCCGCGTCGGCGCCGGACGAGAATACCGGCGGCGCCCCGGTCACGATGACGACGCGCGTGGCGGCGTCGTCGCGCAGCTCGACGAACGCGGCCGCGAGCTCGGAGAGCATCGGATCGCTGAGGGAATTGCGCCGGTCGGGACGGTTCAGCGTGACGGTCGCAATCGAACCGTCACGCGCCAGCGTGACGTTTTCACCCATGGGCGCGGACGGTATCACAGGCCGCGCGCCGCGCGCAATTGGACGAGGCCGCGCGTCAGGCGCGGGCGACGGCTACGTGAACAGCCCGAGCGACGGCTGCGTGGAGGTGAAGCCTGGGAAGAGCGCCGCGGTCGGGGCGCCGAGGTGGCGCGCGGCGACCTCGGTGAACAGCGTGCGGAAATCCGTCGTCACGGCCAGGTCGCGGCCTTCGAACAGCTGGTGGCGTCCGAGCCCTGGCCAGCGCCCGTAGACGCGTCCGCCGCGGACGGCGCCGCCCAGGACCAGCATCGCCGTGCCGTGGCCGTGGTCGGTGCCGCGGTTGCCGTTCTCGGCGACGGTGCGACCGAACTCCGACATCGTGAGCACGCAGACGTCAGCCATTCGATCGCCGAGGTCTCGCGAGAAGGCGGCCAGCGCCTGACCGAAGTCTCGCAGGCGGAAGGCGAGCTGCCCCCGCTCGGCGCCCTGGCCGACGTGGGTGTCCCAGCCCTGCATGTCGGCGAAGGCCACCTCGAGGCCGACGTTGGCCTTGATGAGCTGGGCGATCTGGCGCATCGCATCGCCGAACGGGCCACGCGGATAATCGGCGCCGTTGGCGGGCGCGAGGCGCGAGGCATTCGCGCTCCTCAACATCTTCACCGCCTCGAAGGTCTCCCGGCCCGTCCCGTGGAGCAGGTCGTGCACGCCCTGGTCGTAGAGCGACTCGAACCCGCGACCGGCGCTCGCGTCGCCGCCGCGCACGTCGAAGCGGTCGATCGACTGCATCGAGATCGCTCCGACGTCGCCTTGCAGCGTGCGCGGCAACACCGCACCCAGCGCGACCGCCCGGAACGGCGCCGACTTCGCGGGGAGCGTCCGAGCCACGCGCGCGAGCCACCCGTCGGGCGTGCTCTTCACCCCCGGCGTGCCCGACTCCATGTAGTCCTGGGCGTCGAAATGCGAGCGCGTGGTGTCCGGCGAGCCGCACGCGTGCACGACGGCGAGCGAATGGTTCTCCCAGAGCGGTAGCAGCGGGGCCAGTGAGGGGTGGAACGCGAAGAAGCCGTCGAGGTCGACGGCGCGGTCGCTCTCGCCCGGGCGCGGCGACCGCAGCGCGATCGACGGGCGAGCGCCGGCGTAGCCCGCGTCGCCGTGCGGCATCACCATGCTGAGCCCGTCGACCGCGCCGCGCTGGAAGACCGCGACCAGCACCTTGCCACGGGCCTCCGCCGCGCGGGCCGTGCGCGTGAGGAAGCGCGGCGCGGCCGCGTAGGCTACCAGCGCGCATCCTCCGGCCTTCAGGAGCGTCCGTCGCGTGGGCATCGCCGCGTTTCCTCTCTCTCCGCCGTCACCGGGCGCGTCAGCGCCGCTGGAACTCCGGCGAGCCGATCACCAGCGCGGCGAGCTTGGCCACGTCGGTGTTCGCCGGCCCGCGATCGTCCGCCGTCTGCCGCGTGATTTGGGGATCCGCGAGGTGCTTCGCCAGTACCGAGCGTGTTTCCGGGCTCGCCTGATTGGCGAGGATCGCCGCCAGGAGGCGATCGAGCACCACCGCCGGGACGCTCGTGTCGGCGCCAGCGACGAGCGCCGGCAGGTCGACGGTCACGCGCTGATACCGGCCCGAGACGAGTCCGAGCGCGAAGTTCATGCGGGCGAGCAGAGCGCCGGAGTTGACCCAGACCTCGGCTCGATCGCCGTACCCGGTGGGCGGCTGGGCTTCGTAGAGCGGCTCGCCGATCTCCGCGCTGGCGCGCGCGAGGGCCATGCCGCCCTGCGCGTCCGGGCGGCCGCCGAGCGCGCGGGTCGCGCTGGCGACGAACTCGAACGGCTTCTTGATCTTGGCCCGGTAGATGTCTTCGCCGAGGAACTCGCGCGACTCGAAGATCGTCCGGAGCATCGTGGGGATGTCGCCGCCCGTGCGTGAATAGGTCGCGGCGACGCGATCGACGAGCGCGGGTGGGGGCACGTCCGACACGAAGCGCCGCACGAGCTTGGTCGCGATGAACCGCGCCGTCGACGGGTGACGGGTCAGGATCTCGATGACCCGCTCGCCGTCCTCGCGGCCGCCGCCCGCCGGGATGCGCCGGCCGAGGACCGTCTTCTCGCCGGTGTCGTGCATCGAGGCCCTGAACACGAAGCGCCCCTCGGCCTGCGGCCGCTCGATCGTCCAGCCCGTGAAGGCGCGGGCGACCTCGGTCACGTCCTTCTGCGAGTAACCGCCGTCGACGCCGAGCGTGTGCAGCTCCATCAGCTCGCGGGCGTAGTTCTCGTTCAACCCGGCCTTCCGGCCGCGATTGGGACCGGCGGGAATGGTGAAATCGGGCCGCGCGCTCAGCCAGTTGTCGAGATAGAAGAGCATGGCCGGATGGTGGGCGGTCGCCCGCACGAGCTCGGGAAACTTGCCCAGCGCGTAGGGGCGGATCGCCTCCCGCTCGTACGCCGAGACGTACCAGCGGACGTCGCCTTTGTTGGCGAAGACGTTGAAGTGGTTGAACCAGAAGTCGACCATGACTTCCTGGAGCTGGCGCTCGCTCGTCACGGCGCGGACCATCTTGGCCGCCTGCAGCTCGGCCGTGATCCGGGCGGGTCGCTTCTCCATCGGATAGCGCTCTTGCATCTCCTGGCGCGACATCTCCCCGCTCGCGAGCTTCGCCCGCAGCTGAGGGTCGGGGCGCGGATAGGCGTGCAGGAGCTCGGTCGTCGTCATGCGGAGCGTGGCGAGCTCGGCGAGCGCGGCCTCGGTCGCCGAGTCGTCGATCTTCTCGGGGTGCAGCTGGCGCTCGAGCCAGACGTCGAGACCGAGGGCGCGCACGCGCTCGACCTCGCCGGGGCGTGGGCCGTAGGTGAGCCGGCTCAGCGCGTGGAGCACCTCGCGGTCACCGGCGGCGCGCAGCTCCGACCGAGCCGTCGTGGCTTGCGAAGCCGAGGTGGGCGCCGCGGCCCCCGGTACCGGCGCCGGCGCGGGCGCGTTGCCGCGGTCGGCGACACGCGAGGCGGGCGCGCTGCACCCGACGAGGAAAACCGCGGCCAGGACCGACGCCGTCCATCTCATCTGAGCGCTCCTGGCGGCGTGGTGCCGGCCGGCGGGGGCTGGACGCTGCGGTGCTGCCGTTGCTCGCGCAATCGCTCCCGCTCGTCGGGAGGCATCTGGCGCCAGCGCTCGCGGATCCGCTCTCGCTCCTCGGGGCTCATCTGACGCCAGCGTTCCTGATTGCGCTGCACGCGGTCGCGCTCCTCGGGCGACAGCGACTCCCATTGCTGATAGCGCTGGATGATCCGATCGCGCCGTTCGGGCGTCAGCTGCTGGAAACGCTCGTACTCCTTCTGGAGGCTCTGCCGCCGTTCTTCCGGCAGCTCGTTCCAGCGCTGGAAATCCTGGAGGACTCGGGCCCGCCCCTCCGGCGAGAGCTTGTGGAGGCGCTGATAGTTCTCGCGCGCCGCCTCCCGCTCCTCCGGCGTCATCGACTTCCAGCGGCGGTAGTTCTCGAGCGCGCGCGCCCGCTGCTCCGGCGTGAGCTTCTGCCAGCGCTCCAGGTTTCGCTCGGCGAGAGCCCGCTCCTCCGGGGTGAGCTTGTCCAGTCCCGGAACCGGCGCCGTCTGTCCCCATGCGCCCGCGAGCACGCCGAGCACGAGCAGCGGGCTCAGCAAGAGCGATCGCCGCGCGACGCGCCAACTCATCGCTCCTTCGCCTCCTTGGGCACGGCGGGCGTCCGCGGCTCCATCGTGGACAGACGCTCGAGCAAGCGCATCCGCTCGAGAATTCGCAGGCGCGCCAGCAGGCCGGAGTCGCGGGCGAGATCGACGTCCTTGAGGAGGTCCAGGTCGAGCAACATCTGCGCGTCGGGTTGGGCCGCGTCGTCGCCGGCGGCGCCCGGACGCGCGGCGACGAGCCCCGCTCCCAACAGGCCGAGCACCAGCCACACGGGTGCGAGGCGACGAGGCGTGCGGAGCGTCATCAGCCCGGACGCCCCGCGGCGAGGCCGTCGAGGTCGCTCATGAAGTCGAGATCTTCCTCGAGGAGATCGAGGCGCTCGACCACCTGGTACTGCTCCAGGAGCCCGAGGTTGCGGCCGATGGCCGCTTCCTCGAAGGCTACGGGGTCGCCGGCCGTCGGGACCTGACGTCCCACGCCCCACACCGCGACGAAGAGCAGGACGCCGGCGAGGCTCGTCGCCAGGGCCAGCGGCACGGGTTGCCACCACCACGCGCGCCGCCCACGGCGCGCCTCGAGCTTCTCCCGCAGCTCGGCGCGATAGCGCGCCCAATTCACCGCCGGCGGTTCGGCGATGGAGCGCGAGAGCTCGCCGAGCAGCTCACGGAGCTGATCGGTGTCCTGCCGGCAATCCGGGCACTCGTCGAGGTGGCGCGCGACGCGCTCGCGCTCGGCGGGTGGAAGCTCGCCGCGTAGATACGGAACGAGATCGGTCTCGGGATGCTTCGCCACGTCAGCGCTTCTCCATGTTCTTCATCGTCTTCTTGAGCGCGTTCATCGCGCGGTGCAGGTGCACGCGCACGGTCGCCTCCGAGCACTTGAGCACCTCGGCGATCTCGTACGTCGCCAGCTCCTCCTGGACCTGGAGCACGACCGCCGCCCTCTGCCGGGGCGCCAGCCGGTCGACCGCCGCCCACAGGTCCTTCATCGTCTGCTCCCGGCCGAGCTCGTCGACCGGATCGGTGACGGGCGCCGGCTGCCGTTCGAGGAACGACTCACCCTGGTCGTCGGCGGCGTCGCCTGCCCACGGCTTCCACCACCGTCGCTTCCGCTTGTGATCCAGGCACAGGTTGACCACGATCCGGTAGAACCAGGTCGAGAATTTCGATCGGCCGCCGAAGCTGCCGGCGCTCTCATGGAGACGGATGAAGGCCTCCTGCGAGAGGTCACGCGCATCCTCCGGGTCGCGCACGATGGACCAGGCGAGACGATAGGCCCGCCCCTGGTAGCGCTCGACGAGCAGCTCGAACGCCGCCACGTCTCGCTTGGCCACTCGCTGGCAGAGCGCCTCGTCGGATGGCTCCACTCGCCTGGGTCCCCTCGTCCATCACCTTGTCACTCCTCACTCCTGGCCCGCAAGGTTCCAGGGCGGTCCGGCCTCTGGATCCTACGGGGTTCGACGCCCCCGAGGAGAGGGACGTTTACAGCCAGGAGAGGGGAAAGGCCTTCGGGGAACGGCATTTGCGGAAGGTCCCCGCGCCGGCACCGCCGGTCGTCAGATCGCGAGCAGGGTGCCGGTGATGTAGCGGGACTCGGGGCGCGCCAGCGTGGCGATCGCGTCGGCGACGGCCGCGACCGGCACCCAGCCCTTGCGGTCGCTGTCCGGCATCGCCGCGCGGTTCGCCGGGGTGTCCAGGGTGCTCGGGAGCACGGCGTTCACCGTCACGCCATGCTCCCCGGCCTCCTGGGCGAGCGCCTGCGTGAACGCGATCGCGCCGGCCTTGGCGACGGTATAGGCGATGAACCCGGCGGCGGGTGGCACCACCGCCCGCGACGCGATGACAACGATGCGCCCGTACCGCGCCCGGACCATGTGCGGCAACACCGCCTTCGCCGCGCTAAACGCGCTGTTCAGATTCAGGTCGAGCATGCGGTTCCAGGTCTCGCGGTCGGTCTCGAGCAGCGAGCCCCCGGCGAAGCCACCCACGCCCGCCACGAGGACGTCGATCGTGCCGCGGGCGCCGCTCAGGCTTCGGGCGAAGGCGGTCATCGAATCGAGGTCGGTCACGTCGACCGGCTCCAGGAGGAGGCGCGATCGGTCGGTGGCGGCGACCCGCTCGTGGAGGCGGGCGCGCTCGGCCTCGACGGCGTACGGCACCGCGACGACGGCGCCGTCGGCCAGGAGACGCAGCGTCACGGCCTGGCCGAGCGCGCCGGTGCCGCCGGTGACGACCGCCACCCGCCCGTCGAGGGGCCGGGTCACTCTGGGGACCCGTGCATGATCGACGACCGCTGGATTTCGTCGTAGCGGACCTTGGCCACGTCGAACTCCTCGAGGCTCTCCCGCAGCTTCTTGAAGGTCTGCTCGAACGACGGGAGCGTCTTGCGCGCGCGGGTGAGCGGCGTGGTGCGCGCTAGCACGTAGTTCTTCACGTACGGATGACTGATCCCGCGCTTCTTGATCTTCGCCACGACGACGCCGAGCGCCGCGTCGGCCGCGCGAACCAGGTCGGCGCGCTCGACCCGCGCCGGCAGGCCCTTGGCGAGCGACTGCTTGAGGAACTTGTCGACCCGCCGGAGGATCGGGGCGAACGCGCCGCCGGCGAATCGCTTGTTCTCCTCGTAGAGGAGCCCCAGCGTGATGAAGTGCGCGGACTCGAACTGGAACGTCCACTTCTCCTCGGTGGTCTCCCCCTCTTCCTCGGCGAGGGCGCGGTACATGCGGATGACCTCGAGCGCCTTCTCCTTGAGGTTGTGCGCCTTCTCGACGTTGAGCGGGAGGACCTCGAAAACCATCTCGGGCTCCACGACGACAATGGCCGGAACGAAGTCCGCTTTCAGCTTGTCGAGGACGGCGCGCCGGTGGTTGCCGTTGGGCGTCCAGTAGACTCCGGGGCGCGGCGAGATGATCACGATCGGATCGACGAACCGATCGAGGCGCTTGATCGACTCGGTGAGGCGCTTGACGTGGGTCGGCGAGAGGTCGCGCTGGTACGGGCTGGCCTCGCACTTGGCCCGGGGCAGGAGGCAGAAGATCTGCCAGTGCTCGCCGACGGGCTCCTGGTAGAGCGCCAGGATCCGACCGCCGTCTCGCTCGATCTGCGCCGCAAGCTCTCGCGCCGCGCGGGAAGGTTCGTTGTCAGCCATTGGTTTTCCTCAAGAGAACCATCCATTCCTGACCTTGCCGCGGTCGCACCGACCGCGGCTGAAACGCGCGCTCGACGCGGAAGCGCGCCGCGAAAAGCCGGCGCACCTCGCGTTCGGAGACCGGGAAGGGCGGACCGGCGGCGCGACGCCGCATCGGAAAGAAGCACGCGAGGAGCCATCCCCCCGGCCTGAGGATCGCCGCCATCGTCCGCACGTATTCGGCGCGGCGGCGCGGCTCGATGGCGCAGAAGCACGTGTACTCCCAGACGCCGTCGAACGCGTGGCCGAAGTCGCGATCGAGCGTGAAGATGTCCTGCTGGACGAATTCGGCCGGGACGCGCTCGTTCTTCGCGAGCGACCGCGCCTGAGCGACCGCCGTGGGCGAGAAGTCGAAGCCGACCGCGGCGTAGCCGTGCGCTTCGAGGTACCGGACGTCGTGGCCGCGGCCGCAACCCGGGACCGCGACCCGGCCCCGCGGCGGCGGCGTGTGCTCGACGAAGTCGACGAGCGGCGGCGCGGGCTGGCGCAGCTCCCACCCGTCGCCGCCGCGCGTGTAGAGGTCGGTCCAGAACTCGGCGGCGCTCACGCTGGCCACGTGACCCCTTCGAAATCCGCCACCACGCGCTCGACGCCGGCCGCGCGGAGCTCGGTCTCGCTGTGGGCGGTGGTCACGCCGATGACCCGCATGCCGGCCCGCCGGGCCGCCTGCACGCCCACGATCGCGTCTTCGAACACCAGGCAGTCCGACGGCTCGATGCGGATGGCGCGCGCCGCCAGCAGGTACACCTCGGGATCCGGCTTGCCCCGGCGCACGTCCTCGGCGGTGGCCACCGCCGCGAATCGCTCGAGCAGCCCGAGCCGATTCAGCAGCAGATCGGTGTCGACGCGCGTGGCCGAGGTGGCGACGGCACACGGCACGCTCTGAGCCGCGAGCTCGTCGAGGAACGCGGAGACGCCGCGAACCGCTGGCAGCCCGTGGCGCGAGAGCCGGCGATAGTGCTCGAGCTTGCGATCGGCGAGGCGGTGCGCCTCGGCGATGTCCACGACGCGGCCGAGGAGCAGCGGGACCGCCTCGGTGCTCGGCCGGCCGATGGTCAACCGCCAGTACTCCGGCTGCGCGGGCGTCACACCGAGCTCGTCCAGCAGCGCGCGCCACGCGCCGCGGTGATGGGCGTTGGAGTCCACGAGCACGCCGTCCATGTCGAAGATGACGGCGCGCGTCCCCAAGCTAGCGGAGACGATAGAGGGGCGCCAGCGCGCGGAAGGTCTCGAGCGCGGCGGAGCGGTACTGCGCCTCCGTCCAGCGCGCGGCCTCCTCGGCCTGCACGGCGCGTCCCACGATCAGCTGTCCGTCGCGCGTCCGCGTCAGCTCGTCGGCGAGCCCGGCCAGCGTCTCGGGCGTGAGCTCGGCGAGGGGCGCCGCCGGCTCCTCGTCGTGCTCGTTCTTGAACCACGCGAGGTGCTTGACGCGGCGGAGCACGGGCCCGATCTTCGGCGCGTTCTTCCGCCATGCCGCCGCCCAGCGCCGCTTGTCCGAGTGCTCGGGGCCGACCTCGAACAGGAAGCGCACGTAGCCACGCGACACGGACACCTTGAAGTGGCAATGCTGCTTGTAGCCCCGCGCGTCGGGGCCGAAGGCGACCCAGGTGTCGTCGGGCGCGTTCACGGTTCGGCGCGCGTGCTTCGCGACGTGCGCGAAGACGTCGCCGCCGACCGAGCGGCTGATCGAGGGCGCCAGGCTTCCGCCGAAGGCGTCGAGCTTCGGCCGGACGCGAGCGCGGATCTCGTCCATGCGCGGCTTGAACCCCTTCACGTCGAACACTTTGAAGTCACCTGCGACGAACGCTGCAGACGGCATCAGTACTCCCCCCCGGGCTCAGTGGTCGGCGGATCGGGCGAGCATGGAGTCGCTGGGGTTCATCGCGAAGCCGAGTGGGATGATCGACCGTCGGCGCGCGAACGTCAACATGTTTTGCGAAGACGGTGAGCTCACACAGCCCGTGTTCGTGCGACGCCTCCTTGACGCGCTCTACCGACCGCGGGCGGAACGGCCGGGAGTTACTATAAGAGCTCGAATGGCCACTGTAAACCGAGACGCGCGGCGTCGATGACGGCGACGATACTCCGGGCCGCGGGTTGATCCGCGTCCTCCAGCTTCTCACCGCGACCGCGCTCGGCGGCGGGCCACGGCAGGTCTATCACCTCGTTCGCCGTCTTCCTCGCGACGAGTTCAGCGTGTGCGTCGGCGGCCCCGGGGATCGTCGCTATCGTGAAAACCTTGGCGTGCTCGGTGTCGCGCTCGCTCCGATCGACTTCGACACGCTCGGCGGCTCTCCGCTGACGCTCCGGCGCACGCTGCGGCTGATTCGCGAGTTCCGCGCTGACGTGGTTCACACGCACGGCAAGGGCGCGGGCTTCTACGGGCGGTTGGCCGCTCGTGTGGCGGGCGTACCGGCCGTCCATACGTTCCACGGCATCCACTACGAGGGTTACTCGCGCGTCGGCCGCCGCGCCTATCTCGCGCTCGAACGATCATTGGCGCGTCTTACGCACACGGTGATCAACGTCTCGGCCAGCCAGCAGTCCGAGGCGTTCGCTCTCGGCGTGAGCCGGCCAGGGCGGAGCGCAGTCGTCGTGAACGGAATTGACGTCGATGAGCTGGACCAACGGACCGCGTGGGGTCGCGGGGCTCTCGGCTTTTTGCCAAACTCTTTGGTGCTTGGCTGTGTGGCCCGGTTCGATCCGGTAAAGCGCCACGAAGTCCTGCTCGGCGCGCTCAGGCGCCTGGCGCCGAGCCGTCCGCGCGTACGGCTCTTGCTGGTCGGCGACGGGCCTGAGCGTGACCGCCTCGAGAGAATGGCGTTGGAGCTCCCGATGCCAGAAAGCAGGATCACCTCTTTGGCCGACAGCCGGATCACGTCCTTCGGCGTGGCCGAATGGGACATCAGCCCTTACGGAGCGATGGACATCTATGTGACTGCGTCGGCCAAGGAAGGACTGCCGCTGGCGCCGCTGGAGGCGATGGCGTCCAGGCTGCCGGTCATCGCGAGTGACATCCCGGGCCACCGTGACGTTGTCGCTCACGGTGAGACCGGACTGCTCGTGCCTGCGGAGGACGACAAGGCACTGGCGGAGGCGATCGAATCCTTGCTGGACGACGGCCAGCGCCGCGCGCGGATGGGACGCGCCGGACGCGAGCGGGTGCTACGCGACTTCGCGATCGGGCCGATGGTCGAGAAGACGGCCGCGATCTATCGCGCGGCGATCATCACGCCGGGGCGTCGGCGCTGAAGCGGCGGAGGCAGTAGAGCAGGTCGCCCAGACAACGGTACAGAGCTTGCCAGTGCGTTCCTTGGTCGTCAGCGGCCACCGGCCGTCCCGACACGCCTCGCGCAACTCGCCGACGGTCAGGTTGGTGCAATAGCAGAGAAGCATCGAATCCACGGGCTCCGGGAGTGGCGCGCTCACCTCGCCTCGATGCGCCACCCTACCGCGCGAATTTCCGGGGTGTCAAGCGCCGGCGGGACAGCCGGCCGGCCCGAGCTACGGTGATACAATCGGCGGGTGAACGACGTAGTTCTGGTCACCGGCGGCGCCGGCTTCATCGGCTCACACCTCGTGCAACGGCTCCTCACCGACGGCGCCCGCGTTCGCGTCCTCGACAATTTCTCGACTGGCACGCGTGGGAATCTCGCCTTCGCCAAGCCCCTCCAGCGCCGGCTCACGGTCGTCCGAGGGGACATTCGCAGTCTGGCGACGGTGATCCGCGCCGCCCGCGGTACGCGGGTGATCTTCCACCAGGCCGCGATGCGCTCGGTGCCCCGCTCGGTGAAGGATCCGCTGGGCGCGAACGCGAACAACGTGAACGGGACGCTCAACGTGCTCGAAGCGGCGCGGCGCTGCCGCGTTCCACGGGTGGTCTACGCGTCGTCGTCCTCGGTCTACGGCGCGCGACCGGAGCTTCCCAAGCGCGAGGATCAATCCCCGGCACCGGTCTCGCCGTACGCCGTGTCCAAGGCGGCCGGTGAGCAGTACGCCGCCATCTGGACCCACCTCTACGGCGTGGAGACGGTCGGGCTGCGCTACTTCAACGTCTTCGGGCCGCGGCAGGATCCGAAATCCGAGTACGCGGCGGTGATCCCACGGTTCATCCTCTGGGGGCTGCGTGGCCGTCCGCTCGAGGTCCACGGCGACGGCAACCAGTCCCGTGACTTCACGTACATCGACAACGTCGTCGAGGCCAATCTCCTGGCGGCCAGGGCGCGCGACGCGGGGGGCGAAGCGTTCAACGTCGGGTGCGGCAGCCGCGTGAGCCTGCTCGAGATCGTCGCGCGGCTCGAGGCGATCCTCGGTCGGAGCCTCCAGCGGAAACACACCCCGGCGCGCTCCGGCGACGTGCCCCACACGCTGGCCGACGTCTCGAAGGCCAAGCGGCTTCTGGGCTACGAGCCGCTGGTGGATTTCGACGAAGGGTTCCGGCGCACCGTCGACTACTTCACGTCGTCGTTCAAGAGCTAGGAGGGCCTCGAGATGCGCCGCCTCGTCGGGTTGCTGCTCGCCGTGCTCGCTGCGGGCACGCTCGCATTTCCCGCCGCGGCGCCGGCGCAGAACCTCGTGGTGCAGGTGGCCACCGAGCCGCCGGGTCTGGACCTGACGGCGACGCCGGCGTCGGCGACCGCGGCGGTGGTCTTCTACAACGTGCAGGAGGCCCTGGTGAAGGTGGACCGCCACGGCAAGATCGTGCCGTGGCTGGCCGAGCGCTGGCACACCGCCGACAACAAGAACTACACGTTCTTCCTCAAGCACGGCGTGCGCTTCCACAACGGCCGCGAGCTGAAGGCCGCCGACGTGAAGTTCGCCATCGACCGGGCGATGAATCCCGAGACCAAGCACCCCTATCCCGGGTACTACGAGGCGATCGGCGACATCATCGTCAAGGACGACTACACGATCACCGTCACCCTCAAGGGCACCAACGCCAATTTCCTGCTCAACATGGCGCGCCAGGGTTCGGTCATGTACCCGCGCGAGGCTGTCGACACGCTGAAGAGCGAGCCGATCGGCACCGGGCCCTACAAGGTCGCCGAGTGGGTGCGGGGCGACCGCATCGTGCTCGTGAAGAACCCGGACTATCACGTGAAGGGGCTGCCCAAGCTCGACCGGGTGACATACCGCTTCATCCCCGATCCGAACGCTGCGCTGGCCGCGCTCAAGTCCGGCGACATCGACGCCGCGATGTTCGGCATCGGCCCCGAGCACGTGCCGGATCTGCAGAAGGACGGGCGGTTCCAGGTGATCATCGGCGAGACGACCAACGACGTGATCATGTCGATGAACAACTCGCGCAAGCCGTACACCGACGTGCGGGTGCGGCGGGCCATCACCTACGGGGTCAACAAGCCCGAGGTGGTGAAGGGCGCGATGTTCGGTCTCGGCCGCGTGCTCGGCACCAACGTCGATCCGCTCAACCCGTACTTCGTCGACATGTCCGGCGCCATGCCCCACGACGCCGCCAGGGCCAAGAAGCTGCTGGCCGAGGCCGGCTACCCGAACGGGTTCGAGACCGTGCTGAAGGTCGCGCCGCAGTACTACTACACGGTGCGCACCGGCGAGGTGCTGGCCGACCAGCTCCAGAAGGTCGGCGTGAAGGTCAAGATCGAGCAGATCGAGTGGGGCCAGTGGCTCTCGGTTCCAGAAGCTCTTCAAGGACTCGGAAGTGACGGTCGACGACAAGGCGCGCCGCGAGCTGTACGTGAAGATGCAGAAGAAGCTCGTGGAGGACGCGCCGGTGGTGTGGCTCTACATCCACCCGCGGCTGGCCGTCACCAAGAAGGGTCTGCAGGGGCTCTGGAAGGATCTGCCGCTGCCGGCGTTCGATCTCTCCGAAGTCTCGTGGGCGAAATAGCCGGGATCCTCTCCTAAAGACGTGCGGGGGTACATCGCGAGGCGGGCCGCGGCCTTCGTGGTGACTCTTCTCGTCGTCTCACTGCTGGTGTTCGTGGTCGTGCGCGTGCTTCCGGGCGATCCCGCGCTGATCATCATCGGCCCGGACGGCAGCCCCGAGGCGGCGGCGCGCCTGCGCGAGGCGATGGGGTTGAACCGTCCGATCGCCGTCCAGTACGCGGAGTGGCTCACCGGCGCGCTGCGCGGCGATCTCGGGAAGTCGCTGCAGTACGACGTGCCGGTCGGGCGACTCATCGTGAGCCGCCTGCCGGTGACACTCCCGCTCGCGTTCATGGCGGCGACCCTCATGGTGGTCACGGCGCTTCCGCTCGGTCTCTTCGCCGCCCGCCATCACCGTCGTGTCGGCGACTACCTCGCCATGGTCGTGTCGCAGATCGGCATCGCCGTCCCGGGATTCTGGGCCGGTCTGCTCCTCATCTTGTTGTTCTCCGTCCACCTGGGCTGGGTGCAGTCCGGCGGGTTCGCCGGCTGGTCGACTGGCCTCTGGCCGGGCATCCGATCGCTCCTGCTCCCGGCGGTGGCGCTCGGGCTCTTTCAGGCCGCGGTGCTCGTGCGCGCGACCCGGTCGTCGGTGCTGGACGTCCTGAGAGAGGACTACGTGCGCACCGCGCGTGCCAAGGGCGTCAGCGAGCTCTCGGCGCTCGCCAAGCACACGCTTCGCAACGCGCTGATCCCGATCGTGACCGTGGCCGGCCTGCAGCTCGGCCAACTCGTGGCCGGCGCCATCATCCTCGAATCGGTGTTCGCGCTGCCGGGCCTGGGACGTCTGGCGCTCGGCGCCATCACCGCGCGTGACCTGCCGGTGGTCCAGGGCGTGACGCTCTTCGTCGCGTCGTCCATCGTGTTCATCAACTTCGCGGTCGATCTGCTGTACGTCGTGCTCGATCCTCGAATCCGCTATGACTAGATTTTTTCGGGGGCCCGTCGAGGCCCCGAAGACGTTAAGCGTGGTCGAGGGGCGCCACGGCTCCGCCGGGGCGCGCCCGAGCGTTGGGGAGTTTGGGGGGCCCGTCGAGGCCCCCCAATCAAGATATTGAGACCGCGGCCGCTGAGGCACGTGACGTTTGCGATGGGGGCGGCGATCACGGCCCTGCTGCTCGCGACCGCCGCGCTCAGCCTCGTCTATACGCCGCGCGACCCGCTGAAGATGTCGATCACCGGGCGCCTGCAGGGACCGTCCGGCCCGCATCCGTTCGGCACCGACCAATACGGGCGCGACGTGCTCTCGCGCGTGATGCGGGGCACCGTGACCTCCATCGCCGTCGGCGTGATCGCGGTCGGGATCGGCGCGGCGCTGGGCATGTTGATCGGCATCCTCAGCGGCTACGCCGGCGGAGCGCTCGACGAAGGGTTCATGCGACTGGTCGACGCGATTCAGGGATTTCCCGCGATCCTCTCGGCGCTGCTGTTCGCCGCGGTGTTCACGCCCGGCATCGCGCTCAGCATGGTCGCGATCGGCATCGCCTTCGTGCCGGCCTTCGCGCGGCTGACGCGTGCCGGCTTCCTCGAGCTCCGCGAGCGCGAGTTCGTCGTCGCGGCCCGCGCGCTCGGCGCCCCCGACCGCCGTCTCATCGCGCGGCACATCCTGCCGAACACGCTGCCGCCGCTGATCGTCCAGGCGACGACGAGCTTCCCCGTCGCCATCCTCGCCGAAGCGGGCCTCGCGTACCTCGGCCTCGGCACGCAGCCGCCGAATCCGTCCTGGGGGCTCATGCTCCGGGAGGCGCAGAACTTCTTGTCCATGAACCCATGGTTTGCGGTGTTTCCGGGAGGCGCGATCGCGCTGACGGTGCTGGGACTGAATCTCCTCGGCGACGGACTGCGCGACTTGCTCGACCCGAAGGCGGCGTGAGCACGAGCGCGAACGCAAATGCACGAGCGCGGTCGCAGAATCGCCCGATGTTGAGCCGTCCGAGCTATAGATTGACTAATCCGGAATTATATCGGTATCGTAACGGTTGATTTGGGCAGGCCCGCTGGCCGCGGCCAGCGAATTCAGCGTGATAGACCAGTGGAGAGAGCACGACCATGAAGGTTTACAGTACCTGCTTCACGCTGTCGACCGAGGACCGCACCGAGATCTCGGACATCACCAAGCTGGTCCGGGACGCCGTCCAGCAGTTCGCGGTCACGACCGGTGTCGCGCTGGTGAACACGTTGCACACGACCTGCGCGCTGTTCGTCAATGAGTTTCAGAGTGCGCTCATCGACGACCTCAAGGCGCTCATCGATCGACTCGTGCCGGAGCGCGACGGCTACCGTCACGACGATCCACGGGTGTCGGATTGCGAGCGCGGCAACGCGCACTCGCACCTCCGGGCGGCGCTGCTCGGCCGCAACATCGCGGTGGGCGTGAACAACGGTGAGCTGACCCTCGGTCGGTTCCAGTCCGTCATCTTCGCGGAGCTCGACGGCCCGCGGAAGCGCGAGATCAGCATCCAGGTGATCGGGGAGTAGACCCGCGGTCAGGAAGCGGGTGCGCACCAGACGCACAGATCGGCCCGCGCCCTGCGTTGCCGCCGCCACCACGCCGATGGACGAGGTCGTCATGGGCAACGCGGTGGGCGCCCTCGCCGTCAGGATCGTCGGCGCCGTAGGCACCGGTCGTGCGTAGCGGGGACCGCAGACGCTAAAGAGTCGTAGGGAAGCGGCAGGGATCCCATAGAGAGCGGCCAGTAACACGGCCTGCTCGCCCGTCCATTTCGCGAACGAGTACGGGGCGCCCCACCCAGGCCCGTCGCGTCGCTTCGAGGACCGCCACCGTCCCCCGACGTTTAACGAGTTCCCTTGACCCTGGGCCAGGCTCCATGTTCACATGTTGAACAACGCGGCCCATGGAAAGATCGACCGAGCGCGAGCTGGAGATCCTGACGGCGATCGGCGAGGGGCGGCCCCTCACGCAGCGGGCCCTCGCCCAGCGCCTGGGCATCGCTCTCGGCCTGACCAATCTCTACCTCAAGCGCCTGGCCAAGAAGGGGTCCATCAAGATCACCGAGTTCCCGCGCAAGCCCGCGGCGCGCAAGCGGCTGCGCTACCTGCTCACGCCCCGGGGAATCAGCGAGAAGACGCGCCTCACCTACGAGCACATCGCCTACGCCCTCAACCTTTATCGACGGGCCCGCGAGACGCTCCGCGGGGAGCTCTCCCGTCTTCCCGAGAGCGGGATGAAGCGGATCGCGCTCTACGGCACCGACGAGGCCGCGGAGCTCGCCTACCTGACGCTGAAGGAGGCGGGTATCGAGCCCATCGCGGTGTTCGGCGCCGCGACCGGCGGGCAGTTCCTCGGCTTCACGGTGCACGCCCTCGCGGAGCTGGTCGCGGACGAATGCGACGCGGTGGTCGTCGCGACGTTCGATCGGCCCGAGGCGCGCGTCGCGGAGCTCGAGCAGGTCGGCGTCGAGCGCGACCGGATCCTGACGCTCCGACGCATCGAGCGCGGGCGGGGCGACGGCGCCTCCCCATGAAGGACCTCCGGGACTTCTCCCGTATCCTCTCGACGTACCTCCGGCCCCACTGGAAGGCTGTCTTGCTCCTGCTGGCCTCGAGCTACGTCGCGACGGCGCTGACCGGCCTCCTGCCTGTGGTCATGGCCCCGATTCTCGACCTGGCGCTCGGGTCGCCCACGCCGACCGGCGGGCCGGTCGGCTGGCGCGGGGTGAGCCTCGGCAACCTCGGCGCCACCGTGCTCCAGTGGCTCGGCCTCGGGGGCGACCTCGATCGGTTCACGGCGATCGCCGTGCTGTGCGGTGTCTTCGTGGCGGTGGGGCTCCTCAAGGGCGCGTTCGACTTCTGGAACTACATGCTGGCGCTCTGGATTCGCGTGCGGGCCGGCGCGGCCATGCAGCTCGACCTCTTCCGCCATCTGTTCGGCCTCTCGCTGTCGTTCTTCAATCGGCAGCGCACCGGCGAGCTCGTCTCCCGGCTGGACGCCGACACCCGGGCGACCAGCGCCGGGCTGGAGACCGTGACGTGCACGCTGCTCTCGGCGCCCGTGCTGATCGCGTTCTACGGCTACCTGATGGTCCGGACGAGCCCCACGCTGGTCGTCGCCGCGCTCGCGGCCGCGGCGCTCCATCTCGGGGTCACGCGCGGGATCCGCGGGCCGATCCGGCGATTCGCCACCGACCAGTTCACCGTGCTGGCCGATCTGGTGGCGCGGCTGCAGGAGGCGATCCTCTCGGTCCGGGTCGTCAAGTCGTTCGCCGCCGAGCGGTTCGAGGCGGCCCGCTTGACGTCGACGCTGCGGAACGTGCTGCGCGTCAACGTGAAGTTCGGCCTGTACAAGCACGCCGAGGAGCCGGTGCGGATCGCGATTGGCTACATCGTCGAGGCCGGGATCGTGCTGCTGGCCGCGCGCGAGCTGCTGGCGGGTCGCCTCACCGTCGCGACGTTCTTCCTGTTCCTGTACGTCGGCCGCGCGGTGGTGGCCCAGATGAGCGCGCTGGCGGGCGCCTGCACGCAGATCCAGGCCACGCTGGCGGCCTCCACGCGGATCGCCGGGCTCTTCGCCATCGAGCCCGAGGTGAAGGACGGGCCCGAGACCATCACGGACTTCCGCGAGGGGATCGTCGTCCGCGACGTGTCGTTCGACTACGGCGGCGAGCGGGTGCTGGAGGGCACCAGCTTCGAGGTCCGCAAGGGCGAGATCGTCGCGCTGGTCGGTCCGAGCGGCGTAGGCAAGTCGACGCTCGCCGATTTGATCCTGCGCCTGTACGACCCGGTCGCCGGCACGATCACGATCGACGGCCACGACCTGCGCGCCCTGCGCCAGGAGCCGTACCGGCGGCTCTTCGGCGTCGTGCCGCAGGAGCCGCTCCTGTTCAACGCGAGCATCCGGGAGAACATCGCGTACGGCCGCGGGGATCTCAGCGAGGCCGACATCGTCCGCGCCGCGCAGATCGCCAACGCCCACGGCTTCATCGGCGAGTTCACCGACGGCTACGACACGATGGTGGGCGACCGCGGCGTCCGGCTCTCGGGCGGCCAGCGACAGCGCGTGGCGCTCGCGCGGGCGATCGTGGGCCGTCCGCCGATCTTGCTGTTGGACGAGGCGACCAGCTCGCTCGACAGCGAGTCCGAGCGGCTCGTGCAGCAGGCGATCGAGCGCGTCATCCAGGCCGCCACGTCGATCGTCATCGCCCACCGGCTATCGACCGTGCTGCACGCGGACAAGATCGTGGTGATGAATCGTGGCCGCGTCGAGGCGGTCGGCCGCCACGCGGATCTCATGACCGCGAGCGAGACCTACAGCCGCCTGTACCGCTATCAATTCAATCCTCTTGATAACTGCGCCTCGGTCGGCGGGGCCCCAGCCCCGGGACGACCTGCGGCGCACACTACACCGAGCTGAGCAAGGAGCTCACGGCATGACCGAATTCCTGAAGGGCAACTACGAGCTGAAGGTCGACATCGAGGAGAAGAAAGAGGACGCCGAGGCCTCCGCCACGGACGAGTTCGAGCGCAAGGCGCTGTCGCGGCTCGGCGGCTCCATCTGCTTCGTGAGCAAGAAGGGCTTCCTCTGGACCGGAGACGGAGACGCGGCCCAGTCGTGATGGAGCTGGGACGGCGGATCGCGAGCCGGCTGCACGACGCGACGTTCGATCGGATCGCGCAGGTCGGCCTGGCCAACGCGGCGACGCACCGCCCGCACATCCGGCGCTCGGTCCTCGAGCTGGCCAAGCTGCCGCTCGGCGCCGGCGACGCCGCGCTGGTCGTGGCCGCGGGACCGAGCCTGCACCGGCGCCGGAGCCTCGAGCGGCTGGCCGCGCGCGGCTTTCCTGGTACCATCGTCGCGGTGGACAGCGCGCTGGCCGCCTGTCTACGTAACGGCGTCGTGCCCCACGTGGTCGTCACCGTCGATCCCCACGATCGCATCGTCCGCTGGTTCGGCGAGCCGGCGCTCGCGGTGCCGTCGGCCGACGACTACTTCCGGCGCCAGGAGATGGATCCGGTCCACGCCGCCGATGAGATGGCGGCCAACCGCGCGGTCGTCGCACTGGTCGACCGGGACGGGCCGCGGCTGCGCGTCGCGGCGGCGACGTCGGCGGCGCCGTCGGTGGTGAGCCGCTGTCGGGCGGCGGGCATGGAGCTCTTCTGGTGGAACCCGATGTACGACGACTACGAACGTCCCGACAGCGTGTCGCGCGAGCTCCACCGGGAGAACGGCCTGCCGTGCCTCAACGGCGGTGGCAACGTCGGCACCGCGTCGTGGGTGCTGGCCCACGCGGTGCTCGGCAAGCGCCGCGTCGGGATCATCGGGATGGACTTCGGTTATCCGCCGGACACGCCGTACGAGAAGACGCAGTACTACCCGGAGCTGCGGGACATGCTCGGCGAGCGTTTCGGCGAGGCGTTCGTCCACTTCGAGAACCCCGTGCTCGGGGAGAAGTGGTTCACCGACCCGGCCTACTGCTGGTTCCGCGACGTCTTCCTCGAGATGGCGCGCGAGGCTCGGTGCGAGACGTTCAACTGCACGGAGGGCGGCGTGCTCTTCGGGCCCGAGATCAAGACGGTGACGCTCGAGGAGTTCCTAGACCATGGCTAAAGTCCTGTTCGTCAATCCGGTCATCCGCGAAGAGGACGACCCTCGTCACGTGCCCTACGGGATCGCGCTGCTGGCGGCGATCATCATACGTGAGGGCCACCTCGTGCAGGTCTTCGACGCCAACGCGTGGCGGGCGTCCGACGCGGTGTTGACCCAGGTGCTGGCGGCCGACCGCTGGGACGTCGTCGCGCTCGGCGGCATCACGACCGCCTATCGCTCGATCAAGCAGATCGTGCGCCGCGCCAAGGACATCGCGCCCCAGGCGCTGGTGGTGGCGGGCGGCGGGTTCCTCACCAGCATGCCGCACGACATCATGCGCTTCCTGCCCCAGATCGACGTCGGCGTCGTCGGCGAGGCGTTCGTGTCGTTCCCCGAACTGCTCCGCCGGCTCGACGCGGGCAACCGCGACTGGGCGAAGGTGCCGGGACTCGTGTGGCGCCGCTCCGACGGCGTGTCGCACCTCAATCCTGAGCAGCCGCTGCTCCGGGACATCGACCGGCTGCCCTATCCGGCGTGGGAGCTGTTCCCGCTCGACGTCTACTTCAAGAACAGCATGGCGCTCTACTCGGAAGAAGGCATGGGGGCCCGACGCCGGCTCGACATCAACGCCAGCTACGGCTGCTCGCTGATCTGCCGCTTCTGCTTCCATCTCGGGATCGCCGGCGATATGGAGCAGGTCGAGGAGAACGGCGAGCGCGACGTCGCCTTCGGCTACAAGCGCCTGATCCGCTATCACAGCCCGCGCTACGTAGTGAGCCTGGTCAAGTACGCGCGTGAGAAGTTCGGCGTCGACTTCATCGGCTTCCTCGATGAAAACCTCATGACCATGCACCAGTCGTCGGGCAAGAAGTGGCTGACCGACATCGCCGACCTGTGGATCGCCGAGGGGCTGCAGCCGCAGTGCATCCGCGACGGCGTGCCGCACGACCCCGAGCGGTGCACCGGCGTCCACTGGGGCGGGACCAGCCACGCCACGCTGTGCTCGCCAGAGGTGCTGAAGGCCATCAAGCGCGCCGGCTGCTCGCATCTCGTGTACGGCTATGAGACGTTCTCGGCCCGCGTGATGAAAACGATCGGAAAGGGCGCCACGCCGGAGGCCAACGAGCGGTCGCTCCGCTGGACGCTCGAGGCCGGGATCCGGCCGATCCCGAACCAGATGATCGGCTTCCCGGACGAGGATTTCGATAGCCTGCGCGACAACGTGCTGGCCTGGAATCGGCTTGGCCTCCAAGTCAAGCCGTTCTTCGCGACGCCGTACCCGGGCACCGAGTGGTATCAGAAGTACAAGAGCCGGATCCTCGAGCAGTACGACGGGGACCTGGAAGCGTTCCTGCTCGATGTCGGCGACGCGACGCGCCTCACCGCGGTCATCTCCAAGAAGTTCAACGCCGTGGAGATCTACGGGCTGCGCGAGCTGATGGTCCAGCGCGACCTCAAGCGGCTGGCCGAGTACGAGGCGGAGTGGAATCGGCTCCATCCGGTCGACCCGCTCGCCGAAGAGAAAGCCGCCTGGGCCCGGCGCTTCGGCGGCGCGAAGCCAGGCCTGACCGCACGCCCCATCCTCACTCCATGATCCTCGGAAGGAAAACTCAACGGTGAAAATCGCGATCGTCGGTCTCGGCTCGATCGGCCGCCGGCACCTCGGAAACTTCCACACCGTCGGCGCCGAGACGCTCGCCGTCTACGACGCCATGCCCGCGCAGCGCGCCGCGGCGGCCGCGCAGTTCCCGTTCGCCACGGTGACGTCCACGCTGGAGGCGGCGCTCGACGGCGCCGCCGGCGTCGTGATCTGCACGCCGCCCGACTCTCATCTGGAGCTCGGCCGTCGCGCCGCCGAGCGCGGCGCCCATCTGATGGTCGAGAAGCCGTTCGCGCTCTCGGCCGACGGGGTCGCCGACCTGCTCCGCTTCTGCGACGCCAAGAGCCTCCGCGTGCTCACCGCGTACAACTGGCGGTACTGGCCGCCCATGCTCCTCGTCGAGCAGATGCTCAAGGAGGGTCGGATCGGCGCGGTGCGCGCGGCGCGGACCGAGTACGCGTACCACCTGTCGATCCGCTATCCCGGCAAGGACTATCGGGACTTCTACATGGCCGAC
>QHSI01000016.1 GCA_003221515.1 Candidatus Rokuibacteriota bacterium
CGAAGAACTTCGCCTTCAGCGTGGTGCGGGCGATGGACACGGGGCGCGGGAAGTGCGGCGTGAGGCTCTCGATCAAGTCCTGGGTGACGATGCCGCCGACCCATACGGTGAGGCCGAGCGAGATCGACGGGAACGCGACGCCCAGGACGAACCAGGCCGGGTGGTACGAGAACCGGTAGGCCAGGTGCCACCCGAGGAAGCCGAGCACCGGATAGATCAGGGCGGCGATGGGCCACTCGACCACCTTGTTGCCGACGTGGCGACTGAGTTGCGCGAAGTTGTAGGCGGTGCGCCGGCGGCGCCAGACGTCGCGGAGGAACGCGACGTCGTCCAGCACGCCTTTGTACCAGCGCGCGTTCTGCCGGACCATCTTCTCCTTCGTCTCCGGCATGTCCACCAGCTCGAGCATCGGCATCGCCGCCATGAGCACGCCTCGGGCCCCCAGCGCGTAGCCGAGCGTCGAGTCTTCCGTCGCGCCTGAGGTCGGGAAGCCCCCCACGCCCTGCAGCACGTCGAGGCGGACGAACTGGTTGTGGCCGAGGCAGATCTGCGAGCGGCGGAAGCAGAGCTCGAAGACGGGACGCAGCGCCCTGGCCAGGCGCGGAGCGCGTTCACGTAACCCCGCGAACAACGCGAGCCGCCGTCGCTCGTTGATGAGCCGCGCGATCGAGACGCGGATGAAGATCGACGACTGCTGCACGGCGCACACGCGGCCGCGCACGTCGAGGCGGTCGAAGTTGGAGAGCGAGAGTGTCACGCCCTGGTAGGCGAGGCTCCCGCGGCCGTACAACAGATCGGCGGCGATCCAGCGGTAGGCGTTCGGGTCGGGGATCGAGTCGGCGTCGCTCAGGCCGATCCAGACGCGCGCCGGGTGGTATTGGCCGTCGAGCACCTTCTCCAGCACTTCCTGCCGCAGCGCCCAGTTGAGCTGATGGGCCTTGCGGCCCTGGCCCGGCATCGCGATGACGCGCAGCATCTTCTGCTGCCAGGGCGGCAGGGTCTCGCGGAAGCGGCGCACCAGCTCGGCCGTCGACGCCTTCATCGTCGGATTGGGGGCGCGCTCTTCCTCGTCGCGCGTGGCGACCACGACGTGGAGCTTGGCGTGAGGATAGCGCGAGGCGAGCAGGGCGCGGAGCGTCGTCGCGATCTCCGGCTCTTCCCACGCCGGTACCAGGTGCACGAAGACGGGCGCGGCCGGATGGCGCTCGAGGGTCGCCTCGTCGGGCAGCGTGTCGAGGGTCGCGTAGGCGTGCTCGACGAAGCGACAGGTGGTCAGCATGCCCTTCCAGTCGAGCAGGAGCTTGAAGGCCGCACGGCCGTTGACCAGGAGCGCCGCCCAGAACGTCGCGAACCAGAACCAGCCGGTGCCCCAGAGCCAGGACCAGAACGCGTCCACGGGACGGCGCTAGCGCGCGGGTGGTACCTGCGACGGGAACTTCAGCACGGTCTCGCCCTCGCGGACCATGCCCATTTGCTCGCGGGCGATCTGCTCCACGTAGAGGGGATCGTTGCGCAGCCGATCGACCGTCCGGGCGAGCTCGGCCTGGCGCGCGCGCAGCGTGGTCAGCTCGCGGTCCGCCGTGTCGAGGGCGCGGCGCATCTGCCAGGTCCGCACCGATTCCTTCGCGCCGAAGATCGCGAGGCCGCCGGCCAGCACGAGCATGGCGATGGCGCCCACACGCCGGGGGTTCGGCTTGCGGTCGCCGAAAGCGGACACGAGGGCGGGCAGCTTCACCGGGCGACGCGGGAGTAGAGGGAGCGCCCGGGCCACGACGCGGCGTGGCCCAGCTCTTCCTCGATGCGCAGCAGCTGGTTGTACTTCGCGGTCCGCTCGCCGCGCGCGACCGAGCCCGTCTTGATCTGGCCCGCGTTCACGGCGACGGCCAGGTCGGCCACGAACGTGTCCTCGGTCTCGCCCGAGCGGTGCGAGATGACCGTGCCGTAGCCGGCGCGCTTGGAGAGCTCGACGGCCTCGAGCGTCTCGGTGAGCGTGCCGACCTGGTTCACCTTGATCAGCACGGCGTTGGCCAGGCCGTTCTTGATCCCCTGCTGGATGATCGCGGGGTTCGTGACGAAGACGTCGTCGCCCACGAGCTGGACGCGTCCGCCCAGCTTGCGCGTCATCGCGCCCCAGCCGGCCACGTCGTCCTCGCCCAGGCCATCCTCGATCGACACGATCGGATAGCGATCGAGCAGCTGCTCGTATCGATGAATGAGCTCCTCGCTCGACAACACTAAGTTTTCGCGCCGCAGTCGGTAGCGGCCACCCGACTCGGCGAACTCGCTGGCGGCCACGTCGAGCGCCATCAGCATGTCCTCGCCCGGCCGGTAGCCGGCCTTCTCGATCGCCTGCAAGAAGAGATCGAGCGCGGCCGAGTTGCTGGCGAGGTTCGGCGCGAAGCCTCCCTCGTCGCCGACGCCGGTCGAGAGCCCCTTCTCGTGCAAGAGCTCCTTCAGCGTGTGGAACACCTCGGCGCCCATGCGGATCGCGCTGGAGAAGTTCTCGGCGCCGGCCGGCACCAGCATGAACTCCTGGAAGTCGATCCCGTTGTCGGCGTGCGCGCCCCCGTTCAGCACGTTGAGCATCGGCACCGGCATGAGTCGCGCGCCCACGCCGCCGAGATAGGCGTAGAGCGGCAGCCCGGCGTCGTCGGCCGCGGCGCGGGCGACGGCCAGGGACACCGCGAGGATCGCGTTGGCGCCGAGGGCCGACTTGTTCGGTGTGCCGTCGAGCTCGAGCAGCGCCTGATCCACCGACGCCTGCTCGGAGGCCTCCATGCCTTCGATCTCCGGCGCGATCGTCTCCTCGACGTTGCGCACCGCCTGCCGTACGCCTTTGCCGCGATAGCGCTGGCCGTCGCCGTCGCGCAGCTCGACCGCCTCGCGCTTGCCGGTCGACGCGCCCGAGGGCACCGCCGCGCGGCCCCAGCCGCCGGACTCGAGCTGCACCTCCACCTCGACGGTCGGGTTACCGCGCGAGTCCAGGATCTCGCGAGCGTAGAGGCCCGTGATGGTCGACACGCTAGCTCTTCCTCTCCACGACGTAGTCGGCCAGCGCGCACAGCGGCGCCGAGCGCCCGCCGAACACCGCGAGCCGGCTCTTCGTCTCTTCGATCAGCCGCCGCGCCTCACGGCGCGACGCCTCGATGCCGTGCAACGCCGGGTAGGTCGCCTTCTGCTTGCGCTCGTCGCTGCCGGCGGTCTTGCCCAATACCTCCAGGCTACCCTCGACGTCGAGGATGTCGTCCACGATCTGGAACGCGAGGCCCAGGCTCTGGCCCGCGTCGCTGATCGCCGCGACCGCCGCGCCGTCGCCGCCGGCCAGCCGCACGCCGGCGCGCAGCGAGCCGCGGATGAGCGCCGCCGTCTTGTGGATGTGGATGTACTCGAGCGTCTCGGCCGTGACCGCCTGGCCCTCCGACTCGATATCCACCACTTGGCCGCCGACCATGCCCCCGGTGCCCGCGGCGTCGGCGATCTCGGCCACGACGTCGCGGATGACCCGCGGATCCTTCACCAGCGCCGCGTTCTCGGCGATCAGCCTGAAGGCCAGCGTCAGCAGCGCGTCGCCGGCCAGGATCGCCATCGCGTCGCCGAACACCTTGTGGTTGGTCAGGCGCCCGCGCCGGTAGTCGTCGTTGTCCATGGCCGGCAGATCGTCGTGGATGAGCGAGTAGGTGTGGATCAGCTCGAGCGCGCACGCGGTCGGCATCACGGTCTGCGCGGCGCCGCCCACCGCCTCGGCGCCGGCGATCACGAGGATCGGCCGCAAGCGCTTGCCGCCGGCCAGCACGCTGTAGCGCATCGCCCGATGCACCGTCGGTGGCGGAGTCTGCTCGGGCGGCAGGAGCCGATCGAGGGCCGCGTCGACCAGGACGCGACGTTCTTTCAGATAGCCGTCCAGGTCGAAGGCGCTCACTGGTCCCGCTCGGGCTCCCAGGCGAAGGGCCGGGCGGCGAGCCCTCCGCTCTCGTCCTTGGCGAGGACCTCGATGCGCTTCTCGGCCTCCTCGAGGTAGCGGGCGCAGCTCCGCGCCAGCCCCACGCCTTCCTCGAAGATCTTCAGCGACTCCTCGAGCGGGAGATTGCCCGACTCGAGGCGGCCGACGATCTGCTCGAGCCGGGCCAGGCAGTCCTCAAACTTGAGGTCGGTCATCTCGCTCCCTGGTCGCGGCCACCCGCGCGTCGAGGCTCCCCGCGTCGAGCAGCACCCGGACGTCGTCGCCGACCTTCACCTGGCGGGCGTTGCGCACGATCTCGCCCGTCGCCGTTCGCGTCAGGCTGTAGCCGCGCCCGAGCACCGCGAGCGGCGAGAGTGAATCGAGTCGCCCGACCGCGGCGCCCAGGCGGTGCTGCGAGCCCGCGAACCGGTGGCGAATCTCGTCGCGCAGGCGCGCGTCCAGGCGCTCGAGGAGATTGCGGCCGCGGCTCAGACGCGCGAGGGGGCTCGCCGCGGCCAGCCCGCGGTCGGCGAGCCGCTGGCGGTGCCGCGCGCGCTCGACGCTCGCGCGCACTCCCCGGCGGAGCCGCAGCGACAGCTCGTCCACGCGCCGCTCGAGGTCGCGGAGCGGGCGGGCCGCGGCGCGCTCGAGGCGCTCGGTCAGCTCGGCGAGCGTATCGACCACCGCCTGCTTCTCGCGGACGACGAGCTCGGCGGCCGCCGAGGGCGTCGGCGCGCGCAAGTCGGCGACGAAGTCGGCGATCGTGAAATCCACCTCGTGGCCGACGGCCGACACCACGGGCGCCTTGGAGCCGGCGATGGCGCGCGCGACGACCTCTTCGTTGAAGGCCCAGAGATCTTCGAGCGATCCGCCGCCGCGGCCGACGATGATGACGTCGACGTCGCCGAGCGCGTTGAGGTCGCGCAGCCCCTGCGCGATCTCCTCGGCGGCGCCGTCGCCCTGCACGCGGGCGGGCGCGATCACGATGTGCAGCTCGCCGAAGCGGCGGCCGATCACGCGCAGCACGTCGCGGATCGCCGCGCCGCTCGGCGACGTCACCACGCCGATCTTTCTCGGGAAGCGCGGCAGCTCGCGCTTGCGCGCCTGATCGAACAGCCCCTCGGCCTGGAGCCGGGCCTTGAGCTGGTCGAAGGCCAGCTGCAGGGCGCCGAGCCCCTTGGGCTCGAGCAGCTCGATGACCATCTGGTACTCGCCGCGCTGCGGGTAGACCTCGATGCTGCCGAAGGCCATCACGTGCAGCCCGTCGCCCGGCTCGAACTTGATCCGGCGCGCGCGGTTGCGGAACAGCACGACGCGCAGCTGGGCGTCGGCGTCCTTCAACGTGAAGTAGGCGTGCCCCGAGCCGTAGACGCGGTAGTTCGAGATCTCACCCTCGACCCACACGGCGGGGAAGCGATCTTCGAGCGCCTCGCGAATCCGCGCGGTCAGCTCGGAGACCGTCAGCACCGCGCGGTCGGCGCTCAAACCGGGACGCGGAGTCGGCGAATGGACGAGGCTCGGCCGGTTTCTGGATCGAGCGCGATCACCACGCCCTGGAGGGACGCGGGGCCCCGGGCGGTCTCGAAGCGGATCGGCATCTGGTTGAGGAAGCGCTGGATGATCTGGTCGCGGTCGACGCCGATGACGCCGTCGGTCGGCCCGGTGAGGCCCAGGTCGGTGATGTAGGCGGTGCCGCCGGGGAGCACGCGCTCGTCGGCCGTCTGCACGTGACGATGGGTGCCGACGACCGCGCTCACGCGGCCGTCGAGGTACCAGCCCATCGCGAGCGATTCCGACGTCGCCTCGCAGTGCATGTCGACCAGGATGATCGGCGTCTCCTTGCGCAGCTCCGGCAGCACCTCGTCGGCCTTGCGGAACGGGCAGTCGATCGGGAGCATGAAGACCCGGCCCATCAGGTTCAGCACCGCGATCTTGTGCGGACCGCTCTTGATCGTGACGTGGCCGGCGCCGGGCGTGCCCGCCGGAAAGTTCGCGGGGCGCAGCAGCAAGTTCTCCCGGGTGATGTACTCCACGATCTCGCGCTTGTCCCAGATGTGGTTGCCGGAGGTCATGACGTCGGCGCCCGCCTCGAGCACCTGCTTCGCGATCGCCGCCGTGACGCCGAAGCCACCGGCGGCGTTCTCGACGTTGACCACGCAGAAGTCGATCGCGTGCTCCTGGCGGAGACGCGGCACGAGCTTGACGATCGCCTGCCGGCCCGGCTCGCCGTAGACGTCGCCGACCATCAGGATGTTCATCGGGGGCTACTTCGCCACTTCGACGGCGCGCGTCTCGCGGATGACGATGACCTTGATGTGGCCGGGGTACTGCATCTCGGCTTCGATGCGCTTGCTGATGTCCTTGGCGAGCTGGTGCGCGTCCAGGTCCGAGACGATATCGGCCTTCGTCATCACGCGCAGCTCGCGGCCGGCCTGGATCGCGTAGCACATCTCGACGCCCTTGTAGGAGAGCGCGATCTCTTCGAGCTTGGCCAAGCGCTGGATGTACGACTCGAGCACGTCGCGCCGCGCGCCGGGACGCGCCGCCGAGATGCCGTCGGCGGCCTCGACCAGCACCGCCTCGATCGTCTCGGCCTTGACGTTCTCGTGGCCGCAGAGCGCGGCGTTGATCACCTTGGCCGACTCGTTGTACTTCGTCAGCACCTGGAGCGAGAGCTCGGGGTGGCTCCCCTCCTGCTCGTGCGTGAGCGCCTTGCCGATGTCGTGCAGCAGGCCCATACGCTTGGCGAGCTTGACGTCCGCCTTGACCTCGGCGGCCATCATGCCGGCGAGCCACGCGACCTCCTTGGAGTGCTGGAGGCAGTTCTGGCCGTAGGACGTCCGGAACTTCATCCGCCCCACGAGCTTCACGAGCTCGGCGTGGAGCCCGTGCACCCCCACCTCGAAGCAGGCCTTTTCGCCTTCCTCGCGCAGGTGCTGATCCATCTCCTTCCTGACCTTCTCGACGACCTCTTCGATGCGGGCCGGGTGGATGCGGCCATCCGCGATCAGGATCTGGAGCGCGCGCCGCGCGATCTCGCGGCGGTAGGGGTCGTACGCCGAGATCAGCACGGCTTCCGGCGTGTCGTCCACGATGAGGTCGACGCCCGTGTGCAGCTCCAGCGCGCGGATGTTGCGGCCTTCGCGGCCGATGATGCGGCCCTTCATGTCGTCGGAGGGCAGATCGACCACCGAGACGGCCGTCTCCACCGTGTAGTCCGGCGCCAGCCGCTGGATGGTCGTCGCCAGGACTTCCTTGGCCTTCACCTGCGCGGTCTCGCGCGCCTCTTCCTCGAGCCGCATGCCGATCAGCTGCGCCTCGCGCCGCGACTCGACCTCCATCTGCGCGAGGAGCTGGCGCTTGGCTTCTTCGGCGGTCAGGCTGGCAATCGACTCGAGCTTGCGCCGCTGCTCCTCGAGCGCGGCGCCGAGCCGTCCTTCCTTCTCGACGATCGACCGCTCGCGGCCGACCAGCTCGCGATCCTTGGTGCCGAACTCGCCCATCCGCCGCTCGAGCTGGTCGAGCTTGCGCGCGAGCTCTTCTTCCTTCGACAGCACGCGCTGCTCGATCTGCTGGATGCTGCTCTCGCGCTTGCGCACCTCTGCCTCGATCTCCGCGCGCGAGCGCAGCGCCACTTCCTTCGCTTCGAGGTCGGCGGTCTTGCGGCGGTTGGTCGCCTCGCGCTCGGCGTCCTGGATGAGGCGCTCGGCCCGGCTGCCTGCGTCGCCGACCTTGCGGTCGCTGATCCACTTGTGGAGGATGAAGCCGAGCACAAGCGCGAGGACCGCGATGACCGAGTCGAGAATGAGCCAAATGCCTTGCATTGGCGCAGTATAGGGGCCACGGCGCGAGGGAGTCAAATCCCCACCTCTGCCGTGTGCCGAAGGTGTTTCGAACCTGGTATTACCAGGTGGGCGCCGTTAATCGGAGGGCTTCAGGCTTCCCCTTCGAGAGGGGCTTGCACACCGCCCTCTTCCACAGCTCCCCTTTTGTAAACGAGGTTGAAACGTCCCCCCCGGCATCACGAACAGCGTAGGGACAATCTCTGGGGTACCTCAGCGCGCGACCGCGCGTCAAGTTCATTGTGCCCAAGGGCGATCACCCGAGGAGAGCTTCCGCCATGGAACGAGCAAGTGTGAGGACCGAGGCGGCTGGCGCCGTGACCACGATCATCCTCGATCGGCCCGATCGGCGGAACGCGATCGATCGGCCCACCGGCAAGGCGCTGGCCGCCGCGTTCCGCGCCTTCGAGCGCGACGCCGGCGCGCGGGTGGCTGTCCTGTGGGGGGCGAACGGCACCTTTTGTGCCGGCGCCGACCTGAAGGCGGTGGCGGCCGGCCCCACACGGCGCCGCATCCACTATGGTGACGGGCCGATGGGCCCCACGCGCATGCGCCTGTCGAAACCGGTGATCGCCGCAGTCGCCGGTTACGCGGTCGCCGGGGGCTTCGAGCTCGCGCTCTGGGGCGACCTCCGCGTCGTCGAGGAGGACGCGGTCATGGGTGTCTTCAACCGCCGTTGGGGCATTCCGCTCATCGACGGCGGCACGGTGCGCCTGCCGGCGCTGGTCGGCCTCGGCCGTGCGCTCGATATCATCCTGACCGGCCGGCCGGTCGACGCGCGTGAAGCGGCCGCCATCGGCCTGGCCGACCGCGTCGTGGCCCGCGGCCGCGCGCGCGCCGAGGCCGAGGCCCTCGCCGCCACCATCGCGGCCTTCCCTCCCCACAGCGTCCGCAGCGACCGACGCTCGGCCTACGAATCCCTTGGCGCGCGCGCGCCTCCCGGCCGCACTCCGACGCGAATACGTTCTCGGCGCCGCCTCATTCAACACCGGCGAAAGCATCGCCGGCGCCCGAAGATTCGCCGGCGGCGCCGGCCGCCACGGCCAATTCTGAAGCGTTCCGCGCTCGCGCCCGAGCCAGACGCGAGCGCGGGCGCTGGGGGGCGGGGGGGCCTGTCGCGACCCGTGTAGTCAGCCTCGCTCGGGAGCCCCGTGAACGGTTACGACGAGGCGAGATCAGCAGCCGTCGTGGTCGCGACAGGCCCCCCGCCCCCAGCGCCCCCGCCGCCTAGCGTTCGGGCTCGCGCGGAGCGACCTTTTCCAGAAGCGCGACGAGCGCCCCGAGCCGAGCCCCGACGTCGCCCTGGTCGCGCGACTTGTCCTCACGAGCGCGAAACAGCTCGTCGGTGATGTCGAGCGCCGCGAGCGCGAGCGCCGTCGTAGGATCCTTGACCCCGGAGCGCTTCAGCGCCGTCACCCGCTCCTCGAGGTACTTCGCGAGCGAGCGCAGGTAGTCGGGCGGCGCCTCGGACCGGATCGTCAGCGTCTGCCCGAGCAGGTGCAGCTCGATGCGGCGGGCCTCGCCGGCGGCGCTCATTCCTGCGGCCGGTCCAGATCGAGCTTGGCGATGTCCTTCAGGATCACGTCCACCTGGTTGAGGATCTGGCGGCGCTCGTCGCCGAGGCGTCGCGCCTCGCGCCGAAGCTGCGTGTTCTCCTCGCGCAGGCGGCCGATCGCCTCCGCCGCTCGCCGCACTGCTTCTTCAAGCTCCGATAGTCGTTCGACGACGTTGTCACTCATCAAACGCTCCGCAGAGTGATGTGGAAGGTCCCAGTGACCTTCTGGACCAGACGGTCCTGGATCGCGTTCACCTCGTCGTCCGTGAGCGTCCGATCCTCGGCCTGGAAGAGGAGCCGCCAGGCCAGGCTCGAGCGCCCGTCAGGGAAGCGAAACACATCGAACAGTACGAGCTGCCGCAACAGCGGCCCGGCTTCCTGCCGCAGCGCCGCCTCGATCTGGGCCGCCGTCAGCGTCTGCTCGCTGCCCACGACGAAGGCGAGATCGCGCTCCACGGCGGGGAATCTCGGCAGCGCCTGGTATCGGAGGGGCGGCGCGGAGGCGCTCGCCGTGTCCAGTGAAACGACCGCGGCGAAGACCGGCGCGGAAATTCCCATCGACTCGCGGATGGTGGACGCGACTTCGCCGAACTCGCCGAGGATCGCGCCGCCGTCGCCCACGAGCGTGCCGTGGCAGTCGGGCTCGAAGCCCGTGAGCGCGCCCGCGTCGCCGGTGCTGGCGCGTAGACCGAGCGCCTCGAGCAGGTGCTCGGCGAGCCCCTTCGCGTCGTAGACGTCGGCCTGCGCGCCGCCCGCGTCCCAGCCGGGCTCGCCCCGCGTCCCGGTCAGGGCGATCGTGACCCAGCGCGGTTCTGTTGTAGCGGGGACCGTGAGCCCGCCTTGGTTTGTTGGAGCGGGGACCGTGAGCCCGCCTTGAACCGAGGGTGGCCTGCGAGGGGTGCTAGCCGGCTCCGACACGTTCGCGTTACCCGTCTCGGCGGCAGTTCCTAGGCGGGCGTAGGTCTTGCAGATTTCGAAGACGCGCACGTCGGGCTGCTGGCGACGCACGTTCGTGGCGATCGCGCCGAGCACGCCTTCGAGCGGGTGCACGCGCAGCCACGACGCGTCAGTGGCCAGCGGGTTGAGCAGCTCGACCGGCGCCGCGTCGTTCGGCCGGCGAAAGAGCGCGGCGCGGGCGGGATCGCTGAAGCTGTGCGTGACGACCTCGGCGAGCCCGGCGCCGACAAGCGCGCGGCGCACCGTCTGGTTCTGGCGGAGGCTCGCCGGGTGCGTGACGAGCGCGATGGCGCCGCCCGGCAGCGTCGACGGCAGCCGGTCGTAGCCCCACACGCGGATGATCTCCTCGACCAGATCGTCTTCCATCGCGATGTCGCGGCGGAAGCTCGGCACGGTCACCTCGAGGTCCGCGCCGTGCGCTTTCACGGGCAGACCGAGACCCGAGAGGATCCTCACGACCTGCGCCCGCGGCGGCGCCACGCCGAGGACGCGCTTCACCCGCGACATCCGGAGGCGCACGCGCGAGGGCTTGCGCCGGCGTGGATAGGCGTCGACGATCCCGCGCGCGATCGCGCCGCCGGCCAGCTCGGCGATGAGCGCGGCCGCGCGGGCCGACGCCGTCGCCAGCCCCTCGATGTCGGCGCCGCGCTCGAAGCGGTACGCGGCGGCGGTTCGCAGCGAGAGCGCGCGCGACGTGCGCCGGATCGAGGCCGGGTCGAACCAGGCGCTCTCCAGCAGGATGCGGGTCGTGCGGTCGGTCACCTCGGTGTTGGCGCCGCCCATCACGCCGGCGAGCCCGATCGCGCGCTTGGGATCGGCGATGAGCAGCATCGACTCGTCGAGCGTCCGCTCTTGCCCGTCGAGCGTGGTGAAGCGCTCGCCGACGCGAGCGCGTCGCACGACGAACGTCCCGTCGGTCACCGTTTCCGCGTCGTAGGCGTGCAGCGGCTGGCCGAGCTCCCAGAGCACGTAGTTGGTCGCGTCCACGACGTTGCTGATCGGGCGCAGGCCCACGGCGCGCAGCCGCATCCGCAGCCAGGCCGGCGAGGGCCCGACGGTGACCGCGCTGATGGCGCGCACCGTGAACCGATGACAGAGATCCGGCGCCTCGATCTGGACCCGCGTGAGACCTCGCGCGGCTTCGGCCGACTCGCGCAGCGTCACCGGCGGCGGACGGAGGCGCGCGCCGGTGAGCGCGGCGAGCTCGCGCGCGATGCCGAGCACCGAGAGACAATCGGGCCGGTTCGGCGTGATCTCGACCTCGAGCAGGTGGTCGTCGAGGCCGAGTGTCGCGATCAGATCGGCGCCCGGACGCACGCCGTCGTCCAGCAGGAGCAGGCCCGCCTCGTGCTCCTCGCCGAGCCCGAGCTCGCGCTCGGAGCAGAGCATGCCCTGCGACTCCACGCCGTGGATCTTCGCGGCCGCGATCTTACGCTCGCCGGGCAGGACCGCGCCCGGCGGCGCGAATGGAGCGCGCGCGCCCACTTTGGTGTTCGGCGCGCCGCACACGACCGAATAGCGGTCGCGTCCGGTGCTCACGCGGCACAGCAGCAGGCGGTGGCCGCGGCTCTCGCCGAGCTCGCGCTCGATAGCCTCGATCTCGCCCGCGACCACGCCCCGGAAGTCCGGCGCCAGCGGCGTGACCGACGCGACCTCGACGCCGGCGTTGATGAGGCGGTCGGCCGCCTGCGCGGCGCTCAGGTCGAGCTCGACGAGCTCTCCGACCCAGCGGTACGGGATCTTCATGCTAGGCGAACTGCCTCAGGAAGCGCAGGTCGTTCTCGAAGAACAGGCGCAGGTCGTCGATGCCGTACTTGAGCATCGCGATGCGATCGATGCCCATGCCGAACGCCCAGCCGGTGACGTCTTCAGGGTCATAGCCGACGTTGCGCAGCACGCGCGGGTGCACCATGCCCGAACCGAGGATCTCGAGCCAGCCGCCCTGCTTGCAGAGCCGGCAGCCGGCGCCGTGGCAGACGAAGCACAGCACGTCCACTTCGGCGGACGGCTCGGTGAACGGGAAGAACGATGGCCGGAAGCGGATGCGCGACCGCGGCCCGAACATCTCGCGCGCGAACAGCTCGAGCGTGCCCCGCAGATCGGCCATCGTGATGTTGCGGTCGACCGCGAGCCCTTCGACCTGGTGGAACATCGGCGAGTGCGTGGCGTCGGCCACGTCGCGGCGATAGACGCGGCCGGGCACGATGATCCGCACCGGCGGCTTCTGCGCGAGCATCGCGCGGATCTGCACCGGCGAGGTGTGCGTCCGTAGTAACGTGCTCTCCGAGAGGTAGAGCGTGTCCTGCATGTCGCGCGCCGGATGATCGCGCGGGATGTTGAGCGCCTCGAAGTTGTGATAGTCGGTCTCGATCTCGGGCCCCTCGGCCACCGAGAAGCCGAGGCCGGCGAAGATCGCCACGATCTCGTCGTGAACGCGCGTCAACGGATGGAGCGATCCCTTCGGCGGCCGGCGGCCGGGAAGCGTGAGGTCGAGTCGCCGGCGCCGGCGCTCGGCCTGGCGCTCGATCTCGAGGGCAGTGGCGAGCCGGGCGTCCAGGAGCGCCTCCAGCTCGCGCTTGGCCTCGTTGGCCGCCGCGCCGACCAGCGGGCGCTCCTCGCCGGCCAGCGAGCCCAGCGACCGCAACAGCTGGGTCAGCTCGCCCCCGCGGCCCAGAAACCCGACGCGGACCTTCTCGAGGTCGGCGGACGACTGCGCCGCGGCGACGGCTTCCCGCGCCTGCAGCACGATGGCGTCGACGCGCGGGTGCCCCACGAACTACCGGCTCTGGGCTCTGGCGGTCTCGGTGAGCTTCGCGAAAGCCGGCGGGTCATTGACCGCCAGCTCCGCCAGCACCTTGCGGTCGAGTTGGATCCCGGCCTTCTTCAGCGCGGCCATGAACTTCGAGTACGAGAGGCCGACCTGACGGCACGCCGCGTTGATCCGCACGATCCACAGCGAGCGCGCCGCGCGCTTCTTCTGCTTGCGCCCGCGATACGCGAACGCGCCGGCTCTTAATACCGTCTCCGCGGCGGTCTTGTATAGCTTCCGCCGGCCGCCGAAGTAGCCCTTGGCCTTCTTGAGCACCTTCTTGCGGCGCTGGCGTGTCTTCGAACCACCCTTAGCCCGTGGCATCTTCCCGCTCCTTCTAGAGTTAGCGGCGCGCCTCGGTCGGCGGGGCCCCAGCCCCGCGACAGCCTGCAGCGCGCACTACATCACAGATAGGGGACGAGCACCCGGATCCGGGCGACGTCCGCCTTGTCGATCAGCTTCCCCGCGCGGAGCGCGCGGCGGCGCTTGGGGTTCTTCTTCTCCAGCTTGTGCTGCTTCCAGCCGCTCGCGCGCACGAGCTTGCCGGATCCGGTGCGCTTGAACCGTTTCGCGGCCCCGCGCTTGGTCTTCATCTTCGGCATGTTCGGTGTCCCTCGCCTATTTATCGGCTCGCCTCGGACGGCAGGGCCCCAGCCCCGCGACGTCCGGCGGCTCGCACTACCACCTAGTTGTGGACCTTAGGGCTCAGGATGATGTGCAGCATCCGGCCCTCGAGCCGCGGATTGTTCTCGGTGTTGGCGATGTCCTGCGTCGCCTCCACCATCTTGTTGAGCATCTTCCAGCCGAGCTCGGTGTGGGCCATCTCGCGTCCCTTGAAGCGCACCGTCACCTTGGCCTTGTGGCCTTCTTCCAGGAAGCGCCGCACGTGCTTCAGCTTGAAGTCGAAGTCGTGCCGCTCGGTCTTCGGGCCCATCTTGACTTCCTTGACCTGGATCGTCGTCTGCTTCTTGCGCGCCTCCTTCTGCCGCCTCGCCTGTGTGTATTTGTACTTCCCGAAATCCATGATGCGACACACCGGCGGCTGGGCTTCAGGCGCGACTTCGACGAGGTCGAATTCCTGCTGGCGGGCCGTCTCGAGCGCCGTGGCGATCGGCATGATGCCGAGCTGCTCGCCGTTCGCGCTCACGACACGCACTTCCCGGACACGGATGCCTTCGTTGATACGGATGTCCTTGGCTTGGCTGATAGGTGTGACTCCTCGTTAGCCGCGTCGCGCGGCGTTGTGGTAGGACGCGCGGCGGGCCGTCGCGGGGCTGGGGCCCGGTCGGCCGAGGCGCGCCACTGGATGGATGATGCGTTCGGCCGGTCGGCCGATCACGAGCGGCCCACGGTGAGGCTGGCCTCGCGCGCCCCGATCTCGCGGACGAGATCGGCGAGCACGCGGTCGAGCGGCACGGCGCCGAGGTCGTCCCCGGTGCGGTGGCGGAGGCTCACGGTGCCGTTCTCGGCCTCCCGTGCGCCGACGACGAGCATGTACGGCACCTTCCGCACCTGCGCGTCGCGGATGCGGTAGCCGAGCTTCTCGTTGCGGTCGTCGAGCTCGGCGCGGAGGCGCGCGGCGCGCAGGCGCGCGTGCACGGTGCGCGCGTACTCGACGTGCTTCTCGCTGATCGGGAGGACGCGCGCCTGGACGGGCGCCAGCCACGTCGGGAACGCCCCGGCGTAGTGCTCGATGAGGACGCCGACGAAGCGCTCGAACGAGCCCAGGATCGCGCGGTGGACCATGACCGGGCGCTTGGGCTGCCCGTCGCTGTCGATGTATTCGAGGCCGAAGCGGTCGGGCTGCTGGAAGTCCACCTGGATGGTGGCGTTCTGCCAGCGCCGGCCGATCGCGTCCTGCACGTCCACGTCGATCTTCGGCCCGTAGAACGTCCCGTCGCCGGGGTTCAGCTCGAAGGCCAGGCCGTTGGCGCGCAGCGCGTCGTGCAGGGCCCGCTCGGCGGCTGCCCACTGCTCGTCCGTGCCGAGCGACTTCTCCGGACGCGTGGACAGCTTGAAGAACGCCTCGAGCATGAAGGTCTTGTACCAGTCACGGACGAGCTCGAGCATCGAGGTGATCTCGTCCTGCAGCTGGTCGAGCCGACAGTAGATGTGCGCGTCGTCCTGCGTGAACTGTCGGACGCGCAGCAGACCCGTCAGCGTGCCGGAGCGCTCGTTCCGATGCAGCCGCCCCATATCCGCGTACCGCAGCGGCAGGTCGCGGTACGAGCGCAGAGCGTGACGGTACACCAGCGTGGACTCCGGGCAGTTCATCGGCTTCAGGCTGAAGAGCTGCTCTTCGACCTCGACCATGAACATGTTGTCCCGGTAGTGATCCCAGTGGCCCGACTGCTCCCAGAGCCGCTTGTTGACGAGGATCGGCGTCGAGATCTCCTGGTACCCACGGGCGTCGAGGTTCTCACGCACGAACCGCTCGAGCTCGCGCACCACGGTCCAGCCGTTCGGCAGCCAGAAGGGCGCGCCGGGCGAGACGTCGTGAAGCTCGAACAAATCGAGCTCGCGCCCGAGCTTGCGGTGGTCGCGCTTCTTCGCCTCCTCGAGCCGCCAGAGGTGCTTGTCGAGCTCCTCCTGGGTGAGCCAGGCGGTGCCGTAGATCCGCTGGAGCATCGGGTTGCGCTCGTCGCCGCGCCAGTAGGCGCCGGAGGACGAGAGGAGCTTGAAGTGCTTCACCTGGCCGGTCGAGGACACGTGCGGCCCGCGGCACAGGTCGATGAAGTCGCCCTGCCGGTAGAGCGACACGCGGGCGGCGTCGATGCCCTCCAGGATCTCGACCTTGTAGGGCTCGCCGCGCTCGCGGAAGAAGGCGATCGCTTCGGCCCGCGACATCTCCTGCCGCTCGAACGGATCGTCGGTCTTCGCGATGTCCCGCATGACCTCTTCGATCTTCACGAGGTCGTCGGGCGTGAACGGCTCCGGCTTGGCGAAGTCGTAGTAGAAGCCGTCGTCGATCGCGGGACCGATCGCCACTTTCACGCCGGGGAACAGACGCTTCACGGCCTGGGCCATGACGTGCGAGGTGGAATGGCGCAGCGTCGCGAGCGGCGAGGGATCGCAGTCGAACTCGCCGGTCAGCTTGAGGTGGCGCTCTTCTTCAGACAGTGGTGCGCTCGTCTTCGTGAATGAGTGGTAGGCTCGGGCGGTTTCGAACCGCCGACCTCCTCTGCGTCAGAGAGGCGCTCTCCCACTGAGCTACGAGCCTATCCAGAGTGACGATCATGCTACACGCGGCCATCGGAGGGTGTCAATTCGGCCCGTTTCAACGGAGGAAATTCATGATCGAGGCCGAATCGAGCACGTAGTGGAAGTGGGCGACGATCGGGACTCCGGTGCTCCCTGGCTTCGCCATCGCCAGGAGCGAGGCCGGCACCGGCGGGAACGGGGCGGCCAGCTTGATGGCGTTCACCGCCACCGAGTCGTAGACGTCCCAGGCCGCCGGCTGGTGGATGGTGACGTAGGGGACTTGGCCGTCCCGCCGGATGCCGAACTCGACCACCAGCTGCGCCGACTTGTACTCGCACTCGCGCGTGCCCGAATTCTTGATGCACGGGTAGGTCCACTTGTCCTGGATCATCCGTTTCACCATGAAGAGATAGTCGGCGAAGCGCTTGTCCGTGGAGTTGAGCGGGATCGGGTCGCCCTCGATCCCGGCACGGCCCTCGCCGAAGCCGCCGGCGCCGGGCGCGCCGGGCCGCCGTCGTAGCGCGGAGAGGCTGTCGATCAGCTGATCGCGGGGCGGCGGCACGGCAGCGACCTGCGGCGCTGGGCTTGCCGGCTGAGCCTGACGAGGTTGGGCCTCGGAGGAGGGCGACGCCTCATTCGCCTGTGATTCGGCGGGCTTCGGAGGCGTAGCAGCCGGCCGCCCTCCGTCGGGCGCCGGCGCTTCCTGGACCGCGGGCGCCGGGGTGCTCGCGTCAGGAGCCTTAGGTCGAGCCGGAGGCTCGGCCGCGGCAACACGAGGCGTCTGAGCCGGCGGCTCGGCTTTGGGCGCCGGCGGTTGGGCCTTCGGCGGCGGCGGGGTCTTCGGCGCGGGGGTCGCTGGTGTCGGAGGGGCCGGAGCCGCTCCCTGCCCACGCTGGGCCTGCTCGTCGGCCTTCGGCATTTCCACGAAGAGCGGCTCGCCCCGGTTGACGGTGTACACCGTGGACGGTGGCCTGACTCCGGTGAGCGCGGCGAGCAGGAGGAGGTGCACGACGACCGACACGACGATCCCCGCAGGGGGCCGCCGTCTGAGCCACCGCCAAGTCTCGCGACGCATTGTCACGATTATAGCCCTTGAGCCGCCAGCCCTCAGCCCCTACAGGTCTCGATCCATCGCCTGAGCGATCCGGCGTACGCGCTTCATCAGGGCGGCGAACTTGTCTGGCTTGAGCGACTGCGGACCGTCCGAGAGGGCCTCCTCGGGCTTCGGATGCACCTCGATGATCAGCCCGTCCGCGCCGGCGGCCACACCGGCCATCGCCATCGCCTCGACGAACTCCCAGTGGCCGGTGCCGTGGCTCGGATCGACGAGGATCGGCAGATGCGAGAGCCGCTTCACGACGGGCACCGCGTTCAGATCGAGCGTGAACCGGGTGGCGGTCTCGAAGGTGCGGATGCCGCGCTCGCAGAGGATGACGTTCCGGTTGCCGCTCGCCAGCACGTACTCCGCCGACAGGAGCCACTCCTGGATCGTCGTGGCCATGCCTCGCTTGAGGAGCACCGGCTTGCCCGCCTCGCCGACGCGCCGGAGCAGCGAGAAGTTCTGAACGTTGCGCGCGCCGACCTGGAGGATGTCGGCGTACTCGGCGACCAGCTCGACCTTGTCGGGCTCCATGACCTCGGTGACGATCGGCAGCCCGGTCTCGCGCTTCGCTTCGGCCAGCAGCTTCAGTCCCTCGTCCTCGAGCCCCTGGAAGGCGTACGGCGAGGTGCGAGGCTTGAACGCGCCGCCGCGGAGGACGCGCGCGCCGGCGGCCTTCACTTTCTCCGCGGCGTCGAGCAGCTGCAGCCGCGACTCGATCGCGCACGGGCCGGCCATGACGACGATCTGTGTTCCGCCGATCGTCACGTCGCCGACACGGACCTCGGTCGGCTCGTCGCGCACCTCACGGCTCGCCAGCTTGTAGGGCTTGAGGATCGGCGTGACCGACTCGACGCATTCGAGCGACTCGAGGCTGCGCAGCGCCTCCTTGCCGCGATCGTCGCCCACCGCACCGATCACGGTGCGTAGCGCGCCACGGATCGTGTGGGGGCTGTAGCCCATCGACGTGATCCGATGGCAAACATCCTCGACCTCGACATCGGTAGCTCCGGACTTGAGCACGATGATCATCTTTCTGTCCTTTGTCGCGGGTGCCCTGAGGCCGGATCGGACCGAGGGTGGCCTGAGAGAGGCGCGACCCCGGCTCCGAAACGCCCGTTCAACCGTCGACCCGGCTCCGCTCGCCCGCTCCGACGCTTTTGCCTTCTGGCGCTACTTCTGGTTCTCGTCCCGTGGTTCTTGTCTCGTAGCCTCTGCCATCGGCTCCGCTCATCTCATCGCCCGTTCCTTTCAGACGGGCTTGCTGGTCGTCCGAAAAACAAAAGGCCGCGGGAGTGGGCCCGCGGCCTGATATGCGCTGGCGCCGCGGGTGTTCGGCCTGCCCGCGGCCCTCTGTCTAGTTCAAGTCAGAGTGCCTGGGCAGACCTCGGTGAAGTAGAAGAACGTGAAGAATCCGTACCCGCGCGTCGAGGTGCCCATAGCGTGTCGGAGAGTCTAGCGGTAGTAGTAGAGCGGCAGGCAGAACGCAATCACGATCGCCAGAAAGACGATGGTGTAGATGTACTTCTGCTCGGCCACGTGAGCCCCGAAATAGGACGAGATCCACGTGCCCGGGATCCGCGCGAGCGTCGAGACGACGGCGAAGAGCCAGAGGGGCATCGGGCTGATCCCGAACAGGTACGACATGATGTCCTTCGGGAAGCCAGGCGTGAAATAGAGGACGAAGCAGATGATCGCGCCCTCGGCCTCGAGGATGAAGTTCATCCGGTTCCAGTTGTGCTCGCTGAGCCACGGCCGCACGAGCGGCTCGCCCCACTTGCGCCCGACCCAGAAGCAGAAGAGCGTGCCCATCGTCAGCCCGATCGTCGAGTAGATGAGCCCGAGCCACGTCCCGAAGAGCGCGCCGCCGACCGGCCCGGTGATCTCGCCGGGGATCGGCGAGATGATCACCTGAAGGGCTTGGATCGCGATGAAGACCAGCGGGGCCATCCAGCCCCACGACCTGACGGTCTCCTTGAGGAACTTCTTGTCCTGATAGAGGCGGACCAGGAGCTTGATGATCGGAGCATCGACGACGACGAGCCAGATGACGACGGACAGCAGGGTGAACAGGACGGCCGTGACGATCGCCCACCGTGCGCGGTCGGTCATCGGCGCGCTCGCGCGGCCACGTTAGAGCGCGGGACGGCGATCTCCCCAGGGCGACGCGCTCTCGAACGCAGCGGAGGCGGCCAGCACCGTGCCATCGGCGTGGCGGCGGCCGACGATCTGCAAGCCGACGGGCAGTCCCTCGTCGGTCCAGCCGGCGGGTACGCTGGCCGCGGGCTGCCCGGTCATGTTGAACGGATACGTGAACGGCATCCAGCCGAGCAGCGAGACTTCCTGCCCGGCGATCTCCCGCGGCGGGGGCGCAGCGGCGGCGAAGGGCGGCACCGCGACCGTCGGCATCAGCAATATGTCGAAGCGCTCGAGGAAGGTCTGGACCTCGCGCCAATACTCTTCGATGCGCGCCACGGCGCGCACGTAGTCGCGCGCGGTGACCGCGCCGCCGCGCCGGATGAATCGCACCAGCGTCGGGTCCATCTGCGGCTCGTCCTCGGGCAGCCGATCGGACCACGCCGCGTAGAACTGCGCGGCCACGATCGTGGTGAAGATCTCCTCGGCGCTCTCCCAACCGGGGTTCACGACCTCGACGTGGCATCCGAGCGCCTCGAACACGCCGGCCGCGTTCTCGCACGCCGCGAGCACGCGCGGGTCGACCACCGCGGCGCCGAGATCGGGCGCCCACGCGACGTGGAGCCCCTTCACGTCGGCGTCGCACGCGTCGAGATACGACGAGGATTCGCGCGGCAGCGAGCTGCGGTCGCGATCGTCGCCGCCGGCGACCACGTCCAGCATCGCGGCGGCGTCACGCACGGTGCGGGTGATCGGGCCGACGTGACCGACGCGCTCGAAGCCGCCGAAGGGCGCGCGGTCCGGCACGCGGCCGAACGACGGCTTGAAGCCGAAGACGCCGCAGAACGCCGCCGGGATCCGGACCGAGCCGCCGGCGTCGGTCCCCAGGGCCAGTGGGCCCACGCCGCTCGCTACCGCCGCGGCGGCACCGCCGCTCGAGCCGCCCGGCGTCAGGGTCGGGTCCCAGGGATTGCGCGTCACGCCGAACAGCGGGTTCTCGGTCAGGGCTTTGTGGCCGAACTCGGAGGTATTGGTCTTGCCGAACAGCACCGCGCCGGCCGCCTTCAGCCGGCCGACCGAGAGCGCGTCCTCCTCCGGGACGAAGTCCTCGAAGAGGCGAGAGCCGCCGGTCGTCGTCAGGCCGCGCGTCAGCAGGACGTCCTTCACCGACAGGGGAACACCGTGCAGGGCCCCGAGCGGCTCGCCCTTCATCACGGCGATCTCCGCTTCGCGCGCCGCGGCTCGCGCAGAGTCGGCGGCCACGAGACAGAACGCGTTGAGGGCCGGGTTGACCGCGTCGAGGCGAGCGAGCACGGCGTCGAGCACCTCGAGCGGCTTCACCTGTCGCTGCCGCACGAGTTCTGCGACCTCGAGAGCCGAGCGCCAGGTCAACATTTGACGGCCCATTGTATCATTCCGCTTCGTGCAGTTGATCGACCGCCTCGGAGCCCGGCTCGCGGCGATGCGGTGGGACGACGCCGGCCGCCTCGAGAGCGCCTGGGTACGGATTCCCGACGGCTCGTGGCTCGGGATCGAGCCGCGGGCGACCGCGGACGCGCCGTGGGGCTGGTCGGATCGCCTGTGGCACGCGGCCGAGCCTCCCCCCGAAGCGGGCTGGCGCGGGACCCCGCTGACGGTGTTCGAGACGCTCGACTGGGCCCACATCGACCGGATTCCCACGCTCGCCGAGCCCGCGCGGCTTCCGTCGGGCGGCGGCACCGCCGTGTTGAACCTCATCGCCGCACTGGCGGTCGCGCAGGGCGCGGGCGCGCTCGCCTATCGCGGCCCCTATCCGACCGAGCAACTCTTTCTGGCGCTGCTCGAATCGTTTCGCTACGAGCCGGCGGTGCGCGATCCACTGGCCGCGTTCATCGGCGGCGACCTCGCGTGGCGCCCCGCCCCGAGCGAGCGGCTCTTCGTCCGGAACGATCTCTACGTGCAGCGGCGCGAACGGATCGAGAAGGTCGTCTGGCGGGGCATCACCTACTACCGCCCGGACTGGCAAGGCGTGGCCCGCCACGCCCCGCGGCGGATCGCCGACACGCCGGGCGGTGTCCGTTGCGAGCTCTGGGCGCTCGAGCAACCGCTCGAGGAGCACCTGAGGCTCGGCGCGAACGGTGACCTCAGCGAGATCGTCGCGGCCGAGCCCGCGCCGGCGGCGAGCCGGCCGCTCCCGCCCGACGTCTGGTCGGGAGTCGTCGCGACGGTCGCCGCCCGGGCCGTGCCGCCGCTGACGCCATTCGTCGAATCGGTCGGCCGCGCGTTCTCGCTCGAGTGGGGACCGGTCGCGCGGGACCTGATCAACATCGGGCGGGGCCGTGTGCGCGTCTCGGCGCGGCTTCGCGAAGTGCTCGGCGCGCGGCTGGCGGCGGCGCCGTCACGCGCCGACCGCGCCGCCGTGGGGCTCGCGGTGGTCGTCGAGATCGCGTCGCTGGTCGGGGACGAGCTGCGCGGACGCGCGCAGGCCGAGCTCGCCCGGCGCGGGCCCGACGCGTTATCCGACGCCGGGGTGTCGAGCCCGCGGGGCGGGGCCGAGCGCGCGCGGGAGATCACGGCCGCGGTGGCGACCCTGCTCGCGGACGCGAGCGACTAGGTCGTCGCGCTGAGAATGATCCAGACGTTGAACGCGAGGAACGCGGCCACCGAGACCGTCGAGAGCGCCACGTAACCGATCCAGAGCCCCTCTTCGCGCCCGCGACGGATCCGGCCGGCCCCGGTGAACAGCCGCTTCACGTACGCGAGCGCGTCGTGCTTCAACATCGGGACGCCAAGCACGTCGACGAGCACGTGGTAGCCGTCCATCTCGATGAAACAGAACGGGTACAGCGACAGGACCAGCGCTTGCCACTGGATGATCCCGGACGCGGCGGCGAACGCCTGCGTGAATCCGCCCACCGGGACGTGGGCGGCGACGACGAACCACGCGGCGCCGAGGACCAGATGGACGAGCGCGCCGGAGACCGCGGTGACCACCCGCGCGCGCCGGCTCGTCATGAAGATGTCCGTCACGTCCACGTAGAACGTGGGCACGAAGCCGTGCAGGAAGGTGAACCCGAACTCGCGCACGCGCCGGCGATAGTGGATGCAGGCGAGGCCGTGGACGATCTGGTGGAGCGCCACGCTGGCGAAAAACAGGAGCTTCACGGTCACGATGCCCAGCACCGGGCGGCTGCCGAAGCCGTCGAGGACGTCGCGCATCTCGCGCGAGAGCTGGACCGCGGCGGCGGCGCCGAGGAGACCGAGCCCGATGCCGGCGACGATCGCGACACGGGTGAACAGGAGGAACCCGCCCCAGCGGTAGAGGCTCTGGAAGAACCCGTGCACGTTGAGGCTCGAGATCCGGATGCGCTCGAGGCTGGTCAGCGCCAGCTCGAACGCCCGCGCGACGCGCCGGCCACGATGGCGCGCCAGCGCCTGGCGCAGGCGGGACCGCGGCTCCAGCGTCAGGAGCTGCGCGTGCTGGAGCTTGTGGATGAGGTTCGGAATGATGTCGAAGTCGAACTCGCCGTACTCCAGCACGTACGCGGTCGCCATCTCCTGGAGCGACGTGGAGCCGTTCATCTGGTCCCACAGGAAGCGCTCCGGCGTGGAGAGCAGCAGGTAGCGGTCCGTCGCCGTGTTTTTCAGGATGAAGTGCGGCCGACTGGCCACGACCCCCGAGCGGACCTCGGAGATCTCGAAGGAGCCGGCGTCGACGCGGCGCGGACGCGAGTTGATGTACCCGACCAGGCTCGCGACCTGGCGAAGCTCGAAGTCCTCCTCGCCGTCGCGGCGAACCAGCAGCTCGAGCTTCGCCGGCGCCGGGCGGTCGGTCACCGCGCTTCGACGTCGAGGCCGGTGGCCTCGAGCCCCCAGCGGGTCGCCTCGGCGACCTGCAACGTCGAGCGGCGCAGACGCTCGATGAAGACCTGCACCATCGCCTGAAAGAACGCGGCGGCGCCGCGCGGGTTCGTCTCGGTCAGCGCCTGGAGGCCGTCACGCCCGAGGACGAGCAGCTCCGCCTCGCTCTCCGCCTGCGCCGTGGCCGAGCGCGGCGAGCCGTCGAGCAGGCTCATCTCACCGAAGAAGTCGCCGGGCTCGACCCGGACCAGGACTTGCTCGACCTTGCCGGTGACCGCCTTGGAGATCAGCATCGTGCCGCGCCGGACGATGAAGATCTCGTCGCCGGCGTCCCCTTCTCGGAAGAGGATCTGGTTCCGGCGAAGCGGACGCTCGCGCATGTGTACGGCGAGCGCAGCCAGGTCCAGCTCGTCGAACGACTCGAACAGACGAACGTCACGCAGGAATGCGAGGGTTGCGGCGGACGTCAGCACGCGCGCGGGCCCGAGCTCAGGTGGCCACGCGGCGGATCAGGATATTGCGGAGCTCGTGTCGACGCTCGCTCGGGGGCGTCGCGGCCAGCCGGACCAGCGCCTGCCGCACGGTGGCGCGCTCGGCGTCGGTCAGCTCGTACTGGGCGAGCAGCGAGTCGGGCGCTCGCTGGAGCGCGGCGAGAAATTCCGGATCGATCATCACGCGCCCCACGAGCTCGCGAAGTCCCTGGGCCATCGTGCGGGATGATACCAATTTCTCCCGTGCTTTGATAGGCTCGGGCGCATGCGGGGCGGTTCACGCCGCGCGCTGCTCGTGGCGGCGCTTGGGTTTGCGGGTTGCGATGCGACTCTTCCTGAAATCGAGATGTTGCGGTCGTGGCTGTCGAGCTGGCGCGGTGTCGGCCTGGTTACCGTCGGCATGGCGCGACAGGGCTACGACCTGAGCCTCACGCGGTACGCGGACCTCGGCTGGCGGGCGACCTTCTACGTCAGCGGCCGCGAGCACTCACCGACCGGCGCGAGCGGCTCCGCCTTCGAGACGACGCCGTTCCGCGCGGTTCAGACCGCGGCGTGGGAGACGCTGGCCCGCGCGTGAGGCGCGCGCTCGCGGGGGCGCTCGCGATCGCCGGTCTGGGCGCCGCGGTCGTCGCGGCCCCGAGCGTTCCGGCGGCTCAGCCGGACGCGCACGTTCCCTGGATCGGCTATCTGGCGAACGAGCCGACGCCGGACTCGACCCCGGTGCTGCGCAACGCCCTGCGCACGCATGGCTGGGACGAGGGACGGTCAGTCAAGATCTACTATCGCTACGCGCAGGGCAAGGTCGATCTCTACCCGCAGCACGCCGAGGAGCTCACGCGTCTGAACGTCGCCGTCATCGTGGCCATCGGCGCGCCGGCGATCGAGGCGGCGCGCGCGGCGACCAGGACGATACCCATCGTGATGGTCTCGCTCGACGACCCGGTCGTCACCCAGCTCGTCGCGGCGGCGCCGCGCCCGGACGCGAACCTGACCGGGCTGACGACGTTCGTGGCCGGGCTGAGCCGCCGCCGACTCGAGCTGCTCAAGCAGGCGGTGCCCCGCCTCGCGCGCGCGACAGCCTTGTGGAACCCGGCCAGCGCCAGCGTCGCGAACGACTTGCGCGCGCTCGCGAACCGCGAGCGCATCGTGACCTTCACCAGCCGCAACCGGCTGCCGGCGGTCTACCCGCTCCGCGACTTCGCCGACGCCGGCGGCTTCCTGTCCTACGGCCCCAGCTGGACCGACGTCTACCGCCTGGCGGCGGGCTTCGTCGACAAGATCCTGCGCGGGGCCCGGCCCGCGGACCTTCCACTGGCCCGGCCGACGCGCTTCGAGCTCGTGATCAATCTCCGCGCGGCCCAGAAGCTGGATCTTCGCGTGCCCTCCTCCTTGCTGGAGCGCGCGGACCGGCTGATCGAGTGAGACGAGCGCGGACACTGCAAGCGCCGGGGAACCAGCGCGGTGAGGTCCGGGTTCTCGTCACGAGACGAGGAGGCGGCGATGCGTGGATTCCGTGCGGCAGCCGTGTTCGCAACCATCATCCTGGCGGTCGGGGTCCCGCGCGCGTGGGCCGACAACTACGCGCCGCAGAGCCTCGAGCGGATCTTTCGCATCGAGTTCGAGGTCCGTGCGGATCCGCAGCGACCGACGATCAGCGGGTACGTCTACAACCTCGAGGGCGGTTACATCGCGGATCGGATGACCCTGCTGATCGAGCGCCTCGACGCCTCGGGGCGCGTCATCGGCAGCTCCACCACCTGGGTGCTCGGAGGCGTGCCGCCGGGCAACCGCAGCTACTTCAGCACGCGCGTCGAGCCCGCCGCGTCCTATCGGGTTCGGGTCAATTCGTTCGACTGGATCGGGCGCGGCGGCGGCGGCTCGTAGCTCCCGCGGTCCGATTTGACGGGTCGCCGCGCGCGTGGCACGATCGCGCGCAAGAATCGGAGCCGGGAGAGACGCCCCTGATCAAGAGCATCTCGATGCTGACGCGCAAGGATGGGATGACCCGCGCGCAGTTCGTCAGGCACTGGGTCGAGGTGCATGCGCCGCTCGCGCTCGCGGTGCCGGGAATGCGACGATACGTGCAGTCGCACATCGTCGAGGAACGGAAGCGACCCGATATCCCGGCGACCGACGTCGAGATCGACGGCATCGCGGAAGTCTGGTACGACGATCGTGAGGCGATGGCGCGGGCGGTGGCCACGCCCGAGGCCAAGGCGCTCTTCGCCGACGGCGCCCGATTCATCGGTCGGATCAAGACGTTCACGGTCGAGGAGAAGGTGATCATCCCTCCCGGCGATGGGCCGGGGCACAAGCGCTAGAGGAGAAGGTATGCGATACGTCTGCGCGATGATTCTCTCGGTGGCGTTGATCGGGCACAGCGCACCCGGCTGGGCCGGCTCGTCCTCGGACGAGGGCACGCTCAGCCACGCCGGCTACGGCGCCGGGAGCGCGTTCGGCACGGTCCTGTACGCGCCGCTCAAGATGACCATCTGTATCCTGGGCGGCCTCGGCAGCGCGGTGACGTTTCCCGCCTCGCAGCCGACGGCCAGCAAGATCGCGACGGCGAGCTGCGGGGGAACCTGGGTGATCACGCCCGACGTGCTGAGGGGTCAGGAGAAGTTCCGGCCCATCGGGGAGTCCGCTCCCGAGCGTGCCGCCGCGACGCGCTAGATCGGTCGCATTGCTGAGGCTGGGTCTGGTACTCGGCCTCGGCGCGCTGGCGGTCGGCTGCGCCGCGACCAGGCGGCCGGCTGGCCCCAGCGAGACGCCGCCCGCGCCCGGCAAACCAGTCGTCGGGCTCGCGTCCTGGTACGGCCGGCAGCACCAGGGCCGCGCCACGTCATCCGGCGAAGCCTTCGACATGAATCGGCTCACCGCCGCTCACCGTACCCTGCCCTTCGGAACCCGCGTGCGCGTGACGAACCTCGAGACCGGCCGGAGCGTGGTGGTCCGTGTGAACGACCGCGGGCCGTTCGCCGCGGCGCGGATCATCGACGTGAGCTACGCCGCGGCGAAGGCGCTCGGCATGGTCGGGGCGGGCGTCGCGCGCGTCGAGATGGTGGTGCTCGGCGAGGGCGGCTGAGCGTTTCGCGATTCGCGGCCCCCGCGCCCGGCGGAACCATCGCGTCGCTCGAGCCGAGGCGCTCGTTGGTGCAGTCGTATCCCTCGTCGTTCCCATGCTACAGTCACCGTCGCCGCTAATAGAAACTCGGAGGTCAGCATGGCGCCCAATGTGGTCCGCGTCGGCGATATCGAGATCACGCAGCTGTCGGACGGGATGCTCGAGTTCGATCTGTGCAACTTCTTCCCCACGATCGATGAGAAGAACTGGAGCCCGTACGAGTCGCACCTGCACGAGCACAAGGTCCGCTTCAATCTCGGCTCGTACCTGATCCGCGGCGGCGGGAAGACGATCCTCGTCGACACCGGCCTCGGCCCGCGGCCCGCCGAGACGCCGGACGTGCCGTGGGGCCAGCTCATGAACGACTTCAAGGCGAAGGGCGTCCGGCCGGAAGACGTGGACATGGTGGTGATGACGCATCTGCATCGCGACCACGTCGGCTGGAACCTCACGCCCCAGGGCGGGAAGTACGTGCCCACGTTTCCGAAGGCGCGCTATTGGATGTCCAAGAAAGACTGGGATACGTCGCACCAGTCGGACGTGCAGCCCACGCGCTACCCCAACGCGCCGAGCTGCGTCTGGCCGCTCGCCGAGCTGGGTCTGGTGGAGTTCATGAACGGCGAGCACAGCATCACGCGCGAGCTCACGGCCGTGCCGACGCCCGGCCACACGCCCGGGCACATGAGCATCCTGGTCACCTCGAAGGGCGAGCGCGCCCTGGTCCTGGGCGACGCGGCGCACAGCCCCGTGCAGGTCCTCGAGCCTGACTGGGTCTCCCGCGCCGACATGGACCCGGACCTCACGCGCGAGACGCGCAAGGCCTTGCTGGATCGCCTCGAGCGCGAGCAGATCCTGGTGGCCGCGGGCCACTTCGAGGCGCCGGGGTTCGGCCGGATCGTGCGACTCGAGGGGCGGCGCTACTGGCGGGGCCTCTAGCCCAAAGCTAGCCGAGCAGCGCTCCGCGCTGATAGTCCTCGACCGCGCGCACGATCTCCTCGCGGGTGTTCATGACGAACGGGCCGTAGCGGGCGATGGGCTCGCGCAGCGGCCGCGCGGCGAGCAGCAGGAACCGTGCGTGGCCGTCACCGGTCGCCGCGCTCAGTCGTTCGCCGTCGCCGAGGACCGCGAGCCGGCCTGTCGAGAGCATCTCCGCGCCACCGCCCTCGGCGGGACCGAATCGCACCCGACCGTGGTACACGTACGCGAACGCGTTGTGACCGGCGGGAAGCTCGTGGGACAGCCGCGCGCGCGGCGCCATCGTCACGTCGAGGTAGAGCGGCTGCGTGGTGATGCCCTCCACCGGGCCATAGACTCCGCCGGCCTCGCCGGCGATCACCCGGGCGCGCACGCCGTCGGCCAGCGCCACCTCCGGGATCTTGTCCGGCGGAATGTCCTGATAGCGCGGCGCGGTCATCTTGTCGCGCGCCGGGAGATTGACCCAGAGCTGGAAGCCCCACATGAGGCCGTCCTTCTGGATCGGCATCTCCGAGTGGATGATGCCGCGCCCGGCGGTCATCCACTGGACGCTGCCGGCGACCAGCTCGCCCTGGTTGCCGACGTGATCCTTGTGGCGCATCGACCCGGCCAGCATGTAGGTCACGGTCTCGAAGCCCCGGTGCGGATGGTCGGGGAAGCCCGCCAGGTAGTCGTCGGGCTTGTCCGACTTGAACTCGTCGAGCAGCAGAAACGGATCGAAGTGGTCGAGCGCGGGCGTGCCGATGACCCGGCTCAGCCGCACCCCGGCGCCGTCGGACGTCGCCTGCCCGGTGATGATCTTGACGACGCTTCGCTCGGTCACTGTGGCGCTCATCTCGCGATTTCCTTTCGGATCGAGGATACGGCCCCCGTCAGGCTACGCGGCGGCCAGGACCTTTCGCCCCATCGGCGTGTTCTCGAGGCGGAAATACCCCAGCATGTTGCGCGCCGCGATCTTGAACGCCTCGTCGGCCGGCACGTCGGCGAACAGGCGCTCGGCGAACGGGCGCGTGTTCGGCCAGTCGCACTCGATGTGGGGGAAGTCCGTCGCGAACATGATCCGCTCGACGCCCATGTGATGGCGTAGCTCGATCGCCACGCGCTCCACGTGCTGCACGCTGAAGAAGATGTGCTCGCGGACGTACTCGCTGGGCTTCCGCTTGAGCGGCTTGAAGTTCAGAAGGCGCGCGGCCCAGTGGCGGTGGCGCTCGTACCAGTAGTCGGCCTCCTCCATCCAGAACGGCACCCAGCCCAGGCGCGTTTCGGCGAAGAAGATCTTGAGGTCCGGCAGGCGGTCGAAGACGCCGGAGAGGATCAGCTGCGCGAAGCTCATGGACGGCGCCGTCCCCAGGAACGGCAGGGCCACCCACTCGACGAGCTTTCGCGGCCCGATCCGCTTGAGCATGTCGGGATCCACGCCCGGGTACTCGAACGTGGGTTGGGCGGCGCGCGGGCCGAGGCGATCGAAGCCCACGTGCACGGTCAGCGGCATCTTCATGTCGATGGCGGCGGCCCAGAAGCGGTCGTCGGCCGGCGTCGGGTAGCCGTTGCCGCTCGGGAACACGCCGAGCGCCACGCCCCTGAGGCCCAGCCGCGCGCAGTGCTCGAGCTCGGCGATGGCGTCGTCGACGTTGGTCCACGGAATGACGCCGAGCCCGATGAGGCGGTCGCGCGAGGCCGCGCAGTACTCCTCGCCGAGCCAATCGTTGTAGGCGCGAACGGTCGCGCGGTAGACCTCGCCGTCCTTCAACAGGCTCCAGAGCCGCGGGCCCACCTGCATGTTGGGGAAGAGCACCTCGGCGTGGAGCCCGTCCACATCCTGCTCGCGCAGCCGCTGCTCCGGCGGTCCGACGCCCGCCGTGTCGTCGACCGTGACGCCCAGGGGCTCCCAGGTCTCGTTGGTCCGGCCGGCCCTCAAGTCCAGGAACGGGGCGGGATAGGGAGGCTGACCCTCGATCTGGATCGCGTCGCCGCCGTCGGCCAGCTTGATCGTCCGGGGCGCGTGCTCACGGTGCTTGGCCGGCATCCGCGGCGACCAGCGCTCGGGGCGAACTTCCAGGTGGCCGTCGCTCGAGATCAGGGGCGGAAGATCCGGGATCGTCATGGCGGCTCTCCTTTTCCCGGGGCGATGGTACCATCGGCCCGCTGGGTCGTGACGAGGCATGTACGGGCAGGCACGAAGGAGGGGGCCATGGGCGAGATCCTGGGTCTGGGAGTGACGCACTATCCACCTCTCTGCGGGCGGGACGAAGAAATGGCGCGCATCCTCAAGCGCGTCCTGCAGGACCCCGATCTGCCCGAGCGCTACCGGCGCTCGGACGGCTGGCCGGCGGCGATGCGCGAGGAGTACGGCGCCGACGAAGGCCTGAGCGCAGCGCGGCGCCACCGCGAGACGCTGATCGCCGGGTTCCGTGACATGCGCAAGCGGCTCGACGAGTTCGCGCCCGACCTCGTGGTGATCTGGGGCGACGACCAATACGAGAACTTCAAGGAAGACGTGATCCCGCCGTTCTGCGTGCTGGCCTACGAGTCGATCGAGCACCGGCCGTGGGCGGAGCCGCGGTGGAAGAAGTCGGGGAACGCCTGGGACGAGAACGGCGACACGACGTTCGTCTACAAGGGCCACCGGGCCGCCGCCAAGTCGCTCGTCACCGGGCTGCTCGAGGCGGGCATCGACGTGTCGTACGCGTACCGGCCGCTGCATCACCCGCTCGGCCACGCGTTCATGAACACGCTGCTGTACCTCGACTACGACCGCCAGGGCTTCCCCTACCCGGTCGTGCCGTTCTCGATCAACTGCTACGGCCGGCGGGTCATCTCGCAGTACGGCGGCGCGGCGACCTTCGCCGATCTGCCGACCGAGGAGCGGCTCGATCCGCCGTCGCCGGCGCCGTGGCGCTGTTTCGACGTCGGAAAGGCGTCCGCGCGCATCCTGGCCAAGAGCCCGTGGCGCGTGGCGCTGATCGCGTCGTCGAGCTGGTCCCACGCGTTCCTGACGCCGAAGAACCACCTGCTCTACCCGGACGTCGACGGTGACCGCGCGCTCTACGAGCGGCTGCGGGCCGGCGACTACCAGGCGTGGCGGCAGACGCCGCTGACGGCGCTGGAGGAGAGCGGCCAGCAGGAGATGCTGAACTGGATGTGCCTGGCCGGCGCGATGTCCGAGCTGGGCCGGCGGACGAACGACGCGCAGTTCGTCCAGACCTACATCTTCAACTCGAGCAAGGTCTTCGCCTCGTTCAGGCCGTGACGGCCCGCCTGCCGCTGGCGGGCCTGCGCGTCATCGACGCGGCGAGCTGGATCGCCGGTCCGGTGGCGACGACGATCCTCGCCGACTTCGGCGCCGACGTCGTCAAGATCGAGCCACCGGCCGGCGATACCTACCGCCACCGCAGCGGCGGGCCCGGCGTCCCCGAGAGCCCGTACAACTATCGCTGGATCGTCGACAACCGGACCAAGCGCGGGCTCGCGCTCGACCTCCGCAAGCCGGAAGGGCGCGACGTGCTCTGCCGCCTGGTCGCGCACGCCGACGTGTTCGTCACCAACGCCCCGCTCGACTCCCGCGCGCGGCTCCGCATCCGTTGGGAAGATCTGGCGCCGCTGAACCCGCGGCTCATCTACGCCTCGCTCACCGCGTATGGCGAGAGTGGCGACGAGTCGGCGAAGACCGGGTTCGACGCGACCGCGCTGTGGGCGCGCACGGGGCTCATGGATCTGGTGCGCGCGGCGCCCGACGCGCCGCCGCCGCGCTCGCTGCCGGGCATGGGCGATCACCCGACCGGTGTGAGCCTGTACGCGGCGATCATGACCGCGCTCTACGAGCGCGAGCGGACGGGGCGCGGCACAATGGTGTCGACGTCGCTGATGGCCAACGGCCTCTGGTGGAACGCGATCCAGGTGCAGGCCGCGCTGTGCGGCGCGCGCGTCGAGCCGCGGCCGTCGCGTGAGGAAGCGGCCAGCGCGCTAGCCAACCTCTACCGGTGCGCCGACGGCCGGTGGTTCCTGCTGAACCTCGTCCAGGACGAGCGTGACTGGCCGTCGCTGGTGCGCGCGATCGAGCAGCCGGATCTGCTGAACGACCCGCGCTTCGCGAGCGCCACTGCGCGGCGCGCGAACGCCCGCGCGCTCGTGTCGGTCCTCGACGAGGTCTTCGCCGCGCGCCCGTGGCCGAAGTGGCGGGCGGTCCTCGACGCCCACGGACTCACCTTCGGTGTCGTCGGCACCGTGGACGACACGCGCGACGACCCGCAGATGGTGGCCAGCGGCGCCCTCGTGCCGATCGACGATCCGCGCGCCGGCGCCAGTCTTACCGTCGCGAGCCCGCTCTGGCTCGAGGGCGTCAACAAAGTCCCGCCGCGTTGTGCGCCGGGCCTCGGCGAGCACTCGGTCGAGATCCTGCGCGAGGCCGGCTACACCGACGCCGAGATCGACGCGCTGCTCGCCGCGCGCACGGTGGTTCAGGGCAAAGACGGCTCGTAAGGCGGTCGAGCAGCGCCAGGGCCAGTCGCGCGGGCGGCCGGGATGACCGTCACGAGGCCCCTATCTACTTGAAGTAGGGCTTCACTTCCTTGGCGAACCACGCGAGCTGCTCCAGCATCACGTGCTTCGGCGTGCCCATGCTGTTGCTCACGTGCACGTACTCGAGGCCGGGGAAGCGCTGCTCGACGGACTTGAGATACGCGACGAGCTCCTCGGGCGGGCCCGCGAACCAGGCGCCGACCTTGGCGTAGTGCTCGACGGTCGGCACGCCGGCCGCCGACCAGCCGCCGCGGCCACTGGCCACGGCGGTCTGCTCGGGCGTCAGGCCCGGCACGAAGCCGAGCGGCCCGAACATCTTCACGTGCTCCTCGTACCACGGCGTAATCTCGCGGATCGCGCGCTCGCGCGACTCGGCCAGGTGGAAGAAGATCCCGAGGCTCAGCCCCTCGCCGAGCTTCCAGTCGAGACCTGCGCGATGCGCGGACTCCTGGTAGGCGGTGATCGAGCGCTCGGCCATCGTCGCCGCGCCGCCGCCGATCAATCCCTTGATGCGGTGCTTCATCATGAAGTCGAGCCCACGCGCGCTGGCGCTCACCACCGGCTGCCAGCACTCCACCGGCTGCCGCAGGGGCCGCGGCACCAGCGTGAGGTCCTTCAGCTCGTAGCCGCGATAGGGCACCGAGGGCGGCAGCGTGTAGTGCTTGCCCCGATGCGCGAAGCGCTCGGAGTGGAACGCCTTCATGAGGATCTCGACCTGCTCCTCGAACAGCTCACGGTTGGCCTCGGCGTCGAGCATCGGGCTGCCGAACGTCTCGACCTCGCGCGTGTGGTAGCCGCGGCCGACGCCGAACACAGTGCGCCCGTTGGTCAGGATGTCGGCGGTGGCGAAGTCCTCGGCGAGCCTGAGGGGATGCCACATCGGCGTGATGTTGAAGCCGCAGCCGATCCGCAGGTGCCTGGTGAGATGCGCCAGGTGGACCGCCACCATCAGGATGTTCGGCAGGCACTCGTAGCCTTCGTGCTGGAAGTGGTGCTCGGCGAGCCACAGCGTGTGATAGCCGTGCTCGTCCATGCAGCGGGCGATCGCGTCGGTCTTCTCGAACACCGAGACCAGGTGCTCGTTGGGATAGCGGCGCTCGTTGGCCGGCGTGGCCATCTGCCCCATGTCGCCCAGATCCACGTGCCCGGCGTAGACGGTCGAGAACTTGCTGATCATGTCAGCCCTCCGCGCGCATTCTAGACGAAGCGCGTGCTAGACTGCTTGCGAACATGGCCTCGTCGCTCGAACGGCGGGTGGCGATCGACGCCGCGCGCGCCGCCGGCCATCTCCTCAAGTCTCAGTTCCGCGCCTCGCATCGCATCGCGTTCAAGGACACGTCGATCGATCTCGTGACCGAGATGGACGCGCGCGCCGAGGAGCTCATCGTCGGCCGGCTCTCCAGCGCCTTCCCGGACGACACGATCCTCGCCGAGGAGCGCGGCTCGGCGGCCGGCCGATCGGCTCGGCGATGGATCGTCGATCCGCTCGACGGCACGACCAACTACGCCCACGGGTTGCCGATCTTCTCGGTGTCGATCGCGCTCGAGGTCGAGCGGCGGGTCGCGCTCGGCGTCGCGTACGACCCGACCCTCGACGAGCTCTACGTCGCCGAGCGCGGCCGCGGCGCGACTGTGAACGACCAGCCGCTCGCCGTCTCGACGACGGCCTCGCTCGAGCAGAGCCTGCTCACGACGGGCTTCCCGTACGACATCCGCGAGACCCGACGGACCAATCTCGCGCAGTACGCGGCCTTCGCGATGCGGTCGCGTGGGGTGCGGCGGCTCGGCTCCGCCGTCCTCGACCTCGCGTGGGTGGCGTCGGGGTGGCTCGACGGCTTCTGGGAGCTGCGGCTCGGTCCGTGGGACGCCGCCGCCGGCAGCCTCCTCGTCGAGGAGGCGGGTGGCCGCGTCACGAACGTGACGGGCGGGGCGCTCGACCTGGACGCGCCGGCGGTCGTGGCGAGCAACGGACGGATCCACGACGCGATGCTCGCGGTACTGCGGCAGACGCGCGAAACGTAGCGGCGCGAATCGAGCCGGCGGCGCGACTGTCACTCGATCGCGCGGACCGCGTTACGCGCCTCCGTGACGTGACTCGCCTTGATCACGGTCTCGCCCGCGGCGATCGTCGGGTCGGTGTACGTCGGCGGCGCCACTCCCGCCGCCACGTACGTCGCCTCGAGCGCCGTCCGCACCTCGGCGAGGTCGATCGCGCGTACGAGGGTGCTGCGGCCGGCCAGCGCGTTCGACCACGCGTAGGAGGACAGGCGGTACTGCGTACGCAGCGCGTCGATCGCCGACCGCAGATCGAGGACGTGCGCGGCCGCGACGACGGAGCTCCCGGCCGTCAGCGTCGAATCGGTGAAGACCTTCGAGAAGGTTGCCGTCACGGACCGCGCCGCGGTCATGCTCACGACACAGGTCACGGAGGCGTCGCTGCACGCGCCGCTCCACGCCTTGAAGATGGCCCCGCTGCCCGCCTGCGCCGTCAGCGTGACGGAGGCGCCGCTCGCGAAATCGGCCGCGCACGTCGCCGGGCATGTGATCGCCGCGGGGGCGCTCGTCACCGCTCCGGACGCTGAGCCCTTGACGGAGACCGTCAGCGAGAACGTGGGGGCCGGGGTGATCGTGAACGTCGCCGCGCCGGACGTACCGCCGGCGGGAGCCCCGTTGAATACCGTCACGCTCGCGCTGTCGGCGGCGGCGATGTCGGCCGCCGGCACCGGCACCGTCAGCTTGAAGGCGCTCACGAACGTCGGCGGCGCGAGCTCGGCCCCGTTCCATCGCACGACCGACGTCGGCACGAAGTTCCCGCCGTTCAGGGTCAGCGTGAAGGCCGCGCTTCCCGCGATCACGCTCGACGGCGACAGCGAGACGAGCGATGGCACGGGGTTGTTGATCGTGAAGGTCGCGGCGCCCGACGTTCCCCCCGCCGGCCCCGGGTTGAAGACGGTCACCTGGACGACCGCGCCCGAGGCCAGGTCGGCCGCCGGAATGTCGACCGCGAGCTGCTCGCCGCTCTCGAACCGCGTCGTTCGGCTGGAGCCGTTCCAGCGCACCACCGACGAGACGACGAAATTGCTTCCCGTGACGGTAAGGATCGCGCCGCCCGCGCTGCCGGCCAGCACGAGATTGGGCAACAGCGCGCCGAGGGACGGCACCGGATTGTTGATCGTGAAGGCTTGCCCCGCCGAGGTTCCGCCCCCCGGCGCCGAGTTGAGCACGGTCACCGTCACCGTCCCGCCGTCCAGGAGGTCGCCGGCGGCGATCGACGCGGTGAGCTGCGCGGTGCTCACGAACGTCGTGGCGCGATCGGCTCCGTTCCACCGGACGACCGACGTCGAGACGAAGCCGCTGCCGTTCACCGTCAGCGTGAATGGTGCTCCTCCAGCGGTCGTGCTCGACGGTGCGACCGAGCCGATCGAGGGCGCGGGGTTGTCGAACTGGAGCTGCGCGACGAACGTTCCCCAGTTGGCCGGGCCGGTCGACGCGGTGTACTCGCCCATCACCCACACCGTCTCGGGCGCGCTGGGATCGACCGCCGCGCCCGAGTAGTCACCCGTCCTGCCCGAACTGTCGGTCTGAGCGCCGCCGGCGGCGCGGAGTTGGGTCGAAGCCTGGAGTGTGTTCAGCGCGTCGCCCGCCGCTCTACCCGTCACCCGCACGTCCATGTCGCTCGAGGACGACGAGGATGAGAACACCACGTGGAGGTTGCCGAACGCGTCTAGGCGAAGGGCCGGATGGTAGTAGTACTGGCCGGCGGCGCCGAACGTCATGTCCTGATGCGCAGTCATCGTGTCGGTCCGGATCTCGAGGATCCGGAGACAGCTTCGCACCGCGAAGTCATCCGTCGGCGTGCAGGACTCGGGTCCGGACAACCACAGCGAGCTGTTCTGCCACGTCGCGCTTTCGATGCGCCCATCACTCGTGTCCAACAGCACGGCCGAGCCGAGCTGGGGCGCCTCGACCGGCGGCGTTCCCGTCCGGATCGGGACGAGGCTCGTCGCAGTCGTAAGGGTCGACCCCGGGACGCCGCTCACCCGGTACACCCTGACCGTGGTGCCGCCCGAGAGGACTTCGGCCATGTAGAGATCGGCGGTGGTCGAGAGCGATTGGGCCGGATGGATCGTGGCGGCGTCGACGCTCGGGGCGACGCGGCTGACGGTCAGGCTGCCGGCGCAGGCACTCAGGTCGGCCTTTTTGACGACGTAGTACCCGGCGCCCATGAACGAGTCGTCGATGAACCTGAAGCCGTTGTAGGACACGACGACCTTGTCGTCGCTCACACCGAGCATCGGAAAATCCTGAATGAAGGTCTCCGTTGTGGGATTGCCCAGGCGGTAGCGACAGAACACACCGGTCGGATCGCTGGTCGCCGAAACCGCGAGGATGATCGACGATCGCCTCATGGGGGAGGAGAACTGTAGATAGGTCGCGAGCCAGCGCCCGCTCCCCGCGTCGTAGATCACGCGGGGGTCGCTCTCGTCGACCGCCGAATCGACGTTGAAGAACGAGTTCAGGCTGAACGACGACAGCGCCCCTCCGGACTTGTTCGTGATGCGCCCGACGATGTTCGTCATCTGGAAGACGTGATCGGGCCCCACACCCAGGTTGTCGTCCGGCGGAAGGGCGGCGATGCCGGTGATGCTCGTGTTGTCTGCGTCGCTCAGGCCTTCGAACGACCGCGCGAGGTTGACGGCGAGAGCGGCCGAGGGATGGCCGGCCCCGAGGGCCGCCGCCAGCAGAAACAGCGTGAGCCGCAGCCGCGCGACGATCACTCTCCCCGGCCGGCGGCCGCGTCCTCGACGAATCCAGGCGCCGCGGGGAGCACCCGCGGCGACTGACGCAGGAGCTCGCGCGTCTGCCGGAGCGCCTCGGCGTCGGGAGTCCGGAAAGGCTTCACCACGACGGCACGCTCGCGCTGTCGGCGGCGGCGATGTCGGCCGCCGGCACCGGCACCGTCAGGGGCAGCGAGGAGCCCGGCGAGGCTGCTGCGAGCGCCGACAGACCCCATCGCGCGATCCTCCAGTTTTCCGGGGCGTGGTGGGAGGAATTTAGGCGATGATCGCCGGCGCTGTCAACGCGCGAGGAAGGGAGCGCGCGGAAGGGAGCGCGGGGAACCGGGCGGAGCTCCGTCGTCGAGGAGGCGGGCGGGAGGAACTTTGCGGTCCGCGACCGCGTTTCAGTCGTCGTGAGGCGGGCGAACCTCGAGGCCGCCGAGCGGAGCGGGCACGTCGTGCAGAGTGATCTGCACGGAGGACCGCGAATCCGGCCGACCGACGACGACCACGTCGACGTCGACGCCGCTAGCGGCCGTCGTCAGGACCTCTTCGAGCCACTGCAGGAGCTTGTCAGCTTCGAACAGTGTGCGCGCCATCGGACTCTCCGTTTTTCCGGAAATGGTTTATAATTCCGCCGGCCTTCTTATGAAGTCGCTCCCATCGACAGCGGTCCTCGAGGACCCGCTCTGGTACGTGCTGCGCACGCGCTCGCGTCACGAGAAGACCGTGCGCGATCAGCTCGTGCGGCACGACGTCGAAGTCTTCCTTCCGGTCGTCGAGCAGTGGAGTCGCTGGAAGGACCGTCGAAAGAAAATCGCCTTCCCCCTCTTCCCCGGGTACTGCTTCGCGCGCTTCCCGCTCGTCGAGCGCTTTCGCGTCCTCAACGTCGTCGGCGTCGCCGACCTCGTCGGCGTCGCCGGCCGACCCGAGCCGGTGCCGGACGCCGAAGTCGAGGCGATCCAGCGGCTCGCGAACACCACGCTGCAGTACGATCCGCATCCGTTCCTGTCCGAGGGCATGGACGTCGAGGTGGTCCGCGGCCCGCTCGCCGGGATTCGTGGCAAACTGCTCCGCAAAGATCGGGTGACGCGGCTCGTGCTCGCCGTCACGCTCATCCGCCAGGCCGCCGTCGTGGAGATCCATCCCGCCGACGTCGTCCAGGTCGGCTCCTAGCTCCGCAGCAGCGCGCGCGCCTGACGGGCCGCGAGGCTCGCCGGGTAGTCCTTGACGACGCGCGCCCAGGTCCGCTTCGCGCGCGGGGCGTCGCCGAGATTCTTCTGGCAGAGCCCGATCTTCAGGAGCGCGTCGGCCACCTTCTCGCCGCGCGGCACCGCGGCGATCAGCGCCTCGAACTCGGCGAGCGCGCCGCGGAAGTCGCGCTGGTTGTAGAAGATGTCCGCCACCAGGAACTGCGCGCCCTCGCGCAGCGGATCGTCCGGATACGTCACGATCAGGTCGTAGAGGCTCAGGATCGCCGCGTCGAGATCCTTGGCCTGCAGCTTCTGGACGCCGGCGCGGTAGAGATCGGCCGCGGGCGTCGTGGTCGCCGACGCGAGCGCGGCGGGGGGCGGCGTCGGCGCCGTCCCGGGCGCGAGCGGGGCGAAGCCGCTCGGCACCGGCGCCTGACGGCCTCGATTCTGCGCCTCCAGCTCCTCCACGCGGCGCCGCAGGTAGGCGAGCTGATCGTCCTGCAGGCGCGATGACGCGATCAGCTTGACCACGGCGTTCTGAAGCTCCCCGAGCTCGGCGGCGATCCGGTTGAGCTGCTCGGCGACGCGCGTCTGGTCGACGGCCGCCGGCCGCGGCGCCGACTCACTCTCGACCTGGGTCATGCCGGCGGGCGGCTTCCTCGCCTCCAGCGTGGCCGGCGGCTTGTCGAGCGTCGCGCAGCCGGCCAGGACGAGCGCCAGCACGGCGGCGCGAGCGGTCGTCCGCGTCACTGAGCGAGATCCGTCGTGACGGCGACCGCCTCGAGCGGCCAGCGGGCGGGGGCGCGCAGCTGGAGCGTCACCCGCACTTCGCGGCTGAGCGGAACGTCGACGAGCCAGAGCCATCCGTCGGGCACGCTCAACGACGGGTAGCTCCTCGAGATCTCACCGCGCATGAAGAGGCGCAGGGGTCCGTCGGCGCCGAGGGCGTGGAAGCGCTCGCCGACGACCAGCGTCCCGGCGCTGGTGACGCACAAGAGGTAGTCGATCTCCTCGGGCGGCGACGCGCGGACGATCGTCAGGGCCGCCGCGTGCGGCACGGTTGGCCGCGAGATGCTGGCGACGATCTCCTCCAGGGAGGAAAAGGCTACCGGCGCATCGCGCAGCGCCCTCAGCTCGTTGCCGCCGGCATTCACGCGGATGACCGCTCGATCCACGGCGAGGAGCGGCTGCGGCTGGCTCTCGACGCGCGCCGAGGCGACGAGCGCGAGCGAGACCGCGATCGGGACGATCCAGCGGCTCATTCACAAGTCAGCGCGCGGCGAGCGCGGGGCTGCCCCTGAGTCGCGATCCATCCGCTCCGGCCGCCGACGGCGCGGCGGACGACGGACGCCACCGGGAGCTCGTCGGCTCGCGCGAGCGCCCGGGCTGCGATCTGGTCGAGCGTCGTGAGCGCCACGCCTCGCTGTCGGAGCTCGGCGAGAAATCTCTCGAAGGCCGGCGCGAGCGGGCCGCCCTCGACCTCGGCGTGGAGCGTGAAGACGTTGAGGCCGGGTCGTAGCGCGCCCGCGAGCGCGCCCGGCAGATCGCGGACGCGTCCCAGGAGCTCGTCCATCGTCGGCATCGTCGTCGGCACCTGGACGGTCGCCAGGGCGACGCCGCCGACGCTCGGCCTGAACACCGCGTCGCCGCGCGTGTCGCTCGCGTAGCGGAAGCCGAAGTCCTCCTGGATGGAGAGCGCCGTGTCCGACGTCCGCCAGCCCGGCGAGGCGCTCGCGTGCGGGGCGACGCCCACCGCGGCTTCGAAGGCCCGCGCCGCCTGCGTCAGATCCGCGCGAATCGCGACCGCGTCGAGGCGCGGGATGCGGTCCTGCCAGCCGACGTGGTCCCAGCCGTGGATGGCGAGCTCGTGGCCCTCGCCGGCGATCTGGCGGAGCAGCGCGGGCGCGCCCGCGCCCACCGGGCGCGACGGCAAGAGCGTGCCCGAGAGCAGCGTGCGGAATCCGTAGAGCCGGAGCGCGTTCGTGCGCCACATCTTGAGGAGGAAGCTCGGCCGCAGGGCCCGGCGGATCGCGCGCCCGGAGCGATCGGGTCCCATCGTCACGAAGAACGACGCGCGCACGCCCGCGAGCCGGAAGAGCTCGAGCAGGCGCGGCACGCCCTCCATGAGACCGCGGCGGGTGTCGACGTCGACGCGCAGGGCTACTGTCGTTTGAACCACTCGATCGTCCGCTTGAGCCCGTCGTCGAGCGGGGTGTCGGCCCGCACGCCGAGGATCTCCCGCATGCGGCGCACCGCCGGCACGCGTCGCGGGATGTCCTCGTAGCCCCGTGCGTAGACCGCCTCCTGCGGCACCCGGATCACGCGGGACGCCGAGCCGGAGATCCGGACCATCCGCTCGGCCAGGTCGAGGATCGAGACTTCCTCTTCCGAGCCGACGTTGATCGCGAGCCCCTCGGCCTCCGGCCGAAGCCCGGCCTGCACGGTCGCGCGCACCGCGTCCTCGACGTACGCGAACGCCCGCGTCTGGACGCCGTCGCCGATCACCGTCAGGGGCTCGCCGCGCAACAGCTGACCCATGAAGATCGTGATCACGCGCCCGCGGTCCATCTGGTCGAGCCGCGGACCGTAGACGTTGAAGTACCGGAGCACGACCACGCGGAGCCCCATGCGGGCGAACGCGAAGCAGAAATGCTCGCCGGCGGCCTTCGACGTCGCGTAGCACCACCGATCCGTCGTCGTGGAGCCGAGCACGCGGTCGCTGTCCTCGTGGAAGGGCACCGCCGTGTTCCGTCCGTACACCTCGGACGTCGAGGTGAAGACGACCTTCTTTTGGTGGCGGAAGGCGGCCGTCAGCACGTCCTGCGTGCCGTTGATGTTGACGGTGAGGACCTGGTAGGGGTCGCCCACGTAGTGCTCGACGCCGACGACCGCCGCGAGGTGGTACACGAGATCGGACCACGCGACGAGCCCTTCGAGGATCTCGCGGTTCAGCACCGACTCGCGGATCGCTCGGAATCGCGGATTCGCGCGCAGGTGGCGGATCTTGAGGTCGCTGGCCGGATCGAGCACCGTGATCTCGTGCCCTCGATCGATCCACGCCTCGGCGAGATGCGAGCCGAGGAAGCCGGCGCCGCCAGTGATCAGGACCTTCACGCGACCTCCGCCAACGGCATGCCCGGGCGCAGACGCCGGCGCTCGGCCCACACGTCGGCGCGCTCCTCGGCGCCGCCCGCGCTCTGGACTCGGGAGAGCAGGAGCCCGCCAGCTCCGGTGGCTATGGTGACGCCGCGGCCGGCGACGATCTCGAGCAGCGTGCCCGGGAGGGCGCCCTGCGGAGCGGCCGGCAGCGGCGACCCACCCCAGAGCCAGAGTCGCGCACGTCCGTCGCCCACGAAGGCGCCGGGGAACGGGTGTGTGACGGCGCGGATCATGTTGGCGATCCGCGCGGCCGGCCACGTCCACTCGACGCGACCGTCCTCGGGGCGGCGGCGCGGCACGAGCGTGGCGCGCGCGTGATCCTGGGGGAGACGCGGCGCCGTGCCGGCGACGACGGCCGGCCACGACTCGAGCAGGAGGTCGACGCCCTCCTTCACCATCCGCTGGTACAGCGTGAGGGCCGTGTCGTCGGGCGCGATGTCGATCGGCCGCTGGCCCACGATGTCCCCGGCGTCGGCCGCCTCGTTCATGTGGTGGAGCGTGACGCCCGTGCGCGTCTCGCCGTTCACCAGCACCCAGTTGAGCGGCGCGCGGCCACGATACCGAGGCAGCAGCGAGCCGTGCAGGTTGAGCGCGGCCACGCGGGGCAGCGCCAGGAGCGCGGGCCCGAGGAGCCGCCGATACCACACGGACAGGACGAGGTCGGGCGCGAGCGGTCGCAGCGAGTCGGCGACCTCCGGGAGATTCGGCGAGGACGGGGTCAAGCACGGCAGCCCGTGCGCGCGCGCGAGGCCGGCGACCGACTCGAACCAGTCCCCCTCGGCCGGATCGTCGGCGTGGGTCACCACGGCCACCACGTGCTCGCCTCGCGCGAGCAGGGCCGCGAGCGCGCGGGCGCCGATGGTGTGGTACGCGAACACGATCGTGCGGCTCACTCGAGCACCTCGCTGATCACGTAGCGCGGCCGCCGCCGCACCTCCTGGTAGAGGCGGCCCACGTACTCGCCGATCAGCCCGAGCGCCAGGATCTGCAGACCGACGAAGAAGAAGAGGATCGCGAACAGCGTGAACACCCCCTCGACCTCGGGCCCGACCAGGAGGCGGCGCAGCCCCAGGAAGACGCCGAAGCCAAGACCCAGGAGCGCGACGAGGATGCCGATCACGCTGACCAGCTGGATCGGCAGCAGCGAGAACCCGGTCAGCAAATCGAAGTTGAGCCGGAGGAGACGAAAGAGGCCGTAGCGGGAGCGCCCGTGCTCCCGGGCGGCGTGGTCGATCGGGATCTCCTTGACCGAGGTCGCGAAGCCGGCGGCGAGCGCCGGAATGAACTGGGAGACGCCTGGGCACGCCAGGATCTGATCGACCACCGGGCGCCGGTAGGCTCGCAGCATGCAGCCGTAGTCGCGCTGGCGGACACCGACGACCGCGGAGGTGACGCGGTTGACGACCCACGACGCCGCGCGCCTCGCCCACGAGTCGTGACGGCTCACGCGCCATCCCCCCACGACGTCGACGCCGTCGGTGAGCGCCTGCAGCAGGCGCGGGATCTCCTCCGGCGGGTTCTGAAGATCGGCGTCGAGCGTGACGACCACGTCGCCCCGCGCGCGCTCCATGCCCGCGAACACGGCGGCGTGCTGGCCGTAGTTGCGGTTGAACCGGACCACACGGACGGCCGAATCTTGATGATGCAGCGCGCGCAGGACGTCCGCCGATCCGTCGCGGCTCCCGTCGTCGACGAAGATCACCTCGTAGGCCTGGGCGAGCCCCTTGAGCGCGAGCGTGAGGCGATGGTGCAGGTCGACGAGGCTCGGCGCTTCGTCGAACAGGGGCACCACGACCGACAGGGTGGGCCGCGTCGCGTCGCTCAGCGCTCGATCTCCCGTACGAGCAGACAGTCGTTGTGGCCGCCGAAGCCGAACGAGTTCGAGATGGCCGCGCGGATGCGCGCCGGCGCCGGCACGTTGGGCACGTAGCGCAGGTCGCACTCCGGGTCGGGCACGCGGTAGTTGATCGTCGGCGGCGCGATCTGATCGCGGACGGCCAGGATCGTCGTCGCCAGCTCGATGGCGCCAGCGGCCGAGATCGTGTGGCCGATCATGGACTTGGTCGAGCTGACGAGCAGCCGCGGCGCCTCGGCGCCGAACACGGTCTTGATCGCGGCGGTCTCGACCCGATCGTTCATCGGCGTCGAGGTGCCGTGGGCGTTGACGTAGTCCACCTCCGCCGGGCTCAGACCCGCGTCGGCGAGCGCGCGGCGCATCGCGCCGATCGCCCCGCGCCCGTCCGGCGCCTCGTCGGTGACGCGGTAGGCGTCGCACGTCGTCCCGTAGCCCGCGAGCTCGGCGACGGCCACCGCGCCGCGACGCCGCGCGTGGTCGGCGTCCTCGAGGAGCACGAAGCCGGCGCCCTCGCCCATCACGAAGCCGTCACGGCGCGCGTCGAAGGGGCGGCTGGCCGTCTGCGGCGCGCCGTTCTGGCGCGACATCACGCCGAGCAGGCAGAAGAGCTGCACCTCGATCGGCGAGACGATGCACTCGGCGCCGCCGGCCAGCGCCAGATCGATCTCGCCGCGGCGAATCGCCCGGTACGCCTCGCCGATCGCCTGGGCCGACGAGGTGCAGGCGGTCTGGATCGTCGCGCTCGGACCCGCGATCGCGAAGCGCGCCGCGAGTCGCGAGGCGAGGTACTGGGGCCACGTCCGATAGAAGCGCCCCGCCGCCGCGCGCCGGGCGAACTCGTTGACGAATCCCGCGGGCGTCAGGGGCGCACCGCACGATCGGCTCGCGTACGCGATGTCGCCGAGGGCTCGCAGATCGTGGCGCTCGCCGCTGGTGCCCACGAAGACGCCGGCCCGGACGGAGGCGAGCGGCTCGCCCGCGCCGGCGCGTCCGACGGCGCCGCGCGCGGCCCGCACCCCCACCACCACGCCGCGCGGCTCCTGCGCATCGAGGCCAGACTCGGACCGGAGCTCCTCGATCAGCGCGCGGTCGTCGAGCGCGGCGGCGATCTGCGTCGGCAGCCCCTCGGGATCGAAGTGGGCGATGCGCTTGACTCCCGAGACGCCGGCGAGCGCGCCCTTCCAGAACCCGTCGAGGTCGCCGCCGATGGGCGTCACGACGTCGAGACCGGTGACGAGCACGCGCCGGCGTGCGCCGGGCTCAGGCGAGGAGCGAGTAGCCACCGTCCACCGTGAGGACCTGACCCTGGATCGCCTGCGCGGCCGGGCTCGCGAGGAAGAACACGACGTCGGCGACCTCCTCGGGCGTGACGAGCGCCCCGCCGGGCGTGCGCGCGCGGATCGCCGCGAGCGCCGCGCCGCCATCGGGCATCGCCTGCCACACGTCCGTGCCCACGGCGCCGGCCGAGACCGTGTTGACGGTGATGCCCCTGGGCGCGAGCTCGGCGGCGAGGTATCGCGTGAGGGCCTCGAGCGCCGCCTTCGAGACGCCGATCGCCGCGTAGCCGGGAATGACGCGCTGACTTCCCAGGCTCGAGAGCGCGATGATCCGTCCGCCGGCGTTCATGAGACTCGCGGCTTCCTGGACGAGCACCAGCAGCGCGCGCGCGTTGGTCGCCAGCACCCAGTCCCATTGCTTCGGCGAGAGCTCGAGCCCGCTGCGGAGGACGCCCGAGGCGGCGTTGCTCACGAGGACGTCGAGACGCCCGGCCCGCCGCTGGACCTCGGTCATCAGCTTGCGGATCTCGTCCGGCTCTTTCAAATCGGCCTGGAGCAGCTGCACCGTGCCGCCGCGCCGCTCGACGTCGTGCGCGGTCTTCTCGGCCGCCTCGCGGTTCACGAAGAAGTTCACGAAGACGTGGGCGCGCGCCTCGGCGAAGCGCAGCGCGATCGCCCGCCCGATGCCGCGGCCGCCGCCGGTCACCAGCACCTGGCGCGGCGTCGGCTCACTCATGGGCGCCACTGGGCGCCGCCGCGTCGCCGCCGCGCGGCGCCGTCGCGAGGGGCGCCGGCTGGAGCTCACGCTGGAGGGCGCGGAGCCGATCCGCTTGCCGCCGGGCGCCGGTGCCGGGCGCCGCCCGCTCGAGCCGGAACTCGAGCGTCGCCGCCGCGACGCGGACGCCGTCGACGGTCGCGGTGGCGTCGAGCGCCCAGACGCCCTCGCCCGCCCGCCGCTCGCAACGGATGCGCAGCTGGTCGCCGGGGCGGACCGGCCGCGCGAACGCGACGCGCGAGAGGCGCTCGAGCCGGCCGATCTCGACGAAGTCATGGCTCATGGCGATCAGGAGCTCGCACGCTTGCGCGAAAGCCTCCACGACGAGCGCTCCCGGAAACACCGGGTAGCCCGGAAAGTGATCGGCGAACACGTCCTCGGTGGCGCTGACGTTCTTCAGCGTGTCGATGCGCCGCAAGGGCTCGGCGGCGACGATACGGTCGACGAAGACGAAGCGCATGGAAGTCGACGGCGCCCCCCAGACGGGCGCCCGCGCGACGCGCCCTCAGGCTCCCGGAGCGAGACGTCCGGCGCGCGCGAGCTGCGCCACGATGTACTCGCCGACAGCGCGCACGGTGAAGCGGTTCATCACGGCGTCCATCGCGCCCGGCGCGTGGAGACCGCCGTCGAGATAACCGGCGAGGCCCTCGACGGTGAGGCCGGCGAGATCGAGCGGCGTCGCGGACAGATCGTCGAGCATGCGCTGGACCAGCTCGCGCACGAGCGCGCGCTCGTCGCCGTCGGCGCGGGGCACACCGTGCTTGGCCGCCACGTGCGCGAGGACGGCGGCGGCGGTCGCCGGCGCGACCGTCCGCAGCTCCTCGGCCGGCACCTTGACGCCGTATCGTGCCTCGATGACCTTGGCCAGCACGGTCAGGTCGCGCCACTCGATCCGGCGGTCCTGGATGAGCCGCATCGGCAGGTCGACCCCGAAGATCTGCTGGCACTTGAAGCTCATGTCGAGGAAGTCGATCGATTCGGCGCCGAGGTCCCGCACCAGCGCGGCGTCGTCGGTGACCTTTCCCTCGTCGACGCCGAGGGACTCGACGATCATCTTGCCGACGCTCACGTGCACCTCGGGGCGGGTCCAGATCTTCAGGGTGTCCGGCTCCATGCGTTCGCGTCCTCCTCACATAGCCTTCAGCCGATACCGCCGTCCACGGCGATGACCTGGCCGGTGATGTAGCTCGCCTCCTCGGACGCGAGGAACACGGCGAGCGCCGCCACCTCCTCGGGCCGGCCCACGCGCCGCATCGGGACCCACTCGCGGATCCTCGAGGCGGTCGCCGCGATGAACGGGCGACTCATGTCGGTCTCGATCAGCCCCGGCGCGATCGCATTCACGGTCACGCCGCGGGGCGCCAGCTCGTTGGCGAGCGCGCCGGTGAGGGCGTTGACGCCGCCCTTGGATGCCGCGTAGTTCACCTGGCCGCGGCCGGCCCGCGACACCAGCACCGAGCTCACGTTGATGATTCGGCCCCATCCGCGCCGGAGCATGTGGTGCGCGCCCAGGCGCGCGCAATGGTAGACGCCGTCGAGGTTGGTTGCGAGCACCGACGTCCACTCGTCGTCCGACATCTCGAGAAACAGTCCCTCGCGGCTGATGCCCGCGTTGTTGACCAGGATGTCGAGCCGGCCGGCGCGCGCGACCACCGCCTCGATCAGCTCGCCGGCCTGCCGGCGGACGCTCACGTCGGCCTGGTGCACGAACGCGTGGCCGCCCGCCGCCTCGATGGCCGCGAGCGTTTCCTTGGCCCGCTCGTGCTGCTGGCGATAGTTGATGCAGACCGTCGCGCCCGCGCGGGCGAGCGCATCCGCGATCGCCCGGCCGATGCCGCGCGACGCGCCGGTGACGAGGGCCACCCGACCGGTCAGGTCAATCTGCAGCGTCATGATGCGCCGCTCGCACGATCAAGGCCGCGCACTCGCCGAACAATCCGAGCGAGATCACGAGGGCGCACCGGAACGCCGACGGCGGCGTGGACGGAGATACCGCGACGGCACGCGGCAGTGTAGCGTGCTCGATGGCCGCCGAACAAGCCAGGAGTTCCACCGGACTCGCCGCCGCGCCGAGGTCCGCGTGGGCCCGCTTCATCCGCAGGCGCGGCGTCGCGTCGTCCCGCGCGCCCAGCACGCGCGCCAGCGCCGCCTGCTCGGCGGCGTCGTGCGCGGGCACGGAGTCGCCGTGAAGGCTCACGAGATCGGGCGTCTCCTCGGACTCTTCCAGGACGGCCTCGATCACTCGCGCCAGACGGTCGGCCACCCGTGCTGGATCCTCCTCGCCGGCGAGCTGCCCCGCGCCGGCGCTCGCTGCGAAGCCCGCGATCTCGCCGTGGGCCGTCGCACCCCGCGCGCGGGCGTGCTCGGCCGCTTCCAGCACGAGCAGGCCGCTGCCCTCGCCCGGCACCAGCCCCGGGCGGCCGTCGTCGGAGGCGATCACGCCCGCGCCCCAGTGCGTGGCGAAGAAGAGCTCCTCGAGCTGGTCGTCGGCGCCGCCGCAGAGCGCCACGTCGAGGTCGCCCTCGGCGATGAGACGATACGCGTCGCCCACCGCGCGCGCGCCGCCCACGTGTCCCTCCGTCATCGCGCGGCAGAACCCCTGCGCGTCGTGCGCGATCGCGACGTGGCCGGCCACCAGATTCGGCAACGTCTTGAGCGAGAAGTCCAGCGGGTTGATCGACTTCATGCAGTAGCTGTTGGCCAGCGTCATGTCGAGGATCCCGGGCGCCTGCCGCGACTCGGACGCCGCCAGGTACTCGAGCATCGCGCGGAAGTCCCAGGCCAGCGTGCTCACGCCCAGCAGCACGCCGAAGCGCCGGGGATCGCCGGCGCCGGGCGCGAGCCCCGCGTCTTCCATCGCGAGCGCGGCGCCGAGCACGGCGAGCAGCGTCGCGCGGTTGTAGAGCTTCTGCTGCTTGCGCGGCAGCCGCGCGAGCTCGCGCTCGACGGATTCGGTCGTCACCTCGGCGCCGCGGGCCGCCGGCAGCCCGAGCGAGGCGAGCCGGTCGAGTCGTCCGACGGCCGAGCGGCCGGCGCAGAGCGCCTCCCAGTGGCGGCCGGCGCCGACGCCGAGCGGTGAGACGATCCCGCGTCCGGTCAATACCACGCTCCGCGCGCTCACGCGCCGCCTCCGCGGGCCGCCACCGCGTCCGGGGGAACGCTGATGCATACGAACATGAGCCTGGCGTGGGCGATCTTCTGGGCTTCGTGAAACACCTGGGCCTCGGCCTCGGCGATGCTCGTCCCGTCGGCGACGACCGACACGCCGCGAAGCGTCGCGACCGCCCGGAGACGCTGGCCGGCGGCCGCGGTCGCGTCGAAGCGGCACTCCGGCACCTTGAGGAGCAGCGGCAGCCGGCGTTCCGCGAGATGGCGGAAGACGAGGTGGCCGGCGGTCATGGCCATCAGCTCGAGCAGCATCGACTCGGGGACGCAATCGACATCGTGCGGGCCGCTGAAGACGTCGTCACCGGCGACGAAGCGCTTGGCCACCTCGATCCGCGGCACGCCGTCGAGGGCGAGCGACACGATCTCGTCGACGAACTGATAAGGCATGGAATTGGGGGGCCCTTTCGAGGCCCCCCATGTGGTCAAAACAAAATCGCCAGCGCCGCCATGCCCAGGAGGGCGGAGCCGATGGTCTGGACGATGTCGCGGATCGTCGGCAGCGCCCGGATCTTCTCTTCTTCCTTGGGCGGCACGATGACGGCATCGCCCGGCTCGATCTCCCGGACGTTCGTGAAGCTCGAGATCGCCGAACCGTCGGCCTTCACGATGTGGGCGTCCTTCTTGTCCGCCTCCTTCGAGAAGCCCCCGACCCGGTTGATGTAGTAGTCGATGGAGGCGCCTTCTTTGTACTGGACCGACGTCGAGTTGCGGACCGCGCCCAGCACGTACACGGACTGCGCCGGCTCCGGGACGGTCAGCGCGTCGCCATCGATCAGGACGACGTCGTTCTCGGTGCCCTTGAGCTTGTCGGGCGGGCCGAGCTGCACCACCATCCGTCCCAGCGCGACCTTCGAGGTCAGGATCTTCAGCATCTCGCGGCGCGCCTGCAGGGCCTGCTGCTGGGCGGCGACCTCCTCCTTCTCGGCGCCCACGATCGTCGTCGACGCCGAGGCGAGCATGCGCTGCTCCTGCACCTTGAGGAAGCCGTCCAGCTGCTCCTGCTCGACCTTCCGGAGCGACGCCCGCGTGAAAACGCTACCCTTGAGGAACGCGCGCTCGGTGAAGCCACCCGCCCGCGCCAGGAGCGAGCTCAGCCGCTCGCCTTCGGCGATCGTGTAGACTCCCGGACGCACGACCTCGCCGGTGAGCGTCACCGTCCGCGCCGACTTGAGCTCGGTGCGCACGGTGATCTCGTCCAGCGCCTTCAGCAGAAGATCCTGGCTCGCGTCGCCGCTCCACGCCTTCTTGAGATCGACGGAGACGATCTCCATCGACAGATCGGGCCGACGGCGCGCCACCTCGACGCGCTCGACATACGCCTCGGGCAGGAGGCGGTCGGGCTGCAGGAGCTGGCTGATGCGCATCATCGGCTTGAGCTCGTAGGCGCCGGGATACCTCACCGCGCCCTCGACCTTCACGATGTTGTAGACGCGCGGATCGCTCCGGTGGATCAGCACGAGGTCGCCCGCGTTGATCGGCGGATTCCCGGGCTCCTCGCCCCTGAGGTAGTGGCTCGCCAGATCGACGTCGAGCGTGACCCGCTCGGCGTCCGGAAGCGCGCGGACGACCTGGACGCGCTTGAGATAGCTCGTCGGCGTGACCCCGCCGGCCAGCGCGACCACGTCGGCCAGGCGCGCGCCGCTCGTGATCTCGTAGATCGCCGGGCGTTTCACCTCGCCCGCCACCGCCACCACGTCGCCGACGGTCGGGACGAAGATCGTGTCGCCCGACTCGAGACGGTAGTCGCGCGTCCGGTCGCCGCGCTGGAGGAAATCGTAGAGGTCGAGCTTCGCGACCTGCACGTTGCCGCGGAGCAGCCGCACCTCGCGGAGCGAGCCGAGCTTGGTCGGCCCGCCGGCGCTGTAGAGGGCGTTCGTCACGGTGGAGAGCGAGCTCAGCGTGTACACGCCGGGCTGGCAGACCTCGCCGACGACGTGAACGCTCACCGTGCGCAGGCGGCCCATCGTCACGCTGGCCTGGAAGCCGCGGAAGTAGCGGCCGAGCTCGTCGCGGATCAGGCGGTCGGCCTGGGAGAACGTGAGCCCCCAGATGCGCAGGTCGCCGACCTTCGGCAGCACGATGCGGCCGTTGCGGTCCACGGTGCGGATCAACGTGCTGTCGACGGCGCCCCACACGTTGATCGTGAGGTCGTCGCCGGGACCGAGGACGTAGTCGGGCCCCACCGGGATGTCGTCGACGGGCGCGAACGTCGAGACGTTCGAGGCGAACATCGCGTAGCCGTACTGGCGCAGCGGCGCGCCATACGGACCGAGGAACGTCTGCTCGGACGCCGCGCCTTGCTGCTGAGCCGAGACTTGCTGCAAGCCCGCGCCTTGTTGATTCGCGAGCTGCTGCGCCGTG
>QHSI01000017.1 GCA_003221515.1 Candidatus Rokuibacteriota bacterium
GCACTCCTTAGTGGGCGTGGGGCCTACCAGCGTTAGCAAATTATACGGCGGCGTGCAGGACGCGGGCAACTGTTAGGACCCCGATACGCCGCGCCCCGGCGCCACGCAGCGCCCGCGCGCACGCGCCCAGGGTCGCGCCGGTCGTCAGGACGTCGTCCACGACGAGGACGTGGCGCCCCGCCACGCGGCCGGCGGCCCGGAACGCGCCGCGAACATTGGCCTGGCGCTCGGCGGCCGCGAGATCGCTTTGCGGCCGCGTGGCGCGGACGCGTCCGAGCCATCCGGGAATCGCCGGAATTCCGAGCGGCCGCGCGAGGCGTTCGGCGAGCAGCGCCGCCTGGTTGAAGCCGCGCTCACGCTCGCGCTCGTACGCGAGCGGCACCGGAATCAGCGCCTCGATGTCGTGTGGGAGAAAGGCTCGGCACTGCTCGATGGCCAGATCACCGAGCGGCCGCGCCAGCGCGCGCTTCCCCGAAAACTTGAAGGCGTGCAGCGCCTCTCGCAGGGTGCCCTCGTAGGCCGCGGCCGATCGCGCGTAGTCGTAGTCCGGCGGGCTCGTCGTGCACGCCCAGCAGACACGCCGCGCATCGGGAGCCCGTGGTCGCGCGAAGTCCGCGCGGAGCGTCGACGGCGCGCCACAGACGTCGCAGTCGGGCGGAGGGAGCCGGTCGATCGCGCCCCAGCAACGGCCACAGAGGGGGTCGCGGCGGCCGGCGCCGAGCGCCGCATCGCAGACCGGGCACAGGGCGGGAAAGACGAGGTCGAGCGCCGCGACGGCCCAGCCCGCGTCCATCGCTGCGCGGGGACTACATGCGGACCGGGCGAAGCGTGTTCCAGCGCTGGCAGTGCGCGCAGCGGTCTTGCCAGGTCGGCGCCGGCGCCGCGCACACGTCGCATCGGTGCGGCCAGTCGAACGCGTGGCCGAGCTGCAGCGCGCGGCGATATTCCTCGAAGGCCTCGCGGGTCTCGCCGCGCCGCTCGAAGACCGCGCCGAGGAGCGCGTGGATCGCCGGCAAGCCGGGCGCGCGGACCTCGACCTTTTCGAACTGGTCGGCGGCCTCGTCGAGCATCTCCAGCTCGAGAAAGACCCGGCCGAGTGCCACGGCCAGCGCGAGATCGTCGGGGGCGCGATCGATCGCCTCCCGATAGAGCGCGATCATGCGGCTTGGTCGTCCATCCTGGCGATACGCGCGCTCGAGCCGCGCGAGCAGCGGGAGGGCGGGCGCGACCTCGGCGGCGCGCTCCCAGACGCGAAGCGCCTCCCGGTGGTCTCCGAGCGTCTCGCACGCGTCGCCCAGCGCCAACGCCGCCGGGAGGAAGGACCGGTCGGTTCGCACGGCGTTCCGGAAGTGCGCCAGGGCGCCGCCCGGATTGGAGTGGCCGAGCTCGACCCGGCCGAGCTCGTAATAGATGACGGCCAGCCACTCGGTCTCCGGCGATCGCTCGGTGGAGCCGACCGCGCCGATGATCCGCTTCTGCGCGTCGAGCGCGTCCGGCCAGCGTCCGGTCTCGGCGGCCAGGTCGCGGAGGCCCCGCAGCGCCCCACGGTGGTTCCGATGTGTCTGCAGAACCTGACGGAAAAGCGTCGCGGCCTCGTCCCGGCGGCCGACCCGCCGCGCCTCCTGGGCACGGCGCACCAGATCGGTGGTCGGCGCGTCGTCCTCACTGGACGGGATCGCACGATCGAAGAGGCGCTTGAGCGCCAGACCGAGAGACAGGGCGCTTCGGATCGCGGCGGGCAGGGTCACGGAGAGGGGGCGACGGGGCGGTGCACGGCTAGCCGGTGGCCATCCGTTCCTCTTCCTCGATGACCCGCTGGCAGTCGATGCAGTGGCGGGCGAACGGAAGCGCCTGGAGTCGCCCGCGTGTAGGCCGTGTTCGCCTGGTCGCCGAGGTCCTTGATCGAGTCGTCTTCCTGATCTTTCCCGTACAGAGCGGTGCGCCCGACCTCTTCGGTCAACTGACGCTGCTTTTCCACCAGCCGCTTCCGGAAGTGTGCGAGGCGATCCTTGCGCATCAGAACCTCCCTCCCACCCGACGATCACGCATATTCAAGAAATCAACGCTAGCATGCGCTCCGAGACCGCGCAACATCTTCACGGTCCGCGCGCTATGCGCCGTCGAGCGGCACGCTCGGGGCGTCGCCCCACAAGCGCTCGAGCGCGTAGTAGGCGCGCGTCTCCTCGAGGAACACGTGCATCAGCACGTCGCCGTAGTCGAGGAGGATCCATCCGCTCTCGGCCACGCCCTCCGCGTGGAGCGGGCGCACGCCCTCGTCCTTGAGCTCGGCCCGGATAGCCTCCGTGATCGTCTGCAGATGGGTCGTCGACTTGCCGCTGCATACCAGGAAGTAGTCGGTCACCGTCGACACCCGCTGCACGTCGAGCACGACGAGGTCCCCCGCCCGCTTGTCCTGCGCGGCCCGCGCCGCGCGGCGCGCTTTCCACTCCGCGGACGGCGGGGTCACGACCATTCGCCTCGGTAGAGGCGCCTGGCCCGGATGTAGTCGCCGACCGCCGGGGGCAGCCGATACGCGAGGGACCGCGCCTCGCGGGCCCGGCGGCGGAGGTCCGACGCCGAGATCGGCAGCGAGGTCGCGTGAACGACGAGCGGTTCCTGGCCGATGTCGTGCACGACCTTCCGGACCGCCGCGCCCTCCGGATCGAAGACGCTGCCGAGGCGCGGCACGACGACGAGCTGCGCCAGGCTGGCCACGCGCTGGGGCGCCCGCCAGGCGAGGAGGTCGAGGAACGTCTCCGACCCCATGATCAGGAAGAGCTCCGGCCGCGGAAGTCGGATCGCTTCGAGCGTGTCCACGGTGTACGACGGCCCGGACCGACGCAGCTCGATGTCGGACACCACGAACTTCGGATGACCCGCCACCGCGAGCTCGACCATCGCGTAGCGATCCGGCGCGGGCGCGAGCTGGGCCGCGGGCTTGTGCGGGGGCGCCGCGGCGGGCACGAACAGCACACGATCGAGGCTCAACGCCTCGGCGACCTCGTCGGCGAGCAGCAGGTGGCCGTAGTGGATCGGGTTGAACGAGCCACCGAAGACGGCCGTGCGGGCCACGCTAGTCCAGAACCAACTGCGGGCGGCGCCGCACCTAGTCCCGCACCTGCCCGTCGCCCTGCACGACGAACTTGGTCGTCGTCAGCTCGCGCACCCCCACCGGCCCTCGCGCGTGCACCCGGGACGTCGAGATGCCCATCTCGGCGCCCATCCCGAACTGGCTGCCGTCCACCAGCCGCGTCGACGCGTTGACGAGCACCGCCGCGGCGTCGACCTCGCGGGTGAACCGGCGCGCATGCGCGCGGTCGTTGGTCACGATCGTCTCCGCGAGGCCCGTCCCGTGACGCTGGATGTGGGCGAGCGCGGTGTCGAGGTCGTCGACCACGCGGATCGAGAGCGTCAGATCCAGATACTCGGTGTCCCAGTCGGCGTCCGTCGCCGGGCTCGCCGCGGGCAGCAGCGCGAGCGTGCCCGGACAGCCGCGGACCGCCACGCCGACTTGGGCCAGGCGCGCGCCCAGCGCCGGCAGGAGCCGGGGCGCGATCTCGCGATGGACCAGGAGCGTCTCGAGCGCGTTGCACACGCTCGGGCGCTGCGCCTTCGCGTTGACCACGATCGCCACCGCCATCGCGACGTCGGCGTCGGCGTCCACGTAGGCATGGACCAGGCCCTTGTCGTGCTTCAACACCGGCACGCGCGACCGCTCGCTCACCCAGCGCACGAATTCCTCGCCGCCGCGTGGGATGATCAGGTCCACGAGCCGGTCGAGCTCCAGCAGCGCCGCGACCGCGGCCCGGTCCGTCGTGTCGACGTGCTGGACCGCGTCGGCGGGCGCGCCCACCTTCTCGAGCGCCCGGGCCAGCACCGCCGCGATCGCGGTGTTGGACTCGATCGCCTCGCTGCCGCCCCGGAGCACGACCGCGTTGCCGGATTTGATACAGAGCCCCGCGGCGTCGGCGGTGACGTTGGGCCGGGACTCGTAGATGAACCCGATGACGCCCAGCGGGACGCGCACCCGTGAGATCTCGATCCCGTTGGGGCGACGCCACGACTCGACGACGGCGCCGACCGGGTCGGGCAGCGCGGCGATCTCGCGCAGCCCTTGCGCCATCTCCTCGATGCGCGCCTCGGTGAGCATCAGGCGATCGAGGAAGGCCGGCGCCACCCGCCCGCGCGCCCGCTCGACGTCGCCCCGGTTCGCCTCCAGCAGCGTCTCGGTCTTCTCCACGAGCCCGCGCGCCATCTGCATGAGCGCGTCGTTCTTCGTCTTGGTGGGGCAGAGCGCGAGCGCACGGGCGGCCTCGCGCGCCGCGCGCGCCCGGGTCTCGATGAGAGCGCGGGCATCCATTGGCATCCTCAGTCTATCGCCGCGCCTCCGGCGGAGCCCCGGCCCCGCGACGGCCTGCAGCGTGCACTACAAGATCACCAGGTTGTCACGATGGATCACTTCGTCGAAGCTCTTGTAGCCCAAGCGCTGCTCGATCTCCTGTGTCTTCGCCCCACGGATCTTGCGGAGCTCGGCCGCGTCGAAGTTCACGACCCCGCGCGCGAACTCCCGCCCCCCGGCGCCCCCCAGCAGGGCCACCACCTCGCCCGAGGCGAAGTCGCCCTGGATCTCGACGATACCCGAGGGCAGGAGGCTCTTCCCCCGCTGAGTTAACGCTGCCAGCGCGCCCGCGTCAACCGTGAGCCGCCCTTGCGGCGGAACGGCGAACGCGATCCAGCGCTTCCGGGCCCCCAGGCGGTCCGCCTTCGGGGCGAAGTAGGTGCCCACGGGCTCCCCGTCGAGGATCCGTCGCAGCATGCCTGGCTCGCGGCCGCTGGCGATGATCATCGGCACCCCGGCGGCCGCGGCCTTCCGCGCCGCCTGGAGCTTGGTCGCCATTCCGCCGACGGAGATGGGATCCCCGCGGTCGCGCGCGAGCCGCGCGATCTCGTCGGTGACGGCGTCCACGGTGTCGAGCTTGCGGGCCCCCGTGTTCACGCTGGGGTCGTCGGTGTAGAGCCCGTCGACGTCGGTGAGGAGCACGAGCAGGTCAGCGTCGATCAGCGAGGCGACCAGCGCGCTCAGGTTGTCGTTGTCGCCGACCTTGATCTCCTCCACCGCCACCGTATCGTTCTCGTTGACGATCGGAAGGACACCGAACTGCAGCAGCGCCAGCAGCGTATTCTTCGCGTTGAGATAGCGCGCGCGGTCGCTGATGTCCTGCGCCGTCAGCAGCACCTGGCCCACCTGGATCTGATGCCGACCGAAGGCCGCCTCGTATTGCCACATCAGCGCGGATTGGCCCACCGCCGCCGCCGCCTGCTTCTCGGGAATCGACCGGGGCCGCTCGGGAAGCCCGAGGCGCGCGGTGCCGGTCGCGATCGCGCCCGAGCTCACCAGCACGATCCGACGTCCCTCGCGGATCGCCGCGATGTCGGCCGCGAGGGCCCCGATCCGCTCGGGCGCGGCGCCGACGCCCGCGGCGGTCACGAGACCGCTGCCGACCTTCACGACGAGCCGGCGCACCCGCCCCAGCTTGCGCGCCGCGTTCACGAGGCGCTCGAGGCCGGCGGCGACGACATGGAGGTGTCGCCGGGCGAGGACTCGGGAGCCGAGATGAGCGGCGGGACGGTGTCCAGCCGCGCGGCGATCGCCCGCACGAGCTCGGTGAGGCCGGCTCCGGTGGCCGCGGAGATCACGCGCAGCGCGAGCGCATTCTCGGCGCAGAACCGCTCGACACGCGCGCGGTTTTCGACGGCGTCGGGCAGATCCGCCTTGTTCGCGACGATCAGCTGGGGGCGGCGGGCGAGCTCGGCCGAATACCCCGCCAGCTCGTCGTCGATGGCGCGAAGGTCGTCGACCGGATCCCGGCCGGACTGAGGATCGAGATCGAGCATGTGCAGGAGAAGGCGCGTGCGCTCCGTGTGGCGCAGGAACTGGTGGCCGAGTCCCTTACCCTGGGCGGCGCCCGGGATCAGCCCGGGAAGATCCGCGATCACGAACGATCGATCGCCGTCCGCCCGCACGATACCGAGCGTCGGCTCGAGCGTGGTGAACGGGTAGTCGGCAATCTTGGGCTTCGCCGCCGAGAGCCGCGAGACCAGCGTGGACTTCCCCGCGTTGGGGAAGCCGATGACGCCGACGTCGGCGAGGAGTCTCAGCTCGAGGTGGAGCCACCGCTCGGGACCGCGTCGACCGAGGTCGGCGCGGCGCGGCGCCCGATTGGTCGAGGTGGCGAATCGCGCGTTGCCCCGGCCGCCGTGCGCGCCCCGGATCGCAAGCTCACGTTGGCCGTGCGTCGTCAGGTCGGCGAGGCGCTCGCCGGTGTCGCGATCGCTCACCACGGTGCCGAGGGGGACCTTCAGGACCAAGTCGGAGCCGCTGGCGCCGTGACGATTCGAGCCCTCGCCGTGGGTACCGCGCTCTGCGTGATAGTGGCGCTTGTAGTGGAAGTCGAGCAGCGTCGTCAGCGCGGCACTGGCCTCGAGCCAGATGCTGCCGCCATCGCCGCCGTCGCCACCGTCGGGACCGCCGTACGGGACGAACTTCTCACGGCGGAAGCTGACGCAGCCGGCGCCCCCGTCGCCGCCCTTGACGAACACATCGATCTCGTCGACGAACATGCCGTACACCCGCGGGCCCGGGGGAGCCCGCTGGACGTCACACCGCGCCGGTGGCGATGCTCACGTAACGCGAGTCTCCTCGGCGCTCGAACCGCACGACGCCGTCGATCTTTGCGAAGATCGTGTCGTCCGAGCCGCGCCCGACGTTGAGCCCGGGCTTGAACCGCGTGCCGCGCTGACGGACGATGATGGACCCGCCCGTCACGAACTGACCCGCGAACCGCTTCACGCCGAGTCTCTGTGAGTTGGAATCGCGACCGTTCCGCGAGCTGCCGACGCCCTTCTTGTGAGCCATACCGCGTCAGACCTCGATCTTGGTGATGCGGACCGTCGTCGCCGACTGACGGTGACCGCGGTTTCGGCGATAGTTCTTCCGCCGCTTGAACTTCACGACCATCACCTTCCGGCGCCGTCCTTGACCCACGACCTCGCCCGAGACTTTTGCCCGGCCGAGCGCCTTCTCGCCGGCGATCACCTCGCCGTCGCGCGTGACCAGCAGGACGGAGCGGAACTCCACGGCCGATCCCTTGTCGCCCGGCACCTTCTCGATCGAGATCACCTGCCCGGGCGCTACACGGTACTGCTTACCTCCGGTCGCGATCACCGCTTCCATGTACCAGACCTTTCTAAAACGTCAGCTAGGACGAGCCCTTATCTGACCACAGGCCGACGCCGTGCGTCAACCCGACAGATGTGCGCGCTGCAGAGTCTCGCGGGGCCGGAGCCTCGCCGGCCGAGGCGCGGCGATGAACAGGTGGGCTCAGACGGTCTTCATGTAGTCGGCGAGCTGCTTGCGCACGAAGAGGCGCGACCGGTGCACGCGTGACTTCACGGCCGGCAGGCTGATGCCGAGCGTCTCCGCGATGTCTGGGTTCGACAGACCCTCGACGTCGTGCAGGACCAGCGCGGTGCGGTAGTCGGGTGGGAGCCCGTCGATCGCGTCGCTGAGCACGCGGCGGAGCTCGCCCTGCAGCGCCTGCTCGTCCACGCGATCGGACCAGTCGGCCATGGGCTCGAAGTGGCGCCCGTCGTCGTCAAGCGTGGGGAGCACGTCGTCCATGCCGATCTCGCGCGACTTCGCCTTCCGGGCCCGCAGCTTCTGGTACGCCGCGTTCGCGGCGATGCGGTAGAGCCAGCTGCCGAACGCGGACTCGCCCTTGAACGTGCCGATCTTCCGCGCGGCCGTCCAGAGCGCGTCCTGCGCCGCTTCCTCCGCGTCCTCGTTCGACCCGGTGATGCGGAGGGCGAGCCGGTACACGCGGTCGCCGAACGTCTCGACGAGCTGCTCGGGGGCCTCGGGGTCCTCGCGCCGGAGCGCCTCGACCAGCGCCGCGTCGCCATCGGTCTTCGTCGTGTTCATGACGGTCAAATCCTCGGCTCGAACAACGACAGATACCGCTTCATCTCCACCACGCACTGCTCCATGACCGCGATGTCCTTCGTCAGCTTCGTTAGCAGAATCGCTCCCTCCAGGGAGGCGACGAGAAAGTCCGCGACGGCTTCGGGCCGACACGCGGCGGAGACTTCGCCGCCGCTCTGCGCCCGGCGGAGCACCAGCGTCAGCCGCTCCCGCCACGTGGAGAACACCGACGCCAGCCTCGCGCGGAACCCCTCGTGGACGTCGGACAGCTCCAGGACCATGTTGCCCAGCGGGCACCCACCGACGCAGTTGCGCTCCCGCTGAGATTCCAGAACGCGATCGAAGAAGCAGCGGATCTGCGCCAGCGCCCGTCCGGCGGGGTCCGAGAAGCACGGTTCGAGCGTCCGTTCGAGGAACGACGTGATCATCTGATCGAGGATGGCGTAGCCGAGCTCTTCCTTGCTCTTGAAGTGGTAGTAGAAATTGCCCTTGCCCACGCCGCTCTCACGCAGCACGTCATCGAGTGCCGTGTGGTTGTACCCGTGGACGTGGATCAGCCGGGTCGCCGCCTCGAGGATCGCCTCGCGGGTGGACCGGCCGTCTCGGACTTTGACTCCACCCTCAGTCGTCTTGGTAGTCATGTGTACTGACCAGTTGGTACAGAGAGTAGCCTCCGTTACGCTCTGCGTCAAGATATTTCTGGAACTAGCATCATTCCCGGTACTTATCGAGTCGTCAGCCAGCTGGAGCCAGCCGTCGAGGGTTCCCAAAGGTGGACGGCTCACGGCTCAAGGCTCAGGGCGCTCAGCCGCTCAGGGCGCTCAGGGCTCAGGGGGCTTTGCCGGCTCGGCTCATCGCTGAAGAACCCGGGGGCAGCGTTTTGAGAAATCGTCGAGTCGAAAACTTGCCTGGGGAGGACCGTCCGCCTTGCCGTCGGAGACGACGAGAGAGAACCGGCTCCCTTAGAAGAGGGGGGCAGCGACTCGAAGCGCCGCCATGACGACCGGCTTGGGGTAGACGCCGAGCGCCACGACGCCGAGCGCGCAGAGGATCACCGCCAGCGCGAGCGAGCGCGAGAGCTGGATCCGCCCGGCCGACGCCGGCGGCTCGATGTACATCCGCTTGGCGACGACCAGATAGTAGAAGAGCGCGACGACCGTCAGGACCGCGCCGACCAGCACCAGCCAGTAGAGCCCCGCCGACGCGGCCGCCCAGAAGACGTAGAGCTTGGCCCAGAACCCGGCCACGAACGGAATGCCGCCCAGCGAGAGCAGGAACAGCAGCATCGCGAGGGCCAGGAGTGGCGAGCGCTGGGCCAGACCGCGCAGCGCGGCGGTCGCCTCCGAGCCCTCGCTGCGCGCGACGGCCTCGACGACCAGGAACGCGCCCATGTTCCCGAAGACGTAGGCGACGAGGTAGAAGAGCACCATCGCCGTCCCCGAGGCCGACGCCGCCGCGAACCCCACGAGCATGTAGCCGATGTGGGCGATCCCCGAGTACGCGAGGAGCCGCTTCGTGTTCTGTTGCGGCAACGCCATCAGGTTGCCGGCGACGATCGTAATCGTCGCGAGGCCCGCGGCGATCGGTACCCACGCCGCCGCCCGCTCGCCCATGCCCTCGAAGTACACGCGGAAGAGCGCCACGAAGCCGGCGGCCTTCGGCGCGACCGACAGCCAGGCCACGAACGGCGTGGACGCGGCCTCGTAGGTGTCGGGCACCCACATGTGGAACGGGAACGCGGCGATCTTGAACGCGAAGCCAGCGAACACGGCGAGCAAGCCGAGCGTCAGGAGCGGCTGACCCCGCGTGAACGTCTGCGCGACCCGCGCCAGATCGGTCGTGCCGGCGGCGCCGTACACGAACGAGAGCCCGTAGACCATGACCGCCGAGGACACGCTACCGACCAGGAAGAACTTGAGCGCGGCCTCGACCGCGACGTCTTCCCGCTTGAGGAATCCGGCGAGCACGTAGAGCGGGATCGACATCAGCTCGAACGCCACGAAGAGGAGAATCAGGTCGCGCGCCGACGCGAGCACCAGCATCCCGAGCAGCGACGACAGGATCAGCAAATGGTACTCGCCGGCGCGCCGGCCGCACGCCGCGCCCTCCCTGGAGATGCCGGCCAGGAGCCCGATGAACGTCGCGGTCAGGAACAGTCGCTTGGCGAAGATCGCGAGCCCATCCTGAACGAACATGCCGCCGAGGGCCGGCCGCGTCGGCGCCACGAACATGCTGACGATCCCGAGGACCAGTACGCCGCCCGTCGCGAGCCAGGCGATCCAGCGGCGGTCGGACCCGCGGGCGCCCAGGCTCGCGCCGAAGACCAGGAGCGCCACGACGGCGAGACCGAGCTCGAGGATGAACGCGCTCATGGGCCGACGATCCGGGCGAGCAGCGGGACCGTCGCCGTGTCCACCGGCGCGATCGCAAGACCCGGCGCCATGCCGAACAGCACGAGCACGAGCACGAGCACGACCAGGGCGACCCACTCGGGCCCCCGCGCGTCCTCCAGATGCTGGAACTGCGGCGAGGGCGGGCCCCAGAAGATCTGCTTGGCGACCCGCAGGACGTAGATCGCCGTCAGGAACGTGCCGGCGACGGCTGGGAAGAGCCACCAGCGATGGCCCGAGCGCCAGGTGCCGAGGAAGGTCAGCAGCTCCGCGACGAAGCCCGCGGTGGCCGGCAGGCCGAGCGAGGACAGACTACCGATCGTGAACGCCGTGGCGATGCCGGGCATCGCGTTCCCGAATCCGCCCATCTTGCCGATCTCGCGCGAGTGGGCCTTCTCGTAGACGAGGCCGACCAGCGCGAAGAAGAGACCGGTCATCACGCCGTGGGCGAACATCTGGAAGACCGAGCCGTTGAGCCCCGCCTCGGTCAGGGTCGCGGCGCCGAGCATCACGATCCCCATGTGGGAGACGGACGAGTAGGCGATCACGTACTTGAGGTCCGTCTGCGCCATTGCGGAGAGCGCGCCGTAGACGATGTTGATGCACGCGATCCCGCCGACCAGCCACACGAGATCGGCCGCGCCCTCCGGCAGGAGCCCCATCCCCACGCGCACGACCCCGTAGGCGCCGAGCTTCATCAGGACGCCGGCGTGCAGCATCGAGACCGCCGTCGGCGCCGAGGCGTGCCCGTCGGGCGACCAGGTGTGGAGCGGCCAGATCCCGGCGAGGATGCCGAACCCGACGTAGAAGGCGAGGAAGACCCAGCGCTGGAGCCCCAGCGGGAACACGGCGGCCTCGAGCTCGAGGAAGGAAAACGACGCGGCGCCGGCGCTCACGTAGAGCGCGAAGATCCCGACCAGGATGAACGCCGAGCCGAAGAGCAGGTAGAGCGTCAGCTTCATCGCCGCGTACTCTTTCGTCCCGACGCCCGTCTCCCGGTAGGCCCACGCGAAGATCCCCCGGGGCCGCACGTCGCCCGTCGAGCCCCAGATCCCGATCAGCAGGTACATCGGGAGGACGGCCAGCTCGTAGAAGAGGAACAGGACGAAGAGGTCGAGCGACGCGAAGACGCCGTACACGCCCGTCACGAGCGCCAGCAACAGCGCGTAGAACTCCTGGCTCCGGACCGCCACGGTCCACGACGCGAAGACGCCCGCGGAGATGATGATCGACGTCAGCAGCACCATCAGCAGGCTGATCCCGTCGACGCCGAGCTCGTAGGAGATGCCCAGCGGCGGGACCAGCGGGACCTTCTCGTAGAACTGGAACCCGGCCGCCTCGTGGTTGTAGGTGGCGTAGGCGTAGATCGACAACAGCGTCGAGATGCCGGTCGTCACCACGGCGATCCACCGCACCGCGCGTGGGCGATGGCGCGCCGTGAACATGATGAGCAGCGCGCCGACGAACGGCAACCACGTGATGACCGACAGGATCGGCAGGGTGAGGGGGCCTACCGCCATAGCTGCGCCCACACGAAGAGGAGCAGCACGCCGAACGCCACGCCGTAGACGTAGTCCTGGGCACGCCCGCTCTGGATTCCCCGGAGGCCGGCGCCGGCGCGCAGCGTGAGCGCGCTCAGCACGTTCAGCACGCCGTCCACGAGGTAACGGTCGATCCAGCCGATCAGGCGTGCGAATCCCAGGACCAGCGCGCGGTAGAGACCAGCGTACAGCGCGTCGATTCCGTACCGCCGCCGCGCGAGGAAGTCGAACGGCGCCAGCGCCGTCGAGAACGTGGCCGGATCGACGAGGCCTCGCTGGTACATGGCCCACGCGAGCGCGAACCCGACGAACGCTGACGCGAGCGAGAGCGGCACGAGCCACCCGGGCGCCTCGTGCTCGCCGCCGCCCACGGCGAGACGGATGCCCACGGCGACGGTGAGCGCGGCCAAGAGCCAGAGCGGCCCACGCATCAACCACGGCGCCTCGTGCGGATGGCCGGCCTCGAACGCGCGCCCGAAGAACGTGATGAAGACGACGCGGAACATGTAGAACGCCGTCAGCAGCACGGTCAGCGCCAGCATCAGGAAGGGGACGGTGAGGTGCGCCTCCCAGACGCCGCTCAGGACCGCCTCCTTGGAGAAGAATCCGGCCAGCGGTGGCACGCCGGCCAGCGCCAGGGTCCCGACGATGAACACGATGCCGGTCTGCGGCATGGCCCGGAACAACCCGCCCATCCGGAAGATGTCGTTGGTGCCGACGGCGTGGATGACGGCGCCGGCCGCGAGGAAGAGCAACGCCTTGAAGAGGCCGTGCGTCAACAGGTGGAGGAAGCCCGCGTCGGCGGCGCCGGCGCCGGCGGCCGCCATCATGTAGCCGAGCTGCGAGACCGTCGAGTACGCGAGCACACGCTTGATGTCGCTCTCCACGCACGCCATCGTCGCGGCCAGCAGCGCCGTGAACGCGCCGACCCAGCCGATCAGGATCAGCACGTCGGGAACCAGCGCGAAGAGCGGCTGCGCCCGGGTCACCATGAAGACGCCGGCCGTGACCATCGTCGCCGCGTGGATGAGCGCGGAGACCGGCGTGGGCCCTTCCATCGCGTCGGGGAGCCAGACGTGCAAGGGGAATTGCGCCGACTTACCGACCGCGCCGAGATAGATCAGGAACATGATCGTGCCGAGCCCATCGATCGCCAGCGCGTGCTCCTGCGCTCTCGCGAAGAGCTCGCCGAAGTCGAACGTCCCGGTGGCCGACCACAAGAGCACGATGCCGATCACGAACCCGACGTCTCCGAGCTTCGTGATCCAGAACGCCTTCACCGCCGCGCGCGCGGCGGCCGGCCGCTGGTACCAGTAGCCGATCAGCAAGTACGAGCAGAGCCCCACCAGCTCCCAGAACACGAACATCTGGAGGAAGCCCGGCGAGAGCACGAGGCCGAGCATCGAGAAGGCGAAGAGCGACTGATAGGTGTAGTAGCGGCCGAGCGAGGCAGGCGGCTCGTCGCCGAGATAGGCGAGCGAGTAGACCTGGACGAGCAGCGACACCAGCGTCACCAGCACCAGCATCGCGTTGCTCAGCGGGTCGACCAGGACGCCGACCGTCGCGATCGGACCGCCGTCGGACGGAATCCACGACCACGTCGCCTCGCCGCGGAAGCCCTCGACCCAGGCGACGAGCGCGGCCATGAACGCCACCGACATCGCGGCGATCGACAGGAGACCGGCGCGCGCGCCGGCGCGGCGCAGGGGCGCCACCACCGCCAGCACCACGAAGGCCGCGAAGGGCAAGAGCAGGACGAGCAGCGGCAGCCGGGTCGGCAGCGTCATCGCGCTAGCCCCGGAGCAGGTTGAGACGGTCGGCCTCGACCGTCCGCCGTACCCGGAAGATCGCGATGACGATGGCCAGGCCCACTGCGACCTCGGCCACCGTGATGGAGATCGTGAACAGCGTGAAGACCACGCCGGCCAGATCGCCGTTGAACCGCGCGAACGCCACGAGGTTGATGTTGACCGCGTTCAGCATCAGCTCGATTCCGAGGAGGATCCCGACCGCGTTGCGGCGCGTGAGCACGCCGAAGAGTCCGATCGCGAACACCAGCGCCGCCAGCACGAGGTACGCCTGGAGGCCGATCACTCCTCGCTCCGCGCGAAGTACACGGCGCCGAGCAGCGCCGCCACCAGCAGGACGCCCAGCAGCTCGAGCGTGACCGCGAAGGGTCCCACCAGCGCGCGGCCGAGCGCCGCCGTGGTATCGCCGGCCGGCGCCGGGGCCGTAGCCCGCACGGGCGCCTGGATCAGGAATCCCACGATGCCCGCGAAGACCGCGGCCGCGACGATGGCGCCGTTGATGGGGTGACGGCTCGCCTGCCCGATGCGGTCGCCCACCAGTCGCTCGGTGAGCATGATCGCGAACACGACGATCGTCACCACGCCGCCCGCGTAGAGCAGGAGCTGGACGGCGAAGAGGAACGGCTGCTCGAGCAGGAGGAAGACCACGCCGGTCAGGACGAGCGCGGCCGCCAGGTACAGCACGGAGTGGAACAGGTTGGGGGTGAGGACGACGGCGAGACTCGAGGCCAGCAGCAGGGCGGCGACCACCCCGAACCCCACCGTCTCGAGCGTCACGCGGCCGGCTCCTTCGCTTCTCCCTTGGCGTCCGCCTTGGCCGCGGTTCGGGCCGGTTTCGGGGGCGCCTGCATGTCGCGCAGCCGGTTGCCGGTCGCCCACGACGGCTCGAACGAGAGCCCCAGGGCGTGGAGTCTGTCCTTGTCGAGCAGGAGGTCGCGGCGGTCCGCCGCGGCGAGGTCGAACGACTTCATCATGACGATCGCGTCGGTCGGGCACACCTGCACGCACAGCTCGCAGAACTCGCACGCGTAGAGCTCGAGCGTGAAGGTCTTGGCGTAGTTCCGCTTCTCCGCCTTCAGCATCTCGACCTTGATGACCTGCGGCGGGCAGACGTACTCGCAGAGGCGGCAGCCGATGCACGCCTCCTCACCGGTGTCCTTCTCGTAGACGAGCGCGAGGAGGCCTCGGAAGCGGTCCGGGTACGGCCGCTGGACGTCCGGGTACTGGACGGTCACCGGCTTGCGGAAGAGGTTCCGCAGCGTCACGCCCATCGCCCGGCCGACGGCGCCGACCAGCTGCCCGGACTCGGTCCAGAAGCCGGGTCCGGCGCCGTTAAGCCCCACCGGGGCCTCGTAGGGCGACCACGAGCCCGGTCGCCAGCAGCAGGACGAGCGTCGCCGGCAGCAGCAGCTTCCACGAGATCGCCAGGATTTGGTCCACCCGGATCCGCACGAAGGACCAGCGCACCCAGGTGACGACCAGGAAGATCAGGAGCGCCTTGAGCACGAACCACAGCGGCCCGAGCGCCGCCGGGCCGGGCCCGAGCCAGCCGCCCAGGAACAGGAGGGCGCCGAGGAAGCTCGTCCCGAGCATGTGCGCGTACTCGGCCAGCTGGATGAGGGCGAACTTCATGCCGCTGTACTCGACGCGAAAGCCCGCGACCAGCTCCGACTCCGCCTCGAGGATGTCGAACGGCACGCGGTTCTCGGCGGCGAGCGTCGCGATCAGGAACGCGAGGAACGCGAGCTGCCCGATGACGGGATAGGCGACGAACCAGAGCCCCTGCTGCGCGGCGACGATCGCCGACATCTGCATCGAGCCGGCGAGCAATACGGGCACCAGCGCCGCGAAGACGAACGGCAGGTCGTACGAGATGATCTGGTTGACCGCGCGCATCGCGGAGAGCAGCGCGTACTTGTTGTTCGAGCCCCAGCCGCCCATGAAGAGCCCGACGATCTCGAGCGCCGAGACGGCCAGGAAGAACAGCACGCCGATGTTCAGGTCGGCCACGCCCAGCTCGGGAGCGAACGGGATCGTCGCGAAGATCAGGAGGCACGGGACCAGGAAGACGATCGGCGCCAGGTTGTACACCCAGCGATCGGCGGCGGTCGGCACGATGTCCTCCTTCAGCAACAGCTTGATCGCGTCGGCGACCGGCTGGAGCCAGCCGTGCGGACGGCCCACGTAGTACGGACCGATGCGCGACTGCATCCGGGCGGCGAACTTGCGCTCGAGCAGCGTCATGTACGCGACCATGATTAAGACGGCGTTGAGGACGACGAACGCCGCGATCATTGTAGCGGGGGCCTCGAGGCCGGCTTGGACCGAGGGTGGCCTGATATAGTGGCGAGCCGGCTCCGACACGCCCGTTCTACCGGCGGGGCGAGCCGGCTCCGACACGCCCGTTCTGCCCGTCGCGGAGCAGTCGTCATCGGTCGACCTCGCCGAACACCGGGTCGACGGAGCCCATGATCGCGACGACGTCCGCCACCTTGTGGCCGGGGACGATGTACGGCAGCACCGCGAGGTTCGAGAAGGAGGCGCCCCGCCACTTGAGGCGATAGGGCTTCGGGCCGCCGTCGCTGACGAGGTAGCAGCCGACCTCGCCGCGCGCGCCTTCCACCCGCGCGTAGCCTTCGCCCTTCGGCACTCGCACCTGACCGACCGACTTCACGCCGGGCCGCGACGAGATCGGCCCCTCGGGCAGGCCGTCGAGCCCCTGCCGGACGATCCGGATCGACTGCCGGAATTCGACCATGCGCACGCGATAGCGCGCGTAGCAGTCACCGGCGGTCTCCACCGGCACGAGGAAGTCGAAATCCTCGTACGACGAATACGGCTCGGCGCGGCGTACGTCGTAACCGATCCCCGAGCCGCGGATGAGCGGGCCGGATACCCCGACCGCCTGCGCGAGCTCGCGCGAGATCACGCCCACGCCCTGCGTGCGGACGCGGAAGAACGCGTTGGCGTCGAGCATCGCCTCGTACTCGTCGAGCCGCGCCTCGATGACGTCCAGGGTCTCGCGGACTTTCTTGTCCCACCCCGCCGGCACGTCGTAGCGGATGCCGCCGACTTGGTGGAAGCCGTAGAGGAGCCGCGCGCCGGTCAGCTCCTCGAAGCGATCGAGGACCATCTCGCGCTCGCGGATGCAGTAGAGGAACACGGTGGCGCCGCCGCCGAGCGCGCCACCCATGTCCATGCACCAGGTGCCGAGCCAGAGGCAGTGCGACGCGATCCGCTGCAATTCGGCCGCGATCACTCTCAGGTATTGCGCCCGCCGAGGCACCTCGAACTTCGCGACCTTCTCGACGGCCGAGACGTACGCGAGCTCCGCGGTCATGGCCGCGACGTAGTCCGTCTTCGACGCGATCGACGGGTACTGGACGTACGTGAGGGTCTCGCCAAGCTTCTCGTGGCAGCGGTGGAGATAGCCGATCACCGCGTCGACGGCGACGACCGTCTCGCCCTCGAGGGTGAGGATCATCCGGAAGACGCCGTGCGACGACGGGTGCTGCGGCCCCATGTTCATCATGAGCCGCTCGTTGCCGCCGTAGCCGACCTCGACGACCTGCCGCGTCTCCGGCATGGGTCTCAGCGTACCGTCGGGGCGCCGGCGTCGGGCCGCCGGCGCCCGATGTGCGATTCGGTGGTGAGCCCGCTCATTTCATGGGGGACGACGGCGCCGGAACGAGGGCGAGCGAGCGCATCTCGAGGAGCAGCGGCGTCGCCTTGCCGAGGAACGCCTGCCACTCGGGATCCTGCATCGTCTTGCCGCGTACCGCCGCCCGGTCGTTGAGGTCGCGGTACGCCCACAGGTGCACGACCTCGTTGAGCTGCGCGACCTCCGTCTGGAAGAGACCGACGTTCTTCGAGTACTTCTCGCGCACCGGCATGATCGCCTTGAAGTGGCCGAGCCACTCGCCCGCGCGTCCGACCTGCGTGCGGTAGGTCCGCAGCTCGTAGATGTGACCGCCGTCGGCCGGCGGCTTCAGCGGCAGCTGCGCCGAGAGAATCTTGTTCTCCTGGGCCAGGAGCAGCGGCCGGATCTTCGAGACGTAGTCGCGGCTCCACGCGTCGTTCTTCGCGAGCTCGCCCCGTAGACGCTCGCGCTCGACGAGGTCGGCGTAGGCCCAGAGGTGGACGTACTGGTTCAGCGTCCCGAACTCGGTCGTCCACGAGCCCTCGAGCTTCCCGTACTTGTCGCCCCGGATCGGGCGGCCGATCTCGGAGTTGAGCTTGAGGTACTCGCCCTGCTTGCCCGGCATCAGCGTGTAGGTCCGCAGCTCGTAGATCATCGGCCGGATCTCCTCAATGAGTCGCCGCGCGCGATGCGTCAGCGTTCATCGGTACGGAGCCAGTGGCGTGTCGACCGCGTAGTCCTTCCGCAGCGGGTAGCCTTCCCAGTCGTCCGAGAGAAGGATGCGCCGCAGGTCGGGATGGCCCTCGAAGACCACGCCGAACATGTCGAAGCACTCGCGCTCCATCCAGTCGGCGCCCTGATAGAGGCCGGTCAGCGTGGGACAGCGCGTCTCGCCGGCCGGAAGGCGCGTGCGCATCGTCACGACCAGCGGCGCGTCGAGGTTCTCGACTCGGCAGAGCACCTCGAACCCCTGGTCCTTCCAGTCGACCGCGGAGAGCCAGTTGAAGTACCGACAGCCCAGCTCGTCGCGCGCGAAGCGCGCGAACTCCTCCCAGCGCTGGCTCGGCAGAGTGACGCCCAGCCCGCCGTCGGCGACTGCGTCGATCCCGAACCTTTCTCGGATCAGCGCGCTCGCGTCGGCGGCCGTCATGCTCCCCTGGAGTCGGACGTCGCGGAGCGCTTGCCGGTCTTCTGGAACTCGTCGACCTGGGCTTGGAGCTTGAGGAGCCCGTACATGAGGGATTCGGGGGTCGGAGGACATCCCGGGACGTAGACGTCGACGGGGACGACGCGGTCGACGCCTTTCACGACGTGATAACCGTGGCGGAATGGGCCGCCGGAGTTCGCGCACGAGCCCATCGAGATCACCCACTTGGGGTCAGGCATCTGGTCGTAGATCCGCTTGAGCATCGGCGCCATCTTGATGGTAACGGTTCCCGAGACGATCATCAGATCGGAGTGCCGCGGCGAGGCCCAGGGCACCATGCCGAAGCGCTCCACGTCGAAGCGCGAGGCGAAGGTGGCCATCATCTCGATCGCGCAGCACGCGAGACCGAACGTCACCGGCCAGATCGACGACCTGCGCGCCCAGTTGAAGATCTTCTCGGTGGACGTCGTGACGATCCAGCCGCCCGGCATGTGATGGATCGCGTCGGCGATCGCGGCGAGCGCGTTCGAGGTCTTGTCATCGTCGGCCCGGGTCTGGTGGTACTTCTCCCACTCCTGCAGATCCTTGAACTCGCCCCAGACCGGCGGTGGGATCTGCGGGACGGGCGGCTTCACTTCCATTCGAGCACGCCTTCCCGGTACGCGTAGAGCCAGCCGAGCCCCAGCGTCGCCACGAACGCGGCCATCACCCAGAAGGCCGGCAGGCCGGCGGCGCGGAGGATCAAGGCCCACGGGAACAGGAACACCGCGAGCGCGTCGAAGACGATGAAGACGAGCGCCACGAGGTAGAAGCCGGCGGGGAACTGCACCCACGCCGGGCCGATCGGCTCGGCGCCGCACTCGTAGTTCATGAGCTTGACGGAATCGGGACGGCTGGGGCGCAGGACGCGCGCCACCGCGAGCGACACGACGCCGAAGCCAACGATCAGCGCGGCGAAGATGAGCACGGGCTGGTAGCCCGACAAGGTACTCCTCCCTCGAAAATCGACCCGGGACGTCAGTATAGCATGCTGGTCTGACCACACCTGGCACCCGGCCCGTCGTAGGATGCACTACCTATCGTGCTAGACTCGAACGCAGATGCGAGTGCTGGTTGTCGAGGACCAGATCGACCTCGGCGATGTGTTCCGCGACTTCCTGCTGGAGCTCGGTCACCAGCCCGTGGTCGTCCACACCGCCGAAGCCGCGCTCTCCCGGCTCGCGAGCGACCGCCCGGACGCCATCCTCCTCGACGTGCAGCTCCCCGGCATGAGCGGTCTCGACTTCTTGCAGCTGCGTCCGGTCCGAGACCTCGGTGTCCCGATCGTCGCGGTCTCCGGCGTCGTCAACGAGACCCAGGCGCGGGAGTGTCTGAGGCTCGGCGCCGCGGACTTCATGGGCAAGCCGGTGATGCTGGAGCGCTTGAACGAAGTGCTGATGTTCCTCGAGCCCCACGCGATGAGCCGCGTCGCGGAGCGCGCCGCCGCCCCCGATCGCCGCCACTCGTCGCGTGCGCGGCTGGCCGTTCCCCTTCGCGTGCACGAATACAACGGCCGCGAGCACGAGGGGATGCTCGTCGAGGTCGGTGTGTCCGGGCTCAAGGCGCGGCTGGGCGCGACGCTCGAGAAGGACACCGTGGGCCGCGTCGTCTTCACGCTGCCCGACGGCGGCCCGCCGATCAACGTCATGTCGATCCTGACGCGGGTGGACCGGGACGGTCACGCCTTCACCTTCGTCCACCTCGGAGCGGACGAGAGCGAGCGGCTTCGCGCCCTGGTCCGCCGCGCGGCGGTGAGCTAAGCGTCCGCCGCCAGGGCCGCGGCCTTGGCCTCCGACTCCGGTCCCTGCAGGACGAGCGCCCGGTAGCGAGCGGCGAGCTCGCGGGCCGCCGCGAAATCCCCGCCGTTCTCGGCCGCGCGCGCGCCCGCCTTCGTCGCGGCCTCGAGCAGGCGGTCGAAGTGTCCGGTCATCCGCCGGCGGACGTCGCCGTAGCCCTTCACCAGCTGCGCCGCGCGCGCGACCTCGCACGCGAGCACGCCGTCCCACGCGTGACACCGCGCGATCGCCGCGAGCCACCGGTCGAT
>QHSI01000098.1:0-102918 GCA_003221515.1 Candidatus Rokuibacteriota bacterium
AGACCAAGGCGGACAGCCGGGGGGAGATCCAGCTCACCGACGCGTTGCGAACCCTCCGGTCGCAGCGCCCGATGTACGCCGTCGAGTTCGAGGGGCGCCGCTACGACACCGGGAACAAGCTCGGCTTCCTCAAGGCGACGGTGGAGTTCGCCCTCGCCCGGCCCGACCTCTCCACCGAGTTCCGCGCGTATCTCAAATCGCTGCGGCTCTAGCCGCAGCGTTTGACTTGCCCGACCGCTTCTGACACACTTTCCGCCAACTTCGGGGCGATCCGAGCCCGAAAAAAATATGCCGAACACTCCGAAGCGTCCGTTCCACACCGCCGCTGACGCCGACATCAAGCGCGGCGAGGTCTCCGACGTCTATTTCGCCCGCACCGTCCAGATCTTGAAGCATCGCAACGATCGCAAGCGCGTGAAGGCCGAGGTGTACCTCAAGAGCCTTCCCGAGGACTGGCCGTGGGGCATCCTGGCCGGCATCGAGGAGGTCGCGGCGCTGCTCGAGGGCCAGCCGGTGGACGTGTGGGCGATGGACGAGGGCACGATCTTCGAGCCCTACCAGCCCATCCTCCGCATCGAGGGGACGTACGTCGAGTGGGCCCAGTACGAGACGGCGTTGCTCGGCCTCCTGTGCCAGGCGTCCGGTATCGCCACGAAGGCGGCGCGCTGCAAGAAGGCGGCGGGTGAGCGGCAGGTGATCTCCTTCGGCGCGCGTCGCATGCATCCGACGCTGGCGCCGATGATCGAGCGCAACGCGTTCATCGGCGGGTGCGACGGCGTCGCGGTGACGAAGTCGGCCGAGCTGATCGACGCCGATCCCATGGGGACGATTCCTCACTCGCTGGTCCTCATGGTCGGCGACACGGTGGAAGCGCTCCGGGCGTTCGACACGATCGTCGACCCGAAGGTGCGTCGCGTCGCCCTCATCGACACGCTGCAGGACGAGAAGTTCGAGGCGATCCGCGTCGCCGAGGCGCTCGGCAAGGACCTCTACGCGGTCCGGCTGGACACGCCCTCGTCGCGACGCGGCGACTTCTATCGCATCCTCGAAGAAGTCCGGTGGGAGCTCCAGCTGCGCGGGTTCGGTCACGTGAAGCTCCTCGCCTCCGGCGGCGTCGACGAGTACGAGATCCTCGCCCTGAATCCGGTCGCCGACGGCTACGGCGTCGGCACCTCGATCGCCAACGCGCCGGTGCTCAACTTCGCCCTCGACATCATGGAAATCGAGGGCAAGCCCATGGCCAAGCGCGGCAAGTGGTCGGGCGCCAAGGACGTCTACCGGCGCCGCGGCACGCGGGAGACCGTCGTGCTCCCGGCCGGCAAACGGCCGTCCGGCGACGGCCCCTGGGAGCCGCTGCTGAAGCCGCTGGTGAGCGCCGGGCGCATCGTGCGCGATCTGCCGCCCCCGCGGACCATTCGCGATTTCGTCCTCGACCAGCTCGCCCCGATGCCGCTCGAGACGCTGCGCAGGCAGGGACTCCGGCGCGACTTCTAGCGCCGGCCTATGTCGGTCCTCCAGGAGATCGTCGCCAACACCCGTGAGGAAGTGGCGCAGCGCCGCACGGCCACGCCGCGCGCCGCGCTCGAGCGCCGCTGCGCCGACGCGACCCCGGCGCTCGACTTCGAGGGCGCGCTGCGGCCATCCCCCGGGGCGGTCCGGCTGATCGCCGAAGTGAAGAAGGCGTCACCCTCGCGCGGCGTGCTGGCCGAGGATCTCGACCCCGCCACGCTCGCCGCCACCTACGCGGCCCATGGCGCCGACGCGATCTCGGTCCTGACCGATCGCAAATATTTCCGGGGCAGCCTCGACGACCTCCGCGCCGTCCGCGCCGCGGTGGACGTGCCACTGCTGCGCAAGGATTTCACCGTCGACGAATACCAGCTCTGGGAGTCGCGCGCCGCCGGCGCCGACGCGATCTTGCTCATCGTCTCGATCCTCGACGCTCGGGCGCTCGGCGACTTGCTGGCCGCGGCGAAGGGGCTGGGGCTCGCCGCGCTCGTCGAGTGCCACACCGCGTCCGAGGTGGACCGGGCGCTCACCGCCGGAACGCGCATCCTCGGGCTCAACAATCGGGACCTCGCGACCTTCGAGACGCGCATCGAGACGACGCTGGACCTGCTGCCGTCGATCCCGCCGGGGCCCATCGTGGTCAGCGAGAGCGGATTCTTCACGGGCACCGAGGTCCGTCGCGTCGTGACCGCCGGCGCCCACGCCGTCCTGGTGGGCGAGGGCTTGGTCCGCGCCTCCGACGTCCCGAGCAAGATCCGCGAGCTGAAGCTACTAAGAGCATGATTCAAAGGATCGAGCGCGCGCGACGCGAACCGAGGCGGACATCGGGGACGCGCGTTGAGCGCGCGTCCCGCGAACCGGGGGGCACATGGGGCGCGCGGGTTGAACGCGCGCCACGCGAACCGGGGGGGACATTGGGGCCGTGGGTTGAGCGCGCGCCAAGCGAACCGGGGAGGACATGGGCGCGGTGGGTTGAGTGCGCGCCAAGCGAACCGGAGGGGACATGGGGGCGGTGGGTTGAGCGCGCGCCAAGCGAGCCGGAGGGGACATGGGGGCGGCGGGTTGAGCGCGCGCCACGCGAACCGGGGGGGACATGGGGGCGGCGGGTTGCGCGCGCGCCACGCGAACCGGGGGGGATATGGGGGGGGCGTCTCGCCCAACCCATATAGAAATGACCAGAGTCAAGATCTGCGGCATCACCAACCTCGACGACGCGATGCTCGCGGTCGACGCCGGCGCGGACGCGCTCGGGTTCATCTTCGTCGAGAACACGCCGCGCTTCGTGACGCCGGAGAAGGTCGCGTCGATCGTCCGCGCGCTGCCGCCGTTCGTGACGCCGGTCGGCATCTTCTGGGACCACCCGACGGGCCACGTCAAGGCGGTGGCCGAAGCGTGCGGCCTGCGCGCGCTCCAGTTCCACGGCGACGAGAAGCCCGAGGACCTCGAAGGCTACGCGCTCCCGGTAATCAAGACGATCAAGATCGCGCCGCCATCGAGCGAGCTCGAGGGAAGGGTGCCGTGGACCTCGACCGTGAAGATCATGCAGTACCGGAAATTCGCGGCCGCGCTCCTGCTCGACAGCGCCGCGCGCTGGAGCGAAGGTGAGCCGCGCCAGCCGATCGAGTGGAAGATGGCGCAGGATCTGACGGGCCAGCGGTGGCGGATCATCCTCGCCGCCGGTCTGACGCCGGAGAACGTCGCGCGCGCGGTCGCCACCGCGCGGCCGTACGCGGTCGACGTGAACTCGGGCGTCGAGGCTCAGCCGGGACGCAAGGACCCCGACAAGGTCTGGCGGTTCGTCGCCGAGGCGAAGGGAGTCCGATGAGCCCGACGCTGCCTGACGCGCAGGGCCGCTTCGGACGCTTCGGAGGGCGCTTCGTCCCCGAGACGCTCATGGCGCCGCTCATCGAGCTCGAGCGCGCGTGGGCGGCGGCGACGCGCGATCGGCGGTTCCAGCGGCGGCTCGGCGCGCTGCTCCAGGACTACGCCGGGCGGCCGACACCGCTCTACTTCGCGGAGCGTCTCACCGAGGCCAGCGGTGGCGCGCGCATCTACCTCAAGCGCGAAGACCTCTGCCACACCGGCGCCCACAAGATCAACAACGTGCTCGGCCAGGCGCTGCTGGCGGCGCGGATGAAGAAGCATCGCGTGATCGCGGAGACCGGCGCCGGTCAGCACGGCGTGGCGACCGCGACCGCCGCCGCGCTGCTGGGCCTCGAGTGCGACGTGTACATGGGCGCCGAGGACGTCGAGCGCCAGGCGCTGAACGTCTTCCGCATGCGGCTGCTGGGCGCGCGCGTGATCCCGGTCGAGGCGGGGAGTCGGACGTTGAAGGACGCGATCAACGAGGCGCTGCGCGACTGGGTCACCAACGTGCGGACGACGTACTACCTGCTCGGCTCGGCGCTGGGGCCGCATCCATATCCAATGATGGTGCGCGACCTCCACGCCGTCATCGGCCGAGAGGCGCGGCGCCAGGCCCGCCGTGCGCTGCGCCGGCTGCCGGACGTGCTGGTCGCGTGCGTGGGCGGCGGCTCGAACGCGATCGGGCTCTTTCATCCGTTCATCGGTGATCGCTCGGTCCGCATCGTGGGCGTCGAGCCCGGCGGCGCCGGCATCGCCACCGGCCGTCACGGCGCCTCGATGACGGCCGGCCACGTCGGGGTTCTGCACGGGTGCATGAGCTATCTGCTCCAGAGCGACGACGGGCAGATCGCCACCGCGCACTCGATCTCGGCCGGCCTCGACTACCCGGGCGTCGGGCCCGAGCACGCCTACTATCGCGACGCGGGCCGGTTCGAGTTCGTATCGATCACCGACGAGGAAGCGCTCGAGGGGTTCCACGCGCTGACCCGGCTCGAAGGCATCATGCCGGCGCTCGAGTCGGCGCACGCGGTGGCTCACGCGATGCGCCTGGCCAAGACGCTCCCGAAGTCGAAGGCGATCGTGGTCGGGCTCTCGGGCCGCGGCGACAAGGACGTCCACGTGGTGGCGCGCGCACTCGGAAAGCCCCTCGAATGAGCCGCCTGGACACGACCTTCGCCCGGCTCCGCGCGCGGGGCGCGCGCGCGCTGGTGGCGTACGTCACCGCCGGCGATCCGTCGCTCGCCGACACCCGGCGCCTCGTGATCGAGGCCGAGCGGCGGGGCGCGGACGTCATCGAGCTAGGCGTGCCGTTCTCCGATCCGATCGCCGAGGGGCCGGTGATCCAGCGCGCGATGAACCGCGCGCTGGCCGCGGGCGCGACGATGGCCCGCGTGCTCGAGACCGTGGCCACGATGCGCGCCGAGGTGTCCGTCCCGCTGGTGCTGCTCACGTACTACAACCCGGTGCTCGCGTTCGGTCTCAAGGCGTTCGCTCGGACCGCGGCCGACGCCGGCGTCGACGGCGCCATCGTGGCCGACCTGCCGCCAGAGGAAGCCGGGCCGCTGGCGGCCGAGGCCGAGCCCGCCGGGCTCGATCTGATCCACCTGGTGGCGCCGACGTCGACGCCGCCGCGCGTGCGCCTGATCGCGCGGCGGAGCCGTGGCTTCATCTACGTGGTGTCGGTCACCGGGGTCACCGGCGAGCGTCAGGAGATCCCCGCGGATCTCGCGGCCCAGATCCGGACGCTCCGGCTCGTCACGACGAAGCCCGTGTGCGTCGGGTTCGGTATCAGCACGCCGGCGCAGGTCGCCGCCATCGGACGCCTCGCCGACGGCGCGATCGTCGGCTCGGCGATCGTGCGGATGATCGAAGAGCGCGCGGGGAGCCGGACGCTGGTGGAAGAGGTCGGAAATTTCATCGCCGAGCTGAAAGCTGGGTTGAGTGAAGCTGGCGGGGGAGACCCCCTCCAGACCTCCCCGGCCGCTAGACGGAAGGCGTAGGCACCATGGCGTGGTTCAGGCGCAAGGCGGACGAGTCGGGCGGCAAGGCGAGCAAGGTCATCATCGCCGAGGGGCTGTGGATCAAGTGCGACTCCTGCAAGGAGATCATGTACCGCGCCGAGGTGGAGCGCGCCGGCCGCGTCTGCCCCAAGTGCCACTATCCGTTCCGGATCTCCGCGCGCGAGCGCATCGCGATGCTCGCCGATCCTGGCTCGTTCGAGGAGCGTGACACCGGGCTGGCGACGACCGATCCGCTGACCTTCAAGGACACCAAGAAATATCGGGACCGCATCCGTGCCGCCGTCCAGAAGACCTCGACCGACGAAGCGGTGGTCTGCGGCATCGCCCGCATCGGCGGACAGCCCGCGGTCCTGGCCGCCTTCGAGTTCGGCTTCCTCGGCGGCAGCATGGGCTCGGTGGTCGGCGAGAAGCTCACCCGCGCGATCGAGCTCGCCATCGACAAGCACCTGCCGGTCGTGATCGTCTCGGCGTCGGGCGGCGCGCGCATGCAGGAGGGCATCCTGTCCCTGATGCAGATGGCCAAGACCTCGTCCGCGCTCGAGCGTCTCGCGACGCACCGGCTGCCGTACATCTCCGTCCTCACCGATCCGACGACCGGCGGCGTCACCGCGAGCTTCGCGATGCTCGGCGACGTCGTCCTCGCCGAGCCGCGCGCGCTGATCGGCTTCGCCGGCCCCCGGGTCATCGCCGAGACGATCCGTCAGCCGCTGCCCGAGGGATTCCAGCGCTCCGAGTTCCTGCTCACGCACGGCCAGCTCGACATGATCGTCGAGCGGCGCGAGCTCAAGGAGACCATCCGCCGCATCCTTGCTTTCTTCGCCGACACACCGTCCCCCGCGGGTTAGACACCGGTGACGTACGCCGAGGCGGTCGCCCGACTCCTCGCGCTGCGGGGAGGGGAGCACGCGGGCATGCGGCCGGGGCTCGAGCGGATCGAGACGCTGCTCGAGGCGCTCGGCCACCCCGAGCAGCGGTACCGGCTGGTCCAGGTGGGTGGCACGAACGGCAAGGGCTCGGTGGCGGCGATGCTGGCCGCCATGCTCAGGTCGGCCGGCCAGCGCGTCGGCCTCTACACCTCGCCGCATCTGGTGTCGTTCCGCGAGCGCATCCGCGTCGACGGCGAGCCGATCGCGGAGGACGCGGTGGTCGACGGCGTCGACGCGCTCGGCACGCTGGTGGCGAGGCTCGACGCGACGATGTTCGAGACGACGACCGCGCTGGGACTCGACCACTTCGCGCGCGAGGCGGTCGACGTGGCGGTGCTCGAGGTCGGCCTCGGCGGCCGGCTCGACGCCACGACCGTCGGCACGCCGGAAGCGGTCGTGATCGCGCGCATCGACCTCGACCACCAGGCCGTGCTCGGCGCGACGCTGGCGGAGATCGCCGCCGAGAAGGCGGCGATCATTCGCGGCGGAGTGGCCGTCTGCGCCGCCCAGGCCCCCGAGGCCGAGCGCGTCCTCGTCGAGCGCGCCGCCGCCGTGCGCGTCCCGCTCCTGCTCGAGGGGCGCGAGCTGTCGGTCGCCGTGGAGCGCCGTGGGCCCGAGGGCCAGCGGCTCACCTGCGCGGGCCCAGGGTGGCGCATGAGCGGCCTCGAGCTCGGGATGCTCGGGACCTTCCAGCCGTCCAACGCGCTCCTCGCCGTCGCCACCGCCCGGCAGCTCGGCGTGCGTGAGGCCGCCATCCACGACGGGCTCGCGCGCGCCTGGTGGCCGGGGCGGTTTCAGATTCTCCGGCGTGAGGGCGGCCTGCTCGTGCTCGACGGGGCGCACAACCCCGCCGGCGCCCGCGCGCTGGCCGCGTCGCTGCGCGAGACGTTCGGCGACCGCCGCGTCACCTTCGTCGTGGGGATCCTGCGCGACAAGGATGCCGCCGGCATCATCGGGGCGCTGGCGCCGATCGCGGATCGTTTCGTCCTCGTCGCGTCGTCGAGTCCGCGCGCCGCCGCGGTCGAGGCGCTTCGCGCGCTGGTGCCCGCGTCGGCCGGGCGCGTCGAGGTCGCCGGCACGCCGGGCGACGCGCTGGCGCTCGCCGCGCGGATCGCGACCACGCCGATCGTGTGCGTCGCGGGCTCGCTCTCGCTCATCGGGGACGTCCTGCGCCACGTCGCCGGAAGCGATCAACCCTGCTCGCTCGAACGAGGGGCCGAGAGCATGGGGCTCCTTTTTTCATGACGCGATTCCGGGCGTCGATCCTGCTCCTCGCGGGCGCCCTCCTGGCTCACGGCGTGGCCGCCGCGCAGGCGCCGTCGTCCCCCACGACGGTCCTGACCACCGGCGGCGAAGTGACGGTGGTGGCCGACCGGATCGAGCAGATCGGCGCCGACAACCTCGTGGTGGCGAGCGGCAACGCCGAGCTGACGAAGGGGTCGGCCCGTTTGCTCGCCGACCGCATCGAGATCAACCGCGCGACCGGCGACGCGACCGCGCAGGGCCGGGTGATCTTCTACGACGGCGAGGACCGGCTCACCGGCCAGCGGATCGACTACAACATCAAGACCGGGACCGGCGTGGTGTACGAGGGCGAGGCGCGGGCCACGCCCTACTACCGGATCATGGGCGAGCGCCTGGAGCGGCTCGGCGAGAGCGTCTACCGGGTGCGGCGCGGCGTCTTCACCACCTGCGACGACGACTCGCCGTCGTGGTCGTTCCGTGTCGGCTCGGGCACCGCCGACCTCCAGGACTTCGTCTACGGGACCAACGCCTCCTTCTGGCTGAAGGACGTGCCGCTGATCCCGTACTTCCCGTTCTTCGCGGCGGCCATCCGTCGCGAGCGTCAGACGGGCTTCCTGGCGCCGCAGTTCGGCACCTCCTCGCGCAAGGGAGTCTTCGCCGAGATCCCGTTCTACTGGGCGATCACCGACAGCCAGGACGCGACCCTGAGCCTCGACGCCTACTCGCGACGGGGCGTCGGCGGCTCGGCCCAGTACCGGTACGTGATCTCGCGTGACCAGCGCGGCTCGCTCGGCGGGTTCTTCGTGCACGAGAGTGTGACGACCGGCGACACTCGAGGATTGGGCAGCGCCAAGCACGACTGGCAGATCGACCCGGGGCTCTCGTTCCGCGCCGATCTCAACGCGGTGTCCGACGACCTCGTGCTGCGGGAGTACCAGTCCGAGCTCCTGTCGCGCAGCGCCCAGCGCGCCGAGTCGAATCTGTTCCTCACCAAGACGTGGTCGAACTGGAATTTCGTCGGGCGCGCCTACTGGTATCAGGACCTCACGACCCAGCGCCCGGTCGAGCTGCAGCGCGTGCCCGAGCTGACGCTGCAGGGGGTGCGGCAGACGCTGCCGGGTCTGCCCGGGTTCCTCTACCAGGTGGACACGAGCGCCGTGAACTTCCTCCGCGACGTCGGCTCGGAGGGATTCCGTTACGACCTCCACCCCGTGGTGTCGCGTCCCGTCTCGCTCGGCGGCTACGCGACGGTCACGCCGTTCGTCGGCGGCCGGGTCACCCTGTACAGTGTCACGACCACGGGGACTCACACGCCGCTGGCCGGCGGCTCCGTGATCGAGACGACCAAGGACGAGCCCCGCGTCCGCGATCTGGTCGATTTCGGGAGCGACGCCGAGAGCCGAGCCTCGCGCGTCTACGGGCTCGGCGGCTGGGGCGGACTCGACAGCGTGCTCCACTCGATCGAGCCGCGCGCCCGCTACATCCGGATCCTGGGCCACAACTTCTCCCGTCTGCCGCTCTGGACGGACCAGATCGATCGGATCCCGAAGTCGAGCTGGCTCGAGTATTCCCTGACGAATCGGCTGCGCGGACGGACCGAGAGCCCCGAGGGCACCGAGGCCGAGCGGCTCGAGCTCTTGCGGTTCGTGGTGGCCAACGCCTTCGACTTCGAGCGTGGCCGCTTTGGCAACGTCGCGGGCGACCTGCTCGTCCAGCCGACCGCCCTGGTCAGTCTCCACGCGGACGCCAGCTACAACGTCGAAGGCGACGGGCTCCAGACCTACACCAGCGACGCGTCGCTCCACCTCTCCCGCTTCACCGCGAGCATCGGGCACCGTTACACCCGGCAGCCGCCGCAAATCATCCCGTACTTCGTCCAGGTCCCCGGAACGTTCAACCCCGGCGAGACCCCGGACAAGCCCTCGGTGAACTTCCTGCAGGGCGGGTTCACGTGGGAGGTGTGGAAGCACCTCGCCGTGCGCGCGCGGACGAACCTGGACATCCGGACCGAAACCTTCGTCGAGACTCGCTACGGGGTCGACTTCAAGTTCGACTGCTGGGCGGTGAGTGTCGAGTACATCAACCGGAGCCGTGACTCCACCGGTCAGAGCGCCGAGGACGAGTTCCGCTTCTCGGTGCACCTGCTCGGGCTCGGGAACGTGTTGAGCTCGCGGCTGGGCACCGGCGTGGCGGACTCCGGACCGAGGTTCAAATGATTCCTTTCATCGACCTGACCCGCCAGCACGCGGCGCTGCGGGCCGAGCTCCTCGCCGCCGCCGCCCGCGTCCTGGACTCGAGCCAGTTCATCCTGGGCGGAGAAGGCAAGGCGCTGGAGAGTGAGCTGGCGGCCCTCTGCGGTGTCCGCCACGGGATCGGCGTCGCCTCCGGCACCGACGCGCTGCGGCTCACGATCGCGGCGCTCGACGTCGGGCCCGGCGACGAGGTCATCACGCCGGCCCTGTCGTTCGTGGCCTCGGCGACGACCATCGTCATGGCCGGCGCCACGCCGGTCTTCGTCGACGTCGATCCGCGGACGTACGCGCTCGACGTCGCCGCCGCCGCGCGCGCGATCACCCCGCGCACGCGCGCGATCATGCCGGTCCACCTCTACGGCCACCCGGCCCCGATGGACCGCGTCGTGGAGCTGGCGCGGGACCGCGGCCTCGCGGTGATCGAGGATGCGGCCCAGGCGGTGGGCGGGGCGTGGCGCGACCGCCCGGTGGGCGCCTGGGGCGACGCCGCGTGCCTGTCCTTCTATCCCACCAAGAACCTCGGCGCGTGCGGCGACGCCGGGATGGTCGTGACCGCTCGCGACGACGTGGCCGAACGGCTCCGGCGCCTGCGGCACCACGGGGACACCGGACGCTACCAGCACGTCGAGCTCGGCTACTGCAGCCGGCTGGACGAGATGCAGGCAGCGCTCCTTCGCGTCAAGCTGAAGCACCTGGCGGCGTGGACGGAAGCCCGCCGGCGGATCGCGGCCCGATATCGCGCGGCGCTGGCCGGATCGCCCCTGGAGCTTCCGAACGAGGCTCCGGAGGCTCGTCACGTGTACCATCTCTTCACGGTGCGGCACTCGCAGCGCGATGCGCTCGCCAAGACGCTCGCCGACCGCGGCGTGGGTACCGCCGTCTACTACCCGGGGACGGTCCCCGATCAGCCCGTGTTCGGCGGCGGCGACGGGCGCTGGCCCGAGGCCCGGCGGGCGGTGCGCGAGGTGCTGTCGCTGCCGTGCTTCGCCGAGCTCTCCGACGACGAGGTCGAGACCGTCGCCGCCACGGTGCGGGACGTGTGCGCGCGGCTGTGACGACGCCGGCGGAGACGCTCCGGCAGCGGATCGCGGCCGGCCCGACCGTGGGCGTGATGGGGCTCGGCTACGTCGGCCTGCCGCTGGCGGTCGCGTTCGCCGAATCCGGCGCGACCGTGCTCGGCGTCGATCTCGACGCGCGGCGCGTCGAGGCCGTTCAGAAGGGGGAGTCCTTCGTCGAGGACGTGCCGGCCGAGTCGGTCGCGCGCCTCGTCCAGGCCGGGCATCTCCGCGCCTCCGGTGACACCGGAGCGCTGCGGGAGGCCGACGCGATCGTCATCTGCGTGCCCACGCCGCTCGGTAAGTCGCGGGAGCCCGACATCTCCTTCATCGTGGCGGCGGCCGACGCGATCGCCGCCATCATCCACCGCGGCCAGCTCGTGGTGCTCGAGTCGACGACGTATCCCGGCACCACGCAGGAGGTCTTGCGCCCGCGCTTCGAGGCGCGCGGGCTCACCGCCGGGCGGGACTTCTTCCTGGCCTTCTCGCCGGAGCGGATCGATCCCGGCAATCGCCGCTGGACGCTGCGCGACATCCCCAAGGTGGTCGGCGGCGCCACCGAGCAGTGCCGTGACCTCGCCGCGGCGCTCTACGCCCGCATCGTGCGCGAGGTCGTCCCGGTGTCGCGGCCCGAGGCGGCCGAGATGGTGAAGCTCTTCGAGAACACGTTTCGCTCGGTCAACGTGGCGCTGGTCAACGAGTTCGCCATCATGTGTCGCCGCCTGGGCCTCTCGGTGTGGGAGGTGATCGCCGCGGCGTCGACGAAGCCCTTCGGGTTCATGGCGTTCTATCCCGGCCCCGGCCTCGGCGGCCACTGCCTGCCGTCGGACCCCCACTACCTCTCGTGGAAGGTGCGGCTCGAAGGCTACGAGCCGCGCTTCATCACGTTCGCCGACGAGATCAACCGCCGGATGCCGACGTACGTCGTGGAGATGGTCGTCGACGCGCTCAACGATCGCGGTCGGGCGCTCCGCGGCGCGCGCGTCCTCGTCATGGGCGTCGCCTACAAGCCGGGCGTGGCCGACACGCGCGACTCGCCCGCGCTCGAGATCATCGACCTCCTGCGCGCGAAGGGCGCGACGGTCGCCTATCACGACCCGTACGTGCCGTCGATCGCGGTCGGCACCGCCACCCTGGAGTCGTGCGCCTGGCCCGAGGGGCTGGCGGCGCGGGACGTGGTGCTGATCCTGACCGCCCACGCCGGCTACGACTGGGCGGCGATCGTCCGGGAGGCGCCGCTGGTGATCGACACGCGCAACGCGACGGGGAGCCTGCCCCCCACGGGCCACGTCGTCCGCCTCTAGTGCCGCTCTCGGCGATCTTCGTCTCGCTCCGTCCGCGCCAGTGGGTGAAGAACCTGTTCGTCTTCGCCGGCCTCGTCTTCTCGCAGCGGCTGTTCACGGACGCGGCGTGGACGTCGCTGGCGGCATTCGCCGTGTTCTGCGCGCTGTCGGGCGCGATCTACCTGCTCAACGACGTGGCCGACCGCGAACGCGACCGCCTGGACCCACGCAAGGGCTTGCGCCCGATCGCGGCCGGCCGCCTGTCGGTCGGCGCCGCGCTCACGACGGCGGTCGTGCTCATCGGGGCCGGCCTCGGGGTCGGCACGCTGCTCTCGCGCCGCTTCCTGATCGCGGCCCTCCTGTACGTGGTCCTGCTCGTCGCCTACTCCGCCTGGCTCAAGCACGTCGTCATCGTCGACGTGATCGTGGTCGCGGGCGGGTTCGTGCTGCGCGCGATCGCCGGCGCCGTCGTCATCGACGTCGAGATGTCGGGCTGGCTCCTCATCTGCACGATCCTCCTGGCGCTGTTCCTGGCGCTCGGCAAGCGGCGCTACGAGTACCTGGCGCTGGATCGTGACGCCGCGCTCCATCGCCCGATCCTGGCCGAGTACAGCCCGGCCCTGCTGGATCAGATGATCGCCGTCGTCACCGCGTCGACGGTGACGGCCTACGCGCTCTACACGATGTCGCCGGAGACCGTGGCGAAGTTCCGCACGCACCTCTTGCCGGCGACGCTGCCGTTCGTGCTCTACGGGGTCTTCCGGTACCTGTACCTGCTCTACCAGCGGCAACTCGGCGGCAATCCCTCGGAGCTGCTCCTCGGCGACCGCGCGCTCCTGATCAACACGATCGGCTGGATCTGCGCGGTCCTGTTGATCATTTACGGCGCACGGCTGGAGTAGAATACCTAGATCATGCCCAGCGCGGTCGCTCTGCTCCGCACGCGTCCGGAGACCGTCGTCGAAGACTACGGGCGACTGATGCGCCTCGTGAAGTACGACCAGGTGCTCCACCGCGATCAGGATCTGATCCTCAAGCTCAACCTCTCGTGGACCAAGTACTTCCCGGCGTGCTCGAGCCAGCCGTGGCAGGTCGACGGCGTGCTGACGACCCTGCTCGAGGACGGCTACGACCGCCGCCGGATCTTTCCCGTCGAGAACAAGACGGTCGTCACCGAGCCGATCGCGGGCTGCCGGAACAACAGGTGGTCGCCGGTGCTCGAGCGTCACGGCGTGCCGTTCATCCCGCTGCCCGGCGTCGAGTGGACCGTCTACAAGTTCCAGTCGCCGCTCCTGAAGCTGAACGCGATCTTTCCCGAGGGCATCGAGATCCCGAAGATGTACGTGGGGAAAAATGTGCTGCACCTGCCGACGGTGAAGTGCGTGCACCCGGATACCGAGATCCTCCTCGCTGATGGAAGCATGGTGAGGGCGGAGGCCCTGATCAAGGAGTGGCAAGTCCGGGAGCCCGCCCACGATCTTCCGGACGGCGACCGGGTGAGCGAAGGCGAGGTTCGAGTCGTCTCTCTCTCTGGAGGCGATCTGACCGGCGGACACGCGACGCACTTCTGGCGCACACCGCTGACTGACGAGGCGGTCTGGACAATACGAACCCGCACCGGCCGAGAGGTCACGACATCACGCCGGCATCCGTTCCTCACTCCGGAGGGATGGCGGCCGGCAGGAGAGATCCGCGTTGGCGACCGTATCGCGGTGGCACGTCGGATCCGCATCAATGGCGCGCCTCAGATCCTGCCGCGCGTTGCCTCCTTGGGCCACGAAGCGATCAACGTCGAGCGACTCCGGCTCCGCCCCGGACGTAAGTACAGCGTCCACGTTCAGCGGAAGATCATCCGCGCGTATCTGGATGGAGCGACGATCACAGAGCTCGCCCGCGAACTCGGGACGCATTGGGAGACGATTCGCGGAATCGTCCACCGCTATGGCATTCAGTCTCGATGGCGTCGCGTCTGGGCGACAGCGCCCGTGCGTACGTCACCCGAGTTCTGGCGCTGGATGGGCTACTTCATCGCCGAGGGTTACGCGTACGACGCAAGCGGCTCCTATCGAGTCTCGTTCGCGAACACCGACCCCGAGGTCTGCGATGACTACATCACGCTCTGCCGTTCACTCTTCGGTGTCAAGCCAAGGACGCGTGGCAACGAAATCTACTTCGACGCGCTGAACCTCCGCCCATTCTTTGAGACGCTCGGCTTCACGGTGCCGACGAACTCGGCGACGAAGACCGTGCCTGACCTGCTGTTCAAGTGTCCCGACGCCGAGATCGCTGCGTTCCTCCAAGCGTACTTCGACGGCGACGGCACCGTGGACAAGTGCGGGGTCTCCGCGACGACGAAGAGCCGGCGCCTGGCCCGGCAGATCCAGATGCTTCTATCCCGCCTCGGCATCATCTCATTCGTCGGCACGACATGGAGTCGAGCGACGAATGGACGGATGACCGAGAAGAGGGAGTACGCGCAAAACGTCATTTATGGCGACGATGTCGTGACACTCGCCGGGTACGTGACGTTCCGCTGTGTTCACAAGCAGGGGAACCTTGACGTCCTGGCGGCCCGGCGTCGAGCCGGCAAGCGCCCGAGTAACTGGGACACCATTCCGATCGCTCCAGCGCTGTTTCGGATGGTGCGCTGCGGACTGGGGCTGACCCAGGAGAGTGCGGGTCGACCCGGCTCGGTCAACAATATCGAGAACGGCTACACCGAGCCGACCCGCCCGGTCGCCCGTTACTTCATAGAGCGATTCGAGCGCCTCGATTCGTCCGGACGATTTGCCGACGAGATCGCCTACATGAGATTTCTGGCGAGCGAAGATATCGCGTGGGACCGGATTGAGGATGTCGTAACCGAGCCGGCGGACGTGCCGTTCCTTTACGATCTGTCGGTCGAGGGGACCCACGCGTTTGTCGGGAACGGAGTGATCCTTCACAACACCCATGGACACTCCCGCACGACCGGCGCGATCAAGAACGCGTTCGGCGGGCTCTTGAAGGAAGTGCGCCACTACGCGCACGAGTTCATGCACGAAGTGCTGGTGGACCTCATGTACATGCAGCGCGAGCTGCACCCCAACGTATTCGCAGTCGTGGACGGAACGGTGATGGGCGACGGCGCCGGCCCGCGCACGATGGTGCCGCGCGTCGGCAACCTGATCCTCGCCTCCGCCGACCAGGTGGCGGTCGACGCGATCGCCGCGCGGATCATGGGGTTCGATCCGCTGTCGATTCCTTATCTACGGATGTGCCAGGAGCGCGGGCTCGGCGTGGCCGATCCCAGGCGCATCGAGATCCTCGGCGACACCGACGCGGCGGCGCTCTCGATGGGCTTCAAGACCAGCCGGTCCCTCGTGATCTGGGGCGACCAGCTGATCCGCCGGGGTCCGCTGCGCCCACTCAAGCGCCTGCTGCTCCACTCGCCGCTCGTCGTGTGGGCGCCGTTCGCCTCGAACGTCTACCACGACCTGCTCTGGTACCCGACGATCGGCCGCTCGCGCATTCGGGCCTTCGCGGCGACGCCGTGGGGTCGACTGTTCGAGACGTACTGAGATGGCGTCCGACGTTCGCGTTCGCTTCGCGCCGAGCCCCACGGGCCACCTCCATGTCGGGGGGGCGCGCACCGCGCTGTTCAACTGGCTCTTCGCCCGTCACCACCGCGGCGCCTTCATCCTGCGCATCGAGGACACCGACCGCTCGCGCTCGACCGACGAGAACATCGGCGCGATCGTCGAGGCCCTCCAGTGGCTCGGCCTGGACTGGGACGAGGGCCCGCCGGCGCCCGGCTACCGGCAGACCGAGCGGTTCGAGAGCTATCGCGACCACGCCGCGCGGCTCGTGGCGACGGGGCGCGCGTACCTCTGCGATTGCTCGCCCGAGCTCCTCGACCGCGAGCGGCAGGCGGCGCAGCAAACAGGCGCGACCTTCCGGTACTCCGGGCGCTGCCGCGACCGCGGCCTGAGCGCGGGAGCCCTGCGCCTGCGCATACCCACCGAGGGCGCCACCGTGGTGAACGACCTCATCCACGGCGCGGTCACGTTCGAGCACAGCCAGCTGGACGACTGGATCCTCGTCCGCACCGACGGCACGCCGACGTACAACTTCTGCGTCGTCGTCGACGACGTGACCATGCGCATCACGCACGTGATCCGCGGCAACGATCACCTGTCGAACACGCCCAAGCAGATCTTGTGCTACGAAGCGCTCGAGTACGCCGTGCCCGAGTTCGCCCACGTCTCGATGATCCTGGGCCCCGATCGCAGCCGGCTCTCGAAGCGCCACGGTGCCACGTCGGTGCAGGCGTACCGCGACGCCGGGATCCCCGCCGACGCGATGGTGAACTATCTGGTCCGGCTGGGCTGGTCGCACGGCGACCAGGAGGTCTTCTCTCGCGCCCAGCTCGTCGAGCTGTTCGACATCAAGGACGTCGCCTCGTCCGGCGCCGTCTTCGACACGACCAAGCTCGAGTGGCTGTCGCAGCACTATCTCAAGACGATGGACGGCGGGCGGCTGGCCGAGCTGGTGGAGCCCTTCGTTCGGGCGGCCGGGCTCACGCCGCCGGCGGACCGCGCCCGGTTCAGGGGAATGCTCGACACGCTGCGGGAGCGCGCCAAGACGCTCGTCGAGCTCGTCGAGCAGGGAAGGTTCTACTTCGAGGCGCCGACGGCGTACGAGCCGAAGGCGGCGCCGAAGCTCCTGACGCCCGAGGGCGCCCGGCGTCTCGGGCTTCTGATCGAGCGGCTCGGGGGCACGGCCGAGTTCACGGCCCCGGCGATCGAGCGCGTCGTCCGCGCGCTCACCGAGGAGCTCGGGCTCAAGCTCGTCGACCTGGCGCAGCTGGCCCGCCTGGCGGTGACGGGCCGGACCGCGTCGCCGCCGATCTTCGACGTCCTGGCGCTGCTCGGCCGCGCCGAGGCGCTGGCGCGCCTGCGCCGCGCGCGCGCGCTGGCGGAGGGGGCGGCGTGAGGCTCCTGCTGGCGCGCCACGGGCAATCCGTGTGGAACCAGGTGCGACGGTTCCAGGGCGAGAACGACGTCGGGCTCTCCGACCTCGGTCGCCGCCAGGCCGCGGCGCTCGGGCGTGCGGTGCGTGAGGGCTACCGCGTGAGGGCCGCGTACGTGAGCCCGATGCAACGCGCGTTCGACACGGCGACGATCGCGCTCGCCGGGACCGGGATCCGGCTCGTCCCGCTCCCGGAGCTCCGCGAGTTGTCATTGGGCGAGTGGGAAGGGTGCACCGTCGAAGAGATCCGCGCGCGCGAGGGGAATCCCTATCTGGCCTGGGTGCGGTCGCCGCTGGACTGCCCGCCGCCTGGCGGCGAGCCGTTGCCGGACGTCTGCGCCCGCGTGCTCAGGGCGATCGGCCGGATCGGCGAGGATCATCCGAACGGCGACGACGTCCTCGTCGTGGCCCATGGTGGCGTGATCAGCGTCTACCTCTGCCACCTGCTCGGCATCTCGTTCAACTCGCTCTGGCGGCTGCGCATCGACAACGGCTCGCTGACGGTCGCGCGCCCGCCGCGCCTCGTCTCGGTGAACGACACCGCCCACCTCCCCGGCTCGCCCACCACCTCCGCCTCTGCCGATATGGAGCGCGCGCGGTGACCGTGTTGGTGACGCTGTTCGGGGGCATCGCGCTGCTGCTCTATGGGATCCGGCTGAGCGGCGAGGCATTGCAGCGCGCGCTCGGCGGACGTCTGCGCAGCCTGCTCACCGGGATGTCGCGCCATCGGCTCTCCGCGGTGGGCTCGGGGGCGTTGATCACCGCCATCATCCAGTCGTCGGCGGCCACCACGCTGATGCTGATCGGCTTCGTCTCCGCGGGTCTCATGACCTTCCGGCAGACGCTGGGCATCATTCTGGGCGCGGACATCGGCACGACCTTCACGGTGCAGCTGATCGCGTTTCGGTTCACCGACTACTCGCCGCTGCTCGTCGGTCTCGGCTTCGTGACGACGTTCATCGCCCGCCGTCGCGTGCCGAAGGACTTCGGCCAGGCGCTCCTCGGGCTCGGCCTCATGTTCCTGGGCCTCAAGCTGATCCTCGACAACGTCGAGCCCTTGCGAACGACGCCGCTGGCGATCGACCTGCTCACCGCGGTCGGCCAGAACCCCGCGATCGGCGTGCTGATCGGTGCGCTCTTCAGCGCGCTCGTCACTTCGTCCGCGGCCACCCTGGGGCTGGCGCTGGCGTTCGCGCACCAGGGGCTGCTGCCGCTGGAGGGCGCCATCGCAATCGTGCTGGGGGCGAACATCGGGACCTGCGCCACCGCGCTGACGGCGTCGGTCGGCGCGACGGCCGAGGCCAAGCGCGTGGCCGTCGCCCACATCGCCTTCAAGGTGCTGGGGGCCGCGCTGGTGTTCCCGTTCATCGGGCCGCTCACCTCGGTGGTGGCGAGCACCGCGGCCGATCCCGCGCGTCAGATCGCGAACGCCCACACGCTGTTCAACTTCGGGATCAGCCTGGTGTTCCTACCGTTCACGCCGCTGGCCGCCCGCGCGATCGAGGCCCTGGTGCCCGACGACCAGCAGGGCGAGAACCCCTTCCGCACGCGCTACCTCGACGAGCGGTCGCTCGATCAGCCGGCGCTGGCGCTGGGCCAGGCGACGCGCGAGGCGCTCCGTATGGCCGACGTCGTCCAGGGCATGCTGCGCGACGTGCCGATCGTCTTCGCCAGCAGCCACCACGAGCTGCTGGAGGACGTGGAGCGGCGGGATGACCAGGTCGACTTCCTGGAGCGGGAGATCAAGTTGTTCCTGGCGCGCCTGGGACGCGACGCGATGGGCGCCGATCTCAGCCGCAAGGAGATCGGCCTCATCTCCATCATCGGCAATCTGGAGAACATCGGGGACATCATCGACAAGAACCTGATGGAGCTCGGACGCAAGAAGCTCTACCAGGCCCGGCGATTCTCCGACGCCGGCTGGGTGGAGATCCAGGAGTTCCACGGGATGGTCTCGAAGAATCTGGAGCGAGTCATCGCCGCGTTCGCGGCCAACGACCGCACGCTGGCCCAGGAGGTGCTGGACCAGCGCGCGCTCATGCGGCAGCGGGAGCGCGACCTGCGCGAGTCACACCTGGGTCGCCTGCGCGCCGGGCTGGCCGAGTCGATCGAAACGTCGGAGATCCACCTCGATATCCTGACCAACCTGAAACGGATCAGCTCGCACGTGTCGGCGCTGGCGATCTCGATCCTCGAGGAGGTCTGAGATGAAGAAGGTCGAAGCGATCATCAAGCCCTTCAAGCTCGACGACGTGAAGGAGGCGCTCACCGCGATCGGCGTGATCGGGATGACCGTCACCGAGGTCCGCGGCTTCGGCCGCCAGAAGGGCCATACCGAGCTCTATCGCGGCTCGGAGTACACGGTGGACTTCCTCCCCAAGGTCAAGATCGAGGTCGTCGTGCCCGATCCGCTCGTCGACAAGGTCGTGGCGACCATCGCCGGCGCGGCCAAGACCGGATCCATCGGTGACGGCAAGGTGTTCGTGCTGCCGATCAACGAGTCGCTCCGGATCCGCACCGGCGAGACGGGCGAGTCGGCGGTCTGAGCGCGCGGCTCGACCAGTTCCTCACGGCCGCCGGGCGCGCCGCGGCGACGCGGCGGCGGCGCGCGCTGCGACAGCTCGGCTTCGCCAACCCGGACGCGGCGGCCGCGAACATCGAGGGCCTCGTCCCCACGCCGCGCGACGCGGAGCTCCTGGCGGCGGCGTTCCCGCGTCTGGTGACCGAGCTCGCGGCGGCGCCGGACCCGGACATGGCGCTCAACAACCTCGAGCGCTACACTGCCGTCGTCGACCGCTCGGTGTTCTTCGGCGCCCTCGCCGAGCATCCCGGAGCGGTGCCGCTGCTGGCGCGGCTGTTCGGATCGAGCCAGGTGCTCGCCGACGCGCTCCGCCGCCGCCCGAACAACCTGGCGTGGCTGCTGGAGCCCACCACGATGCGGCTCTGGTTCGCCGAGGACCTGGCGGCGGACCTGGCGCTGACGCTCGGCGCCTTCGAGACGCGCGAGGCGCGGATGAACGCGCTCCGCCGCTTCAAGTACCGCCACCTGCTGCGGATCGGCGCCCGCGACCTGCTGGGCGACGCCGATCTTTCCCTGACGACCGAGGAGCTCTCGCACCTGGCCGACGCGTGCCTCGTCGAGGCGCTGCGCATGGCGGACGGAGAAGCGCGCCGCGCCTATGGCGCGCCGATCGCCGCCGACGGCTCGACGGCGGGGCTCGCGGTGATCGCGATGGGGAAGCTCGGCGGCGCCGAGCTCAACTACTCGTCCGACATCGACCTGATGTTCGTGTACGACGCCGACGGCGAGACCGCCGGTGGCGAACGCGGGCGCCTGGCCAACGGGGAGTACTTCGCGCGCGTCTGCCGCGACGTCGTCGCGCTGCTCGAGGAGGCCACGGAGGAAGGCTACGCGTTCCGCGTCGATCTGCGGCTCCGGCCCGAAGGGCGCATGGGCGGCATCGTCCTGTCGCTCGAGGGGTATCGCGCGTACTACCGGGAGCGCGCCGAGCTGTGGGAGCGGCAGGCACTCATCAAGGCGCGCATCGCCGCCGGCGACGCGGCGGTCGGCGCGCGCTATCGCGCGCTGGCCCGCGAGACCGCGTATCGGCCCGGGCTCGACGAGCACGTGGTGCCGGCCATACGCGACATGAAGGCGCAGATCGACCAGGTGATCGAAGCCAAAGGCAGCGAGGCGACCAACGTCAAGCTCGGGCGCGGGGGGATCCGCGAGATCGAGTTCGTCGTCCAGGCCCTCCAGCTCCTCTACGGTGGCGACGACCCGTGGCTGCGCGAGCCGAACTCGTTGAAGGCGATCTTCCGCCTCACCGAGCGGGGCTACCTGGCGCCCGCCCTCGGCCGGTTGCTCTCGCGGGCGTACGTTCATCTGCGCACCGTCGAGCATCGGCTCCAGATCCTCCACGAGTTCCAGACTCACACGCTGCCGGAGGACCCGACGGAGCTCGGGCGCCTGGCGCGGCGGGTCGGCACCCAGGCGCCGCCGCCCCGCGCGGCGCGCGAGTTCGGGACGCTTCACCGCAAGATCACGGCCGGCGTGCACCGGGCGTTCCGCGAGTTCTTCGCCGCCCGCGAGGTGCGACCGCGACGCAAGCTGCGCCTGCCGAGCCTCACTGCGCTGCGGGCCACCGGCTTCCGTGACCCCGAGCGGGCGCGCCTTAACTTACAAATGATCCTCGAGGGCCGTCCGCTGGTGCCGTACGCCGCGCACATGGGCGCCACGCTCGAGCGCCTCTATCCGATGCTCATCGACGCCTTGTGGAAGAGCCCCGATCCCGACGAGGCGCTGCACCAGTTCGAGCGGTTCTTCGCGGCTACCGGGCCGCGCGCCGGGCTCGTCGAGCTGCTCGTGAACCCGGAGCTGCTCCTGGGCCTCGTCAAGGTCTGCGCCGGCGGCGATCTCCTCACCGAGCTGCTGATCGCCCAGCCCGAGCTGCTCGCGTCGCTGGCGAGCCCCGAGCGGCTCCTGCGCCGGAAATCCAGACCCGACTTCCGCGCGGCGATGGCGTCGGTGTTCGCGCCGGGAACCACGCCGGCCGATCGGCGCGATCGGCTGCGCCGGGCGAAGCAGGCCGAAGAGCTGGCCGTCGTCTGGCGCTACGTCCTGGGTATCACGACCATCGACGGCTACGCGCGCGAGATGACCGCGCTCGCGGAGGCGACGCTCGCGGCCGGCTGGCTCCTGGCCCAGGAGCCGCTGCTCGAGCGCCACGGCGTGCCGCGCGATGCGTCCGGCAAGTTCGTTCCCGCCGTCATCGTGGGGCTGGGCAAGCTCGGTGGACGCGAGCTGGTCACCGGCTCCGACCTCGACCTGTTCTGCGTCTTCGCCGAGGACGGCGCGACCGACGGCGCCGATCGGATCGACGCGCACTGGTTCTACAGCCTCGCGGTCGAGCGGTTGGCCAGCGTGCTCGGCGACATCACGGCGGCTGGCATCGCGTTCCCGGTCGACCTGCGCCTGCGGCCCGGCAGCAAGGGCAGTGGGTTCGCCGCGAGCGTGGCGGCGCTGGAGCAGTACTATCTGGAGCATGGCGACCTGTGGGAGCGGCAGACCTTGACCCGGGCGCGACTGATCCTCGGCGACCGTACGCTCGCGCGGCGCGTTCGGGCCGCGCTGCGCCAGCTCGTCTACGGCGACGCGCTGCCGCGCGCGGCGCTCGCCGTGCGCGCCGCAAGCCGTCGCGGGGCTGGGGCCCCGCCGGCTGAGGCGCGCCTATTATTCAAAGAGATCGTCGAGGTGCGGGCGCGGATGGAACGCGAGCTCGGTCGCGAGACGCGCGGGCGCCTGCACGTCAAGTACGGCCGCGGCGGTCTCGTCGACATCGAGTTCCTCGCCCAGGCGCTCCAGCTCGCCCACGGCCGCGACCACGTCGAGGTGCGGCGATTCGCCACGACGACGGCGCTCGCCGGTCTGGCACGCGCCGGCGCGCTCGAGCCCACCGCCGCGGCCGAGCTCGCCGAGCGCTACCGGTTTCTGCGGCGCGTGTCCGCCTCGCTCCGCCTGCTCGGCGCGCGCCCGTCGGACACCCTCGAGCTGGCCGGCCCGATGCCCGCGCGCGTCGCGACCGCGCTCGACTACCCCTCACGCCAGGCCTTCCTCGACGCGTACCGCCAGCAGACGACCGCCGTCCGCGCAGCGTACGACACGCTCCTCGCACCAACCGCGGGCTCCGAACCGCCCGCAGAGGTCCAAGAGCGCAAAGACACGGAATCGGGCGCGCGGAGCCGGGGCGCACCTATTTCAGGCCACCCTCGGTCAACGCCGGACTCGAGGCACTCGCTACAATGAAGCGCTTATTCATCGTCGACGGACACTCACAGATCTTCCGGGCCTATCACGCGGTCGGCTACCTCTCCACGTCCAAAGGCATCCCGACCCAGGCGGTGCTGGTCCTCAGCACGATGCTGTGGAAGCTCATCCGGGAGGAGCAGCCCGACTACCTGGCGATCGCCCTGGACCCGCCCGGCCCCACCTTCCGGGACCAGTTGTCCGCCGAGTACAAGGCCACGCGTTCCGCGATGCCCGACGATCTGGCGCGCCAGCTGCCCTACGTGCGGCGGCTCTTCGACGCGCTGCGGACGCCGGTCCTCGAAGTCGCGGGGTTCGAGGCCGACGACGTGCTGGCGACGCTGGTCGACCAGGCGCTCGCGTTGCCCGAGCTCGAGGTCGTGGTCGTGAGCGGCGACAAGGATCTGCTCCAGCTCGTCGGGCCTCGCGTCCGCGTGCTGAGCGTCTCCGGACGCACCGGCGAGCCGATCCTCTACGACGAGGCGAAGGTGCGCGAGCGCTGGGGGGTGGAGCCCGGACAGATCGCCGACGTGCTCGCGCTCATGGGTGACACCATCGACAACATCAAGGGCGTCCACGGCGTCGGCGAGAAGACCGCGGTGAAGCTGATCGGCCAGTACGGCTCCGTCGATCGCCTCTACGAGAACCTGCCGCTCATCGCCGGCAAGCTCCGCGAGACCCTCGCCGCCGGCCGAAAGGACGCGCTGCTCTCGCGCGAGCTGGCGCTCCTGAATCGGAAGGTGCCGGTCGCGATCGACCTCGACACGTTCCGCCGGGTCGAGCCCGACTGGGCCAAGCTGCGTGCCCTCTGGATGGAGCTGGAGTTCTCGCGCCTGCTCAAGGAGCTGCCGCCGGCGCCGACCGCGAGCCCCGAGCCCACGACCATTCTCGACGGCGCGGCGGCCGGCGCGTGGCTCGAGCGGGTGCCGGCGGGCGCGCCGCTGGCGGTGGACTGGGCCGGCGAGGCGCGGACGCCCGAGTCGCGCATTTCCGGTCTCGCCCTCTTCCATCCCGACGCCGGCCCGACCGCGGTCGGGCCGGACGCGACGCCCGCGACGCTCGGCGCGCACGAGCTGATCGTCCACGACGCCAAGCCCCTCCTCGAGTTCTGGCTCGGGCGGGGCGTCGAATTGCCGCCCGTCCACGACACGGCCGTTGCCGCGTACCTCATCAACTCCGCGCGGGCCAGCTACCGGCTCGAGCAGGTCTGCATGGAAGCGCTCGGCGACGGCCCGCCCGCCGCCGATCCCGTGCACCCGCAGGGCGCGCGCGCTCGGTTCCTCTGGCGGTACTGGGAGCACGCCGCCGCCGAGCTTCGCGCCCGCGAGCTGTGGCCGGTTTACGAGACGATCGAGCGGCCGTTGATCCCGGTGCTGGCGCTCATGGAGCGCCACGGCATCCGTGTGGATCCCGCGCGTCTCGAGGCGTTCGCCAAGGAGCTCGAGCGCGACCTCGACAACCTCACCCGTGAGATCTACCGGCTGGCCGGCGAGGAGTTCACGATCGCCTCGCCCAAGCAGCTGGCCCAGATCCTGTTCGAGAAGCTCAAGCTCCCGCCCCTCCGAAGAACGAAGACCGGCTACTCGACCGACGCCGACGTCCTGACCGAACTGGGACTCCGCCACGAGCTGCCGGCCAAGATCCTCGAGCATCGCTCGATCGCGAAGCTCAAGGGGACGTACGCCGACACGCTGCCCGGGCTGATCAATCCGCGGACGGGCCGGATCCACACGACGTTCAACCAGCTGGTCGCGGCGACCGGGCGCCTGAGCTCGCAGGACCCGAACCTCATGAACATCCCGATCCGCACCGAGCTCGGCCGCCGGATCCGGGCGGCGTTCATTCCGGAGGAGGGCTGGCGCTTCGTCGCCGCCGACTACTCGCAGATCGAGCTGCGGATCCTGGCGCATCTGTCCGAGGAGCCGGCGCTCATCGAGTCGTTCGGGCGCGGCGAGGACATCCACACGCGCACGGCGTCGGAGGTCTTCCACGTCGGGGCCGGGGACGTCACCTCCCTCCAGCGCACGATCGCCAAGAGCGCGAACTACGCGATCCTCTACGGCGTCTCCGCGTTCGGCCTCTCACAAGCGACGAAGATCGATCAGAAGGAAGCGAAGCGGTACATCGACGACTACTTCGCCAGCCATCCGCGGGTGCGCGCCTACATCGACCGCACGCTCGCCGAGGGGCGCCAGCACGGACACGTCAGCACGATGCTCGGTCGGCGCCGCTACCTGCCGGATCTCACGAGCCCCAATCCGATCGCCCGCAACGCCGCCGAGCGCATGGCGATGAACGCCCCGGTGCAGGGGACGGCCAGCGACATGATCAAGATCGCGATGGTGCGCGTGCAGGCGGCGCTGGCGGGGCGCGGGCTGCGCGCCCGGATGCTGCTGCAGGTGCACGACGAGCTGCTCTTCGAGGCGCCGCCCGACGAGGTCGCGACGATCGAGGAGCTCGCGCGCGAGATCATGGCCGCTGCGCTGCCGCTCAAGGTCCCCGTCGTGGTCGACGTGAAGACGGGCGCCGACTGGGCGGAGGTGTGAGCCGCGCCGCTTCGCGAGCGGCCGCCGCAGGCGGGGCGAGCCTATGAGTGCGCGGAAGTTCCTGGTCGTCGGGCTCACCGGCGGCATCGCGACCGGCAAGAGCACGGTATCGGACGTCCTTCGCCGGCTCGGCGCCGAGATCATCGACGCCGACCGCCTCGCCCGCGACGTGGTCGAGCCGGGGCAGCCGGCCTTCGCGACCATCGTGGAAGAGTTCGGCCCGGGCGTCCTGAACGCCGACGGCACGCTCGACCGCAAGAAGCTCGGCGCGATCGTTTTCGCCGCGCCCGAGCGGCGCAAGCGGCTGGAGGCGATCACCCATCCGGCGATCCGGGATCGATTCCTGGCCCGCCTCGAAGAGCTGGCGGCGCAGGGGTTCAGGGGCCTGGTCTTCTTCGATGCGCCGGTCATGATCGAGAGCGGCACCTACAAGAACATGGAACGCCTGGTCGTCGTCGCCACCGACGAGGCCACGCAGGCGGAGCGGCTCCGCGCGCGCGACGGCGCCGACGAGGCCGAGAACCGGCGGCGCATCGCGAGCCAGATGCCGGTCGCCGAGAAGGCCAAGCTCGCCGACTACGTGATCGACAACTCCGGCGACCGCGAGGCCACCGTGGAGCAGGTGCGCCGGGTCTTCGCGGCGCTCATGGCCGAGCTCAAGGCCCGCGCCGCGGAGTAGCGCCGGCCCTCAGAGGCGGCCGAGCGGGCGGGAGATCAGCTGCTTCACGGGACGAAACTCGACGATGCCGATCTCGACCAGTCGGCACGCGATGGGCAGCGCCACGCGGCGCGCGACCTCGAGGGCCCGGGTGAACTGTTCGGCCGTGACGTCCGTGGCCAGCGTGCAGTGGGGCACCCACCCACCCGGCCGATAGTGCTCCCACGGCGCCGCCCCGACGCGGCTGAACCGAGCGTGAAGGCCCGCCTGCAGCTCCAGCAGCTCCGAGGTCACCGTGGGGGCGAGGAAGACCGCGACGTGCGGGAAAAACCCCACGCTGGCCAGCGTGGTGGGCAGCGGCGCCACTTCCGCGGCGAAGCGCGTCAGCTCGGCCTCGGCGGCGTCGCGGTCGAGGCTGTCCCAGATGCCGACCGAGACGTGCGGCCGGGCCCCAGAGCGGGCCATGTGCACGATGCCCTCGTCCTCCAGGTCGTGCCACAGCCGGCGCACGACGGCTGCGGCGTGATCGTCGAGGCCGAGCTCGAGGGCGTATGGCATCGGCGTGGATCATGACCAAGCGTCGTGCGCTCGGCCAGCACTTTCTCCGAGACCCGACGATCGCCCACGCGATCGTCGACCTCGTGGCGCCCACTGCGCGTGATCTGGTCGTCGAGATCGGACCGGGCGAGGGCGCGCTGACCACCGCGCTGGCCGGTCGGGCCGGCCGGGTGATCGCGCTCGAGATCGATCGGGCGCTCGCGGAGGGGCTCCGGGCGAAGCTGCCGACCGTCGAGGTGCTCGATGCCGACGCGCGGACGTGGAACTACGCATCACTCGCGGCGCCGGCGGGCGGCGGCCGCGTGCTGGCCGTCGGCAACCTGCCGTACAGCGTGGGCAAAGCCATCCTCGTGGCGCTGATCGACGCCCGCACCGCGATCGACGAGATGGCGCTGATGCTCCAGCGTGAGGTGGCCGAGCGGCTGGCCGCGCCCGCCGGCGGCAAGGCGTACGGGAGCCTCTCGGTGTTCGCGCAGCTTTACTGCGACGTGCGGGTCGCGCTCCGCGTGCCGCCCGGCGCCTTCCGTCCGCCGCCGCAGGTGGACTCGGCGGTGCTCCACCTCCGCGTCTTACGCGAGCCGCGCGTCCCGCTGGCCGACGCCGGGCGATTTCAAACGGTCGTCCGCGCCGCGTTCGCACAGCGGCGCAAGACCCTTGCGAACGCGCTCGCCGGGGGCCTCGGGCTCCCGCTTGAGGTCGTCCGGCGCGCGGCTACCACCGCTGGTGTGGACCCGGGCCGGCGGGCCGAAACCCTCACGATCGGCGAATTTGCGGACCTGGTTCGACAGCTCTCGCTATCATGAAATCGATGCAGGGACGCATGGTTGCGGCGACGGCGCTGCTCGCGGCCAGCCTTACGGGGCTCGCCGTGTCGACCCATCGTTATGTTTGGCCGGGCGCCGCTCCGGCGCCGCGCTGGATTCCGGCGCCGCCGCTCGCCGCGATGGTCCCACGCCCGGCGTTTCCGACCGAAACCCGCGAGATCGCCGTGAAGCCGGGCGATACGCTCCCGCGCGTGATCACGCGCGGCGGCCTCGAGCCGCGCATGGCCAACGACCTCGCTACGCAGTTCGGGCGCAACGGCGCCGACCTCCGGAAGCTTCGTCCCGGCGCGACCGTCCGGATCGTGTGGAACTTCCGGAAGGAGCCGATCGAGGTCCGGTACGAGGCGAGCCCGTGGCTCTCGTTCGCCGCCCGGCCGATGAACGGGGCCTGGCGGGTCGGCCGCGCGGAAACGGTGCCCGACTTGCGGGTCGAAACCGTGAGCGGTGTGGTGCAGCGTTCGCTCTTCGACGCGGTCGAACGCACGGGCGAGTCGGCGCGGCTGGTGCTGGAGCTGGTCGACATGTTCTCCTCGGACTTCGACTTCACCGCCGACACGCGCGCCGGCGACCGCTTCCGCCTGCTGGTCGAGAAGCGCTACGCCGGTGACGCCTTCGTCGACTACGGCCGGATCCTGGTGGCCCAGTACGCGAGCGGCGGCCGGATACTGACCGGCGTCGGGTTCGAGCGCGCGTCGCGCTACGGGCACTACGACACGTCCGGCCAGTCGCTGCGCAAGAGCTTCCTCAGGTCGCCGCTCGAGTTCACGCGCATCACGTCCGGCTTCACGTACGCGCGCCCGCATCCGATCCTGGGCGGCGTCCGGCCCCACCTCGCGATCGACTACGGGGCGCCCGTCGGTACGCCGGTCCGCGCCGTCGCCGACGGCGTGGTCGTGCACGCCGGCTGGAACGGCGGCAACGGCATCCAGGTGCACCTGCGGCATCGGTCCGGGTACGAGACCCAGTACAACCACCTCTCGCGGATCACGCCGGGGCTACATGCGGGGATGCGCGTACGGCAGAAGCAGATCATCGGCGCCGTCGGCGCCACCGGGCTCGCCACCGGGCCCCACCTCGACTACCGCGTGGCGAGGAACGGCACGTTCGTGAATCCGCTCGGCGAGAAGTTCATCCCCGGCGAGCCCATCCCCGCCGGCGAGCGGGCCGAGTTCAACGGCCAGGCCCACGATCTGATCGCGCGTCTCGAGACTCAAGCCCCCTTCTAGCGTCACCGTCCCGCCAGGGGGCGCCTTGCCCCTGACATCTCGCCCATTTCCCCGCGTCGGCGGCCGCCCCCGAAACTTCGGCGGGCTCGGGCCCGATGGTACGATGACGACGCCGTCAGGAGCAGTGCGCGCTGCAGGCCGTCGCGGGGCTGGGCCCCGCCGGCCGAGGCGCCGCTTACATAAAAGGAGTTCCGTGGAACCCGTCGTCCGTCTGATCCCTCTCGGTGGCCTTGGCGAGATCGGCCTCAACATGATGCTGGTCGAGTCCGGCGACGATCTGATCGCGATCGATTGCGGCCTCATGTTCCCGGACGACGAGCTCCCCGGTATCGACCACGTCATCCCCGACTTCACCTACGCGCTCGAGCGCCGGACCGGTTTCCGCGCCGTGGTCCTGACCCACGGTCACGAGGACCACATCGGTGCGCTACCCTACCTGCTGCGTGAGCTGCCCGTACCGGTCTACGGCACGCCGCTGACGCTGGCCCTGGTCGCCGAGCGGCTGCGCGAGCACGGCTTGCTCGAGACGGCCGACTTGCGGTCGATGCGTCCACGGGACCGGATCCAGGCGGGCGTGTTCGGCATCGAGCCCATCAGGGTGACCCACTCGATCGCCGACGGCATCGGGCTGGCGATCGACACGCCGGCCGGCACCATCGTCCACACCGGCGACTTCAAGCTCGACCCGAGCCCGCTCGACGGCGAGGCGCCCGACTATCGGCGGTTCGCGGAGCTGGGCGAGCGCGGCGTGACCGTGCTCTGCTCGGACTCGACGAACGTGGACCGCCCCGGGCACACGCGGTCAGAAGTCGAGGTGGGCCAGGCGCTCGGCGGGCGGTTCGATGTCGCCACCGGGCGCATCATCGTCGCCACGTTCGCCTCGCATATCCATCGCATCCAGCAAGTGCTCACGCTGGCCGCGCGCACCGATCGGCGCGTCGCGCTGCTCGGCATGAGCATGCAGAAGAACGTGACGATCGCCGCGGACCTGGGCTACCTCCAGGTGCCTCCTTCCATCGTGGTCCCGCTGGAGGAGCTCGCCTCGCTGCCGGCGCGCCAGCAGGTGATCCTGTCGACGGGGAGCCAGGGCGAGCCGCATTCCGCGCTGGCCCTCATGGCCGCCGGCGAGCACAAGTACGTGAAGGTCGAGCGCGGCGACCTCGTGATCATCTCGGCCCGCGTGATCCCTGGCCACGAGCGCACCATCGGCCGCGTGGTCAACGCGCTCTACCGGCTGGGCGCCGAGGTCCTCTACGAGGACAACGCCTTCGTCCACGTCTCCGGCCACGCGAGCCAGGACGATCTGAAGCTGATGATGAGCCTCACCCGGCCGCGCTACTTCGTGCCGGTGCACGGGGAGTACCGCCACCTGCTGGGCCATGCGCGCCTGGCCGAGAGCGTCGGGATCGCGCCCGAGCGCGTCTTCCTCATGGAGGACGGCATGGGCCTCGAGCTCTCGACGTCGGACGCGCGCGTGGTCGGCGGCTTCCCGGCCGGTCGCGTCCTGGTGGACGGCAAGTCGGTCGGCGACATCGGCGCGGTGGTGCTGCGCGATCGCCAGCTGCTCGCCGAGGACGGGTTGATCGCGGTGTCGGTCGCCTTCGACAAGAGCGGCGTGGTTGTCGCGGGCCCGGAGATCGCCTCGCGCGGCTTCGTGTACGTCAAAGAGAACGAGCTCTTGATGGAAGAGCTGAAGAAAGCCGTCCTCGCGGCGCTCGCCGAGCGCGATTCCGACGCCCCGTTCGATCGCGAGCTGGTCGGCGCCACGGTGCGGAGCGCGGTTCGCCACTTCGTCAACCAGCGATTCCGGCGTAAGCCCGTCGTGCTGCCGATCGTACTGGAGGTCTGATGGCCGCGCTCGTTTCGACGGACGAGAAGCCCCGCCGGCGCCGCACGCGCGGCTCCGACCGCTGGCTCGGCGAGGTCAAAGGCATCCTGGCGATCTTGATCGCCGGTTTCGGCCTGGTCGCGCTCTTAACCTTCGATTCCAGGCTGACGCCGGCCGCGCAGAACAGCCCGACCGGGCCGATCGGCGTCTGGATCGCGTGGGCGATCTTCCAGTCCTTCGGTTACGCGGGATTCCTTTTGCCGATCTTGTTGGGTGCCTGGGGCGCCTCGGCGTTCGTGAGGCCGCTCGTGATGCGGGGCATGTTGCCGTTCCTCGGGCTTGCCGTACTGCTGGGGAGCGCCACGGGGCTCTTGACGCAGGCCATTGCCGCGCGGCCCAACGCAGTCGCCGGCGGAATCGTCGGGCGCACGGTCACGTCCGTCCTTTCATCTGGATTCGGCAACGTCGGCACGTGGTTCGCGCTGCTCGCGGCGATCCCGATCGGCGTGCTGTGCGTGACGCGTGTGTCCTACGCCGCGCTGGCGCGCGTCACGACCACGCGATTCTCGAAACTCCCGCGCCGCAAGGGCCGGACCGCGCGGGCTGGGCTCGAGCCGGAGCTGAACGCCGCGCGCGCGGCAGCGGCGAGCGAGCCCGAGGTCATCACGCCCCCGGTCGTCGTCGAGCCGTCGCGCCCGCGCGGCCGCCTGGCCGAGCAGGGGCTCGCGTGGCAGGAGACGTTCGACTTCGGCCGGGGCGGCGCCGAAGCCTTCCAGCTTCCGCCGGTGGGCCTCCTCAAGGTCCCGCCCCCCTCCGAGCTCAAGCGGACGCGCGAGGAGCTTCAGGAGAACGCCGAGACGATCCGGCGAAAGCTCCAGGACTTCGAGGTTGAAGGGCGCATCGTCCAGGTGAGCCCGGGCCCGATCATCACCTCGTACGAGTTCGAGCCGGCCGCCGGCATCAAGGTGAGCCAGGTGGTGAACCTGGCCGACGACCTGGCGCTCGCCCTGAAGTCGGCCTCGGTCAGGATCGTGGGGCCGATCCCGGGGCGCGGGACCGTCGCGATGGAGGTGCCGAACTCCGAGGCGGCGACCGTCTACTTGCGCGAGATCTTCGTCTCCGCCGAGTTCGCGGAGTCCAAGGGACGTCTGCCGCTGGCGCTCGGCAAGGACGTGAACGGCACGCCGGTCGTCACCGACCTGACGGCGATGCCCCATCTGCTCGTGGCCGGGGCGACCGGCAGCGGCAAGTCGGTGGCCCTCAACTCGATACTGTGCTCCATCCTCTACAAGGCCACGCCGGCCGACGTACGTTTCTTGCTGATCGATCCCAAGCGCCTCGAGCTCAGCGTGTACGAGGGCATCCCGCACCTGCTGGCGCCGGTCGTCACCGACGCCAAGGAGGCGGCGGCGCGCCTGCGCTGGATCGTGGGCAAGATGGACGAGCGCTACAAGCTCTTGCAGGCCAAGCAGGTCCGGTCGATCGAGGGCTACAACAAGGCCGTGGCGACGGCGGACCGCTTGCCCTACTGGGTCGTCGTCGTGGACGAGCTGGCCGACCTCATGATGGTCTCGGCCGGCGAGGTGCAGACCTCGCTGGTGCGCCTGGCCCAGATCGCGCGCGCGGTGGGCATCCACCTGATCATCGCGACGCAGCGGCCGTCCGTCGACGTGGTCACCGGCCTCATCAAGGCGAACTTCCCCACGCGGATCGCGTTCCAGGTAGCGTCGAAGGTGGATTCACGGACCGTGCTCGACGGCAACGGCGCCGAGCAGCTGCTGGGCAAGGGGGACATGATCTTCGTCCCGCCGGGGGCCAACAAGCAGCTGCGCGTCCACGGCGCGTGGGTCGCCGACGACGAGGTCCGCGCGGTCTGCGACTTCCTGCGCCGCCAGGGCACCGCCGTCTACGAGGAAGTGGTGCTGGCCACCGAGGAAGAAGTGACCGAGGGCACGGCCGCCGAGCGTGACGACCTCTACTGGGACGCCGTGCACCTGGTGATCGGTCAGCGCCAGGCGTCGATCTCGTTCCTGCAGCGGCGGATGCGACTCGGTTATCCGAAGGCGGCGCGCTTCGTCGACATGATGGAGCAGGACCGGGTCATCGGCCCCGGCGACGGCGCCAAGCCCCGCGAAGTCCTCGTCGGCCCCGAATACCTCGCCAAGCGCGGCCGCTGACCCCAGCCGGCCTGCCGTGGGCCTCAGCGTCGCGCGGCGAGCGTCTCGGCGAATCGCGCCCACCCGTCCCGGACCTAGAAAATTGGGCAAAGCCTCCGAGCGCACCGAACCAGAAGACCTTGACGTAGATAGCCTGCACAACCAAGCCGGCCGCGCCGAGGCTGAGCAACAGAAGATTCGCCCATGTCCGCTCGGCGCTGCGCCGACGGAGGGCGAGGCCGCCAAGCACCACGCCGAGCATCAGCGGACCAACACGAGCGCGACGCCGAATCCCCCGTCAACAATCATCGCGAATCCGAGATCCGCGTTCTTCGGAGCCCAGTAGCGGCCGGCGAGCATCGCGACCCACACCAACGCATACGCAACCCAGGTGGGCGCCAGAATCCGCCTTGCTCGTATCATAGGCGCCATCGTCGCCTGAACGTACCGCCAAGCGCTAGAACCGAATCCGCACGCGGTACACGAGCTTTGCCGAGCTCTCGCGCGGCACGGAGATCCGGTACTTGAGAGTGCATGCACAACGCGATCATCTGATTTTTCATCTCGTTTCCTCCGGATGTTCCCTGCGGCGGATCGAATCCACCGGATTTGTCCACCTGACGAGTTAGACCGGAGGAGGCGCCGGAAGTTCCCCGGCGTGCGGCGAGCGCCTGGATCAGCCGAGGTGCGCGCCGCAGGCCGTCGCGGGGCTGGGGCCCCGCCGGCCGAGGCGTGGCTATGAGGTGATGCGCAGCACGACGCGGATCTGAGCGGGCAGCTCGGCGGGCTCGCGCGTGGGCTGCCAGCGGCCGAGGCGCGCCAGCTCGCGCACGAGCTCCGGGTACGCCTCGCGGGTGACCGAGAGCTCCACGATCGGCCCTTCGGATCCCACGAGCCGTCGATCGACGACGGCGCCCAGACGGGTGACCACCGCGTCGAGCCCACGCAGGGCCGCGTCACGATCGCTCACCGCCAGACGGCCCGAGACGTCGGGGGGCACGAACGAGGCAGCGCCCAACGGCGCCGCCTGGCGCTTCGCCGCCGCCTGGGCGTCGGCACGCAACTCGGCCTGGGGCGCCGGCGCCGCCGGCGCCGCTGTTGGCGGCGTGGCCTCGGGTGAGTGCGCTTTTCCACGGGCGACAGTGTCGCCCGGCGTCGCTTCGAGCTTGCCCTCGACCCGGTTTTTGGCGCGCGGCGCCTGCACGTCGGCGTCGCGCGAGGAATCGTCCTTGAGTCCTTCCTTTTCCATGTACTCCCTCGCTAGCCGCCGCTGGCTCGCCGGCGGCGCTTCCGACGTCGTGGGACTCGACGGCGCGGGACGCGGCTTCTCGGGGCGCGCCGGCGGCGGGGCCTCGAGCTGGCGCCGCGGCTCGCTCGGCGCCGGAGGCTGCATCCGCTCCATCCGGTCCCACTGATGGAGCTCGGGGGTCACGCGGTACAGGTAGACGACGCCGATCGCGACCAGCACGATGGCCGCGGCCTCGGCCGGGATCTTCACCGGCCAGGGGAGGAACAGCGCGCTCAGCAAGCGCCGATACCACGGCGTCGGGCGCGCCGCGGCGAGCACGCGGTCGACGAAGCCCGCCGGCGTCCTGGCCGGCTCGACCGCGTGCAACAGCGCGACGGTCGAGCGGAGCCGTTCCAGCTCGCGGCGGCACTCCGCGCACGTCGCCAGGTGTGCGTCCACCGTACGGCGCTCACTGGCGTCCAGCGCCTCGTCGATCAGCGCGGAGAAGAGCTCGCGCACGTCGTGACAGGTCATGGCAGGAAGCGTTCGAGCTTCGCCTTGAGGTCCATCCGCGCCCGATGCAATCTCGACCTGACCGTTCCCAGCTCCAGCTCGAGCGCCGCGGCGATCTCCTCGTACGCGAGCCCTTCGAGATCGCGCAGCACGACCACGATCCGTCGCTCCTCGGGCAGCTCGGCGATCGCCCGATGCAGCGCCGCTTCGAGCTCGCTCCGCTCGAGCTCGTCGCCGGGGCCGGGGCGGCCCGACGCCAGGCGGGTCAGTGTCTCCTCGCCCTCGCGGACCGCCCGGCGCTCGCCCGACGCCAGACGGTTCAGGCACAGGCGCGACGCGATCGCGTAGAGCCACGTCGAAAGCTTCGCCTCGCCGCGAAAGTCGTCGATCGCCTTGTGCACCCGAAGAAACACCTCCTGGGCGACCTCCTCGGCCTCGGCCCGATTGCCCAGCATCCGCAGCGCCACGCCGAAGACGCGATGCTGGTAGGCGCGCAGAAGATCCTCGAAGGCCCGCGGGTCGCCCCGCCGTACCGCCTCGGCCAGGTGGGACTCGTCGCCCATCGAGTTAGACCATAGCGCCCGCGACGAGTTCCCCAGCCACCTAAATTGAGGCAGAATACCGGCGGCAGCGCAATGCGTCGCCGGGCCCTCACGATCTGCTGCGGACTCCTGCTGGCCGGCTGCCAGCTCTACTGGACCAAGCCGGGGGCGACGCTCGCCGATTTCACGACCGCTCATCAGGCGTGTCTGCGCGAGGTCGGCGTGGCCACGCCCGACGACCCCGCCAGCGTCCTGGTGAACCCGGAGATCTACAAGAGTTGCCTCAAGGCGAACGGTTGGCAGCGAGTCGAGGACGGGACCGTCGCCACCCAGTCCGACAGGTTCCGCGGCATCGAAGAGGCCAAGCGCGTCAGGCTCGACTCGATTCCCGAGCAAATCCCGTGGGGAAAGAGAAACTAGCGCGGCCCGAGCGGATCGGGACTTCCTTCAACGACGTCGCCAGCCTCTACGACGAGGTGCGGCCGGGATATCCCACCGAGATCATCGACACGATCGTGACACTGGCCGAGCTGCCCTCGTCCGGACGAATTCTCGAGATCGGCTGTGGAACGGGGCAGATCACGCTGCCATTCGCGGTGCGGGGCTACACGATCCTCGCGCTGGAGCCCGGCGATGCGATGGCCGCTCTCGCCGCCCGCAAGTGTCGACCATACCCGAACGTCGAGATCGTGACTCTCGGGTTTGAGGCCTGGCCCACGGAGCCGGAGGCGTTCGATCTCGTCGTCTCGGCGCAGGCGTTCCACTGGATCCAACCGGAGTACGGCATCGCGAAGTCCGCCGAGGCGCTCAAGCCCGGCGGCTCCCTCGCGCTGGTGTGGCATCTCGACGTCTCTCACGACACGTCGTTCTGGAAGGCCACGCAGCCGATCTACGACGTGTTCTTCCCGAGGACGTCCGCGGCCGATACCGGCTGGCTCCTCGGCGCCGTGGGTCGCTACAGCGAGGCGCTGCGCGTCTCGGAGGTCTTCGCCGATCCCGGCGAGATGCGCCGGGCCTGGGAGAAGACATACTCGGGCGAAGACTACTTGAAGCTCCTGAACACGTTCTCCGACCATCGTGCGCTGTCCGTGACGGACAGGGCGCGGTTCTTCGGGGCCATCGCCGAGACGATCGACCGCGCGGGAGGCAGCGTGCACCGGAGCTACGAGACCGTCCTGCTGCTGGCGCGCCGGAGGTAAGAGGTGCGGCGATAAACGGATGAGCACGCTGATCGAGCTGGTCCGTACGCTCTATCGCTACAACGAATGGGCCAACGCGCGCATCGTCGCGGCCACCGGGCGGCTGAGCCCCGAGCAGCTCGCGGCGCCGGGCGACGCCGGCCACGGCTCCGTCCACGAGACGCTCGTCCACATCATGGCCGCCCAGTGGATCTGGGTCGCGCGGTGGAACGGCACGTCACCCGCGGCCATGCCGTCCGCCGCCGAGTTCCCCGATCTCACCTCCCTCCGCCGGCGCTGGGAGCAGATCGAGTCCGACACGCGCCGGTTCGTAACAACGCAGACCGAAGAGGATCTGAACCGCGTCGTCGCCTACCGCAACACCCGCGGGAAACGCTGGGCCTATCCGCTGTGGCAGCAAGTGGTCCACCAGGTCAACCACGCGACGCAGCACCGAAGCGAGATCGCCGCCACGTTGACTCGCTTCGGCCACTCGCCCGGCGATCTCGACCTGCTCGTCTTCGTCGACGAATCAGAAACCCGCTAGCTGCACGCTACTTTTCAGTAGCTTGCTAGATGCCGAGCTCGCGGAGGTAGCGGCGGACGCCTGCGTGAATCAGGCCAGGGTTCGGCGCGGCGGCCGCGGTGTTCGAGGCGGTGGTCTCGCGCGCCTGCGGCAGACGGCGCGCCAGTGCGGCCTCGCCCCGGTGGAGCGCGCGCGCCAGCCGGTAGGCGATGTGGTCGGATAGATCGGGCCGCGCGAGCACGAAGCTCCACGAGCCGACCGACGGGAGGGGCGCGTCCAGACCCGTGTAGGCGCCCAGGGCGACCGTCATCGGCTTGAGAAAGGCGTGCTTCGCGAGGATCCGCGCGATGCCGGCCGCGTCCGGCGCGATGAAGCGCGCCCCGGCCGGCCCCTGCGCCACCGTCGAGAATCCCGGCCAGCCGAGCCCGCCGCCCCAGAGCGCCGCGGTGCGTCCGTCGAGCACCATCGCGGGGCCGTCGCCGGCGCGGTCGAGGTAGACGGCCTGGAAGTCGCGATCCTGGTCGAGGCCGAGCCCGTCGAGCACGTACCGCGAGAGGATGACGAGCCCCGAGCCCTTGGCGCCAAAGGCCACCGGCTTGCCGCGCAGATCCTCGACCCGCCGATACGGCGTGTCGGCGCGCACGACGAACATCCCCGGGGTCGAGTACATCGCCGCGACGATCCTGAGCTTCGTCGGCGGCCGGCCGATTCCGCTGAACGCTTCGTGAGCGACCTCGCCCTGCACGAGCGCGATGTCGAGCCGCCCGTCCTCGAGCAGCGGGACGTTCTCGGTGCTGCCCTTGGTGTTCCGTTGCTCGATTGCGAGCGTTGGATCCGTCTCGTTGACGGTATCGGCGAACGCGGCGCCATACACCGGAAAGCCGCCGCCTGGTGTTGCGGTGCCGAGCACGACGACGGTCTTCGGTGCGGTGGACATGGCGGATACCCTACCACGTCACCACGCGATACTCCCGCGGGGAGGAACCCGATGAGGCGCATGGCCGTCGTCGCCGTTCTCGTGCTCGCCGCGCGCGCGGCGAGCGCGCACGCGGTCGAGGCCGAGATCCTTCCGCAGCGCGTCGAGCGTCGGCGCGTCGGCGTGACGCTCGACCATACGCGAGGCGACGTCGGCCGGCATGAGCCGCATCATCGCGAACACGATCACGCTCACCAGGAAGAGCGTCGGGACCGCGAGCGCGACGCGGTGGAGGACGTAGCGCTTCACTGATCCGTCACCGAGTGGCCCCTTAACGACGCGGCGCGATGCTCGCCTTGTCCGCGGCGCCGTCGCTCGGGCTCCAGCCGGAGAAGTCGCCGACGAACTGCGCGAGCGTGAGGAGCGTGACGCGGTCGTCACGGCGCGCCGCTTCTCGGTCAGGGACCGTGTTATAGCCCCACGCGGCCAGGAAGAGCGCGACGCCGTCGAGCTCCGGGACGCGCTTCACCGCCGCCAGCGCCTCCAGCCGGTCCTCGACGAACCAGAGCGCGCCGGGCGCCGGACCGGCGCCGGCGAGCTCACGAAGGATCGTCGGCTTGGGCCGCTGCGTCTCTTTGCCGTAGACGTTGCCGTCGCCCAGCTCGAGCCCATGCCGCCCGAGGATCCGGCGCGCGAAGCGGCCCTCCTTGGTCGTGACGACGACAGGGCGGATGGCCCCGCCGACGAGTGGGCGGATCTTCTCGACGATGCCGGGATAGAACTGATGGTGATCGAGCCAGTCGGCTTCGTCGCTGGCGATCCACTCGTCGCGAACCTGATCGACCGCGGCCGCGACCGCCTCGCGCGCGAGCCCGAGCTCGGCCAGCAGCGGCGCCGGCCGCCAGCGCTCGAGCAGCTCGCTCTCGGACGCGCCCGCCAGCAGCGCCATGATGACCAAGGGCATCTCCCAGCCGCTCTCGACCACCGGTCGCACGCGGGCGAAGCGTTCGAAGAGGCCGGACGGCGGGTCCAGCGCGATCGAGGGCCGGAGCCTCCGCCAGGCGCGCCAGGCCGCGGTGAAGTACTCGCGCATGCCGTCGCAGAGGACGCCGTCGAAGTCGAGGGCGAGAATCGCGGGGACGCGCTCGGGCACGGCTGTGACTCTAGTGTAGAGTGGGGGCATGATCAAAGTCGTCGCCGCGCTCGCCCTGATTCTCGTTGCCGCCGGGCCGGCGCAGGCGCAGTCGCTGGACGAGGTCGTCCGCGACGTCGAGACCGCGTACGGCCGCATCACGGATCTGCGCGCCGAGGTCAGCCAGTCGTCCTTCAACAAGAGCCTCAACCAGACCATCCCGGCCAAGGGCACCGTCTATCTCAAGAAGGGTGGCAAGCTCCGCTGGGAGTACACCGAGCCGACGGCGCAGGAGATCGTCTCGGACGGCAAGAAGCTCTGGGTGTACACGCCGACGCTGAACCAGGCCAACGTGGGCGACGCGCCGGCGGCGCTGGCCGGCCCCGCCGGGAGCTTTCTGGCCGGGCTCGGTCGCCTGCGCGCCGAGTTCACCGTGCGCTTCCTGAACCCGGCGCAGCCGAAGGACGCCGAGGGCAACTGGGTGCTCGATCTCACGCCGAAGCAGCCGCTGCCGACGCTCAGCCGCCTGATCCTCTCGCTGGAGCCTCGTGGCTGGGAGGCCCGGAAGGCCATCGTGCACGATCAGTTCGACAACACCGTGACGATGAAGTTCACGAAGATGGTGGTGAACAGCGGGCTGCCGGAGCGGACGTTCACCTTCGTGGCGCCGAAGGGCGTCGCGATCGTGCCCCTCCGGTAGGCGGAGACGACGATGGCCGCCGAGAACTCCTTCGACATCGCGTGCAAGATCGACATGCAGGAAGTCACCAACGCGCTCGACCAGGCGCGGCGGGAGGTCTCGACCCGCTACGACCTCAAGGGCTCGAAGTGCGAGATCACGCTGGAGAAGACCGACATCACGGTGCTGGCGCCGGACGACATGAAGGTCAAGGCGCTCGTCGACATCTTGCAGTCGCGCCTGCACAAGCGGGGCGTGCCGCTCAAGGCGCTCACCTACGGCGACGTCGAGCAGGCCTCGGGCGGGGCGCTCCGGCAGAAGATCTCACTGCAGCAGGGGATCCCGATCGAGCGCGCCCGCGAGATCGTGCGCCTGATCAAGGACACCAAGATCCGGGTCCAGGCGTCGATCCAGGAGGATCAGGTCCGGGTGGCCGGCAAGAACCGGGATGACCTTCAAAAGATCATCACGCTGCTGCGAGACAAGGACCTCGGCATCGCCCTGCAGTTCACGAACTACCGCAGCGTGTAGCTAGACCTGCTCTTCGAGCTCCTCGGCCTGGAGGGCGGTCCACGTCTCCGAGTTCTCGAAGCGGACCGAGGTGAACTCGATCGCGATGCCCGCCTTGCCGTCGAGTCGCTCGACCCGCACGACCCGCCCCGCCGCTTCGAGCTGCACCGGCGGCATCGGGTGAAGGTCGTTCAGGATGAGCGAGACGTGCAGCGTGCGGCCGAGCTCGAGCGGCTCGGCGAGCTCGAAGAACAATCCCGAGTTGCTGATGTTGCGCGCGAGGCCCCGGCCGTTCGGCACCTCGATGGGCGCCACGAGCCGGTGACGCGGCGACCGCGTTTGGCGGCGCGTCTTGCGTTTTTCCATACTCTTTCAATGGTACCCGGAGCCTCCACCAGGACAAAGGGATCTCGCTCGGACACGGTATACTGGCGTCCGGAAATGAACGTCCATTTGACGACGCTCGGCTGCCCCAAGAACCAGGTCGATTCCGAGCTGATGCTCGGCATGTTGACCGAGGCGGGATTTCCGCTCGCCGAGCGGGCCGAGGACGCCGAGTGCGTGATCGTGAACACCTGCGCCTTCATCGACCACGCGCGGCAAGAATCGGTCGACACGATCCTGGAGCTCGCGAAGCTGAAAGAGCACGGCTCCTGCCGGGCCCTGATCGTCACCGGCTGCCTGACCCAGCGCTATGGCGGCGATATCCTCAAAGAAATGCCGGAGATCGATGGCATTCTTGGAACGTCGAATCTCTCGCGGATCGTCGACCTCGTCCGTCAGGCCGCCGGCCGCCACGACTGGGCGACGTCGGCGCCGCCGGGGTATCTCTACGACGCCACCACGCCGCGGCTCCTGGCCGCCCGCGCGCCGTACGCGTACGTGAAGATCGCGGAAGGCTGCGACATGGGCTGCACGTTCTGCGCGATTCCCCAGTTCCGCGGGCGCCATCGGAGCCGAGCCCTTCCGGATATCGTGAAGGAGGTCGAGGGGCTCGCGGCCCGCGGCATCCAGGAAGCGATTCTCGTCTCGCAGGACACCCTCGCCTACGGGCGCGATCTGCCGGGCAACGGAGACATCGCCGACCTTCTCCTGGCGCTCGGCGAGACGCGGATGCCGTGGATCCGCCCGATGTACCTCCATCCCGCCCACGTCAACGAGCGACTCATCGCGCGGTGGGCGCGCGCCCGGGTCGTGCCATACCTCGACCTGCCGGTGCAGCACGGCGACGACGGCGTGCTGCGCGCGATGCGGCGGGCGGTGACCGCGAAGCGGATGAAGGAGATCGTCGGCGCGTTCCGCGAGGCGATCCCCGGGTTGACCGTCCGGACCACCGTGCTCGTCGGCTTTCCGGGCGAATCGGAGGCGGCATTCCAGAACCTCCTCGAGTTCCTGGACGAAACCCGCTTCGACCGCCTCGGCGTCTTCACGTATTCGCCCGAAGAGGGAACGCCGTCGCCCGCGTACGCCGACCAGGTGCCCGCCGAGGTCGCAGCCGAGCGCGCCGCGCTCGTCCAGGAGCGGCAGGACGCGCTGGCCTGGGAGCGCACCGCGGCACTCGCGGGGTCGGTCACCGACGTTCTGGTGGACGGCCCGAGCGAGGACCCCGCGTTCGCGTGGGAGGGAAGAACCGCCGGCCAGGCACCCGAGATCGACGGCGTCGTCTATCTGCGCGACGCCGACCTGACCGCGGGCCACTTCGTGCGCATTCGGATCGTCGAGGCCGAAGGGTACGAGCTCGTCGGCGAGCGCGCCTAGCCGCCGCGCGGCGGTCGATCGTGTCGCGCTCGTCGTCGCCACCGGCTTCGGCACGGGCTATGCGCCGGTGGCGCCGGGCACCGTCGGGAGTCTCTTCGTGGCCCTGATCATCTGGCTGGTGCCCTTCGCCCACGCCGGGCTCGTGATCTTCTTCGTCGTCGTCACGCTCGCCGGCACGTGGGCCGCGCATCGTGCCGAGCGCGTGCTCGGCGGCAAGGATCCTAGCGCGATCGTCATCGACGAGATCGCCGGGATGACGCTCGCGGTCCTGCCGTTTCCACCGACGCTCGCGGTGCTGGCGGTGGGCTTCGTCCTGTTCCGCATCTTCGACGTGACCAAGCCGTTTCCGGCGCGCGCGAGCCAACAACTCCGCGGCGGCGCCGGTATCGTGGTGGATGATCTCATCGCGGGGCTGTACGCTCTGATCGTGATCGCCATCCTCCGCACCACCCTCGGCTGGCCATGACGGCGAGCGCGTATCTCGTCACGGTCGGCGCGGTGCCCTCGGCCGACGGCGATGGCGCGGCGGTCGCGACGGCGCTCGCCGGCGCCGGGGTCGCGGTCGTGGCCCGCGCCTTCGTCGAGGACGACGAGACCGCGCTGGAGCGCGCGCTCGGCCCGAGCGACGCGCTGACCGTCGTTCTCGCGGGCGGCGGCGGCTCGGCCGGCGACATCGTGCGCCGCGTGCTCGCGCGCGTCACCGGCACGCGACTGGTGCTGAACGATCGCGTGCTCGGCGCCCTGGAGGAGTGGTACCGACGCCACGATCGACCGCTGCCACGACGCGCGGAGCGCCTCGGTCTCTTGCCGCAGGGTGCGAGCGCGTGGGTGACGACCGACGGCGAAGCGGCGTGGGTGCTCGAAAGCAGCCGCGGCACCTTCGCGGTGCTCGCGCGCGACGCTGGCGTCGAGACGATGATCGCTCAGCACCTGGTTCCCTTCGCCCGCGCGTGGGCCGGTGGACACGGACCGGTGCTCCTCCGCACCCTCCGAACGGTCGGACTCAGCCCTGTCGAGGTCGAGGAGCGACTCGTCGACTGGCTGGGCCGCGAGGGCGAGGTGACCGTGTCGACGATTCCGGCGGAGGGCGAGGTCTGGGTGCGGCTGCGCGCGCGCGCCTCCACGCACGCGGAGGCCGCGGCGGCGCTCTCGAAGGTCGAGGCGGCCCTCGGCGCGGCCCTGGGCGACGACTGCTACGGCCGCGACGGCGAGACCCTCGAGCAGGTCGTCGGTCGAATGCTGCTCGAGCGCAAGCTGACGCTCGCGGTGGCCGAGTCCGCCACCGGCGGGCTACTGGGCCATCGTCTGACCAGCGTCCAGGACTCGTCCGGCTACTTCGAGCGCGGCGTGCTCGCGCACTCGAACCACGCGAAGGAGGAGATGTTGGGTGTCCCCGAGTCCATCCTGAGAGCCCACGGACCGGTGAGCGCACCGTGCGCCGAGGCGATGGCCCGCGGCGTCGCCGAGCTGGCGAGCGCGACGTGCGGGCTGGCGATCACGGGCGTCACGGGCCCCGACGGCGGCTCGCCGACGAAGCCGGTGGGCACTGTCTTCGTCGGCCTCGTGCTCCACGGCCGAGCGGTCGGGCGGCGCTTCGTCTTCGCGGGCGACCGCGCGGCGATCAAGTGGCAGTCGACCCAGGCCGCGCTCGACCTGCTCAGACGATCCCTCGGAGACACGCCGTGAGGCGCTGGCTGCTCGGCGTGGCCGTGCTGGCCGCGGCCTGCTCCACGGTGCAGCCGCTCGATCGCGGGCTGACGCTTGCTCGCCAGGGCCAGTACCGCGAGGCACGCGAGGCGTTCGACGAGGCGATTCGTCGGTCACCCGCGTCCTCGGCCGCCCACTCGCATCGCGCCGACGTCCGCCTGCGCCTGGGTGAAGTGGACGGCGCGATCGAGGACTACACGAAGGCGCTCGCGCTGGCGCTGAACGATACCGACGTCCTCTTCAATCGAGGCGTGGCGCTGCTCGCGCGGCACGACTACAAGAACGCGATCGACGACTTCAGCGTGACCCTGGCGGTGAACCCTCGACACGCGCGGGCGCTCTTGGCGCGCGGAACCGCCCGATCGCTGAGCGGTGACACCGAGCAGGCCCGCGCCGACTGGCTCCGGGCGCTCGAGCTCGAGCCCGACCCGCTGCAGCGAACCGCGATGCAGGCGCTGGTCGACCTGGCGCGGGCGGTGCCACCAGCGGCTCCCGTTCCCTCGGTGTCTCCGGCTCCCAGCGTCGCCTCGCCAGAACCAGCAGCTGTGGGGCCCGCGGCGCCGCCGGCTCCCAGCGTGGCGACGTCCGTACCTGGTGCAGCGATGCCGCCAGCTCCCGACGCGGCGCCAGCTACCGAGCTCCCTGCTACCGCAATGGCACCGCCAGCCCCCGAAGCCATGCCCCCGGCGGCTGCGCCGGCTGTCACCGCGCCACCGCCGGCCGCAGCCGCCGTGCCGCCTGCCACTGAGGCCGCCACGCCGCGCGCGGACCCGGCAGCCACGGCGCCCGGCACGACCGCTGCGGTGGTCCCCCAACCGACGCCCGTGCCGGCGCCCGCGACGCCTCCAGTTCCCGCGCCGGCGACTCCGCCACCCCTCGACAGTCGCGCGCTGACGGCTCGCGCTATCGACAAGGCGCTCCGCGGCGACCACTGGGGCGCGATCGCCGACCTTCGCGAGGCGCTCGTGAGCGAAACGGACGCCGAGCAGCGCCAGGGAATCCAGAATCTGCTGAAGCTGCTGGATCCTCCGTGATAGACACGATCCGCTCCTTCGTGGCGGTCCTGCTCGAGGGCGCCGTGCGGGGCGAGCTCGCGGCAGCGATCGAGAGACTTCGGCCGGTGTCTCGTGACGTGGCGTGGGTGAATCCAGGGAACATCCACCTGACGGTCAAGTTCCTCGGGAACGTCGATCGGGATCGGCTCGACCCGATCGTCGCGGCACTCACCGGCGCCCTCGGCGAGGCTGGGGCCTTCGACGCCACGATTCGCGGCCTCGGCGCCTTTCCCTCGCTCGCTCGCCCTCGTGTGATCTGGGCCGGTGTGACGGAGGGCGCGGACGCGATGGTCGAGGCGGCCGGCCGCGTGGACGAGGCGCTCGCGGCGGTTGGCTTTCCCCGAGAGGCGCGGCCCTTCTCGCCGCACGCCACCCTCGGCCGGGTGCGCAGGCCCGGGGCGAATCCGACCCTCGCGAGCGCCCTGCGGGCCGAAGAGGCGAGCGAGTTCGGCCGGATCCACGTGGCCGGCGTTCGGCTCATGCGCAGCGAGCTGTCCCCGCGCGGCGCCCACTACACCGAGCTGGCCACGGTGGCGCTCGGATTGTCATAGGCGCGCCCCGGCTGGCGGGGGCTGTGTCTGAATGTCCGGACATTGACGCCGCCGCCGACCGGCACCTAGAATGCTTGAAAGCGGAAAAATTCGTCGAGCAGCGAGCGATCGGGAGAAGATTCGAGGAGATGCGAATGGCTGAAGCAAAGAACGAGCGGCGGCAGGCTCTCGAGCTGGCGATATCGCAGATCGAGCGGCAGTTTGGCAAGGGCTCGGTCATGCGGCTCGGCGCGAATGGTCCGCTCGAGGAGATCGCCGTCGTCCCGACCGGCGCGATCTTGCTCGACGTGGCGCTCGGCATCGGCGGCCTGCCGCGAGGTCGGGTCACCGAAATCTACGGCCCGGAGTCCTCGGGCAAGACCACGCTGGCGCTGCACGTCGTCGCCGAGGCCCAGCGACTGGGCGGCATCGCCGCGTTCATCGACGCCGAGCACGCGCTCGACCCGATCTACGCCAAAAGGCTCGGCGTCAACACCGACGAGCTGCTCATCTCCCAGCCCGACACCGGCGAGCAGGCGCTCGAGATCACCGAGACGCTCGTCCGGTCCAACGCGGTCGAAGTGATCGTGATCGACTCGGTGGCGGCGCTGGTCCCGCGCGCCGAGCTCGACGGCGACATGGGCGACTCGCTGCCAGGCCTGCAGGCGCGCCTCATGTCGCAGGCGCTGCGGAAGCTCACCGCGGCCATCTCGCGCTCGGGCACCGTCGTGATCTTCATCAACCAGATCCGCGAGAAGATCGGGGTCATGTTCGGCAATCCCGAGACCACGAGCGGTGGGCGCGCGCTGAAGTTCTACGCCTCGATACGGCTCGACATCCGCCGCCAGGACGCGATCAAGCAGGGCACCGAGTCGCTCGGTGTGCGAACGAAGGTCAAGGTCGTCAAGAACAAGCTCGCGCCGCCGTTCCGGGAGGCCGAGTTCGACGTCCTCTACGGCGAGGGCATCTCGAAATCGGGCAGCGTGCTGGACGCTGGCGTCGACCAAGGCCTCATCGAGAAGTCCGGGACCTGGTACACGTACAAGAACGAGCGGATCGGACAGGGACGCGAGAACGCCAAGAAGTGGCTTCAGGAGAATCCGGCGACGCTCACGGACCTCGAATCCAAGCTCCGCGAGACTCTCGGGCTCCGCCCGGCCTTACCGATCAAGTAGGAGCTCTTCATGCCGATGGAATTCGACAAGCTCCTGATCACCGGCGTCGAGCGCGGCGCCTCCGACCTCCACCTGAAGGCCAACACGCCCGTCATCCTCCGCATTCACGGGCGCCTGGTGCCCCAGGGCGATCTCGGCGTCATCACCGCCGAGGACATGGACGCGATCGCCCGCCGCTGCCTCAGCGAGCGGATGTACGCACAGCTCAAGGACGGCCGCGAGGTCGACTCTGCGTACGCCGTGCCCAACTTCGGCCGCTTCCGCGTGAACATGTTCCTGGCCCTCGGCGCCGTGCGGGCCGTGCTGCGATCGATCCCGTCCAAGAAGCCGAAGTTCGACGAGATCGGGTTGCCGCCGGTGCTCGAGCAGCTCGCCATGGAGCGCCGCGGACTCGTGCTGGTCACCGGCATCACCGGCTCCGGTAAGTCGACGACGCTCGCGTCGATGGTCGACTACATCAACCGGACGCGGAACGACCACATCATCACGATCGAGGATCCGATCGAGTTCACCCACGACGACATCGGCTGCGTGGTCAGCCAACGCGAGATCGGCCACGACTCGCCGTCCTTCGCCACCGCGCTCCGCGCCGCCCTCCGCGAGGACCCGGACGTCATTCTCGTCGGCGAGATGCGCGACCCCGAGACGATGTCGGTGGCGCTCCACGCCGCGGAGACGGGCCACCTGGTCTTCTCGACGCTCCATACCCTGAACGCGGGTGAGACCGTCAACCGGATCATCGGGACGTTCCCGCCCCACCAGGAGCAGCAGATCCGGGATCAGCTCGCGGCCGTTGTCGTCGGCATCGTCTCCCAACGCCTCATCCCCAAGATCGGCGGCGAGGGGCGTATCCCGGCCGTCGAGGTGCTGGTCGGCACCGGCGCCATCAAGGACTGCATCCGGGACGCGAAGCGGACCCCGGAGATCGGCTCGTTCATCGCGCAGGGCCAGTCACAGTACGGCATGCAGACGTTCGACCAGTGTCTGCTGAGGCTCTACCGCGACGGAATCATCTCGTACGAGACCGCGCGGGAGGCGGCGACCAACGCCGACGACTTCGACCTCAAGGTCCGGGGCATCTTCTCGACGGGCGAGCAGTCGTTCGAGCAGAAGCGGGACGAGCGCTCCCCCGTCGCGCCGACCGGCAGCTCGTTCTTCAAGAGACAGTAATCGCGGCCAGGCGCGGTCTGCGCGAGCCACTCGACACGCGGGCCGCGCGCCTGGTTGCGGCCGATCTCCTCTCACGCCGTCCCTGGACGACGCGCGATCTGGCGGCGCGCCTGCGCCGGCGCGGCGCGCCGGCGGCCGTGGCCGCCGAAGTCGTCGCCGATCTCACCGCGCGAGGCTATCTCGACGACGCCGCGTTCGCCCACCACTGGGCGGCCGCGCGCGCGGCCCGCGGCTACGGTCCGGCGCGCCTGCGCGCGGAGCTGCGGGCGCGCGGCGTCGGCACGCCGCTGATCGACGCGGCGCTCGCCGCGCTCGACCATGACGCCGAGCTCGAGCGAGCGCGCGCGGTGGCGCGGCGACGTCTGCCGGCGCTCCGGCGCGCCGACCGCGCCCGCACCGCCGCGCGGCTGCGCGATCATCTGCTGCGCCGCGGGTACGCCGCGGCCGTCGTCGCGCGGGTCGTGCGCGAGAGCGCGGGCGTCGCCCGGGAGGAGTGAAAGGCGATGATACAATTGGCCTTCCAATGAAGGGCCACGAGCTTCGCGAGACGTTTCTGAAGTACTTCGAGCGCAACGGCCACACGCGGGTGCGCTCCTCGTCGCTGGTCCCGGGCGACGATCCCACGCTTCTGTTCACCAACGCCGGCATGGTGCAGTTCAAGTCCGTGTTCCTCGGCGAGGAGCGACGCGACTACGTCCGCGCGACGACCAGCCAGAAGTGCGTCCGGGCCGGCGGCAAGCACAACGACCTCGAGAACGTCGGCTACACCGCGCGCCATCACACGTTCTTCGAGATGCTGGGGAACTTCTCGTTCGGCGACTACTTCAAAGCGGAGGCGATCGCGTTCGCGTGGGAGTTCCTCACGCGCGACCTCGCGCTCGATCGGCGACGCCTCATCGCGACCGTGTTCCGGGACGACGACGACGCGTTCGCGCTGTGGAAGCGGGTGGCCGGCCTGTCCGACGACCGGATCTTACGATTGGGCGAGAAGGACAACTTCTGGGCGATGGGCGACACCGGGCCGTGCGGCCCAAGCGGCGAGCTCCACTTCCACCAGGGAGACCACATCGCCTGCGCCGAGGTCGCCGCCGGCCGGCCGTGTCTCGGACCCGAGTGCGAGTGCGATCGCTGGCTCGAGGTGTGGAACCTCGTCTTCATGCAGTTCAACCGCGACGCCGGCGGCACGCTGACGCCGCTGCCGCGACCGTCGATCGACACCGGGATGGGGCTCGAGCGGATCGCGGCCATCGTGCAGGGCAAGACGTGGACCTACGACACCGACCTGTTCGTCCACGTCTTCGCGCGCATCGAGAAGCTCGCGGGCAAGCGGTACGGGGCCGGCGCCGAGGCCGACCGGGTGTCGATGCGGGTCATCGCCGACCACGCGCGGGCGACCGCGTTCCTCATCGCCGACGGCGTGCTGCCGTCCAACGAGTGGCGCGGCTACGTCCTGCGACGCATCATGCGGCGGGCGATGCGCCACGCGCGCAAGCTCGGCATCACCGGGCCGTTCTTCTGGAACGCGATCGAGGGCGTGGTCGCCGACATGGGCGACGCGTACCCGGAGCTCGGCAGCGAAAGCGACCGGATCCGGCGCGCCGTCGGTGAAGAGGAAGAGCGGTTCGCCGCCGTGCTGGACGCCGGCATGAACCGGATCGCGGAGTACGCGACGGCGCAGGGGGCGGGCAACGGTCGCCCGATCGACGGGCGCTTCCTGTTCACGCTCTACGACACGTTCGGCTTCCCGCGCGATCTCGCCGAGGACGAGCTGCGCGATCGCGGCTGGATTTCGACGGCGGAGACCGAGGCCAGCTGGCAATCGGAGATGGACGCGCAGCGCGAGCGCGCCCGGGCCGGTGCGAGCTTCGCCGTCGGCGAGGGCGCGGACGGCGGCGCCGTCTTCGCGGCGATTCCCCAGACCTTCGGCGTCCAGAAGTTCCTCGGCTACGAGCAGCTCACCGCGCCGGCGCGGATCTGGGCGATCGTCCGCGAAGGCCCCGCGGCCCGGGCTCGCGAGGCGCGCCAGGGCGAGACCGTCGAGGTGATCCTCGATCAGACACCCGGGTACGCCGAATCCGGAGGGCAGATCGGCGATACCGGGACGGTCGTGGGACGCGCGGGGCGCGGGGAGATTCTCGACACCTACTACCGCGGTCCCAAGGTGATCGTCCATCGCGTGCGCGTGACCGAGGGCGTGCTCCGCGAAGACGACGAGATCGCGGTCACCGTCGACTCGCCGCGACGCCAGGGCCTGCGGCAGCACCACACCGGCACGCATCTGCTGCACGCGGCCCTGCGCAAGGTCCTGGGGACCCACGTGACGCAGGCCGGATCGCTGGTCGCGCCCGACCACCTGCGCTTCGACTTCTCGCACGGGAGCGCGGTGAAGGATCGCGACATCGCCGCGATCGAAGAGCTGGTCAACGAGCAGGTCCAGGCCGACGCCGTCGTGACGCCCAGCGAGATGAACCTCGACGAGGCGCTCAAGACCGGCGCGATGGCGCTGTTCGGCGAGAAGTACGGCGATCGCGTCCGCGTGATCAAGATCGGTGAGTTCTCGACCGAGCTCTGCGGCGGCACGCACCTCGGCCGCACCGGCGAGATCGGGCTCCTCAAGGTCACCGCCGAGGGCGCCGTGGCCTCGGGCGTCCGGCGCGTCGAAGCGGTCGCGGGTCCCGCGGCGCTGCAGAGCGTCGCCAGGAGCCAGGCGGCCCTGCGCGAAGCGGCGGATCTGCTCAAGGTCGGCCCTCTCGAGGTTCCGGCCCGCGTGCAGAAGCTCCTCGAGGAGCAGCGGGCGCTTGAAAAACAGCGCGCCGCGCTCGAGTCCAGGCAGGCGAGCTCGAAGGCCGAGGATCTTGTGAAGGCGGCGCGCCAGGTCAACGGCGTCGCGGTGATCGCCGGCCGGATCGACGGGCTGGACGCTGACGCGCTGCGCTCGGTGGCCGACACGCTGCGCAACCGGCTGGGGTCGGGCGTGGTCTGCGTGGGAAGCGTCGTGGACGGCAAGGTGAACCTCATCGCCGCAGTCACCAAGGACCTCACCAGCCGCTTCCAGGCCGGCCGTCTCATCCAGGAGGTCGCCAGGGCGGTCGGCGGAGGTGGGGGGGGTCGTCCGGATATTGCCCAGGCCGGTGGCAAGGACCCGGCCCGTCTGGACGCCGCCCTAGAGTTGGTTTACGCCCATCTGGCACGCGCCTCGGCTTGAAGGCCTCCCCTGGGTTAAGATGGGAAATACGATGCCTCTGGGGAGAATCTTGGTCGTCGACGATGAAGCACCCATCCGCGAGGTCCTGACCGAGTACTTCGCGACGGAGGGGTACGCCGTCGAAGCCGCGACCAGCGGCGTTGAAGCGCTGACCGCCATTCGGGGCCGCCGCGCCGATCTGGTTCTCCTCGACGTCCGGATGCCGGGCCTGGACGGCGTCCAGGTCCTCCGGCGCATTCGCGAGCTGGACGACAGCGTGCCCGTCATCATGGTGACCGCGAACGAGGACGTCGGCCTCGCCAAGGAAACCCTCAAGCTCGGCGCGTTCGACTACGTCGCGAAGCCGTTCGACTTCGAGTACCTCGACCGCGCGGTGGCCGCGGGCCTGGCGCGCGCCGGCACCAAGTCGCCGGCCGACGCAGACCCGTGGACGCCCCTGGCGCTCATCGTCTTCCGCATCGCGCGTGGGATGGCGCCGCTCGGCCGGTCGTCCACGGGTGAGCGGTTGGAGTCCGCAGCCCTCGCGGCCGCCATCGACGGCGCCGCCGGCAGGCTTGCGGCCGCCGGTGGTCGTCTTCCCGAGATCTCGCTGCTCCTCGACATAGCCGCAGCGTTCGGTGATCTCCCGGCCACGGAGCGGGCGCTCGTGGAATCAGCGCTTGAAGCGGCGCGCCGGTCGCTCCCCGTCGCGGGCTGAGCGCCGCCGCCGGCCGTCGCGCGGCCGGCCCGACGTCGCGCCGCATCTCAAGATCCTCCACACCGTCGCCGAGGCCGTCAGCCGTACGCTCGATGTCGAGGAAGTCCTGCGCACCGCGCTGGACGCGCTCACCCGCGTCACCGGGCACGAGATCGCGAGCCTCCATCTGCTGTCCGAGGACGGCAAGATGCTCGAGCTACGCGGCGCGCGCGGCATGTCCGCGCGCCTCCGCGAGGTGAACCAGAGGCTGCCGGTCGGCGAAGGGCTCATCGGTCACGTGGCCGTCACCGGCAAGACCGTCCGGATCGAGCGGAACTACGAGGACCCGAACGTGCTCCCGTCGGCCAGGGCCGCCGTCCGGCGCGATCACATCCGCGGCTTCGTCTGCGTGCCGATCCACAGCCGCGGGCGGATCCTCGGCACGCTCGCGCTCGGGCGCAAGACCGCCGACCAGTTCGACAAGCACGAGCTGGCCCTGCTCGAGGCGGCCGCCGACCAGGTCGGCGTCGCGCTCGACAACGCGCAGCTCTACTCGGAGGTGCAGCGACTCTATTCCGAGTCGCTGCGCCTGCTCGACGAGCACAAGCGTGCCCAGGCGCAGCTCGTCCACGCCGAGAAGCTGTCGGCCGTCGGCGAGCTTGCCTCGGGCGTGGCGCACGAAATCAACAATCCCCTGACGACGATCCTCGGGCAGGCCCATCTGCTGCTGACCCACCCGGAGACGACCACGCACGTGCGCGACCGGCTGGGCATCGTCGCCGAGGAAGCGGGGCGTGCCGCACGGATCGTGCAAAATTTGTTGTTGTTCGCGCGTCACTACACGCCCGAGCGGCGGCTATGCTCGGTCGCCGACCAGGCCCGGCGCGTGCTGGAGCTCAAGGGCTACCAGCTCCAGCAGGACAACATCCGCCTCGTGACCGACTTCGCCGCGTGTCCGTACGTGTGGGCCGACGAGAACCAGCTCCAGCAGGTCCTCCTCAACCTCGTGCAGAACGCCCACCAGGCGATGTCCAAGCATCCGTCGCCCCGCGTGCTGACCGTGCGGGTGTGGCCGTCGGATGGCTACGCGCACGTCGAGGTGCGGGACTCGGGGCCGGGCATCGCGTCCGAGGCGCTGCCGCGGATCTTCGACCCGTTCTTCACGACGAAGCCGCCCGGCGAGGGGAGCGGACTCGGGCTGTCGGTCTCCTACGGGATCGTCACCGAGCTCGGGGGCCGGCTCCGCGCCCAGAACTGCGACGACGGAGGTGCCTCCTTCGTCGTCGAGCTGCCGCTCGGGGAGCCCGCCGCCTGATCGTCCGGCTCGCGTCGTCGCTCCTGCTCTTCGTCGTGCTCGCAACCGGCTGCGCCCAGGCCGGCGGTCCCGTCCCCGGAGCGCCCGCCCACCATCGCGAGGGCGGCTACGGCAACGTGAACCCGTCGGCCGAGCCGGCCGGCAGCTGGAGGCGCTTCACGTTCTTCGTGTCGCGCGTCTGGGCGGCCACGTTCACCCCGCGGACCGCGAGCCTTCCCGCCGTCACCAGCGACCTCGCCGCGATCCGGGCGGGTCAGGGCCCTCCCAGGGTAACGTGGGTCGGCCACGCGACGCTGCTGGTCCAGCTCGACGGGGTCAATGTACTGACCGACCCGCAATGGTCCGAGCGCGCGAGCCCGGTGTCGTTCGCGGGCCCGCGACGGGTGTCGGCGCCCGGCCTCAAGCTCGAGGATCTGCCGCCGATCCACGTGGTCGTGATCTCGCACGACCACTACGATCACCTGGACGAAGCGACGGTCAAGCGGCTCGACGCCGCGCACCATCCCCGCTTCGTCGTCCCGCTCGGGCTCAAGGCGTGGTTCGCCGACCTCGAGATCACGGCGGTGGACGAGCTCGACTGGTGGGGCGCCGTCACGCTGAAGGGGCTCACATTCACCTGCGTGCCGGCCCAGCACTTCTCGGGGCGCACGCCCTGGGACCGGAACCGTCGCCTCTGGAGCGGCTGGGTCGTCGCCGGTCGGAGCAAGCGCCTGTACTTCGCCGGCGACACCGCCTACTTCGGCGGCTTCAAGGAGATCGGCACGCGGCTCGGCCCGTTCGATCTGGCGGCGATCCCGATCGGCGCTTATGTGCCGCAGATCATCATGAAGGCTTCTCACACCACTCCCGAAGAAGCGCTACGCGCCTTCGCCGACGTTCGCGGAGAGCGCTTCTTGCCTATTCACTGGGGAACGTTCGACCTCGCCGAGGAACCGCCGGCCGAGCCGCCCGAGCGGCTTATGGCCGAGGCTCGCCGACTTCAACTCGATCTCTCTCGCGTTTGGGTTTTGAAGCACGGCGAAACTCGGCGCTGGTAGCACGCTGGGAAGCGGGGCGGTGGGGTGCCGGGCGACGGCGTACCCCCCCGGCGCAGCCTGACTGCTGCTTTGCTTTCCGTCGGAGTCCGTCGGTTTCTGCAGATAACTGAGCTGACTACACAGGCTGCGCCGGGGGGTACGCCGTCACCCGGCACCCCACCGCCCCGTCTGCCGCCACGTCGCGCCACGGCTGGCCCCGCCGATGAATCTTCGCGTGAGTCCTGCAGGGACGGCCCTCGGCTGTCGATGCTGAGGGCTGCTCCGCAATCAGCGCGCGGAGGCCCCTAGCGACGTCGCCTCCGCCACCGTCGGCCGCAGCAGCGTCCGTCTCCATCGGCTTGGCGCTTGCGGGGCGTGGAGCTTCAGGGGAGTTGGAGGTGGAGGCCCTTCAGGTAGTGCGTCTCGGGTACGTTCAATAGGACGGGGTGGTCGGGGGATTGGGTGAGGTGCGCGACCACGCGGGGGCGGAGGTGGGCGTCAGCGGCGGCTTCTCGGCAGATGTCCTCGAAGAGCGAGTCGGAGACGTGGTGGGAGCAGGAGAACGTGAGGAGGTGGCCGCCGGGCTCGAGGATGCGGAGGGCGCGGAGGTTGATTTCTTTGTAGCCTCGGGACGCGGCGGGGATCGCCGATCGGCTGCGCGCGAACGGGGGCGGGTCGAGGACGATCACGCCGAAGCGGGCGCCCGCGCGCTCGAGGCGGCGCAGCTCGTCGAAGACGTTCACGGCCTGGATCTCGGCGCGGGCCGCCAAGCCGTTCAGCGCCAGGTTGCGGCGAGCGGCCGTGATCGCTTCCGGCGAAGACTCGATGCAGACGGCGCGGCGCGCTCCGCCCCGGAGCGCGTGGCCCGCAAATCCCGCCGTGTAGCAGAACGCGTCCAGGACGTCGCGACCGGCGGCGAGGCCTGCGATGCGCACACGGTTTTCCCGCTGGTCGAGGTAGAGGCCAGTCTTGTGCCCGGTGCCGAGCGTCACCGCAAAGCGTACGCCGTCCTCGTCGACCTCGACCGTCTCGGGCCCCGCGCCACGGATCCATCCGCGCACGACTTCGAACCCCTCGAGTCGCGCCGCGGCGTCCTCGTCCGCGGCGAAGACCGGCGCATCGTCGAGCAGGCGCGCGAGGGCGTCGGCGATCGCTGCACGCACGCGGGCCATCCCGAGCGTCAGGCACTGCACAATCAGGACGGGCCCGTAGCGGTCCACGACCAGCCCGGGCAACCCGTCGGCCTCGCTCCACACCAGCCGGCCGAGCGCCGGCGGCCCGTCCGAGGCGCCGCGCGCGCGAAGGGCGACGGCGCTCCGGAGCCGCCGCTCGAGCAGGGCGGAGTCCAGAGGCTCATCGGCCCAGGTGACGACCCGGCAGCAGAGGGCCGGACGCGGGTTGTAGAAGCCGCGGCCGACGAAGCGGCCGGCGGAGTCGACGACCGTGACGGCTGCGCCCGGCTCCACGTCGCTGACGTCCGCGACGTCACCCTTGAAGATCCAGGGATGATTCCGCGCCGCGTCGCGGCCCCGCTTGAGCCGCAATGCCGGCTGCCCGCGCTTCATGTTGGGCGGCGGTCGGCCGTGAGGGCCCACCGCTGGTGATCGCGCCACCGGCCGAAGATCTTCAGGTAGCGCGGGGAGAATCCCTCACGCCTGAAGCCGCCGCGGCTTCGCACGCGCGCCTACTTCTTGCGGAGGACGACGACCATGATGATGGGGTGCCGCGCCCGTTCCAGGAGCTGGTGGGGCTTGAAGCCGAAGAACCACTGGACGAACTCGAAGCCGCCGGCGAGCTCCACCACGGTCTTGAGCTCCTGCGGGAAGACCATCCGGGAGAGGTGAGTCTGCCGGTAGAGGCGGCGCGTGCCGTTCTCGACCGCTTCGAGGGTCATGCGCTCGCGGAAGACCTGGCTCACGGGGTCGACGTCGTTGAGCGCGGAGAACGAGGCGCGCACGATCAGGCGCCCGCGGCGCTTGGACCAGGACCAGCGCCGCGCCGGGTTGGTCCACGAGGAGGCCATGTAACGGTCGAAGATGTAGAGGCCGCCGCGCTTGAGGGACTTCGCCACGGTCCGCAGGTGGGCGACGAGCTGCTCGGTCTTCAGCAAGTGCCCCTGCGAGTCCTGCATGCAGATCGCCGCGTCGACCGGACGCGCCAGCCGGAAGTCCGTCATGTCGCCGACGACCAGCTCGCCCTCGTGACCCTTGGCGGCGAGCCGCTCGCGCAGGAACTCGACGTTCCGCGGCGACAGGTCGAGCCCGGACATCCGATAGCCGCGATCGGCCAGTCGCATCAGGTGGGGCCCGGTGCCGCAGGCGATGTCGACGACGCGCCGGACGGGCCGCCGGGCGAATCGCTTGAAGCAGTAGACCAGGAAGTCGACCTCGCCCTTTCGATTGAGATCGAACGCGATCTCGTAGAACCTCGGGGCGCTGTACTCCTGGATCCGACTCTTCTCGCGAAGCTTCAGCGCTTGGCTCCCCACCAGGCCAGGAGCGCCTCGCGGATCACCCAGGAGGCGGCGATGCCGGTCCGGCCGGTCGGATCCCAGGCGTGCGCGACTTCCACGAGGTCTCCGCCGATCACCTGACAGCCCTCGAGCATCCTGACGATCTCGACCAGCTCCGGCACTCGGAGCCCGCCGGGCTCGGGCGAGCCCGTCCCCGGCGCCTCGGCCGGGTCGAGGACGTCGACGTCAATTGTGACGTAGAGCGGATAACGCCGGAGCTCGGGCAGAAGGCGCCGGACGACCTCGATCGGATGCCCGTTCAGCATCGGGTACATCGGGAAGAAGTGCGGCCGGCGCCGGTGGTACTCCTCGCGCGCTCCGGTGCGGATCCCGACCTGATAAACGCGCTCCGGCGACACGACGTCCATGACGCGGGCGAGCGCCGAGGCGTAGTTGTAGCGCTCGCCCAGGAACTCCTCGCGCAGGTCCGGATGGGCATCGAGGTGGAGGATGCGCAGCTCGGGGAACGCCGGCGCCAGCACCTCGATCACCGACACGGTAGCGGTGTGGTCGCCGCCGAGCATGAACGGGATCAGCCCGGGCCGCCACCAGGCGGCGATCTGCTCCCGCGCGGCGTCGAGCTGCTCCCGGGGCGGCGCGCCGGCGGGGAGCTCGCAGTCGCCGATGTCGGCGATGGCCAGGTCTTCCAAGTCGCGGGCGAGCGCGGGCGAGTAGGTCTCGATCGACTCGGAGCCGAGCCGGACGTCGAGCGGACCGGCGTCGGCGCCCTTGCGGAGGTTCACCCGGCCCTCGAACGGGATGCCGTAGATGACGATACGGGCGTCGGCGAGGGCGAGGTTACAGCCGATGAAGCTCGGAGACACTGCACGCATGAATTCTTCGTCACTCTAGCGAGTCGCCGATCGATTGCAAGTGGAAACTGGCGCCTCGAGCGGGCGACGGAGGAGGCGCGAGGGAGTTTCAGCACCTTCCAGCGGTGCTCGTCGGTGCCACAAAAGCGTTTTTTTCTTGCAATGGGTAAAAACGGATCCTACAGTGAAACAAGTTTCGTGTGAGAAGCGAAGTTTTTTCGGTCGATTACAGCGACGTGAATGAGCGTCGCAGGAGAGGTGCGGTAGATGAACGGATCGGACAAAGGGGGACCAATGGCGTGAACGCCTTGGGACGACACCTGCTGCTCGAGATGTTCGACTGCGACCCGGATGCCATCAACAACCTCGAGGCCGTCAAGGGGGCCCTGGTAGAGGCAGCAAAGCGGGCCCAGGCCACCATCGTCGACGTCGTCTTCCACGAGTTCAACCCGTTCGGTATCAGCGGTGTGGTTGTCATTGCCGAATCCCACCTGTCGATCCACACGTGGCCGGAATACCGGTACGCGGCCGTCGACATCTTCTCCTGTGGCGATGTCCTCCAGCCCGAGGTCGCCGCCAACTATCTGGTCGAGCAATTCGCTGCCGAGCGCACCTCGATCGTCGAGATGCAGCGCGGCATGTTCCTCAACTCGGCGGTGCCGATCGTCAACAAGAGCCCGGTCAGCGTCAGTTGATCCATTCGCAGTCCTATAAGTGGTTCATTGAAACCACGACGCCGTTCGAAGGGCATATGCACGCCATCGCCCGGACGCTCGTCGAGACCCAGACCAAATTCCAGCACGTCGAGATTCTCCAGACGGCCGCCTATGGTAAGACCCTCGTCCTCGACGGGCGTATCCAGTCCAGTCAGGGCGATGAGTTCATCTATCACGAGGCGCTCGTCCACCCGGGGATGCTGGCGGTCGAGGCCGCGCCCCGCAGTGCTCTGGTCATCGGCGGCGGCGAGGGGGCGACGCTCCGGGAGATCCTCAGGTATTCAACGGTGACCCGGGCCGTCATGGTCGACATCGACCGCGAGGTGGTCGACCTCTGCAAGATTCACCTCTCCGAGATGCACCGGGGGGCCTTCGAGGACCGGCGGACCGAGCTCAGGCACGAGGACGCCCGGGCATACCTCGAGGGGACCCAGGACCGCTTCGATTTCATCTCCGTCGACCTGGTCGAGCCGCTCGAAGAGGGCCCGGCCTGCATGCTCTTCACCAAGGAGTTCTACACGCTCGTGAGGGATCGCCTCACGCCCTGTGGCACCATGACGATGCAGGCCGGGATGACGAAGGTCGGCGAGCTGGCCTTCTTCTCTTCTATTCACCGGACGCTCCGGGAGGTCTTCCCGGTGGTCGCCGGCTATCAGAGCTTCATCTCCTGCTTCGGCACGCCGTGGGGGTTCATCGTCGCCTCCAAGAAGGTCGACCCGACGCGACAGGACGCCCAGACGGTGGACAGGCTCATCGCCGAGCGGGTGAAGGATCCGCTTGAGTACTGGGACGGCGCCACGCACCAGCACGCCTTCGGCCTCCCGAAGTTCATCCGCAAGGCTGTTGCGCAGCAAACTCGCGTCGTCACCGACGCGAACCCCCTCATCGTCTCCTGACGCTCGGCCGTACACCGCCGGTGATCGCCATCGCTGCGCTTGCTCTCCGTCGCCTCTAGTAGGGTCGAGCGGAGCAGGGCGGGAGGGGTCGCGTGACCACGCGGCGCGCGAGCGCTGCCACTCGACGGCTGGGCTCCATCCGGGCGCGCGTCGCCCGCCGCCGTTCTCAGGGAACGGGTCTGGTCGACCCCTCCCGTCCTACTCCGCTCGACCCTGCTGACGCTGCATGAGATTGGTGCTGGCGTCGGCTTCGCCGCGGCGGCGGGAGCTCTTGCGTCAGATCTGTCCGGAGTTCGATGTGGTGCCGAGTGAGATCGACGAGACGTTGGATGGGGGGCCGACTGCGGAGGCGGTCGCTCGGTTGGCGCTCAGGAAGGCGCGCGCCGGCGCTGCGCACGCGCCATCCGCGATCGTGCTGGCGGCCGACACCGTCGTAGTGATTGACGGGATGGCACTTGGGAAGCCGGCGGGGGCTCAAGAGGCGAGGGCGATGCTGATGCGTTTGCGGGGGCGAGCGCACGAGGTCGTCACCGGCGTGGCTGTCGTCGAGGCCGGAGCAGGGCGGGAGGCGTCGACCACGGTCGTGAGTCGCGTGCTGATGGCGTCGTATCCGGACACGACGATCGAGGCGTACGTGGCGTCTGGCGCGCCCCTGGACAAGGCGGGCGGCTACGCGATCCAGGACCTCGATGGACGACTCGTCGACGCCCTCGTCGGTTCCTACACCAACGTGGTCGGGCTACCTCTGGAGGCGACCCGGCGCCTGCTCGAGGAATTCGGCGTCGCCGTCAGCGAGCGGGCGGCACCTTGATCCGTAGCAGCATCTCCTCAGGGCGTGGGATCGGCACCGCCTGCGGCAGCGGCGTGTGCGCCCGGATGATCGCGAGCGTCTGCTGAACCTGATCGGCCGAGACGAAACCGTCCGACAGATAGAGAGCACGCGCAGCCTCCAGACGCGCGGCGAAGTCCTCGGGCTCACCCACCACGCGCGCCGACAGCTTCGCTGCGAGCTCGCGCGCCGGGGACGACCGTATGCGCTCCTCGGCCCTCTGCAGCGCTCGCGTCAGGGCGAGGAGGTCGCGATCCTTGGGCCGGCGGTCGGCGCGTGCGAAGAGCGCCGCGTTCACGGTGCTGGCCCCGAGCGCCTCGGTGACCGCGCGCGGGGTTCGGAAGTCGGCGAGCAGCTTCACCCGCTTGTCGCCGAGGAGCTGCGTCGCCACCGGCTCGTGGACGAGCGCCGCGTGGATCTCGCCCGAGTCGAGGGCCGAGACGAGACCTCGCCCGCCGAGGCTGGACACGCGCACCTGGGCCACGCTCAGTCCCGCCCGTGCGAGGAGCCAGCCGAACCAGGCGTGCTCCGGCGCCCCCGGCGTCGTGACCCCGACCCGCATGGCCGACAGGTCCTCGATCGATCTGACCGTGGCGGCGTGTGGCGCCCCCACGACCAGGGCGACCGGCGGCGCGGCCGTCAGCCCGAACACGAGCCGCGGGGCCTGGGTGGCCGACCGTGGGCCGAAACGCAGGACCGCCTCCAGCGTCGTCGCGGCCAGATCGACCTGACCCTGGGCCAGCGCCTCGGCGGCGCCCGATTCGGCGCGGGTCGTCCTGATCGTCACCGTCAGCCCCTCGCGCGCGAAGTGGCCCTCGGCCTCGGCGACGCGGATCGGCATGTACTCCGATGAGGTCGGCGGCCCGCTCACGGCGAGTGTCAGGGCCTGGAGGAGAACGATGAGCCCTAGCATCGGCTCAGTGCCGCGAGGCCGGGCCCAACGGGGCGCCAGCCCCGGGCCGCCGCGCGACCCTGCCAAGGGCCGTTTGCTGCGCCTCTACGCGGCGCTGCTCGCCCGCTTCGGCCCTCAGCGCTGGTGGCCCGGCCGAACGCCGTATGAGATCTCCATCGGCGCCGTGCTCATCCAGCACACCGCGTGGGTCAACGCCGCACGAGCCATCGCCGCCCTCCGCTCCCGGCGACTCCTGGCGCCCGAGCGCGTCGCCGCCCTGCCAGAGGAACAGCTCGCGCGCGTGATCCGGCCTGCGGGCACCTACCGGCTGAAGGCCAGGCGTCTTCTGGCGCTGACTGGCTGGCTGCTCGATCGGCACCGCGGGAAGTTCGACGGGATGCGCAAGACGGACCTCCCGGCGCTGCGCGCGAGCCTGCTGGCGGTCCCCGGGCTCGGTCCCGAAACGGCCGACGCGATCTTGCTTTACGCCGTCGGCCGGCCCGTCTTCGTCGCGGACGCGTACACCCGGCGCGTCCTGGCCCGCCACCGCCTGATTTCCCCGCACGCGACGTACGAGGAAGCCCGTGCCTGGCTGGAGGCGCACCTGCCGTCCGATCCCGTGCTCTTCAACGAGTTTCACGCCTTGCTCGTTGCCGTCGGGAAGTCGTATTGCCGCTCGGCGCCCCGCTGCGAGGCGTGCCCGCTTCGGCAAGATCTTCGTGGGCGTCGGCCGGCTCCCTGAGAGCGCCCGCCGGCCGCGCGAGCCGGCGGCAGGGGCTTCAGGCCTCGCGCCACGACTCGGTGAGGAGCGCGACCAGGCGCTCGGCGGCGTCGGGGATCGCCAGAGTCCGTGCCTGCTCGCCCATCTGCTTGAGTTTCGCCGGGTCGGCCAGGAGCATGTGCACCCGGCGGACGAGCAGGTTGGGTGTGAGCATCGCCTGGGGAATCATGACCGCTCCGCCGGCGCGCTCGACGAGCCGCGCGTTCGCCGTCTGCTCGTCGCCCCGAGCGCCCGGTAACGGCACGTAGAGCGCCGGCTTCCCGAGCTGGCAGCACTCGTTCACGGTGCCGGCGCCCGCGCGCGCCACCACCAGCGCCGCGGTCGCATAGATCTCGGCGAGCTCGGCGCCGACGTAGGGCACGAGGGTGTAGCGGCGCGCCAGCGCGGGCGGCAGCGTCGCGCGCAGGCCCTCGAGCGCCCTCCGGTCGCCCGTTGCGGGATTGTCGCCGCACTGGTGGATGACCTGCGCGCGCTCGAGGAGCGGGATGATCGCGTCGGCGACGACCTGGTTGATGCGGTGCGCCCCGAGCGCGCCCCCTGTGACGTACACGAGCGGCAGAGCCGGATCGAGCTGGAAGCGGGCGATCGCGCTCGCCCTCGAGCCGTCGCGGAGCTCGGGGCGAAGCGGATTGCCAGTTACGGTGACGCCAGAAGAGGCAAAGGTGTCGGCGCTGCCGGGAAAGGTGACCGCGATGCGGCTGGCGAAGCGGGCTCCGATCCGGTTCGCGAGGCCGGGAACGGCCGTCTGCTCGTGCAGGACGATGGGCAAGCGCAGGAGCGCGGCACCGAGCACGACGGGCAGCGCGACGAAGCCGCCCGTACCGAAGACGACGCGGGGGTGCAAGGCGCGTAGCGCCCGCACGGCGTCCAGGACTCCCATCGGGGCGTTGACGAGCAGGTCGGCCACGTTCTGCCACGCCCAGGAGCGCCGGAGCTTGCCGGTGGAAATCGCGATGTAGGGGATTCCACTCTCCGGGACGCGCTTGGCCTCGACGCCGGTCCGAGAGCCGATCCAGACACAGGAGTAAGACCGCTGGCGCAGGAGGGTCGCGACCGCGAGACCCGGGCTCGTGTGACCGCCCGTGCCCCCACCCGCGATGACAACGTGTGGTGGAGCGCTCGTTGGCGGACCTGTCAACCCGAGCGGCTCGTCCACAGGTCCTCCAGCGCCCGACGTCAACTCGCCCGGCTCTTGTCCCGGTGACGCTCGAGGGCGAGGGCGATCAGGCGGTCGATCAGCTCGGTGTAGCGGAGGCCGGTGGCTTCCCACATCTTCGCGTAGCCGCTCGTCGACGTGAAGCCGGGGATCGTGTTGATCTCGTTGATCAGCAACCGGTCGCCCTCGAGAAAGAAATCGACGCGCGCCATCCCCGAGCAGTCGATCGCCCGGAAGGCGGCGATCGCCAGCTCGCGGACCTGCCGCGTGATCTCCGGCGACACGGGCGCCGGCACCGTGACCCTCGCCTGGCCCTCGAGGTACTTCGTCGAGTAGTCGTACCACTCGCTCTCGTACGTGATCTCGCACGGAAGCGACGCGGCCGGCTCGTCGTTGCCGAGCACGCTGACCTCGATCTCGCGTCCACGCACGGCGCGCTCCACGACGATCTTGCGATCGTGCCTGGCCGCGAGGTCGACAGCGGCGGGAAGCGCCGCGGCGTCGCGGACCTTGCTGATCCCGACGCTCGAGCCGAGGTTCGCGGGCTTGACGAAGCACGGAAAGCCCAGCGTCTGGGCGACGCGCGCGGCCACGCGCGCGCGAGCGCTGCGCCACTCGTGTCGATGGACGACCACGTACTCGGCCATCGGCAGGCCGTGCGCCTGGAACACGGCCCTCATCGTCACTTTGTCCATGCCGACGGCCGAGGCGAGGACGCTCGCGCCGACGTAGGGCACGTCGGCCAGCTCGAACAGCCCCTGGATCGTCCCGTCCTCGCCGTAGGGGCCGTGCAGCATGATGACGACCACGTCGAGGCCCTGGCGAAGCTCGGGAGGAAGGCTGCCGGCAGGCTCGGTGCGGACCAGGCTCTGGCCGGAGGCGGTGTCGACGGCCTCGGCGCGGTCGGCGAGGGCTTTCTTCACGGCGCCGTCGGCGTCGCCCGACGGCAGTGCGACCCGCGCATCAGCCGCCAGCGCCCGCAGCGGATCTCCGCCGACCACCCAGCGGCCGCTCCGGGCGATCCCGAGGGGGACGACCGCGTGACCGAGCTCCTCGAGGGCGGCGATGACGGAAGCGGCGGAGGCGAGCGAGACCTCGTGCTCGCCGGAGCGCCCGCCGAAGACGACGCCCACGCGCAGGCGTGGCATGAAGCTATTCTAGCAGGGGGGTTCGGCCGGCCGAGCCTACTGGGTCGCGATCAAAATGGCCTTGGCGATGAGGCCTACGAGCTCCCACACCAGCCCGATCCACCAGTCCCGCGCGAGCCAGATCCCGATGACGATGCCGACGTACGCGGCGCCCAGGAAGAACCAGTCCGGCAGTTGGCGAAATGGCACGAACATCCTGATGATACCGGCACCGATCGCGCCGACGAAGGCGACGACACCGCCGGCGGCGGCCAGCGCCAGCGGCGTGAGCAGCACGAACATGAACGAGGTGACGATCGCCTCGCCACGACCTATAGGCGTCGCGAACCTCTCACGTACCGCCGGCTGGTCCGCGAGGTACTGGAGCGCCAGCTCGACCTTGCCCCAGCTGACGAACCCGCTGTAGGTGAGGAGGAACAGGACGCTGAACCCCAGCAGGACCCAGTGGCGCTTTCGGAGCAGATTCAGCGGCCACATGCCTATACCCTAGGGCGTCGCCGCTCAGATCGCCAATGTTTCCACTCGGCCAGGCGACGTCCGAGCTCCGCCTCGAGCCCGCGATCGGTCGGCCGATAGTACTGGCGCCCGCGCAGCGCCTCCGGCAGGTCTTCCTGGTCCACACGCGCCTCCGGCGCGTCGTGAGCGTACTGGTAGCCCGCGCCGTAGCCCAGATCTTTCATCAGGCCCGTGGGCGCGTTGCGGATGTGCAGCGGTACCGGCTCCGCCGGGCGCTCCTTCACGTCGTCCTTCGCCTCGTTGTACGCCACGTAGACGGCGTTCGACTTCGGCGCCAACGCCAGGTAGAGCGTCGCCTGGGCCAGCGCCAGCTCGCCCTCGGGATCGCCCAGGAAGTCGTAGGCCTCTTTGGCGGCCAGGGTCAGCGTGAGCGCGGCGGGGTCGGCGTTGCCCACGTCCTCGGAGGCGAAGCGGACGAGCCGACGCGCGATGTAGAGTCGGTCCTCTCCGGCCTCGAGCATCCGGGTGAGCCAGTAGAGCGCGGCGTCCGGATCCGAGTCCCGCAGCGACTTGTGCAGGGCCGAGATCACGTTGTAGTGCTCCTCGCCGCTCTTGTCGTAGAGGAGCGTGCGCCGCTGCGCCGCCTCGCGGATCGAGGCCTCGGTGAGGTGCCGCCGGCCGCCACTGGGCCGCGTGAGCGACACGGCCAGCTCGAGCACGTTCAGCGCGACCCGCGCGTCGCCGTTGGCGACGGTGGCGATCGCGACGAGGGCCTCGGGCGCGACCTCCGGGTGGAGCTGGGCGAGGCCGCGCTCACCGTCGGCGAGCGCCCGCCGCGCGATCGTCAGCAAGTCGTCCGCCTCGAGCCCGCGCAGGACATAGACGCGGCAGCGCGAGAGCAGCGCGGAGTTGACCTCGAAGGACGGGTTCTCGGTGGTGGCGCCGATGAGCACGATCGTGCCCTTCTCGACGTGGGGCAGGAAGGCGTCTTGCTGGGCGCGGTTGAAGCGGTGAATCTCGTCGACGAACAGGATCGTGCGCGCGCCGTGACGACCGCGCTCGCGCTCGGCTTCGGCGATCACCTCGCGGATCTCCTTGACCCCCGACAGCACCGCCGAGAACGCGACGAAGCGCGCGCCCGTCACGTGCGCCATCAAAGACGCGAGGGTCGTCTTGCCGGAGCCCGGTGGGCCCCACAGGATCATCGAGTGAAGCTCGCCAGTCTCGATCGCGGTCCGCAGCACGCGGCCGGCCCCCAGCAAGTGCTCCTGGCCGACGATCTCGTCGAGCTGGCGCGGTCGCATCCGATCGGCGAGGGGTGCCGGCGCCTTCGCGGCGGCGCCCGCGCGCTCCGGCTGACTGAACAGCTCCATCCCTAGCGCCGCCCGTTACCCCGCTCCGCGAGCCACGCGGGCAGGAGGGCCAGATCGGTGAGATGGGCGATGGGCGTCACGCGCCACCGCTCGAGCTCCCCGGGGCGCGCGCGGTAGGCGACGAACGGGACGCCCACCGCGGCGGCGGCGAGACCGTCCACCCACGAGTCGCCGACGACGACCGCGTCGCCGGCGCCCTGGCGGCTGAAATGCTCCGAGATCACCCGCCACCCGTCGGGATCGGGCTTCAGCGCGCGCATGTCGTCGCGCGTCACGACCAGGTCGAATTCGGTGGCCAGGCCCAGGCGCTCGAGCGCGGGCAGCGTCAGCTCGCGCGCGTTGTTCGTCCAGAGCGCCGTCGCGAAGCCCGCCCGACGGGCGCCGGTGACCGCCGTCAGGGCGCCGGGCTCGAGGGCGGCCACGTCCATCGCGCGCCGCTCGTGGTCGAGGGCGAGCTCCCAGACGGCGGCCTCGAGCGCGGGAGCCTGCGCTTTGCAGTAGGCGATCAGCTCGCCCACCCGGTAACGCTCGTCGCGGGCCGGCAGGGGGCCGTGGGTGCGCTCGATGAGCGCCCGCATGTCGAGGGCCATGGTGGCGAGATCGAGCGGGGTCTGGATGAGGGTGTGATCGAGGTCGAACACGCACAGCGCCACGCTGAGACCGTACCACAAGCATGCTACGATGGGCTGTCATCATGACGCGCCGGTTGCTTTCGGTTTCGGCGTTGACGTCGTTTCTCCTGGTCGCCCTTCCCGCCCCGTCCGCGGTCGCCCTCGACGAGGCTGCGCGGCTGTGGCTCGTCGGCGAGCAGGCGTTCGGCGACGGCCTGCACGCCCTCGCGCGCCGGACCCTCGAGCGGTTCGTCGCCGAGAATCCCACCGACGCGCGCATGTCGTCGGCCGTCTTGCTTCTCGGGCGCACCCGGCTGGCCCTGGGCGACGCCGAATCCGCGCTCGAGGCCTTCCGCCGGCTGCGCACGCTGCCGCCGGCGGGCGAGCCGATGGAAGCGAAGTTCTGGGAGGCGGAAGCGCTGCTGCGCGTGAAGCGGCTCGGCGAGGCGCGCGCGGCCTACGACGAGGTCGTCCGCAAGGACGCGGCGTCGCCGCTGGCTCCCGACGCGCTCTACGGCCTCGCATGGACCGATCTGGAGCTCCGGCGCCCGGAAGCCGCGGCCAAGGAGTTTCGCGACCTGCTCACGGCCTGGCCGAATCATCCGCAGGCCGGCTCGGCCACGTATTCGCTGGCGCGCGCGCTCGTGGAGCTCAAGCGCTTCGACGAGGCGATCCCGCTGCTGCAGAGCTTCCCGGCGAAGTTCAGCGGGAACAAGCTCATCCCCAGCTCGCAGTACCTGCTCGGCTGGGCGCGGGTGACGGCGGGGCAGTGGAAGGACGGCGTCGACGATCTGCGCGCCTTCGTCGCGGCGTATCCGTCGCACGAGCTGGCGCCGGAGGCTCGACGCAAGATCACGGAGACGCAGGTCACCCACGGCAGCCGCGCCCAGCAGCAGAGCGTCTACACGCAGCTGATGAACCAGTCGCCGCCCACGCCCGAAGCGCTCTTCGACGCCGCGGGGATCGCGGGCCGGCTGAACCAGCCGAAGGAGCAGGAGGCGGCGTGGCGGCGCCTTCGCAAGGAATTTCCCGACCACCCGCTGGCGCTCAACGCCGCGTACGATCTCGCGGCGGCGGCGTTCAAGCGCAAGGACTGGAAAGAGGCGGCCGCCCAGGCCAAGGCGGCAGCGGCCAGCGACGAGGACGGGCTGCGCGCCCGGGCGCTCCTGATGGCGGGTGAGTCGGAGCTGAAGCTCAAGCGGTTCAAGGACGCCGCCAAGTCGTTCGAGGGCGTCGTGGCCGTGAAGGGTGTCGAGGCGGACGACCGCTATCGCGCGCTCGCCGGCCTCGGCCTCGCGCGCGAGGAATTGCAAGATTTGCGCGGCGCGCTCGGCGCCTATGACGCGGTGGCCGCGAAGAGCCCGAACGCCGAGCTGCGAGACTGGGCGCGCAATCGCGCTACCGCGATCAAGGGACGGCTCGCCAAGCCCCCGGCGCCCGCCACGGGAGACAAGCGCCAGTGATCCGGCGCGCGCTCTCGCTGGCGCTGTCGGCCGCGCTCCTCGCCGCGCCCGGCTCGACGGCGGCGGCGACGCTGCTGCCGCTGGTTCCACCGCCGCCCGATCTCACGAACCTCGTGCCGTTCGCCGAAGCGCCGGTCGAGAAGCCTCCGATCGCGGCCCTCGACCTGCCGTTGCCGCCGTCGCCCGCCGAGCTGCCGCCGATGCCCCTGGCGTCCATCGTGGTGCCGGCGGCGGACAAGCCGATCGCGGCGCTGGCGCCTCCGGGCGCGCTCGCGTGCGTCGGGGCGGCATTCGGCGTCGCGTCGAAGGCGCTCGAGTGCGGGCGCTCGCACTACGCCAAGGGCGAGTACGAGGACGCCGCGGAGGATCTCGAGCAGGCGGCGCGCAAGGGCACGGAGCGCGAGCTGATCACGGAGGCCCGGTACTGGCTCGCCGAGACCTATTACCGGCTCAATCGCTTCCAGCAAGCGGACCAGCTCTTCCGTCAGGTCGCGCAGGGTCCGCGCGCGGCCGAGTTCACGGTGTGGAGCCTGCACAGCAGCGGCTGGACCGCGCTCCGGCTCGGCGAGTGGTCGCGCGCCCGCGACACGTTCACTCAGTTCCTCACGGCGGCGCCGTACCCGCTGGAGGCCTGGGCGCGTCACGGCCTCGGGCTCGCGAACTACGCGTTCGGCCGCCCGGACGACGCCGTGGCGACGTGGACCGCGCTGTCGTCCCGCGGCGTGCCGCCGCTGCTCGCGCGTGACGTGAGTTTCTGGCTCGGCGAATCGCTTGGGCGCGTGGGCCAGTACGATCGCGCGATCCGTGAGCTGGGCCAGTTCGTGCAAGGCGGCGCCCATCCAATGCTCGAGGCGGGCCTGGCGCGTCTCGGCTGGTGGAGCCTTGCCGTCGAGCGCTACCCGGAGGCCGCGACGGCGTTTCGCTCGTATCTGGCCTCGCCCCGGAACAGCGGCAACGAGCGCCACTGGGTCGAGGCGGGGCTCGCGCTCGCGCTGGTCGCCTCCGACCCGGACGGCGCCAGAAGCACGGTGCGCGGGCTCGAAGCGAAGCGCTCGCCGCTGGTGCAGCCGGTGCTGATCCGCCTCATGCGCGCGCTGGTCGAGGCCAAGAAGTCGACGGACGTACCCCCGCTCGCGCAGGAGCTCCTGGGCGCCACCCTCACGCCGGCCGCGTCGTACCGCCTGGCCCAGAGCAACTTCGAGCTCCGGGAGTTCGCCCAGGCGGTGGGCGATCTGGCGCGAGTCGTCGCCGCAGCCCCGTCGCCCGACGCGCGCGCGGCCGCCCTGCTGCTGCAGGGCGAGACCGCCTACTACGGCGGCGATCACGTGATGGCGGCGTCCGCGTTCCGCCGTGTGCTCGCCGATGCTCCGGAGCACGCGCAGGCGTCGTCGGCCCGGCTCGGGCTCGCGTGGGCGCTGATGCGTCACGATCGGCCCGAGGACGCGCGCCGCGAGTTCCTCGCGTTCGTCCAGGCGCAGCCGAACGATCCGCGTGCCCCCGACGCGCTCGAGCTCGCTTCGGAGCTGGCGCTGCGCGACGACAAGGATCGCGCGACGGCGCAGCAGCTCCTCGACCGTGTCATCGCGGCGTTCCCGCGGGCCCCGCGCACGGAGTTCGCGCGGCTCAACCGGGCACTCTTGCTGATGCGTACCGGGGACGTGGCCGGCGCGCAGACGGCGCTCCGCGACTGGATCCGGCGCGCGCCGTTTCCGCCGCTGCTCGGCCGCGCGCAGGCGGCGCTCGGCGCCACCCTGTTAGCGGCCGGCCGTCAGGGCGAGGCCGCCAACGCGTTCACGCAGGCGCAGGCGGAGGGCGCGGGCCCGCTGAGCGCTCTCGGCCTCGGCTCGGTCGCGCTCGCCCAGAGCCAGCTCGACGTCGCGACGGCCAAGCTCACGGAGGCGCGCGACAGCGGCACGGCGGGCGTCGCGGCTGTCGCCGGCTACGGGCTTGCGGCGATCGCCGCCCAGCGCGGGGCGCTGAAGGAAGTCAAGCCTGCGGCGCTGGCAGCGCTCGAGCGCGCCCCGAAGGGACGCGGGGCGCCGCGGTTGATGTACCTGCTGGCCGGGATCGCCGTCGAGGAGAAGGACTGGCCGGGCGCCCTCGCGATGGCCAAGCGGCTCGCCAGCGAGTTCCCGGCCGACGACGCGGCGGACGACGGCCTCGAGCGTGTCGGCGCCGGCGCCGCCGCGGCTTCGGCCTGGCCCGTCGTCAGCGAAGCGTACACGCTGCTCGGGAAAGCGTTTCCCAAGAGCCCCTTCGTCGAGCCGGCCCGCATCACGCTGGCGGAGGCACAGGTGGAGGCGGGCCAGGCCGCCCAGGCACGACCCGGACTCGAGGAGTTCGTGACGGCCTCGCCGGCCGACCCGCGGGCGCCGCGCGCCTGGCTCGCTCTCGCGCGGGCGCGCGAGGCGACCGGGGACCACGCCGGCGCGCTCGACGCCTACACGCGCGCCGTGAAGGATGCGAGCGTAACCGCCCAGCGGCCCGAAGCGTCGCTGGGCTACGCGCGGCTGCTCTCGCAGGACAAGCGCTGGGGCGAGGCGCGCGGCGTCCTCGAGCGCGTGATCCGAAGCGACGACAAGAACGCCGTCGCGGCCGCCGCCGTCGGGATCGGCGAGACCTACCAGAGCGAGGGCGATTTCCTCTCCGCCGCCGAGTACTTCATGACGGCCGCGTACGTCGCGCCCGAGTCGCCAGCCGGCCGCCGCGGGCTCCTCGGGGCCGGCGCCAGCTTCGCGGCGCTCAAGCAAGTCGACGCGGCGGCGACCGTGTGCCGCAAGCTCCTCGCCCAGACCGGCGTGACGGCCGAGCAGGCCGAGGCAGCGCGCAAGTGCCTGAAGGACATCGGACAGTGAAGGCCTACGGCGGCCGCATCCTGCACGTCGATCTGACGACGGGTGCAGCGTGCGTCGAGCCGCTCGGCGAGGACGCCGCTCGCGCGTTCCTCGGCGGCAACGGCCTCGCCGCGCGCCTGCTCTACGACGCGGTGCCGGCGCAGGCCGATCCGTTCGCGCCGGCCAACGCGGTGGTCTTCGGCGTGGGGCCCATCACCGACACCACCGTGCCCGGCAACAGCCGCGCCTGCGTCGCGACCAAGTCACCGCTGACCGGCCTCTTCTTCGACTCGACCTTCGGCGGGCGCTTCCCGGCGACGCTCAAGCGCACGGGCTTCGACGCGGTGGTGATCTCCGGCCGCGCGGCCGCGTCGTCCTACCTGCTGGTGACCGAGACGGGCGCCACGTTGAAGCCGGCGCCGCAGCTCTGGGGCAAGACGACGCGCGAGACCGTGACGGCGCTGGTCGACGCCGAGGGCGCCGACGCGGACGCGATCGCGATCGGTCCGGCGGGCGAGCATCGCGTGCGCTTCGCCGCGATGGCTCATTACTGGCGCAACCGCGAGGGTGTCTCCGGGCGCGGCGGCATCGGCGCCGTCCTCGGCAGCAAGAACCTCAAGGCCGTCGTGGTGCGCGGCGCCCGCAAGACCGAGGTCGCCGACAACGCGGCGCTCAAGGCGCTCATCGACGAGACGCGCGAGCCGCTCAAGACCGGCACCAAGGCGCTCACGACGTTCGGCACGCCCTTCCTGGTGGGGCCGATCAACGCCCTCGGCGGCCTCGGCGCCTACAACCTGCGCCAGGAGACGTTCGCCCAGGCGCGCGCGGTGAGCGGCGAGGAGATGAAGGCCCACTACCACGACCGCGACACGACGTGCCTCAAGTGCCCGGTCGCGTGCGGCAAGCAGTACGCGATCGCCGAGGGCGAGTTCGCCGGCACCCGGGCCAAGATGCCGGAGTACGAGACGATCTTCGCCTTGGGACCGATGCTCGGGATCTCGAATCCCGAGGCGCTGATCCTGGCGAACGATCTCTGCGATCTGCTCGGGATGGACACGATCTCGCTCGGCGTCACGCTGGCGTTCGTCGCCGAGGCGGTCGAGCGCGGCTGGCTCGGCAAGGACGAAATCGGCGTGCCGTTCGGCTGGGGCGACTGGCGCGGCATGCTGCGCCTGGTCGAGATGACCGCGCGCCGCGAGGGCTTCGGCGCGCGCATCGCCGACGGGGCCTGGCGGCTCGCGGCGTCGGTTCATCCGGAGGGCACGAAGCTCGTGTACGCGGTGAAGGGCCTCGAATTGCCCGCGCACTCGGCTCGCGCGCTCAAGGGGCTCTCGATCGGCTACGCGACCGCGACCCGCGGCGGCAGCCATCACGACACGCGGCCCACGCCGCAGTACGCGCAGGGGTTCGACCGCCGCGGCACGAAGGACAAGCCGGCGTTCGCGGTGCGGAGCCAGCACTTCACCGCGGTCGGCGACTCGCTCGTCCTGTGCCGGTTCACCTCCGAGCGCGGCTTTGGCCTCTTCGTCGGTGAGCCATACGTCAGGATGGTCCGCGCGGTCACCGGCTGGGACGTGACGGTCGAGGAGATCGAGCGGGTGGGCGAGCGCATCATCAACCTCGAGCGCCTCTTCAACGTGCGCGAGGGCGTGCGTCGCGCCCAGGACGTGCTGCCGTGGAAGGTGATGCACGAGCCGATCCCCGACGGGCCCTCGGCCGGCATGTATTGCCCGCCGGCGGAGCTCGATGCGATGCTCGACGAATACTACGCGCTGCGCGGATGGGACGCCGACGGCGTGCCGACCGCCGCGCGCCTGGCCGCGCTCGGACTCAGTCGCTGACCAGGGTTAACAGAGGACCTCGACATGGCACTTGGACAAGACCCTGCCGAACCCACGATGGACCCCGCGGCGCTGTATCGCGAGGACACCTACACCGACCGTCGGATCGGCACGATCCGCGTGCTCACCCCGGTCAAACCAGACGGCACGGTCGACCTCGGCCGCAAAGTCCTCTACGCGGGCGAGGCGCAGATCCTGACGCAGACCGGTGTCCTGCCGCTCGGCTTCGACATCGAGGCGAGCTCCCTCTCCGACGCCGTGGAGAAGTTTGCCGCCGGCGCCAAGGCCGCGATCGAGCGCACGGTGCGCGAGCTGCAGGAGCTTCGCCGCGAAGCGGCGTCGTCGCTCGTCATCCCCGCGCGCATGCCTCCCGACCCGCGTGTTGGTCCGGGCGGGATGCGAGGCGGCGGGCTCATCGAGCTGCCGTAGACTCGGAGGCAACGGGCGGATAGCTCAGTTGGAAGAGCGCGGGAGCCGGAGCCCGAAATGGGGGGAGCGCCTCCCCCATTTCCGTCACCGGTCGCCGTCCGCCCCGACAAGCAGCTTGGGCCCACGCCCCCCCAGCTTCCCGTAGTCAGGCCGCCGCCCGCGCGGCCCTCGCCTCGGTCGGCGCGTCGTCGAACAGGAGCTCCGAACACTTCTCAGGAGGGCGGTGGTTCGTTGACCGCCGCGATCTACGCCCGAAAGTCCAACGAGAAGGGATGGGTGTGTCATGCCACAACCGCAGCTCGTCCAGGTAGCGCTCGACGCTCAGGGCCACAACGCCATCGGCGTGGACCGCGACGGTGGAGTCTGGCGCGGACGGATCCAACGGGATCGGAGCGGCGAGGAGTTCATCGTATGGAAGCACATGCGCTCCGAGTTTCCTGCGGACACACCCACCGAAGGAGAACCGCCGCGATGAAGGACAGCCTCGACAGGAGGAGCCGCTGATGGGCTACCTCTACCGACCAGAAAAGCTTGGGCGACCGCGTGCGCGGCGGCCGCCGTCCCGGGGATGTACCGCCACAACCTGCGGCGCACCGCCGTGCGCAACATGGTGGCGGCGGGCGTGAGCGCGCGCGTTGCGATGGAGATCACCGGCTACAAGACCCGGAGCGTGTTCGACCGCTACAACATCGTGAGCGCGACGGACCTGGCCGAGGCGGCGCGGAAAATGGACTCGGTAGCGTTCCCGGTAGCGTCGGCGCCCGGCGCTAGGCATCCCGTATCGTAGCCGCGTAAGATGCAAAGCACGGGCGGATAGCTCAGTTGGAAGAGCGCGGCCCTTACAAGGCCGAGGTCACAGGTTCGATCCCTGTTCCGCCCACCATCACGACTCGGTGCGCCGCGTCCTCCCGGTCGTCACGCTCAAGATGTCGGCGATCAGGCGGCGAAACTCCGAGGGGTCGAAGGGTTTCGGGATGAAGGCAACGGCCCCCGCGAGGCTGAGCTTGTGCACGTCCTCGCCGCCCGCCGAGGTCAAGGCGACGACCGGGATCGGTCCGGTCGAGGCATCGGCCTTCAGCCGCTGGACAACCTCGTGGCCGGTCATCCCGGGCATGTGGTGGTCGACCAGAATCAGGTCAGGCCGGACCGCCCGGACCGTCGCCAGCCCGTCTTCGCCGCTCGATGCGCTGAGAACCCGGTGCCCCTCCGTTTGGAGCAGCTCGACGACCATCTCGCGTACCAGCTCGTCGTCGTCAATGACCAGGATCGTGAACCGCTCGGGGCGAGGCACGCTCATCGAGCGCGAGTATGGGGGTATTGGCCTCCAGCGAGCAACAACCAGCTTCGGATAGTCGACACCGATGACCGAACGCCTGGGCCGCCCGCTCCTCGTCACGCTCGCGGCTGTGGTCAGCGCTCTCACGGCAGGCTTCGCGCCTCGGCCGGGCCCGCTATCGAAATCGTTCTCGTGGAGAACTGGACGCGACAGCGATTGGACAGCCGAGGGGTCCCCGAGACATGGCGCGCATACGACACGATCGGTGGTCGTCCTGCCTATGACTTCGCCGTTGTCGAAATCGACGGCGGGCGAGCGCTGCGCATGCGCAGCCATGGTGACCATTCGACCATAGCCAAGAAGATCCAGATCGATCTCAACGCCACGCCGTGGCTGGAGTGGAGTTGGAAAGTCGTCGCGCTCCCGGACCGGGCCGACATACGTCAGCAAGCGACGTCCGATGCGGCCGCTCACGTCTTCGTCGTATGGCCGCACTGGCCTGAGGCGCTGCGGGCGCGTCTCATCGGGTATCTCTGGGACGCAAGCCTGCCGGTGGGCAGCATCCACAAGAGTCAGAAGACTGCAAGCGTGACGTTCATCGTGGTCCACTCCGCTGTCGATCGATACGAACGACACGAAGTCCTCCTCGGAGACGTTCATCGTGCAGATACGCTTCCGAAGCAGCGAACGCTGAATACGTTCGAATTCCGGAAAATCTCTCGCGTTTCGTCTTGACAGCCCGCGCGAGAGAGACGAAGATCACGCACTCTCTCGATTGCGGAGTCGCATATGCGGGCACTCGCCCTGGCCTCTCTCGTCATGCTCCTGCTCGTCCCCTTCGCGTTCGCTGACTCTCGAGCCCTCGACGCGGGCCGCGGCGGATCGATCATCATCCAGGGCTTCAGCTTCGGCGCGGGCTCGCAGTGGAGCCAGCCGATCGCGCCCGCCGGCCGGGAGCGGAGCGTCGATCGAAGCCAGGGCGTCTTTCGGTACGACGGCCGCGGGTGGAACTACTGGCTCGGCGACGGGCAGAAGTGCTGGGGCACGCGCCAGTACCCGCAGTGTAGCTGAGCGCCGCTCTCACACGACTTTGACACCCCCGGTGCCACCCTGCGCCGGGCGAGGGCCACCCGCGATCGGTAACCCCCAAGCGCTGCTGCGTTTTCGGGGCCGCGACTTCACTGGCACCCCACGTGCACTATTTCGAGGGCGTGAGACGCACCGTCCTGATCGCGACGATGGTCGCGCTGGCCGTCATGGTCGTCGGATGCGCGACGGCGCCGTTCGACGGCTACCAGAACGGCCCGGTCACGCTCTACATCGGTGAGGTGCGCCACATCTGCGCCGCCGGCGCGCTCAACAATCGTGGGTGCACCGTTCGCTACCCGAACGGCCGCATCGAGGTCTACTGCGCTCGCGACGATTACGAGTGCATCGCCCACGAGCTTCGCCACGTCGCCGATCCGGGGTGGCAGCACGACCTCGACGGCGTCACGCTGTCGTCCCGCTAGCTCCGATCGCAGCTCCTCCATTGACCTGATCGCAAGGGGCGCTGTATACCGCCCTAAGACGCATCCGACGCCGATCGAGCACGGAGGACGTCCATGGCCAACGAGCGCGGGCTCTTGCCGAAGGCGCGTCGCGAAGACCTGAGCGACGAAGCCCGAGGACTGCTGGAGCGCTGGTACCGGAACGCCTATCAGGACGACAACCTGTTCCTGACCATGGCGCGCCGGCCGGGCTTGCTCGACGCCACGTGGGGCTTCATCCGCTACATCTACGGCGGCGGCTCGCGCATCGAGTCCGAGCTCTTCGAACTGGTGCGCGTCAAGCTCGCCTGGAACAACCAGTGCGTGCACTGAAGCCTGGCGCGCTCGTCCTCGGCCGTGCGCCGGGGCGCGACGGAAGATCTGGTCGCCAAGCTCGCCGACTACGAGCACTCTGACCTGCCCGAGCGGACCAAGGCCGCGCTGCGCCTGGCCGACCGTCTCTCGGGCGACCGGCCCGCCCTCGACGACGCGTTCTACGAGGAGCTGCGCCGGCACTTCTCCGACGACGAGGTGCTCGATCTCGGGATGACGATCTCCTTCGCGAGCGGCTGGCAGCGCTTCATCGAAGCCTTCGGCATCGTGCCGGATCGCTGGACCGAGGCGGGGCCGTCGCCGTTTCGGGCGCTCGCCGACTAGCGCTCCCCGGTAGCTTTTACTCAGTAGTTTTTCTCGTCGACCCGGTAGTTTTGTCCGGCGCGCCTGATCGTTGATCCCGCCGGCCGGCGATCGATCGATCGCCGGAACGCTCCGCGAACTCAACGAGAACGCGCCTTTGCTCGACTCGTCGCCCTCGATGGCACGGTCGATGCTCGATCGCGACCCGGCAGTCATCGCGCATCCAGTCCGTCGCGGCTCCACAAAGGAGGCACCGTGATCGCGCAGCACGTCTCAACGGCGAGCGCGAGAGGCCATGGAAACGCCCGTTCAGATCGTCGTCACGCCCGGCTCCGGTGACGGCCGCGCCCTCGGGCTGGCCAGACATCTGCGCCGTAGGCTCCAGGCCCAGGGGTACGCGCCGAGTCTGCTCGCCTTCCGCGAGCTGAACCAGCTCCGGCAGTGGACGAGAACGTGCGACGGCACCTTCTCGTTTCTCGTCGCCGTCGGCGGTGATGCGTCGCTCAGCGAGGCGGCCGCGGCCGCCGTCAGGCTCTCGGTGCCGTTCGTGCCGGTGCCGAGCGGCTTCGGCAACCTCTTCACGAGCGTGTTCGAGCACCCGCGTGAGCCCGATGACGTCGTCGAGCTCCTCGGTCGAGGCGATCTGGTGTGGGCGGACCTCGGTGTGGCCGGGAACCGGATGTTCCTCTCACACGAGAGCTTCGGTTTTCTCGCGCGAGTCCAGCACACCGTCGAGCGGATCCGGCGGCACCCACGACAGCACTACATGCGGTTGCTCATGTACTACGGGACCGCCGCGAAGCGCTTGCGCGAAACCTCCCTGGACTCGATCCAGGTCGAGATCGACGGCCAGCTGGTCGCGGACCGGGCGGCGCTGGTCACGATCGCGAACGTGGAGACCTATCGCGGCTTTCTCAGCCTGACCCCCGCGGCCTCGCCCCTGGACGGCTTCTTCGACGTGTGCGTCATCCCGCGCGTGACGCGGACGCGTGTCCTGGCGCACTTGATCAAGATGATGCTCGAACTCCCGGGATGCCGCGAGGGGGTTGGGCTCTATCGAGGTCGGCGCGTCCGTGTACGCGTCAATCGCGGGAATCCACATGACATCCGCATGGTCGTCGGGGCGCTGCCCCTGATGGTGCCGCTCGGAAGCATGGAACGCCTGGAGGCGCGTCGCACCGATGCCGAGTCCAAGACGCCGGTGGTCACGCTGCTGCCTTCGGGGCGGGGCGCGCCCCTCGATGCGCCAGGACGAGCACGAGCCCTCCGAGGCCGATCCATACTGCCTGTCGAAGTCGCCTGAGCAGGCTGAAGGCCAGCCCGGCCTGCGCCCCGAGCCCCAGCGCCGCGAACGCGGCGGTGTTGGCACCTTCGAGCGCGCCCAGGCTGCCGGGCACGAAGAAGGTGGCGAAGCGAACGGCCGAGCCCAGCGTCTCGATCACGAGCGCCGTGGCGAGCGACGCGCGAACCTGAAGCACCCTCAAGAACAGCCATGTCTCCACCACGCCCATGAACCACCCGAGCAGGTGGAATCCGACTGACACGCCGAAGCGGCGCCACCGTCGCCGATAGAACGCCTGGAGCGTCTGATCGAGATCCTCCGCGGCGGCCAGGGCGCGGAGCGCTCCGAATCGCGCGAGCCGGCGCGCGCCGCGGCTCACGAGGCCGGCGACCTGCACGATCAAGAATCCGCCTGCCCCGATCAGCTCGACGAGCAGCAGCCAGAGCATCGCGCTCACCAGGCGCGCGTCCACCGCCAGCGCCAGCGCGAACCCCACGCCGACCAGCAGGAACAGCGCCTGAGCGATCGTGATCGTGGTCTTGGCGATGATGACCGAGGCCACGCTCTCGCGATACGGCACGTACGGCCCGAGGAGCCAGACCTTGACCGCGTCGCCTCCGATCGGGACCACCGCGGTGATCACGTTCACGGCTTCGCCCGCCATCCGGGCGGCGACCAGTCGGAGAAACGGCACGCGGTCGTCGGCGAACGCGAATCGCCATCCGAGCGTGTCGACGCCCATGATCAGCGCGAACGGCAGGCACACGAGAAGCGATCGCCAGCCCAGCGCGCGGGCGGTCGCGGCGAGCGCTTCGTCGGTGCCAACCACGCCGACCAGGACCACGAAGATCGCCGCGCCGATCGCGATCGCGACCCACCGAAAACTGGGCATCGGGCGTGTCAGGGCAACGCCGGTGCCACGAGTGGCATCAGGTGATGCCTCGTGTCATACTCTCGAGGTGTCGAGCGAGGACGCCGGGCCGAGCGGGTCGCGGCGGTTGCTGGTCGTGGCGATCGCATCGCTCGCCGGCTTCCTCGGTTTGGCAGGCGTGGCCGCGACGAAGCACCTCTCCGATCTCGACCTCCTCGCCCGGACGCTCGTCCACCTGGCGCGCAATCCGCTCCTCGATCCGGCGATGAACGGGATCTCGGGTCTGGGCGAGAACTACGGGCTCGTTCCGCTCATCGCGCTCGGCGTCGCGGTCCTCTGGCATCGGAGTCGTCGCTGGGCGCTCGCGCTGCCGCTGCTGATGGCGGGAACCGGCGTGCTCCAGCTCGGCGCGAAGTGGGCGGTGGACCGCCCGCGCCCGAACCTGGCCGCCGGGGGATTCCCGAGCGGGCACGTCCTGAGCCTCGTCGTGTTCTCTGGACTCGCGATCTATTTGCTCCGCCGATCGACGCTGCCACGACGCCAACGCTGGCTCGGAAGCGCGGGCGCGGCGGCGATCGTGCTCGCCGTCGCCTTCAGCCGGCTCTATCTCGAGGCGCACTGGCTGTCGGACGTGGCCGGGGGATTTGCGCTGGGCATCGCCTACCTCTTGCCGGCGATCTGCCTCGTCGAATGGGTCGCCGGCCACGCGGACGGCGCGCGCGAGGCGTCCGCTCAGAACCTGACGCTGACCTTGCCGACGACGAACGGACCGGAGCCGACCCTGATTCGATTGGCGTCGCGGTCGGAGTAGCTCTCCCCCTCGAAGTAGAAGCGGTCGAACGCGTGGCCGCCGTAGACCTCGAACCCGATGTGCCGCAGGTCGAATCGCAAGCCCGCCGTGAGTCGCTTCTCGTAGTAGAAGATCTGGTCGTCTTTCTGGTCATGGGGGCGATCGGAGCGGTAGTAGTGATCGTGGTCCCAGTCGAAACCCACGTAGGCTCGCAGGGGCTGGAAGACCTGCCACGTGACGCGCGCGCGGACCCGACGGATCGGAAAGTACTGCGCCTCCAGCGCGAGGCTCTCGACCGGCTTGTACTCGATGGACGAGAACGGGAAGCCGATGACGGCATGGAATTGATCCGACGGCAGCCACGCGTACGCGATCCCCGGCACGGGCAGGGTGTGGCCGAAGATCTGCTCGTCGGTGGCGTAGATCAGCGTGAAGATCCAGGCGTTGCGCTCGCCCTGCGGGACCCGGAGCATGCTGATCAGCCGAAAGTACATCTCGTCCACGCTGTTGAACGGCTCGTCGCTGGCCGAGCCGACCGTCACGGCCACCCCGCCGATCCAGTTGTTGTCGAACTTGTGGCGATAGCCGAGCCCGGCGCTGCCGTCCCAGAGCTCGCTGGGGAAGCGGCCGCCCGCGTTGGGGAAGCGCGCGCGCGTGTCGATCTCCTGGGCCAAGGTCCTGGCGGCCAGCGCGAATTCGTTGGCGGAGTCCTGAGCCAGAGGAAGGAAGAGCGTGACCCGGTGCTCGGTGAGCCGGAAGCCGGAGTCCTGGTCCTTGACCCTCTGATCGGGGTAGAGGGTGAACCGGTAGTCCGACCGCGCGATCTGCTTGCCCAGCTCCGGATTGAGCCACGACTGGAACTCACTCTGGGCGCCGGCGGGCAGGGGAAGTACGACCAGCAGCGCGCCGATGAGGACGACCAACTCCACCAGCGCAGCGGGAAGCATCCGGGACACCTCACCCTGCCGATCTCGTTGGGTGACGATGGCCCCAGTTTAACAAGAGGGCGGTAATGTAAGGGCGTGAGCGTCGCAGAGCCGGGAGCGCCGCCCCCGATCACCCCCGCCCGCCGCTGGGCGATCACGTTTTCCGTGATGATGGTCACGGTCATGCAGGTCCTGGACACCAGCGTGACCAACGTCGCGCTGCCCCACATGCAGGGCTCGCTGTCGGCCGGTCTCGAGGAAATGTCCTGGGTCATCACGTCGTATCTGGCCGCCAACGCGGTCATCATCCCGGCCACTGGCTGGCTCTCGGCCCGCTTCGGCCGCCAGCGGTTCTTCCTGATCTGCACCGTGCTCTTCACCGTCAGCTCGTTCCTGTCGGGCATCGCGCCGACCCTCGAATTCCTGGTGGTGATGCGGATTCTCCAGGGGCTCGGCGGGGGGCCCGTCATCCCGATGGCGCAGGCCATCATGTGGGAGATCTTTCCGCTGCGGATGCGCGGCACGGCGATGGCGGTCTGGGGCGGCGGCATCATGCTGGCGCCGATCCTCGGGCCGACCGTCGGCGGCTGGCTCGCCGACAACTGGTCCTGGCGCTGGATCTTCTACATCAACCTGCCCATTGGCCTCGTGGGCTTCGTGATGGTCAGCGTGTTCTTGTTCGACAACCCGTTCGTCAAGAAGCCCCGTGGTATCGATCTGGCAGGGCTCGTCCTGATGGTGCTCGGGTTTGGCTTCCTGCAGCTGGTGCTCGACCTCGGCGAGAAGAACGACTGGTTCGACTCGACCTTCATCATCGGGCTGCTGATCCTCGCGGTGTGCGCGATCGCCGCCTTTCTCATCCGCGAGATGATGGCGGCCGAGCCGATCCTCGATCTGACGGTGTTCAACGACCGCAACTTCGCGGTCGGCACCATGTGCATCGCGCTGATCGGGCTCGGATTCAACTCGAGCGTGCTGCTGGTCGCGCTCTACACCCAGAAGATCCTGGCGTACGACGCGTGGAACGCCGGGCTCGTGCTGGCCCCCGGCGGCCTCGGGACCATGATCTCGCTGATGATCTCGGGCCGCCTGGTCGCGCGCACCGACCAGCGGTTCATGCTGATCGGGGGCTGCCTCCTGAGCGCGGTGGCGACGACCATGATGACGAATCTGACGCTCGGCATGGACTACTGGAGCCTCGCGTGGCCACGCTTTCTCCAGGGGTTCGCCATGGGGTTCGTCTTCCCGCCGCTGCAGACGCTCACGCTCGCAACCATCCGGCTCGAACGACTGGGGAACGCGACCTCGGCCTACAACGTGGTCCGCAACGTCGCCGGCAGCATCGGCGTCGCCCTGGCCACGACGCTCCTGGTGCGGCGGAGCCAGGAGCACCAGAACACACTGGTCGCCCACCTCAACGTCTGGAACGCGGACACGGCAGAGCGGCTCAAGCGATGGACCGACCACTTCGTGAGCCAGGGCACCGACACCTACACCGCCAATCGCCGCGCGCTGGCCATGCTGTACCGGAGCACGGTCGAGCAGGCGCAGGTCATGGCGTACGTGGACGACTTCTGGCTCATCTCGCTGGTCTTCATCGCGGTCCTGCCGCTGATCCCCTTCATGCGCCGCGTACGCACGGAACAGAACGAGCGTGCGCGCGAGAGGCCCGGCAGGGTCGAGGCGCTGCCCGAGCCCGACAACTCGCCGATCGCGCCCGAGCGCGGGCGGGATTAGGAGAGGCGCCTAGCCTTCGGCCGCGAAGGCGAGGAAACCGTCGACGATACGGGCGACGACGTCGGGGCCGGCGCGCCGGGGCGCCCGAAAGAGGTCGTGGGCGGCGCCTTCGATGGGCAGCAGCGCCGTTCGCGCCTGGATCAGGCCGCGCGCCGCCTCGATCTCGTCGAGCGAGCCGAACGGATCGCGCGTGCCGTGCGCGAAGAGGGCCGGCGTCCTGAGCTCGGGCAGGTGCGCCGTGCGTAGCTCCGTGCCCTTCCGCGGCGGATGGAGCGGATAGGACAAGAGCAGCAGCGCGTCGACCAACCCGGGATCGCTCGCCGCCAGCATGCTCGCCTGGCGCCCACCGTATGACTGGCCGCCCATGAACACGCGTCCGGGTACGAGCGTCCGCATCGTTTTCACGGCGCCCCGCAGTCCCTCGCGGTCCCGGGCGCCGCCCTCGGGCCGTGGCGGGGCTGTGGCGCTCGCCTGGCGGTAGGGGAGGTCGTAGCGGAGCACCGTGACGCCTCTGGCCGAGAACGCCGCGGCCAGCGCGATCAGGAACGGGGACCGCGAGCTGCCACTGGCGCCGTGGGTCAGCACGAGCCCGGCACCCGACGGCGCCTCGGGACGATCGAGTTGTTCGTTCACCGCGATCGGGATCGCCCTCTCAAGAGATGCGGCGGTACATCACGTGGCGCCGGTTCGAGGTGTAGGGCCGAACTTGGGCCGGCCAGCGCCCTTCCTCGACCGCCTTGGCCCAGGCGTCGCTGGTCAGCACCCATCGTCACCGGCTCGCTTTTGAAGCGCGCGACCGCGATGACGCCCGGCACCTTGAGGAGCGACGGCACGTGCTCCTGGTCGTAGACCTCGTTGAAAATCGCGTCTTTGTCTGCGTGGACGTTCATGGCGGCGCTGAAAAGATAGCGCGTCTGGAGCGGCATGGCGGTCTCCTTTGTGGTGTCAGGCATCGAGCCCCCCAATCCTCGCGCACTGCCCCGGCAAGTCAAGCCCGGTGCCAGGCGGTCACCGTCCCGGACGCGCGCGCGGGGTTTTTCGCTCGCGCGAGCCCGAATGCTAGAGTGGTTTCAGGAGGCAATTCATGGGGCTCGGTGGCATCATTTTCCTCCTCGTCTTCGCCGGTCTCGTCGTGGCGGTCATCGCCGGCTACAACAAGCTCGTGGGGCTGCGCCAGCGGTCGGAGGAGGCGTGGTCGGACATCGACGTCCAGCTCAAGCGGCGGACCGATCTGGTCCCCAACGTTGTCGAGACCGTGAAGGGCTATGCCGCCCACGAGCGGACCACGCTCGACCAGGTGATCCGCGCCCGCGGCGCCGCCGTCGCGGCGCAGACCCCCGAGGCGCGGGCCCAGGCCGAGAACCAGCTGACCGGCGCGCTCCGCCAGCTCTTCGCGCTCGCCGAGTCGTATCCTGACCTCAAGGCCAACCAGAACTTCCGCGACCTCCAGTCGTCGCTGGGCGAGATCGAGGAGACGATCCAGAACTCGCGCCGCTACTACAACGCGGTCGTCCGCGATTTCAACACGACGATCGACAGCTTCCCGTCGAATCAGGTCGCGATGTTCTTCCGGTTCGCCAAGCGAGGGTATTTCGAGCTCGACCGTCCGGAAGACCGCCAGGTCCCGCGCGTCTCCTTCGGGAGCTGAGCGCATCGGCCGCACCCTCCTGCTCCTGGCGCTCGTCCTCGCGAGCGCTGCCCCGGCGGCGGCGCAGACGCGCGGCCTGTTCTCGATCGACACGTTCGTCACGAGCATCCTGGTCAACCCCGATGGGAGCCTGCTCGTCCGCGAGGACATCACGTTCGAGTTTCGCGGCGCGCATCAGGGCGTGTTCCGACGTATCCCACTGCGCTACTGGCACGGCGGCGTCGAGTTTCCGCTGGCCCTGAGCGGTATCGGCGCCTACGACGAGGCGAATCAGCCGCTACACTCCGAGGTGTCGTACCCCGATCAGTACGTGTCGATCAGGGCCTGGGTGCCCGGCGCGATCAATACCAAGAAAACCGTCACGTTCGTCTACCACGTGCGCCGCGGCGTGCTCGGCTACGCCGAGCACGACGAGCTCTACTGGAACGCCACCGGCAACGAATGGAACGCGCCGATCAACCACGCCGAGGCATTCGTGACCGTGCCGCCGGGCGTCGCCCACGCCGACGTGCAGACGGCCGGCTTCGCCGGACCGCTCGGCGCCACCGGCCAGGACTACGTCGTCGATCGCGTCGATCGCTACTGGCGGTTCCGGACGACCCGCGCCCTGCGCCCCCGCGAGGGCCTCACGGTGGTCGTCGGCTGGCCGCCGGGTCATGTCGCGCACGCTTCCGCGCTCCGGCGCGCTGGCTGGGTCGTTGCCGACTACTGGCCGCTCAGCTTGCCGCTGCTCGCGCTCGTCTGGGGCGGATTCGTCTGGTGGGCCTTCGGCCGCGATCCCGGGTCGAAGCCGTCGGTGAAGCCCGAGTACGCCCCGCCGCCCGATCTGATCCCCGCGGAGGCGGGCGCCCTCGTCGACGAGCGCGCGCACCCGCGCGACGTCATCGCCACGGTCGTCGACCTGGCGGTTCGCGGCTATCTCGAGATCGAGCCGATCACGACCGCCTTCGGCGAGGCGGACTTCATGTTCAAGCGCCTGAAGCCCGTGGCCGGCGACCCCGACCTGCGGCCGTTCGAGCTCTTCGTGCTCGCCAAGATTTTCGGCGCCGACTGGGTGATCAACATGCGCCTGCTCTCCGAGGTGCGACGAGATTACGAGAACGTGTTCCCGCCGATCCGCGATCAGCTCTATCGGATGATGGTCCGGGACGGCCTCTTTCCAGCCTCGCCCGGGAGCGTGCGGAAGGGATGGATGCTGGCCGGCGCGCTCACCGCGATCTCCGCGACATTGCTGCCGACGTTCGGCCCCGCCTGGCTCGGCCGCTACGATCCCATGCTGCCCATCGGCGTCGTGGCGAGCGGGCTCATCTTCATCGGCTGGGCCTGGTTCATGCCGCGCAAGACCTGGGCCGGCGTGCAGGTCTTGGCTCGGGTGCGCGGCTTCCAAGAGTTTCTCGAGCGCGCGGAGAAGGATCGGCTCGAGCGGATGCCGTCCGACACGCTCCACCGCTGGCTGCCGTGGGCGATCGCGCTCGGCGTGTCCGAGCGCTGGATCTTCAACTTCCAGGGCCTCAAGGTGGCGGCGCCGACCTGGTATCAGGGTCGCAGCGACTTTGCCTTGCCGGCCTTCGCGCACGACCTGACGGCCTTCGCCCGGCGGACCGAGGAAGCGATTCTCACCACGCGCCGAGGCTACGGCGCCTCCACCGGGAGCAGCGGCGGCAGCGGCTTCTCGAGCGGATCCTCGGGCGGCGGCATGGGCGGGGGGGGCGGCGGGACGTTCTGACGCGTCGGGTTGACGCGTGGGTGGACGAACCTCCGTCGCCCGGTGTACCGTTAGGCCTCGGCTCGGGCTCGTGGTGCAGCCTGGTTAGCACACTGGACTGTCAATCCAGAGGTCGCGGGTTCAAATCCCGTCGAGCCCGCCATTCTTTCCGCGAGGTTCCACACCGAGAGTTGGGGTTGCTCTCTCCGAGATAAAGCCCCGACTCTCCGAACTCGTGTCGCGGGCCCAGACCGCCGGCCCCAATCCCGTAGCAATGCCTCGGTCAGCCGGCCCGTCACCCGGGCCGAACCTCACCGCGACCGCGGCGGCCAAGGCCTCAGCGCCACCAGTTCGTCAGGGCTGCCGTCATGGTGCGGCGAAGCACGAGGAAGATCGCGACCGGCGGCAGCGAGTAGATGATGGCGGCGGCCATCATGGCATTCCACGGCGGGTCGGCGTCGTCGAACAGCTGCGCCTGCATGACCGCGGCCGTCATGTGTCGTTCTGAGGAGAGCAGCGCAAACTGATAGAGGTAGTCGTTCCAGACGAGCACCAGCGCGTAGGTGGCGACCACCGCGAGCGCCGGCGTCGTCAACGGGAGATACACCCGCCGATATACCTCCACGCTGGAGGCGCCGTCGACACGGGCAGCGTCGTCCAGTTCGATCGGGATCAGTCTCGCGTATTCGAGCAAGATCAGAATCGCCAACGGGCTGGCGAACGTCACCTGCGCCGCGATGACGGCCCAGGGGTTATTGGAGAGGCCGTAGTCGTGCATGATCCGATGAAACGGGAAGACCAGAAACGATGCGGGAATCGCGTAGGTGAGGAGCGAGGCGTTGCTGAGCACCGCGGCGCCGGTGCGAAGCCAGCCCTGGCCGAGGCGCATCCGGCCCACGGCGAAGCTTGCCAGCGAGGCGATCAGCACGGTGAGGAACATGGTCGTGAGACCGATGTAGAGGCTGTTGCCGAGCTGCCGCCAGAAATGCTCAAGATACCGGGCGTCCTGCGTCAGGACCACGCGGAAGCTGTCGAGCGACGGCTCCGGCGGCCAGAGGTTGCCGCTGAACTCGACCTCGCCCTCCTCGGGATCGAGCGCGATCAGCAGCATGTTGTAGACGGGCGTCACCGACCAGATCAGCAGGGCGATGCCAAGCATCACCGCGCCCGCTTCGGTAAGAAGCCGTCGGAGCCGGACGCGCCAAGGCGCCCGCCGGCCGGACGTCATCGCGACGCTCACAGCTGCACGGTCCTCGTCTGGAGCCTGCGCATCAGCACGATCACGACCGGGACCAGCACGGGGAGCATCGACATCGCCGCCGCGACGCCGAGCGCCGGATTGGCGACGTCGAAGGCGTAGTGGAACCCGAGCGTCGCCAGCACGTCCGTGGCCCACACCGGCGCGCCGCCGGAGACGAAATACACGGTGGTGAACTCGCCCATCGTCCAGATCGTGGAGAGCAGCGTGCAGACGAGATAGAGGTTCGCCAGCAGCGGGAGGGTGACGTGGACGAAGCGGCGGGAGCCGCTCGCTCCGTCGACGGCGGCCGCGTCGGAGACGTCCTGGGGAATCGCCATCCGGCCGGCGAGGAAGATCACGGTCCAGAACGGCATCCATTTCCAGACGTAGGCGACGATGTTGGCTCCGAGCGCGAGCGACCGGTGATTGAACCAGATCGGGCCGTCGACGCCGAAGAGCACCGACAGCAGGCGGTCGACCAGACCCTCCTCGCCGCTCAGCATCCAGTGGAAGGAGATGCAGGCTTGAACCGCCGGCAGCGTCCAGGGCACGACATAGACGACCAGCAGAGTCTTGATCCACCAGCGAGGGCGCATGAAGAAACCGGACAGCAGCAGCGCCAGGAACATCTTCACGTTCACACCGATGCCGACGAAAAGCAGGGTGTTGACCACGCTCCGAAGGTAGCGGGGATCGTGGATCAAGTCGGCGTAGAGCGAGGGCGTGCTGCCCATCCAGAGCGCGTAGCCGATGGGATAGACGGCGAAGGCGACGAAGATTGCTGCGTAGGGGGCGACGAAGGCGATCGCCAGGATGCGATCCGACCCGTGCAGGCGGCGATGGCCGGGCGGCTGCCCCGGCCCGCTGACCGATACGGACGGGCCGGCTGCGAGAACCTGCTGCGCGCCGCTCATCTCCGCCTCCCGGTTCGCGGCAGTGGGCGGATCGTGCCGCGCGCCCCACATACAGCGGGTGCAACGGACCTGTCAAGGAGTTCAGCTCTCTCAAGATTTCAGCGCTGCGGACTAGCGGACCTGACAGGTCGGTCGACTTGACAAGTCCACGGCCGCCAGAGTAGAAAATCGCAACTGTTCCGTCGGCAAGGCTCTCGATGCGAACGGCACGACGCGCGGGACACACAGGGAGGAGCGGTCATGGCTCACCTCACGAGGCGCTCGGTGCTCCGCGGATCCTTGGCACTGGCGGCTGCAGGAACCGGAACGCTCTCGGCACCGCACATCGCCAAGGCCGCGGCGACCACCGCGACCGTGTGGTTCGCGCAAGGGTTCGTTCAGGACGAGGACGTGGCGTTGCGCAAGGCCGTCGCCGACTACGAGAAGCAGAGCGGCAACAAGATCGAACTGAGTATCATTCCCTTCGCGCCGGAACGGCAGAAGATCATCTCGGCGCTCACCAGCGGCGTCGTCCCTGACCTGTTCGATTCCAACCCGGCGGAAATTGTTCAATTGTACGGCTGGCAGGACCGTTGGGTCGACGTCAGCGACGTCGTGGAAACCCAGCGGAGCCAGTTCAGCGAAACCGCGCTCTTGGCGGCTCAGGCCTACAACAACGTCACGAAGAAGCGCGCCACGTACGGCGTGCCGCTCAGGGCCGCCGTGGTCCCCTGCCATATCTGGAAGTCTTTGGTCGAGAAGGCGGGAATGAAAATCGAGGACATCCCGAAGACCTGGGACGCCTATTTCGACTTCTTCAAGAAGGTGCAGGACAACCTGCGCAAGCTGGGCGAGCGCAAGGTGTATGGCCTGGGCTTCCAGGTGACGGCTAACGGGGTCGACCCCTACAATCTCTTCATGGCGTTCCTCGTCGCTCATGGCGGTCAAGACATCGTCACGAAGGACGGCAAGCTGCACCTCGACGACCCCAAGGTGAAAGCGGCGGCGATCAAGTCGGCGGCCTACCTGGGCGGCGCCTACCGGGACGGGTACGTGCCACCCAGCGCGATCAACTGGAACGACGCGGACGACAACAATGCGTTTCACGCGAAGCTCATGGTGATGGACGTCGACGGAACCCTGTCGACGGAGGTCGCGATCAAGGAAAAGCATCCGGAGTGGTACTTCAACGAGATTGTGACTCATGGCACTCCCGGCTATCCGAATGACAATGCCGGCAAGCCGGTGCCGGCCATCGTCGGGTTCACGAACGGACTGATCCCGAAAGGCGCCAAGAACGTCACGGTGGCCAAGGAATTCCTCAAGTACTTCATCCAGCCCAAGGTCATCGGCGAGTTCGTCGAACTCGGTCTGGGGCGCTGGCTGCCCGTGATGCCGGCGCTCGCCAAGAGCCCGTTCTGGCAGAACCCGAAGGATCCGCATCTCAAGGGATATATTCAGCAGGGCCTCCTCGACTCGACGCGGCCCGACTACTACGTGTTCAACCTGGCGATGGCGGAAGTGCGCTCCCAGCACGTCTGGAGCATGGCAATGATCGACGTGGCGAAGGATGGGGCCAAGCCGGAGGCGGCGATCGACAAAGCGTTCAAGCGGATCCAGGAGATCTTCGCGAAGTACCCGATGGCGTGAGACTGGGAGACGAATGAATGATGGACACCGCCTCGGTCGTCGAGATCGGCCGTACGGAGCGAGGGCGCGCAACACTTTGGCGCTTTCTTCGCGGCAATCTCAAGGGGACCGAGTACACGTGGGCGCTCGCCTTCGTCATCCCCTACGTCGCGGTGTTCGTGACCTTCGTCGCGTATCCGGTTGTCTACGGGTTGTGGATGGGCAGCGAGCCCAGTCTGTACCGGGAGCTCTTCGCCGACCCGATCTACCAGCAGACGGTGGTGAATACCGTTCTCTACTTGGCGCTGGGCGTGAACGTGAAGATGTTCCTCGCCCTGTTGCTCTCCGGCTTCTTCATGCGCCCGGGCTGGTGGATGAAGACGCTGCTCCTGATCTTCGTCCTGCCCTGGGCGGTGCCGCAGGTCTCGACGTTCATTTCGATTCACTGGATGCTGAACGGCGAGTGGGGCTTCCTCAACAACGTGCTCTACACGCTCTTCCACATCGAAGGGGCGCACTGGCTCAACGACCGCTGGACGGCTCTCGGCGCGGTCATCGTCTCGCACATCTGGAAATGGACGCCCTTCTGGACGCTGATCCTGCTCGCCGGCCGCATGGCGATCCCTCTCGAGATCCGTGACACCGCCAGGGTGGACGGCGCGACCGGAGTCCGCGGGTTCGTCCACATCACGTTCCCGCTGCTCGCCAACCTGTACCTTATCTGCACGTTGCTGTCGACGATCTTCCTGCTCGGCGACTTCAACACGGTGTACTTCGTGTCTGGCGGCGGCCCTGCGAACTCGACGCACGTGCTCGGCACGCTCGGCATCCGCAACGCCTTCGACATCGCTCAGCCGCGCCTGGGCGTGGCGGCGGTGATGTCGGCGTTGCCGATGGTGATCCCGCTCGTGATCGTGCTGATGCGCAAGCTGCGCACCACGGAGGTGCAGCTATGAGCACGATCGCGAAACATGCCACACTTGCTTCAGCCCCGGCGGTGTCGCGGGCGCTCCGGGCCGTCCGGTACCGGCGATATCTGAGCAATGCGGGCGTGGCGGCGCTGTCGGTGATCCTCGTGGTGTGGACGATCACGCCGATCTACAACATGGTGCTGATCGCGCTCGAACCCGAGGGCGACGTGTTCACCGACCACATCTGGCCGAGGGTTGCGTCGGTCGAGAGCTTCTGGGGCGTGCTGACCCAGGGCCACTGGTATCTGGAGCATTTCTGGCGTCAGTTCGCCAACAGCATCTACATGGGCGCGATGACCACGATCCTGACGCTGGCGATCGCCTCGCTGACCAGCTTTTCGATCGGTCGGATGCGGATCCGCCACGGCTGGCTGGTGAGCAACGCCGCGCTGCTGACCTACGTGATCCCTGCGTCCTTCCTCGCGATCCCGTTCTACCGGATCATGCAGAACTACGGGATGGCGAACAATCTCTGGTCGGTGATCGCCGCCCTGGTGGCGTTTGCGACCCCGTACGCGATTTTCGTCTTCCAGGAGTACGGCCGAAGCATTCCGATCGAAGTCGACGAGTCGGCGCGCATCGATGGCGCCTCGCCGCTGCAGATCTACCTGCGGATCTATCTGCCGCTCATGTCGCCGGCCCTCGTCGCGATCGGCACGTACGCAATGCTTCTCGCGTGGAACGAATACCTTTACCAGTTCCTGCTCCTATCGTCGAAGTCGAGCATGACCGTGCCGGTGGCGCTCGCGCAATTCCTCAGCAGCGATCAGTCGCCATGGAACTACATGATGGCGACCGCGATCATCTACGCGCTGCCGCCGGTCGCGATTTACTATGCGTTCCGTCGCCGCATGACCGCCGGCCTGACGATGGGCGGGGTCAAGGGCTGATCTTCGGGAGTCGCCCGCGCCGCGATCGTCGACCGTGATCCTCGCGCCATGCGCCCGCGCCGATGTTGCGGCCCTTCGCGCGGAAGACGATGAGGTTGGGGTTCACCGTGCAGACGGCGAAGAACGGGGCCCAGGCCCTGCCCAAGATTCGCGGGGGCTCGCATGGAGCGGAGCTGGCCGGTCTCCTGAAGCGCCGGATCTTCTGACGGGCGATGCGTTGGGCCCCCTGAGCCCCGCGTCCACGTGATGCCGAAGCTGAGCCACCCATTGATCTCGCGCTGGCCCGTGCCGGACGATCCGACAGGCGTGTTCGGCGCCGTCCGCAGCGGCCATCCCCGAGGGGGCGCTCGGGCAGATCCGCACGACGACGCCAACCCTGCGTGCGCGCCTCGACGAGATCGAGGCCAACCTCGCCGACAGACGCGCCTCGCTGGTGGAGGCCTATGGACGCTGGACGCGGGCTCTCGACGAGTGTTCGGTGTGTGAAGGGCGGTTGACTCTGTGACCACCGGTGACTACCATCGCTGTATGAAGTCCGTCGGCGTGAAGCAGCTCAAAGCCCGCCTCTCGGAGTATATCCGACTGGTCAGGACCGGCGAAACCGTACTGATCACGGACCGCGACGAAGTTGTTGCAGAGTTGCGCCCCGCGCACCGGCACGGACGCGCTGGGCTGTCTGTCGAGGAACGACTGCAGGCCCTGGCCGACAAGGGGGAACTCGCCCGCCCGAGCCTGCCTAAGGGCGACTGGACCTGGACGGTCAAGGGGCTCGGGCTGCCCCCGGGTACAGCGGCCCGATTGCTCGACGAGGTTCGTGGCGATCGGCACTGACCCGGTTCCCGGCACACTGCTGTATCTCGACACGTCGGCGGTGCTTCGGGCAACACTCGAAAGCGGAACCGCGCCGGAAATCGAGCAGCGGATTCGATCGGCGCGCGTCCTCGTGTCGTCGCGTCTGTCCCTGGTGGAGTCGTGCCGCGTGCTCATCAGGCTGCGCGCGCTCGGTGTCGCGCAAGAGGACCGGCTCGCCGACGCCGAGAGAGATATCGCCGCGGTCTGGGCTCGGTGCGAGTTGTGGGAGATCACTCGGCGCGTCTGTGAGATGGCATGTGACGTCGCCCACGGCCGAGTGTTGCGTGCCCTGGACGCTATCCACCTCGCCACCTTTGTGCTCGCCCGACGCGAACTCGAGGGACTCGAGCTGGTGACGGGCGACGAGCGCCTCCTGGCCGCAGTGGCGGGACACGGTGATGCCGGCCCATAGCATCCCGTCGCCCTGCTGCGGGCGAATTACGAGATCGATGTCCGCCATATCCTGCCGTCGATTCACCTGCCGACCCTGATCCTCCATCGGGTCGGCGACAACCTGATTCCAATCGAGGCCGGCCGGTATCACTCACGCCGCGCAACAGCGTGCAACTGGCCGCCACTTCGCGCGACGTGGACTGCTTGATCTCGGGAGGGTTGCTCGTCGGGATCACTGCAGGAAGGGCGGGCGCCATGTGAGCCCGTCTAGCGTGCGCCCGGGCGTGGCGAAGCGATAGAGTTGCCTCAGGCCGCCCATCGGGTTGGCGATCGCCACAATCTCCGGAAATCGGACGAACAGCGACGCCCCTTTTCTAGCCGGGTCCGACCTCTCTTCTGGTTCGGTTCTTACCGCCCAGACGGTCCTCCCGAGGACACTGGCGAGTCAATTTCCGGTTATAAGCTCCCGATTTTACCGTCGCTCTTCGATCACGACGATGGTGTTGGTATTCCGCTTGCTCACCTCCATCTGCATGGCGAAGGAGGCGTCTGGACGGGACCTCAGAACGGCCTGGAAACTGGTCGTCGCGAGCTCGGACCTCTCCCTGCGGCGGCGGCTCGCCTTCGGCCTGCGGCACACCTACGGCATCGCCTCGGTCCATCAGGCGAAAGAGAGACCCGAGCTGGAGCGCCGTCTCCTCGAACACCGAATTTCGATTGTTCTCCTGGCGCTGCCTTTGCGGGGATTCGTCGAGCTCGAAGCGCTCAGAACGATTCGGGAGCTTGCTCCGGAGAGTCGAACGATCGTCATGGCCGAAGCCCCGGCGGAGGCGGCCGCCGTCGACGTGCTGAAGCTGGGCGCGCGGGGCTACTGCGCGCTCACGACGGAGCTCGCTGTCATCGGCAAGGCGATCGAGCTCGTCCAACAGGGGGAAATCTGGGTCGCGCGCAACGTCATGTCTCAACTTGTCGACGAGCTGACGGAGCAGCACACCGCTCGAAGCGCAAAGCGTGACGCCGAGCTCCAGCTCCTCACACCGCGCGAGCAGCAGATCAGCGAGCTGATCGCCGTCGGCGTGAGCAACAAGGAAGTCGCAGACAAGCTGTCCATCGCCGAGCGGACGGTGAAAGCGCACCTGACCCACATCTTCCGCAAACTCGGTGTCTCCTCGCGCCTGCAGCTCGCCCTCCACGCCCTGCGTCCAAGCCCGGCGGCTACGACCGAAGTCCGATAGACCGAAGTCCAATAGATCGCACCCCACCAGTTGCGGCTAACTGGGAGTCCGCACCTTCACATCGGGGCGGAGGAGCAGGGAGCCATGGGGCGTCTGACCACTGTAGTCGTCGGGAGCGCGCGGCAGCGTGCCCTCGGCCGAAGCCTCCTGGCTTCGCCCGACGGCGGCTCGATCGTGGGCGAGGCACGTACCGTCGTCGAGGCCCTCGAGCTGACTGCCAGTCGTCAGCCCTCCGTCCTGCTCCTCGGGAGTCTCCAAGGTCGCGCGACCCCGCCGCTCGCGTTGTCGCTGTTCCGCAGTCGGAGCCCACGCACGCGGATCATTCTGTTCACGCCGGGCTCGATCTCCGACGCGGCGATGCTCGCCGCAATCGAGAGCGGGGCCCGTGGCTGGTTGGATGAAACAGTCGCTCCTCGGGTCCTCGGCAAGGCCGTTCGCGCGGTCGCTCGAGGCGAAGCCTGGGTCCCGCGGAGGTTAGCGCCCCAGATCCTTCAGCGCCTCGCCGCCGTCGATGCAGTGGCCCCGAAGTCGGTTCAGCCTTTCGCTCCGCGAGCAGAGGCGGTGCGACCCGTCGCACTTCCCCTGGCGCAGCGGCCGGGCCTCGTCGCTCGGCCCACTTCCACGACGTGCCGGGAACCCGGGGCACGAGACTCGAAGGAATACCTGTGATCGAACGCGCAGACTCTGCGCAAAGAGGGAGCAAGATGAGAAGGACCTGGCTCATGGTGTCTGCACTGGCGTTGGTTCTCTGTGCGACCTCCGGCGTCGCCTTCGCCACACACTCGCCGGCCGCGCAACGAGAGGCCGTCGTCGAATACGACCACGCGCAGTATGCGCTCTTCCTCCCCTACCGCTGGAACGGGGATTTGGTCGTCTACGCCCACGGCTTCGTCGATCCCGCGGCGCCGGTCGCATTGCCGGATGTCGCGCCGATCGACGTCGCGCCGTGGGTCGTGGAGCTCCGGGAGCGCCTGCTGCAGGCGGGATACGCGGTCGCCTATTCGAGCTATTCCGAAAATGGCTGGGCGGTGGACGACGGCGCGCAGCGGACGCGGCTCCTGCGGCCGCTCTTCTCCTGGTACTTCGCCAAGCCCGACCGGACCTACGTCATCGGCCGGTCGCTCGGCGCGCTGACCACGATGCTGCTCGTCGAGAAGTACGCGATCGAGTCCAGCTTCAGCATCTCGCTCCTCGGAATCTCGCTGAGCGGAAGCAGCGACCGCGCGATCGACGGCGCCCTCGCGCTGTGCGGGCCCGTGGGCGGAGGGCGCAAGCAAACGGACTACGTCGCCCACACGCGCGTCCTCTTCGACTTCTTCTACCCGATTGGCGTCGACGGGAAACCGGTCATCCCGGGAGACGTCCTGCACGTCCCGGCGGGGCTGGACTACTCGAGCACGAGCCCACAGGTTCAATCCATCGTTGGAGCGATCCTGGCGAACCCGCAGGCGGCGGTAGCCCTGGCCTCGGTCGATCAGGTCGAGCTGCCGTGGACGAGCTTCCCCGAGCTGATCAACACGATCGTCCGGGTGCTCGGCTACAACATCCTGGGGACGAATGATCTGCTGGCGCGAACGGGCGGCACCTCACCCTTCGAGAACCGGAGCACCGCCTACACGGGGCTCGGAGCCTACGACGCCGTGGTCAACGCCAGCGTCGACCGGTTCGCGGGAAGCACGCAAGCCTTCAACTACCTCAAGGCGTACTACCAGCCTACGGGGAACCTGAAGGCCAACGTCCTGACCCTGCACACGACGCTGGACCCGGACGTGCCGTTCACCCATGAACAGGCGCTGAAGGACATCGTCGTCAAGTACACGAAGGATTCGACTCCGAACAAGCTCGCGCAGCAGCACTACAACCGATACGGCCACTGCAACTTCACCCCGGCCGAGACGGTCGACGCCTTCGTCCGGCTCGTTAACTGGGTCGAGCGCGGCGTGAAGCCCGTAAACGGCGCCCTGGCGCCGTAAGGCCCCGCACGTCAATGCCCGAGTCGATCAATATCGCCCGCGAAAGCCAGAGCGCTCGCTTCGAGCACTCAGAGGGAGAACAATACACATGAACGGGCCACGAAAGGCGGTATGGCCGCTGCTGCTCCTGCTCGCCTTGGCGATCGGGCCGAGGCCGGCCGCCGCCGCCGACGCAAGACTGTACGAGTTGTTCGAGAACATGTCGATCGTCCAGGAGGACGGCCGCACCTATCGGCAGGCCTGGGCGGCGCTCGACGGGACAGCGCGTCCCGGTACGCTGCTCTGCCCCTTCCCGGCGACGTGCACGCTCCACGGCTGGGGCTTTTCACACGTGGACATGGCCACCGGGAAGGGAACCTTCAGCGGCTACATCTCGGTGGTGGTCGATGGCGATAACGCCGTTGATGGGCCTGAGGCCGTGGTCCAGTCGGGCCGGTTCAGCGGGACGATGGATTTCACTCCCGCCTTCCGGGTCGACCAGCCCCTGCCGTACGGCACCGTCGTCGGCAAGGCGACCGTAGGCAACGGTAAGACGGCTCAAGACTCCGCGTTCACGGGCACCTTCTACCTGCCGTTCGTGTTTCCGGGGGACCCGTCCAATACCCCGTACTATCTGAGTTTCACCGACGCGAGCGGGGTTGCGCCGGTCGGCGATGAGGAGCGAGCATTGAAGCGACCGACCGTGAAGTTTGAGATCTGCCTCGGATCCAGCTCGTGTTGATTTGAGCGACATCTGGGAGGCTCGGGTCACCGCGTCGGCCCGGGCCTTCTGGGTGGAGCTCCGCGCCGTCCCGTCGAGCCCGCCATACATCAAGAACTTCGGTGACGGCCCTCGTGGGCTGTCACCGAAATGTCCCCTGAATCGTCACTGAGGGAGTGAAGGCTGCACGCTATCGAGATTGAGTCGTGACTCGCGGCGTGAACCGTACAACCGTGTAGCCGAGCGAAGAGACCTCGCCTTGCCGAAGCCGCCGCGTTCTCAATAGTCGGCGTTCGTCGCTCACGGGACCCTGCGCCCAGCGGCGGTCAGCCACCCGACGGTCCATGACTACGCTGACGCCAGACACGCGGGCGAACGACCGCTGGCGCTCGTAGAGCGCTGTGTCGTTTCGGCGCACGACGATGAGCGACTCGGCATCCGGAAATGACTTCGATGGAAGGAGTTCGAGGAGCCGTTCTCGGTGACGTGCGCAGATGCAGTGGGTCGGCGCGGGATTCTCCAACGGCTCGCGCTCGCCTAGATTGCCAGGCCGACCCTCGCTCTCGCACCACGCGCAGATTGCTTTCATGCTATCGATGCGACTGTGCCGACAGTCCTCCCTGGCTCTCGCTAGATGTACTGTCCGGTGTTGACGACTTTCTCGACGCTGCGAAGCGTTTCCGTCGTCTCGCCCATGAGGGGCTTGACGTACACGATCCGCTCCCCCTTCTTGCCGGCGATCTTCGCCCAGTCGTCGGGGTTGCTGGTGTTGGGCAGGTCCTCGTTCTCCTGGAACTCCTCGCGGACGGCGGTGAGCAGGTCGTCGACCATGATGCCCTTTGGGCCGCCGGCGATGTAGCGCTTCAGAGCGAGCTTCTTGGCCCGACGCACCACGGACTCGATCATGGCGCCGGACGAGAAGTCCTTGAAGTAGAGCACCTCCTTGTCGCCGTTGGCGTAGGTGACCTCGAGGAAGCGGTTTTCCTCGCTGAGGCTATACATCGTCTCCACCGTGGTCGTGATCATGGACGGGATCGCCGCGGCGACGTCGCCGCCGCGGGTCTCGGACTCGGCGAACGGAATGTCGGCCGTGAGGTACTTGGCGAAGATGTCGGCGGCGGCGCCGCGGTCCGGCCGCTCGATCTTGATTTTCACGTCGAGCCGCCCCGGTCTCAGTATGGCCGGGTCGATGAGGTCCTGCCGGTTGGAGGCGCCGATGACGATGACGTTCTTCAGGCCCTCGACGCCGTCGATCTCGGCGAGGAGCTGCGGCACGATCGTCGTCTCGACGTCGGAGGAGATGCCGGTGCCGCGCGTGCGGAAGAGGGCGTCCATCTCGTCGAAGAAGACGATGACCGGGACGTCCTCGGCGGCCTTTTCCTTGGCCTTGACGAAGATCTCGCGGATCTTGCGCTCGGTCTCGCCGACGTACTTGTTCAAGAGCTCGGGGCCCTTGATGTTGAGGAAGAAGCCCTTGATCTTCTCGCCGCGTTTCTCGGAGATCTTCTCGGCGAGATTGTTGGCGACGGCTTTGGCGATCATGGTCTTGCCGCAGCCGGGCGGGCCGTAGAGGAGCACGCCCTTGGGCGGGGTGAGCTTGTGCTCCTTGTAGTAATCGGCGTAGAGGTACGGCAGCTCGACGGCGTCCTTGATGGCCTCGATCTGATCGCCGAGACCTCCGATATGGTCGTAACCGATGTCGGGAACTTCCTCCAGGGTCAAGTCCTCCACTTCAGTCTTTGGGAGTTTCTCCAGGAGGTATCCGCTTTTCGTGTCGAGCAGCAGATGGTCGCCCGGCTTCATCCGTACCGCGCGCAGGGGCTCGGCGATGATGCCGACGCGCTCCTCGTCGGCGCGGAGGGTGATGAGGGCGCGCTCGGGGTCGAGCTGCTCTTTGAGGATGACGACCTCGCCCTGGATTTCGTAGGCGACGGCCTCGATGACGTTGAGGCCCTCGTTGAGGATGAGCTCCTGGCCGGGCTTGAGGGTCTCGGGCTTGATCGAGGGGTGGAGGTTGACCTTCACCTTGCGGCCCTGGGAGAGGATGGTGACGGTGTTGTTCTCGTTGGCGGCGAGGTAGACGCCGTAGGTCGAGGGCGGCGCGCAGAGCTTGTCGACCTCTTCCTTGAGCGCCGTGATCTGCTCGCGCGCCTCGTAGAGCGCGTTGACGAGCTTCTCGTTCTGGTTGAACGCCTGCACGAGCTGCCGGTTCGCCTCGCGCCGCTTGTCCTCCTCGAGGGCCGGGGAGTGGTTCCCGTTCCCGTCGAGGTCGGGGTCGAGCGTGGGGGATCGCCATTTCATGGCTGTTGCCTCCGGACGCTGCGATGCAACCATGCGCACCAGGGGCGGTTCGTCTCGGCAATGGCTTCGCCAGCCGAGCTCCAAGCGGTCCGATCGACGCTCGCCCTCGCGTCCTCGGCGCCCTCACACGTGGGCCGGTGTTCGTCACACCAGCAGATTGTCAAAATCTCGCGAAGGGGATCACGCTCAGGGGCGCAGCCAGGACAGTACGATGAGGCGAGGTTGGGGGTGTCGACGAGCTCGCTACCCATGGCCGCCTCAGCTCCAGGGAGACTCGATCGTGCCGTCAGCAACCGCCGGGCGCACGAGCGCGCAGAGCGGGAGCCACACTGACTCGGCGCACGTGAGGCAGTAGCACTGCAGTTCCTCCGTGCTGCGGCCTTGCGCCATCAGTCGCCGGCCACACCGCGCGTGGTGAAGGCTGCCGTCGACTAGCCGATACACGGTCGCGATCTCAGCGGAGACCGTGATGGCCATCGCCGTCCCCCTTCTTTCAGCGGGCAACGACTCCAGCGAGCTGCGCCCTGACATCGTTGCCGAAATGTCTGTCACCCTGCCGCGGGCCTTCACCATCCCTGTTCCCTCCGAGATGGTCTGAAGTCTAGCTGTTGGGAGCGGAGCGGGAATTGGGTAAACGCCGCTTCTGAGGCCAGTAAATCCCTGCTTGCGGGTTCTCGAAACTCTAATGCCGATTCCGGAAATTCTGGCCGGGCGCCGAGTCCACGCGCGGTTCCACATCCCGGCGCGAAAACCCTTCAGGTTCGGCGGAGGAGGAAGTTATTGAGAACACGGGCAAGCGGGCAGTCCGGTGGCTTCCGTCACCGCCTTCACTTTGCCCAAACGTGGGCGGGTTAGCGGAGAGGCCCTCGGACCGTCTGCACGCTCGATGGCCTCATGGCCTGCAGATGAAGTTCGATGTTCACGAGTGACTTCGCGATCTGCTTCATGGCCGACACAAGGTCGCCGGTGTCCGCGAAGGTTTTGCTCAAGTTCTGGATCGCTGTTTCAGTCTCCGCGTTCATGTGCGCTCCTTCAGCGAGATCCTCAGCGATTCAGTCTCCGTGGAGGGCAATCGAGCCCTCGGCGTTTGGGGCCGATCCCCCTCGGTGCGGGGCCACCATCATCAACACGCCGGTCTCGTCCGGCGAGAACACCTGCAGGCAACGAGGCCACTTCGGCTCGGTCGTCATCTCAACGGCTGGAAGCGCTGCAGGATAGCATAGGGCGGCACGACGTCGTGAGCCCGAGTTCCCCGCTGTTCGTTCTCCCTTTTTCCTGCAGAAACCCGATGGCGATTCCGTACTGGCCGACGCAAACGAACGGTCGCGAGAAGCCGGCGAAGACCGTCGAAGCCGTCATCGCGGTGATCGCGCCGGCGTAGATCATCGCGGGCACGGTCAGCTGACCCAATCCGGGTGCCAGTGCCAGCAGCTCGTCACCACCCGACTGTAGATCAGGACCAGCGCAATGAGGATCAGCTGGCGGCCGGTGGGAGGTTGCTGACGATCGAGAGCAGCAGCAGCCCTCCGTCGAGCCGCCTGAAGTTCCGCAGACGGCCGAACGTCAGGCGGTGCAGAGTCGACTCGCGGTTGCGCGAAACATGTTCACCGAGCCCGCGGACGCTACCCGACCTTTCTTCATAGCGTGTAACTCTCTCCGGTGATATCTGCCGCGTCGGCTTGCCCTCGCCCCTCGCGACCCTCGCGTATTCGCACCTTTCCCGCGTTGCCCGTCTTGGCAGGAGCCTTGCTCGCGCCCCTCGCAGGCAACTCACAAGGAGGGTCATCAATGAAGAAGCTCCTTCTCGCGGGTCTGGTCATCGTCATGGGTCTCGCGCCGGCATTCGCCGCGGCTCAGTCACCGTCGGGCAGTGGCCCACGCACCCCGTCCGGGACGGGTGGCACGGATTCCGGCACCGGGACGCCGGGTACCATCAGCCCGTCGCCCGCGCCGTCCATGCCGTCGGCCCCGTTGGACCGCGGCGCCACGCCGCCGGCCGCGAGCCCGTCGACCTCGGACATCACCAACAAAGCCGACTGTGATCGCGCAGGGGGCAAGTGGTTGGCGTCCACGATGAAGTGCGACTTGACCAAGTAGCCTCGTAAGGCCTCAGCGGTCTGGTGCATTGGCGCCAGACCGCTGAGCTGTCCACGGCGCCGCGTCGACACGCGCGGGAAGGCGCGTGTGCGCGAACCCGCGTGGGCCATCAGCGAGTCCCGGCACCGAGGAGTCCTGTCTTTGCGTACTTCAGGTCGCGATAGTCGCCCGAGAGAACCGACGCGTGCCGAGCCCGGCCCTGCGAGGGCAGACACTCGATCAGCGTGTCGTAGTTGGGATGGCTGAAGAACGCGATCGAAAGGCGCGCGGCCCCCGAGCCGGCGGCGGCCGGAGGATTCACGACGCGGTGCATGTTCGAGAGCCACCGATCGTTGGTCCAGCGCATGAGCAGATCGCCGATGTTCACGACGAAGGTCGTGGGTGACGTGGGCACGTCGATCCAGCGGCCGTCGCGCGCCCGGACCTGCAAGCCGCCCGGCACGTCCTCGCCGCTCAGCACTGTGAAGGCGCCGTAGTCGGTATGCGCGCCGGCGCGCAGCTGGCCCGGCCGCGGGGCCGTCGCCTGGGCCGGGTAGTAGTTCAGGCGCATCGTACCGATGGACCGGTCGACCTTGTCGTCGAAGAACGCTTCGTCCACGTCGAGGGCCAGGGCGGCCAACCGCATGAGCGACACGACCAGGCGGCTCATCGTGCGGTAGTACGATGTCGCGGCTTCCTCGAACCCGGCGGGCGCCCCCGGCCAGAAGTTCGGCTCGAAGTGCCGCCGCCCGGCGGGCGCCGTGTAGTAGGCCGCGCCGGTGACGTCGACGGGGCCGACGTGGAAGAACTCCTTCAGATCCGGCGGCGCAACGTCGTCGTTCGCCGTCGCGAGCGCTTCGCCGCCGACGGGATGATAGCCGCGGTTGGTGCCGGCGACCGGATGACGAGCCTTCAGCTTGTCGGGGAGCGGGAGCGCGAAGAACTCGTGGGCACGCCGCCGCAAGCCTTCCACGAGACCATCGGGCACGCCGTGGCCTCTGACGGCGAAGAAGCCGATCTCACGACAGGCTTCGTCGATGGCGCGCGCGACGGTCAACCGCGCGGTTCGATCGCCGTGCCGCGCCGGCGCTAGATCGATCAGCGGGACCTCACCGTCCGGACGCATCTATCGCGCGAGCATAGACGACGCTCCGGAGGGCGTCAACGCGACCGGTATCCAACCGGTATCCAACCTCTTGACGGCGCGCGGGTCGTGGGCGCACGATCCGTCAACGTGTGTTCCCCGGTGCGGGGGCGAAGTTCCCGGAACGTGGAGGCCAGGGAGAGAGAGCGAATGTTACTGACCCGCGATCAGATCCGCCAGGACAAGTCGTTCGACCTGCTCACCGACGCCATCCTCGAGCGCGACCAGCCGCGCACGGCGGATCTGTTTTTCCGGATGGTCGCCCGCCACGGCCGCTCGATGGGCGACGCGCTCAGCGTGGTGACGGCGGCCGAGGCTCCGTTCGTCCAGGTCCCGAGCCACATCAACGTACGGGACGGACAGATCACGCTGGTGAACAACGACCACACGATCCTGGGGCTCCGGACGTCGATGAGCCTGGTGCCGTACGTGCCCCAGGAGTATCGCCTGCTCCCGATGCTCCAGAGCGTCTGGTACATCCCGGCCGGCCTCGATATCTGGAACCAGCTGCTCGGCAAATACCCCGGCCGCTACGCGACGATGAAGGGCATGAACGTGCCGCCGCCCAGCTACGGGCCGGCGTTGTGGAACCAGGACCAGCCGCCCATCATGCCGGAAGGCTCGACCGACGAGAAGCTTCAGGCGCACATGGTCGCCACGATCAGCGGCGACGCGCGGCAGTCGTACGGCCTCTTCCTCGGGCTGGCGGCCGACGAGACGATTCGCCAACGCCTGGCCGATCACCTGTTGTTCCTGGGGCTCATCGACTTGCAAGACACGGTCGTCGGCCGCAAGGCCCGTAACACCGGCCACAAGGCGCTCCGCGCGCGCGCCGTCATCGAGCTCGCGGACTTCATCGGCTGGGAACGGGCGCACGGCGTCTACTATATCGGCGTGCCGGACATGGCCATCGGTCCGCTCTACTACTCGCTCTATGACGCGGCCTGCGTGACGGTGAGCGCCGATCTGCCCGACGCCGGGAAGCAGCTCAGGCAGACGAACCAGACGCCGCTGACGCCGGCCGAAGTCGAGGAGATGATCCAGCGGCTGATGACGGCCGACGGGCCGTCCGTCTGGTCCCAGCTCACGACGCACCTGCGCAACGGCAAGTCGCTGACGAGCCTCGGCGACACCATCCAGATCGCGGCCGCCGAGCTGATTTTGCGGACCACGGTGCCGCGGAACTTCACCGACGGTCAGCATCCGTTCGACTACTGCAACACGGCGAACTACTGGATGCGGCGGACGCAGAGTCCCTATCAGGCACGCGTGCTGTACCTGATGGCGAACTTCGTCAACGACGTGGCGCGCTCCAACAAGCTCTTCACGTCGCTGATCGAGAAGGAGTGCGCCGGGTTCAGCCTGGACGATCGGACGCCGCAGTCGCTCCTCATCGAACTGGACGAGGCCATCCTGGCGTACGACGTCCCGCGCACCACCGCGATCGCCGACGCCTACCTGCGCTCGGGCGCCGACCGCAAGGCCTACCAGGCCACGGTCGCGATCGCGGCGTGCAAGTTCCAGGACGATCCGCACAATCAGAAGATCACGCACTCGACGTTCGAGGAGTACGCGCACAACTCGACGCACCTGCGGGATCGTCTGCTGCTCGCCACCGTGCGGCTGCTCGCCGGCTGGCCGAAGATGCCGGGCGAGCGCGACTGCTACGCCCGCTTCATGAGCGACTGGATCAACTCGTAGAGTCCGGGGAGGGACCTCCCTCCCCGGAGTTGTTGCGCTTGCCCCGGCGCTCCCAGGATTTTGGGGATTTGAGGCGACCGTGAAGCCATTCATGTTTGGTGCACTGCTCGTGGCGGCATTGGCGGGTCCCGTCGCCGCGCAAGTGCGGATCGATATCGGCGTGCAACTGCC
>QHSI01000098.1:102960-181453 GCA_003221515.1 Candidatus Rokuibacteriota bacterium
TCGGGCCCGGCTGGAATGGTCCATGGGCGGTGGTTCAGCCGGTGTACGTTCCCGTACCCCTCCTGCAGATTTCCATCGCCCACTACCCCGTGCCCCCGCCGCCCTGGCGCGGACGTCGCCCCAACGAGCGGCCGCCCTGGGACGCCCACTACGGGCGTGAGTGGCGCGAGGCGACCCACGAGCGCGACTGGCGCGAAAACGAGGAGCGGTGGGACAAGGGCAAAGGGAAGAGTAAGGGCTGCCCGCCGGGACTCGCCAAGCAGGGACGCTGCTGACGCCGTCCGCCGGCGGGCCTGCCGCCGCCGCCTGTGGCGCCATCCTCGGTCCGCGTCCCGATCAGCGCAGCGCCTCGGCGCGATCGCGGGCGACGTGCACCACGCGCATCCCCGCGTGCGTAACGGTCACGTTCCTGTCGGTCACGTTCCTTGACCCCCGCCGAGACGAGGCGCTACGCTCGGCGCGGACTCGCGCCCTGCCCGGGAACCATCCACGACGGGTTGGAGGAGGCTCGCCATGATCGTTCCTCTCACGCTGGCTGATTTCATTGATCGCGCCGAGCTCGTCTACGGAGGTCGCGAGGCGATCGTCGACGAGCCGAATCCTCCGGGCGGCGGGCTTGGCCGGCTCACGTACGCGGAGTTCGCGGCCATGTCACGGAGCCTCGCGGTCGCGCTCGACGAGCTCGGCGTCGGCGAGAGCGCGCGGATCGCGATCATCTCGCCCAACGCGGCGCGCTTCCTGGTGAGCCTCTTCGGCGTCAGCGTCTACGGCCGGGTCCTGGTGCCGGTGAACTTTCGGCTCAACGCCGAGGAGATCCGCTACATCATCGAGCACTCGGGATCGACGGTGGCGCTGATCGATCCCGAGCTCGACGAGCCCCTGCGGCATCTCGCCGTCAAGCATCGCGTCGTGCTGGGCGCCGCGACCGATGGGCAGCTCTTCGGCCGGCGCGGGGCGCGGCCGCGGTGGACGGTGAGCGACGAGAATGCGACGGTCTCGATCAACTACACCTCGGGCACGACGGCGCGCCCGAAGGGAGTCCAGCTGACCCACCGCGGATGCTGGCTGAACGCGGTGACCTTCGGCTGGCATCTCGGCCTCTCGGACCGTGACGTCTACCTGCACACGCTGCCCACCTTCCACTGCAACGGCTGGGGCATGCCGTACGCGGTGACCGCCATCGGCGCGCGCCAGGTGATCGTCCGAAAGATCGACGGCGAGGAGATCCTGCAGCGCGTGGAGCGGGAAGGGGTGACGATCCTCAACTGCGCCCCGGCGGTCATCGCGGCCGTACTCGACGCAGGCGCCGCGCGACGCCAGCGCGGCCAGGCCATTCCCGGGCGCGGCCGGGTGCGCGTCGTGGTGGCGGGCGCGCCGCCGCCGTCGAAGACCATCGAGCGCATCGAGGCCGAGCTCGGCTGGGAGTTCATCCAGATCTACGGCCTCACCGAGACCTCGCCGCTCCTCACCATCAACCGGGCGCCGGGCGAGTGGGACGGGCTGGACGGGGCCGAGCGGGCCCGGCGGCTCTCGCGAGCGGGCGTGCCGGCCGTCGGCGTGAAGATGGCGGTCGACGGCGGCGGCGAGATCCTGGCGCGCTCGAACAACGTCTTCGAGGGGTACTGGGCGCAGCCAGCGGAGACGGCCAAGGCCGTCGTCGACGGCTGGTTCCACACCGGCGACGGCGGGCACGAGGAGGGGCCCTACGTCGTGATCGCCGACCGCAAGAAGGACGTCATCATCACCGGCGGCGAGAACGTCTCGTCGATCGAGGTCGAGGACTGCCTGTTCCAGCATCCGGCGGTCGCCGAGACGGCGGTCATCGGCGTGCCGGACGAGAAGTGGGGCGAGACGATCAAAGCGCTCGTCGTGCTGCGCCCGGGCTCGGCGTCCACGGAGCGTGAGCTGATCGACTTCTGTCGGGGCCGGCTCGCGCACTTCAAGTGCCCGACCTCGATCGAGTTCCGCGACGCGCTCACGCGCACCGCGACCGGCAAGCTGCAGAAGTTCAAGCTCCGCGAGCCGTACTGGGCCGGCCGCGAGCGCCGCGTGAACTGACGCGCGTCCCCCGTTCTTGACCGTGCCGCGCTCGCGTGCTACTTCTCGGCCGAGATGCACGGTCGAGAACATCGGCTCGCGGTTCGTCACAAAGTCTGGCTCGATGCCGGCGGTCGCTTCGCCCTGGGCGACGGCGGCACCGAGCTGCTGCGCGCCATCGAGACGACCGGCTCGGTACGGGCAGCGGCCCGGAGCGTCGGCTGGTCGTACCGGCACGCCCTGGCCTACCTGGACAACGCCGAGCGCGGCTTGCGGTGCGCGCTGGTTGAGCGTACCCGCGGCGGTCACGAGCGCGGCGGCGCGCGCCTGAGCGCCGACGGACGCGACTTCCTGCAGCGCTACTCGCGGTTCCGGCGCCGCGCCCGGTCGGCGGTGCTCGCGTTGTACCGCGTGACGTTCGGCGGCCGGCCGGCGGCGCCGCGTGCCCGCCACCGCGGTTGATGCGTCGCCACGGCTTCACGGCGCCGACCAGGCGATAAGCAAGAGGCGATCTCATGCTCCGAGCGCTGGTGCTCACGATGCTGCTGCTGGCGACGCTCGTTCCGTCGAGCGGGGCGGCGCAGCGCGCGCCGGTCATCCTGTCGACGACGACGAGCACCCAGGACTCGGGGCTGCTCGAGGTGCTCGTCCCGATGTTCGAGCGACAGACGGGCTACGCCGTCAAGACGATCGCGGTCGGCACCGGCCAGGCGCTCACGCTGGCGGCGCGCGGCGAGGCCGACGTCGTGCTCGCCCACGCCCCCGCGCTCGAGAAGAAATACGTCGCCGAGGGCAAGATGCTCAACCGGCGGCTCGTCATGTACAACGACTTCGTCGTCATCGGCCCGGCCGAGGACCCGGCGAGGGTCAAAGGCACGAAGAAGGCCGCCGACGCGCTGAAGGCCATCGCCGACGCCGGCGCGCGCTTCGTCTCGCGAGGCGACAACTCGGGCACGCACGTCCTCGAGAAGTCGCTCTGGAAGCGTGCCGGAGTCGAGCCCGGCGGCGGCTGGTATATCGAGTCGGGGCAGGGGATGGGCGCGACGCTGGGCATCGCCGACGACCGGAAGGCCTACACGCTCACGGACCGCGCGACCTTTCTGGCGTTTCAGAAGCGCGTGCGGCTGCCGATTCTCCTGGAGGGCGACCGCCCGCTGTTCAACATCTATTCCGTGATGGAGGTCAACCCGGGCAACGGCCCCAAGGTCAACACGTCGGGCGGCAAGGCCTTCGCCGACTTCATGCTGTCGGCCGACATCCAGAAGGTGATCAAGACGTTCGGCGTCGACAAGTACGGCCAGGCCCTCTTCGTGCCCGTCGCCGGGATGAGCGAGGAGCAGGTCGGGAGCTCGCCGCGCCGCGCGCCCGGGCGCGGGCCTACTTCTCGAACGCCCGCTTGATCTCGTTCTCCGCCCAGAGGATCGCCTCCTTGGGCTTCGACGTGTTCGTGACGACCTTGGCGAACATGTTCGGGATGATGTAGCTGTTCGTGATGAGCTGAATCCGCTCGTCCGGCGGCGCCGGCCACCCGTAGAGATGCGAGTACCGGGCGATGGACTTGAGCGGCTTGTACTTCTTGTCGATGTCCCACACCGGGTGGTTTTCCATGTCGCGCCACATCGGGTGGTTGTAGTTGTCACCCGACATCACCCACTCGTGATACTGCTGCGGCTCGAAGAACCACTTCAGGAACTCCTTCGCGGGCTCGACGTTCTTGCTGAACTTCCAGATCCCGAGGCTCCGTGGAACGCCGACGGTGTGCCGCCCGGCGGGACCGGCCGGCGAGGGGTGAAAGCCGGTGAGCTCGGCGACCGGCAGCTTCTGCTCCTTCGCGACCACATAGTGGCTGATCGGGTTCTGGATCCACGAGCCCTTGCCGGAATTCAGCCACTGGTTGTTGGCGGCGTTGTCCCATGAGAGCACCGCCGGATCCATCGCGTCGTCGTAGAGCACCTTCACGTAGTCGACGGCGGCCTCGGTCGCCTTGGAGTTGATGGCCACGGTCTTGCCGTCCTCGGCGATGTCCTTGGCGCCGTAGGACCAGAGGATGGAGTAGAGGGACGAGACCGAGTCGGTGGTTTGGCTGATCGCAAAGCCCACCGGATGGCCGAGCTTCTTCAGCTTCCGCCCGGCGCGCAGCAGGTCGTCCCACGTGTCCGGCTCACGCTCGCCGACCTTCTCGAACAGGTCGATACGATGGCTCCCCGGGAACGAGATGAACAGGTAGGGAACGCCGAGCCACTGGCCCTTGACCAGCGCGTGCTCCTTGGCAAAGGGATACCAGTCGCCGTGCTTCCGGGCCAGGTCGTTACAGACGTCGGACACGTCGAGCAGCCCCGGCTGAAAGAGCCACGGATAGTGCATCTCGAGGCTCACGATGTCGTGGCCTGACCGGCCCATGATCTCGGCCGAGAGCTTGGCCGGCATCTGCACGGACTGGATGTGGTCGATGCGCACGTTCATGCCGGACTGCTTGGTGAAGCGCTTGGCGAGCTCGGCCAGCTTGGCGTCCGAGGTGGGCGCGTAGTTGACCGCGGTCAGAAGGCTTACCTCGCGCGCGGCCCAGCTGGCCGGCGGCTGCCCGGCCGCGAGGATTCCCGCGACCCCGGCGAGCGCCCGCCCGCCCGTCCTCAGAAACGCGCGTCGGCTCTTGTCAGCCCGGTGAGCTGCGCGGGTGCTCCCTCGTCGCGTCTCGCGCATCGCAGATCTCCTCACGTGGACAGACCGACCTCGTGGCGGTGCGCGCCGCAGGCCGTTGCGGGGCTGGGGCTCCGCCGGCCGAGGCGCGGTGATAAAATGCGCGTGGACTGTAGCCGCCGCTCCGGCCGGCTGTCAAACAATCCGTCGGCCGAGAGGCGCTAGCGCGGCTGGCTCAGATCGCGGCCGGCTTCGAGGTAGGCGATCTCCAGATCGATCGAGGTGAGGATGCTCTCGAGTTTCATGACCCACTCGGGATAGCCCGCTTTCGCGAGCTCACCCTCGGCGTGGCACAGGTGGGCGGCGGCGCGCAGGAGCCGTTGAACCTGCTCGGGACTGTCCATGCCGGATCCGACGGCGGCAAACTCCGTGCCGAACTCCTAACCCCGTGATTCTCGGGCCGGGGGCCGAACCGGTAACCGAGCACCACTGTCCGGCTCGACGTCGGCCGGCCTACAGAGCGTCAGAGCTTCGACACTCCCGATAGCCCGGAATGTTACGATTCACGGTCATCGTGAAGACCCAGCCCTCCAGCGTCGTACCTGCCGTGACCAGCGCGTGACCGACCGCTTCGGCTGGACCACCCCTGAATGGCGGGCGTTGCGGGCGCTCCGGACGCCCGTCGGGATCCAACGGGCGCTCGAGGCGATGCCGTATCACGTCGCCGCCACGGCCTGGTCTCCGCGCCGAGTGCTGCGCGAGAGAACCGCCCACTGTCTCGAGGGCGCCGTGTTCGCGGCCGCGGCGCTTCGCGCGCTGGGCTTTCTGCCGTTGCTGCTCGATCTGGAGGCCGTGCAGGACACCGATCACGTGATCGCGGTGTATCGGCAGCGCGGCCACTGGGGTGCCGTCGGCAAGTCGAACTTCTCGGGCCTGCGCTATCGGGAGCCAGTCTACCGGAGCGTGCGCGAGCTGGTGCTGAGCTATTTCGAGAGCTACGTGAATTTGCGGGGCGAGCGGACTCTGCGCGCTTACTCTCGTCCGATCAACCTGGCCCGCTTCGATCGGACGTATCCGGGCTGGATGACGTCGGCGGACGACCTCTGGTGGATCCCGGAGCACCTGGCCGGCGCGCCTCACACCCGGCTACTCACCGGGGTGATGACCCGGAGCCTTTCGCGCGTCGATCGGCGCTCGCTGGCCGCCGGGCTGGTCGGGTACCGGGCGCATTGAAGGAGCGACCGGTTTGATTTGTCCGTGGCGATTCGGGTATAACCCGAATGTGATCCGCGTCGTCACGCGGGTGTTGTTCATCGCGGCTCTCGTCCTGGTTTCGAGCCATGGGTCGGTCGCGCTCGCCCAGACCACCGAAGCTGACGTCTACGTGGCACAAGCCGTGCTCGACTTCGACGAGAAGCGGTACGACCAGGCGCTCGCGAACCTGCGCCGCGCCCTCGAGCTCGAACCCGATCACGTCGAGGCGCTCTATTTCACCGGCGCCGTCTACGCGGCGCAGCGGCGGCCCGATCTGGCCGCGCCGTTCCTGGAGCGGGCGCGGGCGAAGTCGCCGCAGGACACGTCGATCGCCTTCCAGCTCGGTCTGGTCTACTTCGCCCAGCAGGAATTCGAGAAGGCCGAGAAGATCTTCGAGCCGCTGTTCAAGACGAGCCCCGAGCTCGACGGCCTCGGCTATTACGTCGGATTCCTGCGCTACCGGAAGAAGGACTATCGCGGCGCGCTCGCCGCCTTCCGCGGCGGTCGCTCGGCCGACCCCGAGCTCCAGCAGCTGACCCGGTTCTACACGGGCCTGGCGCTCGGCGTCCTCGGCCTGCCGGGGCAGGCGGCGGCCGAGGTCGAGCAGGCGCTCCGGCTGGCGCCCGGCTCCCAGCTCACCGGGCCGGCCGAGCGGTTGCGCGACACGATCGTGGCGTCGCGACAGAAGGAGCGGCGGTTCTTCCTCGAGACGCGCCTCGGTGCCACCCACGACGACAACGTGATCGTGCGTCCCACCGAGAACTTCCGCGAGACGCTGGTGCCGGACCTGCGGCGCCACAAGCACGAGTCGGTCGGCGAGCTGTTCGGCCTGACCACGAACTACGTCTGGTGGCGCACCACCGATTGGGAATCGTCGATCGGCTACTCGTTCTTCACGACGTACGTCAACGAGATTCCGAAGTTCAACGTCATCAGCAACCTGTTCAGCGCCGACGTCACCAGCAAGACGACGGTCTTCCAGCTGCCGCTGCAGACCAATCTACAGTACGCGTGGGACATCCTGCTGCTCGGCGACGAGGAGCTGCTCACGCGCCACAACGTCGCGCTGTCGTCGGTGCTCGTCGAGAGCGCGCATCACTTCACGCAAGGCTTCGTGCGCTACCAGGCGAAGAACTTCGCCGAGCCCGTCAATCCGCGGCCGGTGCCGGACGAGCTCCGGGACGCCGACAACTACATGGCCGGCTTCCTGCATTTCATCCGGTTCGCGGAGGACAAGCACTTCATCAAGGCGGGCTATCAGTTCGACTGGGAGGACACCGAGGGACGGAACTACTCGTACCAGGGCAGCCGGTACAGCCTCGGCGGCCAGTACACGCTCCCCTGGCACGCCATCCGGTTGAAGTACGACGTGGACCTGCACCTGCGCTCGTACACGTACAAGAACACGATCCTGCCTTCGTACGCGCCTGGCTCGAAGTGGCGTGAGGACCAGGAGATCACGAACATCGTCCGCGCCGAGCTGCCCTTGCCCGGCAACTTCACGCTTTCAGCGGAGTATCAGAACTCGCGGGTGTTCTCGAACGTCGAGCTCTTCGACTATACCCGGAACGTGGTCTCGCTGATCCTGTCCTGGTCGTACTGATCCGCGGCCGCGCTCACTGGCCGATCTTCACCACGCCACCGGTCTGCACGTCGACGAAGCTGACCCGAACGGGCCATTGATCGGCGGCCTCATCAGGGGCCCGTTGAGATTGCCCCCTACTCCTCCATGGACCGGAGGCCCGTTGGGATTGTTCACTGGCAGCTGCGGCAGTGTCGGCAGTGTCTGCAGTGATGGCAACGACGGCGCGCCGCCCGGGAGAATCAGGTTCTGGGCATTCGTGTTCGGGCCGGGCGGCGGCGGAATCGCCGGCGGCGTGAAGTTGGGCAAGCCCGTGCTGAACGTCGCGACCGTCGCGCCCATCACCGTGTCGCGGGCGCCGTCCTGACCGCCGTTGACCGCTTGCACGCCGGAGATCGTCAGGCCGCCCCAGGCACCGTTGTGCATGGCCTGCGTCATCGGCCCCGAGTTCACCAGGGCGCCGGTAGCGGTCGCGAAGGTGTTGGGGCCGATGTTGAGGAGCTGCGTGCCGACGGTGAAGAGGACCTGGCCGGAGAACGTGAAGATGTTGGTCGTGGTGCCGCCTTGGGCGCCGCTCGCGTCAGCGGTCGACCGAATGACCTCGACCACGAAGACGGTGCCGCGGACCGCGGCGACCGCGTTCGGTGTCTTGACCTCGATCTGATCGCCCGGCTGCATCCGATCCTTGGCGACAGCGACGGCGATCTTCCCGGAGTCGAGATCGATGGTCGTGCGGCCGGGAATCTGGGTGATGGTCAGCGCCGAGCGCTCACGGACGGTGACGACGGCCCGGCCACCCAGGAACAGACGCGCGAGGGAGCGGTCGCCGGTGACGACGCGGTCGTTCAGCAAGACATCGTCCTTGAACTTGAGGGGTACCGGCTGAGGCTGGGTCGTGCGGGCAGCGGTGACGTTGCCCTGGAGATTGGTGACGACGCCGGCTTTCGTTGCCTGACCGAGTGCGAGCGAGGGCCAGATCGTGGCGAGCAGAGACACTGCGAGAACGTTTCGATAGACACCAGCCATGCTGCGGCTCCCCTCAGCGTCGGGCGTCCGGGAATTCCCGGAGTCGGGATGCATCGAATCAGACCAATGGCCGAACTATTGCCTCTGGACAAAGGCTTGTCAAGTGCGTATCAAATCAGCGATTTCCTGAATGAGTGGATAGTCATTCGGCCGCCGCTTGGGGGTTTGCCCGGAATGCTAACGGTGGCGTAGAGTTGCGGATGATGGGGCGGCGGCTCAGACGCTTTTGGAACCTGACGCGCAGGCATCTCGGCGGCATCGGCGCCGCTGTTCTTACTGTCGGTCTGGTTTACAGCGGGTCGGTCGAATGGCTCGAGCTCCGGTCGCTCGACAAGCGCTTCGAGCTCCGCCCCAGGCGCGCTCCCAGCGCGCCGATCGTCATCGTCTCGATCGACGAGGCATCGGTGAGAGAGCTGAACGAGCCCTGGCCCTTCCCGCGGCGTCTGCACGGCCAGCTCATCGATCGCATCAGCGCCTGGAAGCCGCTCGTCATCGGCTTCGACGTCATCTTTCCCGAGCCCTCGTCACGCGGCAGGAAGGACGACGAGGTGCTCGGCGCCGCGGTCGCGCGTGCCGGCAACGTCGTCCTCGCCGCCTCGTGCATCAAGGAGATGCAGGCGTTGACCGACATCCAGATAGGTTACGTCGTCGTCGATTGCAACTTGCCCATCCTCGAGGTTGGCCGCGGCGCCGTCGCCGCCGCCCCGGTCGATTTGTATCAGGATGCCGACAGCCATGTCCGCCGTGCACCGCTGAACGTACTGGTCGGCGACAAGATGGAGCCCGGCTTCGACCACCAGATCTATCGCCAGGCCGTTGCCGCCGGACTGCCGGCGAAGGCGTTGCCGGATGCCGACACGATCCTGGTCAATTTCAGGGGCGGCCGTGACTCGTTCCCATCGATTCCGTACTACCGGATCGTCAAGGGCGAGGTGACGCCCGAGGAGTTCCCCGGGGAGCTCACCGGCAAGATCGTCCTGATCGGCTCGACCACCCAGGCGGAACACGACGTCTTTCCGACGGTGTTCAGCGGCGGCGTGGGCATGTCGGGCGTCGAGATCCACGCCAACGTGCTGGAGACACTCATTCGCGGCGATCCGATTCGCGAAGTGCCGCGGACGGTGTCGACCGCGCTCGCGCTGATCGCCGCATTGGCCGGATCGGGACTCGTCGTGCGCTTCCGTGCGCTCCGAGCGCTCGTGGTGACGGCGCTGGTGTGGGTCGTCGTCGCGGGACTCTCGTACGCCATCTTCGCGACGGCCGACGTCTGGCTGCGTGATGCGGCGTTCACGGTCGGCCTGATGCTCGGCTACGGCTCGACCGCGACCGAGCACTTCATCCGCACGCAGCGGGAGCGGCGGCGGATGTCCCTCTTCTTCTCCCAGGAGGTCGTCCGCACGCTGATGCGGGAGCGCGACGAGGGAAGCCTCACGTCGAGCCGCCGTGTCGTGACCGTGCTCTTCTCCGACATCCGCGATTTCACCTCGCTCTCGGAGAAGCTCGCGCCCGAGCAGGTCAACGAGATGGTGCTCGATTACCTCACCGAGATGACCGAGATCGTCGAGAAGAACGGCGGCGTGGTCGACAAGTACATCGGCGACTGCGTGATGGCGCTCTACAACGCGCCGCTGCCGAACGCGGACCACGCCGCGAACGCGGTCCGCACCGGGCTCGAGCTCCAGGAGCGCGTGCTCAGCGTGTCGGCCAAGTGGCACGCCAAGATCGGCGTACCGATCCGCTGCGGCGTCGGCATCAACACCGGCGAGGCGGTCGTGGGCTTCCTGGGCTCACGGAAGCGCCCGGCGTACACGGCGATCGGCGACGCCGTCAACCTCGCGGCGCGGCTCGAGCCCCTCACCAAGGACCACGGCGCCTCGATCATCATCAGCGAGTACACCCACGAGCTCGTGCAGGGACGCTTCCCGACGCGCCCGCTGGGCGAAGTGACGGTCAAAGGCAAGCTGCTGCCGGTGAAGATCTACGGCGTGGTGCCGGCCAGCGTGCGCCAGCACACTCGCGTCGCGCTCGACGCGGCCGCCATGCTCACCACGATCGGCGACGGGCAGAGCTGGCGTGCCCGAACCGCCGACATCAGCGAAGGCGGGCTGGCGCTCACCGGCCTGCCGCCCGACTGGGACGTCGGCCGCAAGATCCAGATTCGACTCGACGGCGGCGGGCTCTCGCGGCAGGTCTACGCCCAGGGCACGATCGTCTCGCGCCGCGGCGACGCCGCCGGGGTGCAGTTCACGACGGTGGAGGGCGACTCGAAGCCCGCGATCGCCGATTGCGTGGCGCGCGGGCGCGAGACCGCGCTGGACGACGATCAGTAGCGGCGGCGCGCTGCGCCTCTCACGCCCCGGTCGAGCCGAAGCCGGCGGCGCCGCGCTCGCTCGGCGGTAACTCGCTCATCTCGGCCAGCTTCACCTGCTCGACGCGCTGAATGACGAGCTGCGCCACGCGTTGACCGCGCTGCACGGTGACGGACTTCGCGTCGTGGTTCACGAGCAGGATCTTCACCTCGCCCCGGTAGCCAGAGTCGACCAGCCCCGGCGTATTGAGGATCGTCAGCCCCTGCGTCAGCGCGAGGCCCGAGCGGGGTAGCACGAGCCCGGCGTAACCGGTGGGAATGGCGACGGCGAGGCCGGTGCCGACGACGCCGCGGGCGCCCGGCTCGAGCGTCAGGTCGTGGGCGGCATGCAGGTCGAGTCCCGCGTCGCCCTCGCGCGCGTAGGCCGGCAGCGGCACCGACGGGTCGAGCCGCTTCACCGCGAGCGTGATCACGGGATCACCACGACCTTGCCGTGGCTCTCGCGTGCCGCGATCGCGGCCAGCGCCTGCGGCGCCCGCCGGAGCGGGAACGTCTTCCAGACGATGGGCTTGAGCTGACCGGCCTCCGCGAGGTTCAGGAGCTCGACCATCCAGCGCCGCACCATGGTGGGCTCGCGCTGGCGGTAGAGCCCCCAGTGGACGCCGACCACGCTGATGTTCTTGAGGAGCACGCGGTTGGCGGCGACCTCACCGATGCGGCCGCTGGTGAAGCCGATCAGCAGCAGCCGGCCCTCGAACGCGATGCAGCGGGTCGAGCCCTCGAACACGTCGCCGCCGACCGGATCGAAGACGACGTTCGCGCCCTGGCCGTGCGTCTCCCGGCTCACTCGCTCGACCCACGCCTCGGTCTGGTAGTCGATGCCCACGTCGGCGCCGGCGGCGCCCGCGATCTCGAGCTTCTCTCGCGAACCGGCGGTGGCGATGACGCGCGCGCCCAGCGCACGCCCGAGCTGCACTGCCGCGAGGCCGGTGGAGCCCGCGGCCGCGTGGACGAGCAGCGTCTCACCGCGGCGCAGCGCGGCGCGATGGACGAGCGCGCACCATGCGGTCAGATACGCGAGGCCGAAGGCCGCGCCCTCCTCGTAGGTCATGAACTCCGGCAGGGCGTAGACGTGGCGCTGATCCACCGCGACCGCCTCCGCGTAGCCGCCCCACGCGAGGGTTGCGAACACGCGCTCCCCGAGGCCGACCTCGGTCACGCCGGCGCCCACGTCGCGCACGACCCCCGCCACTTCGAAGCCCGGGCTGAAGGGGAACTGCGGCCGGTGCTGATAGGTGCCCCGCACGAGGAGGATGTCGGGAAAGGTGCAGCCGATCGCGCGGACGTCGATGACGACCTCGCCCGCTTGCGGCCGGGGCATCGGCACGTCCGCGTACTCGAGCGTCGACGGCTCGCCCCACCCGCGCGCCAGCATCGCTTTCATCGTCTCGACCCGCGCGAATCCTAGCACGAGGCGGGTAAGATGAGCGCGTGCCCGACTCCCCCGCGACGCTCGCCGGCGTCACTGTGCTCGACCTCGCGACGTATCTGGCCGCGCCGCTCTGCGCGACGTTCTTCGGCGAATTCGGCGCCGAGGTGATCGAGGTCGAGCAGCCGCGCGTCGGCGACGATCTGCGCCGCCTTGGCCGCAGCACCGACGGGGCGGGCGGCGGCTCCTCCTGGTGGCTCGTGGAGGCGCGCAACAAGAAGTCGATCACCGGCGAGGAGATCTACGGACAGCCGCTCGGCCTCGGGCGCGCGGAGCTGGAGCGGCTCCGCGCCCGCGGCGTCATCTGACGCTCGGCGCCTGCGCGCGCTCCTGGTCGGTGGCGACGACGAGGTTCGAGAGGCGCCTGAGCAGCTCGATGGCCAGCTGGGGACGGTTCCGGACGAGCCACTCGAGCCGCTCGTCCTTGATCACGAGCAGCTCGACGTCCTCGGCGGCGGCGGCGGTGGCCGAGCGCGGTCCCTTGCGGAAGAGCCCGATCTCGCCGAGGGGCTCGCCCTCACCGATCCGGTTCAAGACCTTTTCTACACCGTCGAAGCTCCGGCGGATCTCGACGGTTCCGGAGTGGATGACGAAGGCCTCGTCGCGGGCGTCGTCGCCCTCTTTGAAGATGATCTCGCCGCGCTTGAACGTCCGCCGCTCGATGTCGCCCAGCGACAGGTTCTTGTAGATTTCGAGGCCGATCGACGGCAGCGCCGACTTGCCCTCGACCGGCAGCCGCGCGTTGGTCCACCCGCCGAGGCCGCCCTTGAGGATCCGCACGTGCTTGTAGCCCCGCTGGCGGAGCAGGGCGGCGACCCGCTCGCTGGTCGCCTCCTCGGGGCTCGTGCAGTAGGTGACGATCATCTGCGTGGGCTCGATGTTGAGCGGAGCCTTGTCCGCCTCCTCGGGCGCGAGCCGGATCGAGCCCGGCAGCCGGAGCGGGCTCGTCTCGAAGTCGGCCTTGGTCCGCACGTCGAGCAAGACCGGATTGAGCCCTCGCTCGATGAACCCGATGACCTGAGTCGGCACGACCCGGAAGCGATTCTTCCACCAGCGCTTGCCCCACATGCCGCCGTAGACGCCGACACTCGCCAGCGTCACGCCCAGCGTCGCCAGCGCCCACGGGAACGGCTGCGGCGGCGGGTTCTTCGCGAGCCGGTCGGCCTTCTCCAGCGTGTGCTTGACGTCGACCAGGTTCGGCACCAGCTTGTCGGCCTCGGTGAGCTTCGCGACGGACGCTTTGTAGTGCCCGTCGAAGAAGAGCTCGATCGCGGCGGCCCACACGGCGTTGAACTTGCTGTCGCCGGGCTTCTTGACCTCGGTGCCCTGCAGGAAGGTGGCGACGTCCCTCGCCGGAATCAGGAAGTTGAACCCTTGCACGGGCGCGCCCGACGCCGAGAGCGTGACGGCCACCATCACGCCGACCAGCGTGGCCTCGTCGCCGATCGCGGGCCCGCCGCTGTTGCCGTGGGACGCGGAGGCGTCCGTCTGCACGAGATCCTGACCGATCTGGTCCTGCTTGATCCCGGACACGGCGCCGTTGGTGACCGACGCCTCGAGCGTGGCGCTCTGGTTGAGCAGCTCGTGGGACAGGACGACGCCCGGAAAGCCCAGGATGTGGACGGCATCGCCGATCTGCGGCTCGCGCTTGGCGAGACCGATCGCCGGGTACTCGCCGTCCGGCACGCGCAGGAGCGCCAGGTCGCGCCCCGAGCCGGGCAGCGGCTTGCCGGCGTTGTCGAGCAGGAGCAGTGGGCTGAACTTCTTGACCTCTGCCTTGAGCTTGGCGCCGTTCGAGAGCAGGACGGTGATCTGTGGCTGCGCCTCGACCTTGGCGCCGGCGAGCGCGCGGCCGATGGCCTCCCGGCGGATTTCTTCCTCGACTTCCGGCCGCGCCCCGACCATGAATCCTCGAGCGCGGAGCTGCGGCACGACGCACGCTTCGTCGATCGCCTTTTTCTTCAGCTCGTGTATGACCCACGCCGGCAGCCGGAACGCCGGGTCGATGACGTGCGCGTTGGTGATGATGAAGCCGCGGCCGTCGACGAACCAGCCGGTGCCCGTCTCCCGAAACGGCGGTGGGGTCACCGTCGTCGGCCCGCGCCCGCAGTTCAGCGTCACGTCGGCGCCCACCTCGGCGGTGATGAGCACGACGGCCGGCTTCACCCGGAGAATGGCTTCCTGGACGGACAGCGCCTCGATCGGCGTGGGAGCGGCGAGCCAGGCGCTCGCGAACAGGAGCCCGACGATCGAGGCTCTCATCGGCTGGCAACGTATCACGGAGCGCGCGCAGCGTACAATGACGGCCCATGACGTCCAACGACACGTTGCGACTGTGCGAGGACGCGCTGCCCTCCGACGGCCGACTCGCGCTGCCACCGCGCGCGCGTGTGATCTACGTGAAGCGCGGCGGCGTCGTGGTGGCGAGCGCGGGCCGCGACTCGCGCGTCGCGGAGGACCAGGCGTGGCACGGCGCCGTCGCGTGCTCGGTGACGGCCGGAAGCGGCGGCGCCACGCTGTGGCGGTGGGAGCTGATCCGCGGCGCCGGCGCGGCCGAGGACTCACACGCCGGAACGACGCGGGTGTTGCTCGAGCACGCCATCGACCTCGACCAGGGCGGGGAATATCTGATGCGCGCCGACCGGGTGGACTTCGCGCCGGGCGGCGTCGCGCTGCCGCATCGCCACCGCGGCGGCGGCATCCGGTGCCTGGTCGCCGGCACGCTCGACGTCACGGTCGGCGACCGGCCGGCGCGACGGATCGCGCCCGGCGGCGCCTGGTTCGAGAGCGGCCGTGAGCCGGTGCTGGCGGTCGCGTCGAAGGACGACGCGACGAGCTTCATCCGCGTCGCGATCCTGCCGCGCGAGATCCGCGGCCGGACGTCGATCATCTACGTGAACCCGAGCGACGCCGAGCGCGGACGCCCGCGCACGTACACGGTCTTCGTCGACGAGCCGATCGCGCTCGACTGATTCGACGGCGATTCGAGGAGGAGGAGGGACGTGGTGGAGCGCTTCCTCTTGATCTGCGCCGGCGGCGCGATCGGCACCGGGCTCCGATATCTGACCGCCGGGCTCGCCGCGCGCTGGCTCGGCGCCGACTTCCCCTACGGCACGCTGATCGTCAACGTCGTCGGCTCGTTCCTGATCGGCCTGATCCAGCAGGTCGGCTTGACGACGCTGCTCATCCCGGACACGGCGCGCCTGTTCTTGACGGTCGGCATCATGGGCGGGCTCACGACGTACTCGTCCTTCACCTACGAGACGCTGCGGCTGGTCGAGGGCGGCGCGTGGGGTCAGGCGTGGATCAACGTCCTGGTGACGACGGCGCTCTGCCTGGCGGTGTGCTTTCTCGGCATCGCGGCCGGGCGCCTGCTCGTCGAGGCACGGGTGTAGCGATGAGAAAGATCGAAGGCGAGCAAGTCTCGATGCGCGTGTTTCTCGGCGAATCCGACCGCGCCGGCCACCGACCACTGTCCACAGCGCTGCTGGAGCTTTTCAAGGCCAGAGGCCTTGCCGGCGCGACCATCGTGGATCTGCCGTTGGTGATCGAGGTAGTGGACACGCAGGAGCACCTGGACGCGGTGCTCCCGGAGGTGGACCGCCTCATGCCGGGGGGCTGATCACGATGGAGAAAGTGCATGTCCTGCACTACGCTCCCAACGGCGCTGCTCAGCGGCCGCCCCAGCGCGCCTCCTGATAAATGCGCCGCTGCGCGTCGGTCAGGAGGTCGCGCGTCTTGAGGTGCGTGAGGAGATGGACCAATCGGACCTCGCTCCGCGCGCGCTCGACCTCGGCGACCGCCGCCCGCACCGACGCCTCGCCGGCCACGCGGTCGGCGAAGAGGCGGCGCAGCCTGGCCTCCGCCTCGAGCAGGCGCGCGCTCTTGGGCTTCGACTCCGCGGACATCGCGTGCAGGAGCGCCCGCACTTTCGTCGCCTGGTCGGCGGTGAGGCCCAGAGGCTCTTGCAGCTCCAGCACGTGCAGCGGCCCAGGGTAGCCGTTCTGGTCGGCCGCGAACGCCAGGCCGAACCCTCGGCCGTCTCCGACCACCTTCTCGAACTCGGTCTCGCACGCCTGGGCGGCCTGATGGCCGCGCGATGGGCTCCCGTCGTGCGCGTGCTGGGCCCACGCCAACGACGCGACGAGCCCGATCGCGGCGAGCGTCATGACCATGGTTCGCATTCCGGGACCTCCTTCGATGTCTGACCAGCAGGGTGAGGCCGGCGCGGCGGGACGTCCGCCCCTGGACAGCCGGCGGCGCGTCCTGCCGTGCTAGGCGAAGCGCGCCAGGTATCGCGCGAGCGCGGCGGATTCGCGCTCGCGCAGGCGCACCGCGATGCGGAGCTGCTCGAGGTACTGCTCGAGCACCTTGCCGCCGAAGTCGACGTTCCGCCCGCGGAAGAACGCGTGCACGTCGCGCTCCTGCTCGGGCGAGGCCAGGCCGATCACACCCTCGGCCATGCGCCGGAGGCCGGCCTTGGGGTATTGCCGGTCCATGGTGTCCCAGTTCGACTTCACGAAGTCCCAGGCCAGCTCCCGCCCGTAGACCGACATCAAGAGCGACCGGGCCACGAACGGCGCGTCCTGGGTCCGGATCTCGCCGTTGATCGTGCGCTCGAGCGTCTGGGTCAAGAGCTCGCGCTGCCGAAACGCGGTCAGCGCGTAGAGATACCGCTGCTCCTCCTGCGGCGTGGACGCGGACTTGAACCGCTTCAGGAAGTCGTCATAGCGTGCCGCGTCGCCCGCGTGCGCCAGCACGCCGATGAGGGCTGGGAGCACGTTGGGATCGACGTCGCCCGCCGCGCGTGCGTAGAGCTCGGCGGCCCGGCCCTGGACGCCGCGGTCGTCGCCGAGCACGGCGAGGGCGCGCACCAGATCGCCGCGGAGCTGGCGCGTCAGCTCGTCCTCGCCGGGCCGAGCCGTCCAGCCCAACTCCGCGAACGCGGGGGCCACGCGATCGCGCACGAGCGCGGCCAGCGGTGGGCGGCTCTTCCCCTCGATGATTCGATTCAACGTGCCGAACGAGGCGATCAGGATCGACCACACGTTGCGGTCGCGCTCGGCGCGGAAGCGCGCCGTCAGGTCGAGATAGTCGGTGAGCTGCATGAGGCCGGCGACCGTCACCGCCCACGCGTCATTGACAAGGTTGAAGCGCTCGATGGCGGCCAACGTGGGCAGCGTCTTCAGGAGACGCTCCAGTAGCTCGCCGCTGTAGCGCACGCGATAGAACCCGTGGCCACCCTCGTTGACGAGCACCGCCTCGAGGCGCTCGGGCGCCGCCAGCCGCGTCTCGCTCTGGGCCAAGAGCCGCCGCTCGCTCGCCGCGCGGCCGGAGGCGCTGATCCGCACCTGGACGGGCACCTGCCAGCGCTGCTCGGTCGCGGGCGCCGGCCCCGCGAGGGGCTCGGGCAGGTACGTGAAGCGCTGCTGGCTCAGCACGAGCTCGCCACCCTCGAGCCGCGCGCTCACGAGCGGGTACCCGGGTTTGAAGATCCAGCCGTCCATGACCTCGGGGATCGGCTGGCGCGCGGCGAGGCCGAGCGCGGCCCAGAGGTCGCCGGTGTCGGCGTTGGCGTAGGCGTGCTTCCCTAGATAATCGCGGACGCCGTCGCGGAACACTGTCGGCCCCAGGTATTGCTCGAGCATCCGGAGGACGGAGGCGCCCTTCTCGTAGGTCAGCACGTCGAACATCGCGTCGGCGTCCCGCGGCGCCCCGACATGGAACTCGATCGGCCGCGTCGAGTGGAGCCCGTCCACCGAGAGCGCCGCCGCGCGCGAGACGCCGAACGTCGTCCACCGCTGCCACTCCGGCTTCCACGCGTCGACCGCCAGAATCTCCATGAACGTGGCGAAGGCCTCGTTGAGCCAGATACCGTTCCACCACGTCATGGTCACCAGGTCGCCGAACCACATGTGGGCGTTCTCGTGGGCGACCACGTCGGCGACGCGCTCGAGCTCGGCGTGCGAGGCGGCGCGCTCGTCCACCAGCAGCGCGGTCTCCCGGAAGGTGATCGCGCCGAGGTTCTCCATCGCCCCGGCGGCGAAGTCCGGGATCGCGAGCAGATCGAGCTTGTCGCTCGGGTAGGGCAGGCCGTAGTAGTCCTCGAAGAAGCGGAGCGAGGCGACCCCGATCTCGTGACCGAACGCGGCGAGCCGTCGCTTGCCCGGCACACACCAGACGCGCACGGGTGTTGGGCCGACGTGGACCGGGTCCGTCGCCTCCAGCTCGCCGACGACGAAGGCCACCAGGTAGGTGGACATCTTCATCGTGTCGGCGAAGGTGACGGCCTTGCGGCGGCCCTCGACGCGCTCGGACGCCACCGCCGTATTCGACACGGCCGTGAGCGTCGAGTCGATCACCAGCGTCACCGCGAACACGGCCTTGAACGCCGGCTCGTCCCAGCACGGGAACGCGCGACGCGCGTCCGTCGCCTCGAACTGCGTGGCGGCCATGAGCCGCGTGACGCCGCTCGGGTCCTTGTAGCTCGACCGGTAGAAGCCGCGCAGCTTGTCGTTCAGCGTTCCGGTGAAGGCCAGCCGGAGCCGCCAGCGCCCGGGCGCGAGCGGCGACGGAAACGTGATCCGGCAGCGTTCCGCCGCCTCGTCCACGACGGGCGTCCCGCGCCGGGAGTCGCCGCGCTCGTTCACGACCGTGGCATCGCCGATCGCCAGCTCGACCGCGTTGAGGACGATCTCCGACGTCGCCTCCGCGACGTCGAGCGTGATCGTCTCGTCGCCCGTGAAGGTGAGCGTCGTCAGATCGGGTTCGAGCCGAAGCTCGTAGCGAATCGGTGTCACGTGCCTCGGCAACCGGTGCTGATCCAAGCAAGATCTCCGAAAGCGATCAGGATGACTGCGGGCCTTACTGTACTCCAGGACTCCATCGGTCACGCTATCATGCGACGTCGATGCGACCGCACCTTCGCGCGGCGTGCGCCGCCATGCTGATCGTGCTGCTCGGCGCCTCCGCCCTCGGCGCCGACGCGATCCAGGATTTCCTCCGGCGCCACTGGAGCCGACCGCTCGCGCCCCAGGGGCCGCCGCCCGCGCGGTACTCTCCGCTCGAAGCCTCGCTCCACCCGGACGCGTGCGGCTCCTGTCATCCCGCGCAGCTGGCCGACTGGCGCGAGAGCCTGCATGCCGCCGCGATGGGCCCGGGCGTCGCCGGACAGCTGATCGAGATGCGGGAGAGCGACCCGTCATCGGCGCTCTCGTGCTTCACCTGCCACGCGCCGCTCGCCGAGCAGGCGCCGATCGTCGCGCAGGGGAACACGGCGGTCGCCAACCCGGAGTACGACGCGGTGCTGGGCGGTCAGGGGCTGCCGTGCGCCGGCTGCCACGTGCGCCGTCACGAGCGCTTCGGCCCACCGCGGCGCGACGGCTCGCTGGCGAGCGGCGCCCCGCGCGAGACGCTGCCCCACGGCGGCGTCACCCGCACGCCGGCGTTCCTCAAGTCGGAGTTCTGCCGCGACTGTCACCAGTTCACATCCGACGGCTTTGCGCTGAACGGCAAGCTCCTCGAGAACACCTACAACGAATGGAAGGCGAGCCGCTTCGCGCGCGAGGGCGTGCAGTGCCAGGACTGCCACATGCCGGTGCGTCGCCATCGATGGCGCGGGATCCACGACGCGGAGATGGTGCGCTCCGGGCTCACGATCAGCGCGAAGGCGGATGCGCCACGCTATCAACCTGGCGACGTCGCGGTCGTCCGGCTGCGCGTGACCAGCACGCGCGTCGGCCACGCGTTTCCGACCTACGTCACGCCGCGAGTCGTCCTGAGCGCCGAGCTGGTGGACGGCGCCGGCCAATCGATTGCCGGCAGCCGCCAGGAGAAGATCATCGGTCGCGAGGTCGCCCTCGATCTCTCGCGCGAAGCGTTCGACACGCGGCTCGGGCCGGGCCGGAGCGCGACGCTCGAGTACCGGATCAAGGTGCCGGCGCGCGGAGCGCGCGCGCGCCTGGCCGTGGTCGTCGAGCCCGACGCCTTCTACGCCGCGTTCTTCGGGGTGCTGCTGCGGCAGGGCGCCGGGCGCGGCGAGGCGCAGATTCGACAGGCGCTCGACGCCGCGCGCCGCTCGCCCTTCACCGTGTTCGAGCGCGAGCTGCCGCTGTAGCTGACCGAAGCGCTACCGAGGAGCGCCACGGCTTGCCGGGGCGCTCCGAGCGCCGGGGGGGGTCGGGGGCCATCTCGGGGCCCCCAACTCTGTAAATCTACCAGCCGAGCGCGGCGCCGTCGGCGCGCGGATCGGAGCCGCCGGTCAGTCCGTCGGACTCGATTCTGATCACCTGCGCGTGGCCCATGAGGTCGCTCCATTCCTCGACGACCTCCACGTCGTGTCCGCGGGCTCGCAGTGACTCGGTGACGCCGTCGCCGAAGCGCGTCTCGAGCCGCAGCGCCCCGGTGGCCTCGCCCCACGTGCGCCCGTAGAGCCAACGGGGCGCCTCGACCGCCGCCTGCGGCCCGAGGCGCCGATCGAGGATGCGCGTGACCAGCGCCGCTTGCGTCTGCGGTTGGCCCTCGCCGCCCATCGTGCCGTAGACCAGGCGCGGACGCCCATCCACCAGATACATGGACGGGATCAGCGTGTGGGCGGTCTGCTTGCGCGGCGCCAGGCGGTTCACGTGCGCGGGGTCCAGCGAGAAGGACGCGCCGCGGTTCTGCAAGAGGATCCCGGTGTCTCCGGCGATCACGCCCGAGCCGAACTCCCAATAGAGGCTCTGGATCAGGGACACCGCGTTGGCGTCCGCGTCGGCGGTGACGATCGCGATCGTGTCGCCGTCGAGCGCGGCGCCGGGCGCGGGTCGGGCCGCGCGTCGCGAGATCATCCGGCGTCGGTCGGCCAGGCGCGCCCCATCGAGGCAGTGCGCGACCGGCACCTCGACGAACGTCGGGTCGGCCAGGTAGCGATCACGATCCTCGAACGCGAGCTTCGTCGCCTCGACGACCAGATGCACGTAGTCGGCCTCGTCCAGCGCGGCGAGATCGAAGGCTTCGAGGAGCGACAGGATCGCGAGGGCCGCGAAGCCCTGCGTCGGCGGCGGAAAGCTCGCAGCCTCGCCGCCACGATAGGAAACGCGCAGCGGCTCGACCCACTGGGCCCGGTGCGCCGCCAGGTCGTCGGGGGTCAGCGGGCTACCGGCGGCCGCCGCGCCCTGCGCGATCCGCCGGCCGAGCGCGCCGCGATAGAACGTCTCGGCGCCGCCGCGCGCGATCTCCTCCAGTGTCGCCGCGAGCTCCGACTGCACGAAGCGCTCTCGCGCCAGGAGCGCCGGATGATAGACCCGCCAGAGGGGGGCGCGCAGCTCGGCCGGCGCGGCGGCGCCGAACAGGTCGTCGGCGTCCGCGGTCTCGCGCCGCTGCCCCCGTGAGGGCGCGAAGCCGTCGCGGGCGCAGGTGATCCCGCTCGTGAAGAGCTCGGGCCATGCGATCGGCGACCCCAGCGCGTCGCGGCTCAGCGCGTGAGCTTCCGACCATCCCGACACGACGCCGGGGACCGTCAGCGCCGCCGCGCCGCCGCGTACCGGGATCGCGGCGCCGAAGCGCCGCCGGTAGGTCTCGAGGTCGGCGGCCGCCGCCGAGCGGCCGGCGGCGTTCAGCGCGCGCAGCGTGCCGCGCCGCCCGTCGTGGATCAGCCAGAAGCTGTCGCCCCCCACGCCGTTCATGTGCGGATAGACGACCGCGACGGTTGTCGCGGCGGCGATGGCGGCATCGACGGCGTTGCCGCCCTGCCGGAGGATCGCCACGCCCGCTTCGGCGGCCAGCGCGTGCGGCGCGGCGACGACCCCGCGCGGCCATCGGCGTTCGGCCCAGCGGGTGGTGGCGCTCACGCGGCCATGATAGCGAGAGGACTCCGCCTACGCGGGCCTCGATTCGGAAGGAGCGGGCAGTTCGTTACCATCTGTTCCGAATTGTCCAACGGCCACGACGCCAATGCGACACCGCTCACCCGTCCAGCCTGATCTCATCGCGAGTTGAGAATCGCGCGCCGGTGGCACCGCCCTTGCGTGTGACTCATGACGATGAGCGGCAAAGCGCGGGCGCTCGATGCTTTGAAGACTGCTCGGGCCAGGGTGATGCTGTTCTTTCTATCAGAGCCAGTGCGCCGGCTGATCGCCACGCTCATCTGAGTACTGCTGCTTCCTTTCCGGAGCATGGCCACCCGGCGACGTCGAGTCCCTCGACTCGCTAGCCGAGCTCGAGCAGACCGACCAGATCGCGCTCCGCGCCGGATCCCACCAGGAGAATGCGATCGCCGATCTTCAAGAATCGTTCGTCCAGCGCCAGCTCCCATGGCATGAGGACGCGACGGAATCACCGGAGCGATCGCCGAGGGAAGCGCGAGGGCCGCTCCCTTGATTTCATCCGGTGAATGTGAAAGATTCGGTGCGAGAAATGGCGCCGATGAGCAGGCCCACCCTGGCGTCTCGAGTCACCCTCAACTCGGACATCGCATTCCGTGAGCTGGACGGCGAGCTGGTAATCCTCAACCTCGAGACCGGCATCTATTTCGGACTCGACCCGGTGGGTGCGCGGACCTGGACGCTCATCGAACACCACGGATCCCTCGGCGCGGTGTTGGAGGTGCTCTGCTCCGAATACGACGCCCCTCCTGCCGTGCTCGAGCGCGACCTGCTCGAGCTCGTCGACCAGCTGTGCGCGAAAGGACTGACGCGTGTCGCCGCGAGCTCCGCGTAGCGCAGTCCTGGGGCGCGCGCTCCACCGCGCCGCGGCGCTTTCCCGAGACGACTGGGCCGTCTTCGCTCGTGCGCTGGGGCTCCTGTCGCTCGTGAGCCTCGGTCTCAAGGTCGCCGGGCTCCGGCGCACGCTCGCCCTGGTCGATTCGCGAGCCGAGGCGAGGCGTCGCTGCGCCGGCGTCGATCCTCGTGGCGCGACGCGCATCGCCTGGCTCGTGGAGATCGCCGCTCGCTGCTGCCTGCCACGGCCCACGTGTCTCACGAAGGCGCTCGTCGTCTTCTCGCTCCTCAAGCGCCGCGGGCTGCCGGCGGAAGTGGTTCTCGGGGTCACGAAGGCCCGAGGGCCGCTCGAGGGGCACGCCTGGGTTCAGCTCGGGGAGGGCGCCGTCGTCGGCGATCCGGAGCCCGTGAGGTACACCACGCTCTGCCGCATCCCCGCCTTGCCGCCCTCTCCCACGACCACCGCCGCGCCCGAGCGCGCGCCGTGAGCGGTCTCGCCGGCGTGTACGGCCTCGACGGTCGTCCACTCGACCGCGCGCTGCTCAGGAGGATGACCGAGGCGGTCGCGCACCGCGGCCCGGACGGCGAGGGCTTCTGGAGCGACGGGCCGATCGGCCTCGGGCATCGCAGCTCGCGCACGACGCCGGAGTCGTTGGATGAGAAGCAGCCGCTGCTCGACGAGAGCGGAACGCTGTGCCTCGTGCTCGACGGACGGGTCGACAACCGCGCGGAGCTTGCCGCATGGCTGCGAGCGGCCGGCGTCCATCTTCGAACCGACACCGACGCGGAGCTGGTGCTGCAGTCGTATGCCCTGTGGGTCGACGGCTGCGCCTCGCGGATCGTCGGCGATTTCGCGTTTGCGATCTGGGATCGCCGGCGCCGCCGGCTCTTCTGCGCGCGGGACCCGCTGGGGATCCGGCCGTTTTACTACCGAGATGACGGACGGACCTTCATCTGGGGCTCGGAGCTGCGCCAGCTTCTCGATACCTTGCCGCTCGGCCCCGAGCCGAACGAAGGAGTCGTGGGCGAGTACCTGAGCAGTCGCCTGGTCGACATCCACGAGACCCTCTACCGCGGCATCCTGCGTTTGCCGCCGGGCCACGCGCTGACCGTCGAGGAGGGTCGCGTTCGCACGACGCGCTACTTCGACGTGGATCCGCGCCGCGAGATCCGGTATCGCTCCGACGGCGAGTACGCGGAGCACTTCCTCGAGATCTTCCGCGAGGCGGTGCGCTGTCGGCTCCGGAGCGTCACCCCCGTCGCCGTGTTCCTGAGCGGAGGGCTCGACTCCTCGTCGATCGTCGGCGTCGCCGCCCGGCTCGCTCGCGACGGGCACGTACCTGGAGGGGGATTCGAGGCGTACTCCCTCGACTTCACGCAAGCCGAGGCGGACGAGAGGGGCTGGGTCGACGACGTCGCGAGGATGTGGAAATTGCCGGTGCGTCACGTGAGCGCCGACGACGCCGTCCCGCCCTCGCTGGCCGAGCAGGTCGCCGATCTTCGGGACTTTCCGGATCTCCCCAACACGCACCCCTGGGGACTCCTGCTTGCCGAGGCGCGTCGACGTGGCGCTCGCACCGCGCTCTGGGGCTACGGCGGTGACGAGTGGCTCACCGGCGACACTGCGCACTGCGCCGATCTGCTCCGCCGGATGCGTCTGGTCGCGCTCGCGCGTCGGGTCCAGGACGATATTCGCTCCTTGACTTCGCTGGGCGGCCCGCCAGTCGGCCTGGCAGATCCAATCAGATGGTCGGTGATGCCGCTGCTTCCGCGCCCGGCCAAACGGCTCGTGCGGCGCTTCCGACGCTGGGACGTCCCGGACTGGATCGCGCCCGACTTCGCCCGACGCGTCGGACTCCAGGAAAGGCTCGCGCCGGACGTCCCCACACCTCGGTTCCCGACGTTCGCCCAGCGCGCCATCCACCGCCAGCTGCAGAGCGGCTGGAGCGCGGCCGAGTACGAAATGGTGGACCGGTTCGAGACGCGCCGGTCCATGGAGAGCCGGTTTCCCTTCAACGATCGGCGGCTCATCGAATTCGCCCTGGCGCTGCCCGAGGCGCAGCGCTGGCGAGGCACCGAGACGAAGTTCATCCTGCGCCAGGCGGCGGGGGATCTGCTTCCCTCCTCCATGGCACACCGGAAGACCAAAGGTGACTTCACGTACCTCTTCGCTGCGTCGCTCGAGCGCGAGGGCGTCGACGAGACGTTCGCCCGGCTCCGCCTGGAGGCCGACGGGTTCGTGCGCGGCGACCGGGTGCGGGAGATGTATCGGCGTTTCCGCGGCGGCGATCTCGGATGCCTGGGTATCCTCTGGATGATCCTCGCGACGGAGTGGTGGTATCGAACCATGTTTCCCGCGTCACGCGTGGCGCGGGCCGACGGGGAGACACGATGAACGAGGAGCCGACTCCGGACGCGACGCTCGGACCTTCGAAGAAGCCCTACGCGAAGCCCCAATTGATCGAGTACGGACCCGTCGAGAAGCTGACGCACTCGGGCACGCAGAGCCTCGGCGACGCGGGCCCCATGATGATGCCGGGGTGCCTATGATGGAGCGCCGCGCCAGCATGCCAATGGCGTCGGTCTGATGTCACTCGTCCTCGACGAGCATCGTCTGTACCTCGCTGACACGGCCCGGGTGTCCGCCTTCCGGCGGGCTATCGAGGAGGTCGTCACGCCCGGCGACGTGGTGCTGGACCTCGGTGCGGGCACCGGGATCCTCGGACTGATGGCCTGTCGCGCCGGCGCCAAGCGGGTCTATGCGGTCGACGAGGGGCCGATCATCGGTCTGGCGCACGAGGTCGCCGCGGCCAACGGGTTCCAGGACCGGATCACCCACGTCAAGGGGCTCTCCACCCGAGTGGAGCTGCCGGAGCGAGTCGACGTGGTTCTCGCCGACCAGATCGGGCGGTTCGGATTCGAGTCAGGCATTCTCGAGTACTTCGGGGACGCTCGGGCGCGCTTCCTGAAGTCGGCCGGCGTCATGGTGCCGAGCGAGATCGGGCTCGTCGTGGCGCCGGTCGAGTGTCCCGACCTCTTCGGGCAGGTCGAGTTCTGGGGGCGGATGCCCGCTGGCTACGACTTCCGCCCGGCGCTCGCGATCGCCGCGAACACCGGTTACCCGGCCAGGTTCGACCCGGCTCACCTGCTCGGAGCTCCTGCGCGGGCCATCTCGCTCACGCTCTCGACGGCGGCGCCGGCCGCCGCTCTGAGCTCCGAGGTTGTCCTCGTGGCAGAGCGGCCAGGGACCCTTCACGGGATCGGCGGCTGGTTCGACGCGAAGCTCTCACCGGGTGTCACACTCACCAACTCCCCGCTCGCGGCGCGGCCGATCCTCCGGAGACAGGTTTTCTTTCCGATTGCCCGCCCGGTCGCGCTCGACGAGCACGACCAGATCCGCGTAAGGCTGCGGATCCTCCCCGCCGCGGCGATCGTGACCTGGACCGTCGACGTCAAGGCCGGGCGCGACGGGCGCGGACCCGCCCCGGAGAGCAAGGGCCGGTTCGCGCATTCCACCTTCCAGGGCCTGCTCCTCTGCAAAGAAGACCTGGAGCGGACCGATCTCCACTTCGTGCCGCGACTGTCCCCTTGGGGCGAAGCGCGGCGGTCCGTTCTCGAGTTGTGCGATGGCCGGCGGGCCCTCGGCGAAATCGAGCGCGAGGTCCACGGTCGCCACCCAACCCTCTTCCGCTCGCATGCGGAAGCGGCCGCTTTCGTCACCGAGGTCGTCACGCGCTACGCGGTGTAGTTGGGCGTGGCCTCGTATTCCGCCTTTGGGCTTGTCGTCTCCAGTAACGTGCCGCTGCCGGGACTCCCTCGAGTCCCCGACGAGCCGCCCGATTGCGTGTTCGAATCGCGTCGCGGCCCGATCAGCGAGCGTTCGACCGGTCGCCGCCATGCGCTTCGCCTGCCGAATGGCGCGATTTCTCTGGTCATCGGACGCTGCCGATCGGGATTCCTCGTTCGGTTTCCCGGTCTCGCCCTCTTCCTCGTGTCGCGCGCCGGAGACCGTGTGCGCGGTGCACCGTCGCGAGGCGCGCGCCCGGCGATCGTCGCGCATCTCTTCCTGTCCCAGGTGCTGCCTCTGGCGCTGAGCCGCCAGGGCCGGCTCGTCATGCACGCGAGCGCCGTGGCGACCCCGCACGGTGCCGTCGCGTTTCTCGGAGCCGCCGGCCAGGGAAAGTCGACGCTGAGCGCGAGCTTTGTGCGTCGATCGTTCCCCCTCCTCACGGACGATGCGCTCCTGCTCATCGAGAACGGGACGACGCTGACGGGCGTGCCTAGCTACCCCGAGATTCGGCTGCAGCCCGACGTGCTGGCGGTGCTCGGGAACGGTGGCCTCGAGGTGCACGACGTCGAGCATCGGGCTGGCAAGAAGCGGCTCAGGCTCGATCGCGGATCACGGTTATTCAGTCGAGAGCCCGTGCCGGTTCGGCGCATCTACGTCCTTGGCTGCGCGGAGCCGTCCGCACGCTCTGGTGCCGCGACCATCTCTGCGGTCACGCCGCGCGAGGCGTTCATCGAGCTCGTCAAGCACACCTATCGGCTGGATCTCGACGACCGAAGCCGTTTGCGCGACGAGTTTGACTCGATCGGCCGCATCGCGGCGCGCCCGGCTCTCGTCTACCGGCTTGCCGTCCCGCGCGATCTGTCGGAGTTACCCGCGGTCCACGCGGTGATCCTGGATCATTGCGGCTCGTGAGGGGAGCGGGCCTGCCCTCGACGGATATCGCGCTGTCGCGCGAGACGCGCGTGCTCGTCGGCGCAGTCCGCTGGTTCGTCGGCGCCGCCACCGAGGACGATCTCGTCGGGCTGCTCGGCGGCGGCGGCCTGGACTGGTCCAGGCTCTTCGAGCAGGCGGAGCGAGAGGGGATCACTGGAATCGTCGCCCGAGCCCTCGATAGCCTTTCGCCGCGTGAGGGTTTGGCCCTGCCCCTCGATCGCTGGCGTGCCGCGACGCGGGCCGTCGCCGTCAGCAACATGACGTCGCTGTCCGAGCTGGCGGCGCTCCGAGCGATGCTGCGCCGGGGCCACCGCCCGATGATTTTGTTGAAGGGCGCGGCCCTGCTCGACGACGAGTATCGAGGGCATCTGGGCCTGCGACCCCTGGGCGATATCGATCTGCTGTTGCGCCCATCGGACCTGCCTGCGGTCACCGGATGGCTGCGGGACCGGGGCTACAAACCCGTCTCGTCGTCATCCCCGTTCTTCTCCCGAGGCGTGGTCTCGTTCGACCTCCACACGGAGATCGTCGGGAGCGAGTGGGTCGGCCTCAAAGGGCGCGCCTTTCGCCTGGATCCTGCGGCCCTCTGGCGCGAAGCCATACGACTCGAGCCACACGATCCGACTACGCTCGTCCTCTCGCGTGTCCACCTGCGGCTCCACCTGGCCGTGCACGCCCTCAAGCACTCGTACTCCCGTTTGATCTGGCTGGTCGACCTTGCGCTCGTGCTGCGAGACGCCCCCTGGGCGTCTCTGCTGGGGGAGGCTCGAGCCGCAGGGGCCATGCGACCGCTCGCCTACGCCGTCTCCGCCCTCGACACGCTGCTGGGTCGTCTGGAGATGCCGGACGCAGTGCGCGGAGAGCTGCCAGCCCTCAGCGCGCTCGAGCGGGCGTTCATCCGCCTCGTCGCGAGTCGGAGGGGGATGGAGACTCCTGGTGAGCTGTTGGTGGCGTTCTCGATCCCGGGCGCGATCGGGAAGGCCGCGTACCTGGCGGAGCTCGTCTTCCCCAAGCGACCAGTCCTGGCGCGCCACTACCCCATGACTCCGTCGTGGCTTCTCTATCCGCGCCGCGTGCTACGCCTAGTGAGCCTCAGCCTTCAGGAGGGCACGAAGCTCTGGCACCGGCGCGGAGGGTGATCCGGGCCGCCATGCAGTGGCTCGTCGACGGCTACAACGTGATCCGGCGCGATCCCGACCTGCGCGCCCGCGAGGCCGAGAGCCTCGAGGCCGGTCGAAAGGCGTTGCTCCACCTGCTGGCGCAGGCGCGCGGCGCGGCCGGCGACCAGTTCACGGTCGTCTTCGACGGCGCGCGAGTCTCGGGCGGGAACCCGTCGGAGGGACGGATCCGAACGATCTTTTCCCGGCCGCCGCGCACGGCGGACGACGAGCTGATGCGCCTGGCCCGGCAATGGCGCGAGGGCGGGGTGGTCGTGAGCTCCGACCGCAAGATCCAGGACGCGGCCCGCCGCGCGGGATGTCCGGTGCTGACCGCGGAGCAGTTTCTGGATGGGCTGACCGCGTCCTCGGACGACGAACGCGAGCAGCCCGAGGACGATCGTCCCCGCGAAAAACGAGGCAATCCGCGCCGCCTTTCGCGAGAGGCGCGGGCCGCTCAGCGCGCGCTCCGTCGCCTACGTGAACCTTGATTTTGAGCCGGATTCGTGGAATAAAACTATCGTCCCATGGCCCGACATTATTTCATCGTCGCGCGCGACCAGACGAGCCTCTGCGAGTACCTCTCGCGGCAGTTCGCATCTGAGGAAAACGTCGAGGTGTTCCTGGATCGCCGGAGCCCTCACGACCGCCGGAAACCCCCGGAGCGCTCTCTTGCCGGCGCCAACGGGAAGGTCGTCGTCGACCGCCGAGCCACCGATCGGCGCCAGCAGCCCTTCGTCGACAGCCAGTTGCGCTCGCTCGGCTACGCGATGCTCCGGGTAGACTAGGCCGATAGGCCCTCCTCTCCGCCGGGTTCTTTTCACTATTTCCGTTCGCGTTTAGCGCTCTCGTCGCCCGAAGTGTCTCCATTTGTTGACACCTGGGGAGGGTGGGTGACACCGTGACGGCGTGCTGCCGCGCTCGCTGCTCTTGCTGCCCCTCCTGCTCCTCACGGCGCCAGCCGCGTTGGCCGCTCCACTCGAGGGGGCCGTCGTCCGGGTCGTGGACGGCGACACGATCCACGTAAAGATCGGTGAGCGCGTCGAGAAGGTCCGCTACATCGGCGTGAACACCCCGGAAGTCCACCACCCCACCAAGGGAGAGGAACCGGGAGGCCGCGAGGCGACCGACGCGAACCGGCGTCTGGTCGCCGGCAAGCGCGTGCGGCTCGAGACCGACGTGCAGGCGCGCGATCGATACGGCCGGCTGCTGGCGTACGTCTGGGTCGGTGACGTGATGGTGAACGCGGAGTTGGTGCGCCAGGGCTACGCGCAGGTCATGACCGTCCCGCCGAACGTTCGGCACCAGGAGCTCTTCGTCAAGCTGCAGCGCGAGGCCCGCGAGGCCGGCCGCGGTCTTTGGCGAAAGGCCTAGCCGTCGACGTTCTTGATGTAGCGCAGCATCCGTTCGTCGCGGCGCCAGCCCTGATCGGTGAGCGAATCCCAGAAGCCGACGGCGTGGGCTTCGTGGCGCTCGACGAGGGCCGAGATCCGATGGGCGCCCCTGGCTCTCAGCACGCGCACCGCATCGTCGACGAGCCGGCGCGCGAGCCCGTGACGCCGCGCCTCCGGGGCGACCGCCAGGCGGTAGATGTTTCCCCGCCACCCGTCCCATCCCCCGATGACGCTGCCCACGATGACGCCGTCCTCGACGGCGACGAGCAGTCCGTCGTCCTGGTGGGCGATGAGCTGCTCGAGCTCGACCCGCGTATCGGTTGGACTCGGAATGGCGCCGGCGCGCTGCCACAGCGCCAGCACGGCCGGACACTCCGCGACACGACAAGGCCTGATCACGATCATCCGCGTGCTCCTGGCGATTGGGGTTTGCGCCTGTCCGATGCCCCCCGTATCATACGAAGGGCCGCTTCGAGAGGAGACTCATGGCGATCAAGCGCGACTTCACCCTGGACGCCAAATATCGTCTGGACGAGGGGCAGATCTTCCTCTCGGGCATCCAGGCGCTGGTGCGCTTGCCGCTCGACCAGCACAAAGCCGACAAGCGTCGCGGGCTCAACACCGCCACGCTGATCTCCGGATATCGCGGCTCGCCGCTCGGCGGCCTCGATCTCACGCTCGAGCGCAATCCCGAGCTGCTGCGCGAGCACAACGTCGTCTTCATCTCGGGCGTCAACGAAGACCTCGGCGCGACGGCGGTGTACGGCAGCCAGCTCGCCAACCTGTTTCCGAAGCCCAAGTACGACGGCGTCCTCGGCATGTGGTACGGCAAGGGGCCCGGCGTGGACCGGACGGGCGACGTATTCAAGCACGCGAACTACGCGGGGGTCTCGCGCAACGGCGGCGTGCTGGCGCTCGGCGGCGACGACCCGCTGTCCAAGTCGTCCACGATCCCGTCGCACTCCGAGGTGGCGTTCTACGACGCGCTGTTCCCGGTGCTCTTCCCCGGCAACACGCAGGAGATCCTCGACCTGGGCCGGCTCGGCTTCGAGCTCTCGCGCTACTCCGGGCTCTGGGTGGGTTTCAAGATCGTGACCAACGTCGCCGACGAGATCGGCACCGCCGAGGTCGCGCCCGATCGCCTCGTGATCGCCGATCCCGGCTTCCTCTACGAGGGCAAGCCGTGGCACCAGAAACAGAACCCGTTGCTGATGCCGCCGTGGGGGCTCGAGACCGAGCGCGAGATCCACTACGGCCGGCTCGAGGCGGCGAAGGCCTTCGCGGCGACGCACAAGCTGAACCGGATCACCGTCCCGACGCCGAACGCGTGGCTCGGCATCGCGGCGCCCGGCAAGACCTACTACGACCTCCGCGAGGCGCTCGCCGAGCTCGGCCTCGACGACGCCGCGCTCGGCCATCACGGGATCCGCCTGCTGAAGATCGGGATGCTGTTCCCGATGGAGCCGACGATCGTCCGCGAGTTCGCCGCGGGCCTCGAGGAGCTCCTGGTGATCGAGGAGAAGCGCGCGTTCTGCGAGCTGTTCATCCGCGACGTCCTCTACAACCAGGCCGTGCGCCCGCTCGTGTTCGGCAAGCGCGACGAGCGCGAGCGCCCGCTGGTGCCCGCCGACAGCGAGCTCGACGCTGATCGCATCGCTCAGATCGTGGCCTCGCGCCTCGAGCGACGTCTCCACCTCGAGTCGATCACCGCGCGCGTGGCGCTCCTCGAGGCGCTGCGCCAGCGGCCCGCGTCCCTCACGCTCGCGCGCCAGCCCTACTTCTGCTCGGGCTGCCCGCACAACCGCTCGACCGTGCTGCCGGAAGGCTCGATGGCCAGCGCCGGCATCGGCTGCCACGGGATGGCGTTGCTGATGGATCGCCGGACGATGGGGCTGACGCACATGGGCGGCGAGGGTGTCCAGTGGGTCGGCATCGCGCCGTTCACCGAGACGAACCATCTCTTCCAGAACCTGGGCGACGGCACCTTCTTCCACTCGGGCTCGCTGGCGATCCGCCAGGCGATCGCGGCCGGCACCAACGTCACCTACAAGATCCTCTACAACTCCGCGGTGGCGATGACGGGCGGCCAGGACGCCGCCGGCGCGATGCCGGTGCCCGAGCTGACGCGCTCGCTGACGGCCGAAGGCGTCAAGCGCATCGTCGTGATGACCGACGAGCCGGACAAGTATCCGGCCGGCACCGTGTGGGATTCGGGCGTCGAGGTGTGGCACCGCGACCGGCTCGACGAGGCGCAGCGCCTGCTGCGCGACATTCCGGGCGTCACCGCGCTCGTCTACGACCAGCGGTGCGCCGCGGAAAAACGCCGGCTGCGCAAGCGGGACCGGCTGCCCGACCCATCGATGCGGGTGTTCATCAACGAAGCCGTCTGCGAAGGGTGCGGCGACTGCGGCGTGAAGAGCAACTGCCTCTCCGTGCACCCGGTCGAAACGGAATTCGGGCGGAAGACGCACATTCATCAGTCATCCTGCAACAAGGACTACTCGTGCCTGAAGGGCGATTGTCCATCGTTCGTCACGATCGTGCCGCTGGGTCCACCGCAGAAGAAGGCGCGTCGCGTCTTCAAGGTCGACCAGACGCTGCCCGAGCCCGCGCTCAAGGTCCCGCGAGACGCTAATATTTTCATGATGGGCATCGGCGGCACCGGCGTCGTCACCGTGAACCAGGTGCTGGGCACCGCCGCGCTGCTGGACGGCAAGCACGTGCGCGGCCTCGACCAGACCGGGCTCAGCCAGAAGGGCGGGCCGGTCGTCTCGCACCTGAAGATTTTCGAGCACGCCCCGGAAGGTTCCAACAAGATCTCGGCCGGCTCCGCCGACTGCTATCTCGGCTTCGACATCCTCGTCGCGACCTCGCCACAAAACCTCGATCACGCGCGCTCCGATCGCACGATCGCGGTGATCTCGACCAGCGAGGTGCCGACCGGCGCGATGGTGACGTCGACGACCGTGGAGTTCCCGGAGACGAACGGGCTCGTCATGTCGATCGACCGCGTCACGCGCAAGGACGAGAACGTCTACCTCGACGCGCTCGGCTTGGCCGAGATGCTCTTCGACGACCACATGGCCGCCAACATGATCGTGCTCGGTGCCGCCTGGCAGGCCGGCGCGATCCCGGTCAGCGCCATCGCGATCGAGGAGGCGATCGTGCTCAACGGCGTCTCGGTGCCGATGAACAGCCACGCGTTCCGGGTCGGCCGCCGGCTCGTCGCCGATCCGGCGTGGGCGCAGAGTCTCACCCGGCGCCGCGTGGGCGCGATCGAGGACGCGCCGGCGCTCTCCGCGGAGGCGCGGCAGGTGGTGGACGCCGCCGGCGCCGCCGGCGAGCTGAAGCGGCTGCTCGAGGTCCGGGTGCCCGAGCTGATCGCGTATCAGAACGGGTCGTACGCGCGGGAGTACGTGAGCTTCGTCACGCGCGTCCGTCAGGCGGAGGCCGCCGGCGTGCCCGGTGAGTCGCGCCTCTCCGAAGCGGTGGCGCGCTATCTGTTCAAGCTCATGGCGTACAAGGACGAGTACGAGGTGGCGCGCCTGCACCTCAAGAACGACATCGCCCACGCGCTGGCCGCGGAGTACCCGGGCGGCGTGAAGCTCAGCTACAACCTGCACCCGCCGTTCCTCCGCGCGCTCGGCCTGACGCAGAAGATCAAGCTGGGCACGTGGTTCGACCCGATCTTCGGCCTCCTCGCCCGCCTGAAGGGGTTGCGCGGCACCGCGCTCGACCCGTTCGGGCGCGCCGAGGTGCGGCGCGTCGAGCGCCAACTCGCCGGCGAGTACCGCGGGCTCGTCGAGAAGTCACTGGTCGGCCTCTCGCCCGAGACGCACGCGCGGGCGGTGAAGCTGGCCGAGCTGCCCGACCTGATCCGCGGCTACGAAGACATCAAGCTCCGCAACGTCCAGCGCTTCCGGGACGAGGTTCGCGCGCTCGGCTTCTGAGCGCGGCGCGGCCGAGGAGAGGGACGCAATGGCCGATCTCGACAAGCAGATGAAGAAGCTCCAGAAGCACCTCAAGAAGCTGAAGGGGCAGGCCAACAAGGCGAGTGGTCAGGCGCGCCGGCGCATGAAGCGGATCGAGCGGCGCACCCGCGTCGAGGTCGAGCGCGCGCTGCGCCGGGCCGAGCCACGCGTCCGCGAGGCCGTCGCCCAGGCGACGCTCATCAGCCGCAGCCTCCGCGTCGGCGTCCGCGCCGGCGCCGCCGCCTATCGCGCGGGTCGCGCCCCCAAGCGCTGAATCCCCTCAATCGTCGTCGCGGGTGCGCTCGCGCTTGAGCGCGCTCCGCCGCTTCTTTGCGTCGATCCGTTGCTGGCGGGCGCCGGCCGACGGTCGCGACGCCTTCCGCGGGCGCGGCTCGCGAAGCGCCTGCGCGACGAGCGCCCGCACCCGCTCGCGCGCATCCTCGACGTTCCGCGCCTGATTGCGGGTGACCTGGCTGGTGACCATGAGCCGGCCGTCGGCGTCGAGCCGGTGACGGCACAGGGCGAGCAGACGGGCGCGCGCCGCCTCCGACAGCCCCTCGATCGCCGCGAGGTCCACGCGCAGATCGACCTTGGTCGCGACCTTGTTGACGTTCTGGCCGCCCGGCCCGGAGGCGCGCACGGCGCGGACCTGCAGCGCTCCCTCCGGCACCCGCACGGTGTCGCCGACGACGATCGCGGGGCTCACGCCCCGATTGTAGCGTCTATAATTCCACCGTGACCATCGCTGAGCGTCGGCGTCTCACCGACGTCGCGCGTGGCGGCGCGCACGCCGATCTCTACGTGCGCGGCGGATCGCTGCTCAACGTCTACACCGGGGAGCTCTATCCGGCCGGCGTCGCCGTCCGCGGCGAACGCATCGCGTACGTCGGCGCCCGCGACGACATGATCGGCCCGCGCACGCGCGTCGTGGACGCGAGCGGGCAGGTGATCGTGCCGGGCTACATCGACCCGCACGTGCATCCGGCGACCCTCACGACGCCGGCGGCGCTGGCCCGCTTCGTGCTGCCGCTCGGCACGACCGCAGTCGTCGCCGACACGCTGCAGTTCTGGGAGCTGGGGGGCCTGGCCGCGTTCCGCGCCGCGGCCGACGCGCTGATGGCGACGCCGCTCCGTTTCTATTGGATGATCCGCCCGCACGCCCAGAGCCGTACGCGCGACGAGCTGAAGATGTTCGGCCTCCCCGCGCTCGTGCGCGCCCTGCGCCACCCGCGCGCCGTGGCGGTCGGCGAGGTGACGCGCTGGCCCGACGCCTGGAGCGGTGACGCCGAGCTCCTGCGGCGGCTGGCGCAGGCCCCCCGCGGGCGTGTGGAGGGCCACACCGCCGGCGCGTCGGCGGAGAAGATCGCCGCGATCGCGGCGGCCGGATTCACCTCGGACCACGAGCCGATCACCGCCCAGGAGGTCCTCGACCGGGCGCGGCAGGGCATCGCGGTGATGTTGCGCGAGTCGTCGCTCCGTCCCGACCTGGTCGGGCTGCTCGACGCGCTCAAGACGGCGCCGGCGCTGGCCTCGCGGCTCATGCTCACCAGCGACGGCTCGATGCCGGCGTTCATGCGGACCCACGGCTTCGTCGATCACCTGATCCGGGTCGCGCTCGAGCGCGGCGTGGCGCCGATCGACGCGTACCGGATGGCGACGCTGAACCCCGCGACCTACTACGGGCTCGACGCCGATCTCGGCGGCGTGGCCCCCGGGCGCTACGCCGACATCGGCCTGCTCGACGACCTCGCCGAGCCGCGCCCGGCGACGGTGATCGCCCGCGGCACGATCGTCGCCGCCGGCGGCCGGCTGCTGGCGCGGATCCCCGAGCCGTCGTGGCGACGCGTGTTCACGTCCGCGACGGCGCGTCTCGACGTGCGATGGCGCGCGCGGCCGCGGGACTTCGCGCTGCCCGCGCGCGAGCGTTATCCGGTCCTCAAGCTGACCAGCGCGGTGATCAGCCGGCTGGAGGAGCGGCCGATGGCGCCGGGCGATCTGCACGCGGCCCTCCTGGACCGCGCGGGCCGCTGGGTCGCGCCCGGCGTCGTCGCCGGCTTCGCCGAGCGGATCGACGGCTTCGCGACCACCACCAGCACCGACTTCAACGTGCTCGCGCTCGGCCGGCGGCCGGAGGCGATGGCGCAGGCGGTCAACCGGGTCCTCGACCTGCACGGCGGCATCGTCCTCGTCGACGGCGACCGCGTCGCGTACGAGCTGCCGCTGCCGATCGGCGGCATCATGACGCCGGGATCCGTCGAGGAGGCCGCGGGGCGCGAGGACGAGCTGCGTCGCCTGCTGGTCGAGCGCGGCTACCCACACCACGAGCCGCTCTACACCCTCTTCTTCCTGGCGGCGGACTTTCTGCCGGCCGTGCGCCTGTCGCCCCGCGGCGTCTGGGACGTCAAGCGGAGCCGGGTCCTGCTGCCCTCGCGCCCGCGGCGATGAGCACGCGCCTCGTCGCGCTGGCCGTCGTCGGCGCGGCGCTGATCGCCGCCGTCGCGGTCCACGGGGCGCCGAAGAAGGACGAGCCGTTCAAGCGCGGTGCCCTCGGTCGCCGCGCCTATCGCCTGTACGTGCCCCTGAAGGCGTCCGTTGAGCCGCGCACGCTGGTCGTCGCGCTGCACGGATGCTGGCAGACGCCCGAGGACTTCGCGCGAGGCACGCGACTCAACGACGCGGCCGAGCGCCGCGGGCTGCTCGTGCTGTACCCGGCGCAGAGCCGCTGGGACAACGTGAACCGATGCTGGAACTGGTTCGATCCCGCCAACCAATCTCGCCAGGCGGGCGAAACCGCGGAGCTCGCGGCACTGGTCCAGGCGGTGGCGCGCGAGCAGGGGACCGCGCCCGGCCGCGCGATCACGATCGGATTCTCGGCTGGCGGATTCATGGCCGTGAACCTCCTCTGCGCGGCACCCGAGCTGGTCTCGGCGGTCGCGGTCGTGGCCGGCGGGCCGTATCGCTGCGGCCTCGGGCTCGACGGCGCGCTCGAGTGCATGCGCGGGCTCCGGCTCGACGGCGCCGCGTCGGCCGCCGCCTGCCAGGCCGCCGCGGGGCGGCGCACGCTGGCGGTGCGCGCCTCGCTGTGGCAGGGCGATCAGGACACCGTCGTGGCGCCCGCCAACCTCCGGGCGCTCGAGACGATGTTCAGTCGGCTCGTCGGGGCGGAGGCGCGGGTCACCGAGACCCGCGACCGAGCCATGCGCGTGCTCCATCACGACGGCCGCGGTGATCCGCTGATCGAGGCGTGGTTCGTGCCGGGCCTCGGCCACGCCTGGAGCGGCGGCGATCCACGCGCCACCCACACCTGGCCGCCGGGTCCGAACGCCACCGATCTGATCCTGGATTTCCTGCTCGAGCCGCGTGTGAAGTGAGCGCCCGCGCGGCGCGCGGCGAGCGCTCGACGTGACCGACGGCGTCCCGCGACGCCAGCGGCAGCTCGCGCTCGGCGTGCTGGTCGCCGCGGCCGTCGTCGCGGTCCTCGCGTTTCCGCTTCGCGCGACGTGGTGGGGCGGCTGGATCCTGGCGATCGCCGAGGCCGGGATCGTCGGCGGACTCGCCGACTGGTTCGCCGTCACCGCGCTGTTCCGCCGGCCGCTCGGCCTGCCGATTCCCCACACCGCGCTCATCCCGGCCAACTGGGAGCTGATGGCGGCGCGCGTCGGCACGATGGTCGGCAGCCGCGTGCTCACCAAGGAGTACGTGGCGCGCGAGATCGCGCGCGTGGACGTCTCCGCGCTGATCGCGCGCGCCGCCGAGCGCATCACCGCGCGCGACCTCGACGTGGCCACCCGCGAGCTGGCGCGCTGGCTCTCGGCCGAGCTGTCGGCGAAGGCGGCGGGGGATGCGGTGACGCGACTGCGCGACCTGCTGCTGGCTCACCCGTTGAGCCCGACGCTCGCCCGCGCGCTCGAGCTGGCGCGCCGCTACGGATGGGACGAGCGGATGCTGACCGCGCTGGCCGGCGCGCTCGCGGAGGCGCTCGAGCGACCCGCGCTGCGCGAGACCGTCGGCGATCTGGTCGACGACGTCCTCGGTCGCTATCGCGAGCGCATGGGCGCGTACCCCCGCTTCTGGATGGGGGTGGCGAGCCTGCTCGGGCTCCTCGATCGGGATCGCGCCGTCGCCGCCATCCAGTCGGGGCTGCGCGAGGTCGTCCGGGATCCCGACCATCCGCTGCGTCGCCGCATCACCGACACGCTCGGCGAGCTGCCCGAGCGGCTACGCCGCGACACACGGCTGGCGGCGCGCGTCGAGAAGGCGAAGGTCGAGCTCCTGGCCGCGCCGGCCGCGACGCGCGTGCTGGAAGACACGGCGGCGGCGCTGCGCGGCGCGCTGCTCAGCGGCCTCGAGCGCCCCGGCTCCGAGCTGCGCGCGTGGATCGTCGAGCGGCTCGACCGTGCGCGCCGTGCGCTCATCGAGGACGAGGAGCTCCGCCGGCAGCTCGACGGCTGGGTGAAGGCGCGGGTGATCGAGACCGTCGAGCGCTACCACCAGCGGCTCGCGGGGTTCATCGAGAACGGCGTGCTCGCGCTCGGTCCCGAAGGCGCGGTGCGGCTCATCGAGGAGCACGCCGGCGACGACCTGCAGTTCATCCGCGTCAACGGCACCGTCGTCGGCGGGCTCGCCGGCGGATTGCTCTACCTCGTGCATCTCCTGCTTCGCTTGGTCTAGCGCGACCTCGGGCCTGCTCGCGCGTGGGGGCGGAGCCCAGGACCTGTCGCGACCACGACGGCTGCCCAGCCCGCCACGCCGGATCCCTTCGCGGGGCCCACGGGCAACGCTGACTACACGGGTCGCGACAGGTCCCGGGCTCCGCCCCCGCGCGCGAGCACGCGCGGCGACTTCTCGACCACAACGGCTGTGGCTGCATCACGGCCAATCGCGCCGGTCATCCGCCATCGCATCGACGTGGGCGGCCGCCTCGGGCCAACGCGTCAGCTGCTGGTCGCCTTGGCGCGAGCGTGAAACGCTCGGTCGCCTCGCGAGCGGTGGGTGGAACGGGTTTGTGGGGTGGGGGGTTTTCACGTAGACTTCGACACGCGAAATCTTGCGGGAGGTCTCCATGTCGCGTGCGCGCATCGCGCCGTTTCCGGCGCTTCTGATCGCGTTCGTCGTCGGTGCTGGTCTGATCAGTCCGGCCGCGAGCCAGACGGCCTCGGCGCCGACGCCGAAATCGGGCGGCGTCCTCAACATGATGCTGCGCGAAGACCTCTCGCAGGGCTTCGCGATCCACGAGACGTCCACGATCTCGACGGTCTGGCCGGCGATGCCCTGCTTCAACAACCTCGTGCTCTTCGATCCTCTGAAGAAGACGGAGAGCGTCGAGACGATCATCGGTGAGCTCGCTGAAAAGTGGTCGTGGCAGGACAATTTCCGGAACCTGGTGTTCTTCCTCCGCAAGAACGTCAAGTGGCACGACGGCCAGCCGTTCACCTCGAAGGACGTGAAGTTCACCTTCGACATGCTCCGCGAGGCGCCCGACGCGCCGGCGAAGCTCCGGATCAACCCGCGCAAGGACTGGTACGCGAACATCGAGGCGATCGAGGCGGCCGACCCGCACACCGCGGTGTTCCGCCTCAAGAAGCCGCAGCCGTCGCTGCTGCTGATGCTCGCGTCCGGCTACACGCCGATCTACGCCGCCCACGTGCCGCCGGCGACCTACCGGACGGCCTGCGTCGGCACCGGACCGTTCAAGGTCAAGGAGTGGCGGAAGGGCGAATTCATCGAGATGGTCCGGAACCCGGACTACTTCGTCAAGGGCCGGCCGTACCTCGACGGGCTCAAGTACTTCGTGATCGTCGAGCGTGGCACGCGGCAGGCGGCGATCCAGGCCGGCAAGCTCGACGCCTCGTTCCCCGGCGAGACCACCAAGACCGCGGCCGAGCAGCTCAAGAAGGCGGTGCCGCAGCTGGTGATCACGCCGTTCAGCCAGAACGTCAGCGACAACATCATCATGAACGTGAAGAAGCCGCCCTTCGACAACCCGAAGGTGCGGCTGGCCGTCAGCCACGCGATCGATCGCCGGGCGCTCATCCAGGCGGTGCACCAGGGCGGCGCCGTCGTCGGGGCCGCCTCGGCGCCCAAGCCCCTCGGCTTCTGGGGGCTCTCCGAGAAGGACCTCATGGGCCTGCCCGGCTACGCCGCGCGCCCGGCCGACGAGAAGGCGCTGGCCAAGAAGCTGATGGGCGAGGTTGGCTTCTCCCCGGAGAAGCCGCTGCGGGTCGAGATCGTCACCCGCGCGATCGCCGTCTACGTCGACATGGCGTCGTTCGTCATCAACGAGCTGAAGCAGATCGGCATCGACGCCTCGCTGAAGCAGATCGAGACTGCGCAGTGGCACGCGATGGCGACGCGCGGCGACTACCAGATCGGCGCGAACCTCACCGGGATCGGCCCGGACGACCCGGACGCCAACCTCTACGAGAACTACGCCTGCGGCTCGCCCCGCAACTACAGCCAGTACTGCAGCGAAGAAGTCATGAAGATGATCGACGCGCAGTCGCAGGAGCTCGATCCGAAGAAGCGCCTGACGCTCAACTACGCGATCCAGCGCAAGCTCGAGGCCGACGCCGCGCGGCCCATCCTGGACTGGAAGCTCGATTACTTCACCGTGTGGCCGCACGTGAAGAACCTGATCCCGCACCAGTCCATCTACAACTTCGGCCGGATGCAGGAAGTGTGGAGCGACAAGTAGACCCGCGGGCGACGGCGGGCGCGTGAAGACGTACCTCGCGCAGCGCCTCGTCGTCGCCCTTCTGACGTTGCTCGGCATGTCGGCGGTGATCTTCGCCCTGCTGCGCCTCGCCCCCGGCGACATCGTCGACATCCTGTTCTCGACCGCCGGCTACGTCAGCCCAGCCGAGAAGCAGGCGATCATGAAAGAGCTGGGGATCGACCACCCGTACTGGGTCCACTACCTCGACTGGCTCCGGCAGATCGCGGTCGTCGACCTCGGCATGTCCTACCGGTACGATCTGCTGGCCTGGCAGCTCATCAAGCCCCTGGTGCCGGTGACGCTCGAGCTGGCCGCGCTCTCGATCCTGTTCGCGGTGCTCATCGGCGTGCCCTCCGGCGTCGTCAGCGCCGTGCGGCAGGACACCGCGCTCGACTATGCGCTGCGGGTGTTCAGCCTGGCCGGGCTCTCGATGCCGGCGTTCTGGCTCGGCATGGTGATCATCCTGGGGCTGGTCACGTGGTTCGCCTGGATCCCACCGCTCAGCTACGTGTCGCCGACGGAAAATTTCAAACTGCACGCCGTCCAGTTCCTGCTGCCGGCGCTGGCGGTCGGCTATCGCTCCTCGGCGCTGATCATGCGCATCACGCGCTCGTCGCTGCTGGAGGTGATGCGCGAAGACTACATCCGCACCGCGTGGGCCAAGGGGCAGACCGGCCGCGTCGTCATCTGGCGTCACGCGCTCAAGAACGCGATGTTGCCGGTGGTCACCATCATCGGGATCGAGTTCGCCTTCCTGATCGGCGGCCTGGTGGTCACCGAGACCGTCTTCAACCTGCCCGGCGTCGCCCGGTTCCTGGTGCAGGCGATCCTCTGGCGGGACTATCCGGTCGTGCAGAACCTCGTGATGTTCATCGCCATCGTGGTGATCCTCTCCAACCTGCTGGTCGACATGCTGTACGGCGTGCTCGACCCGCGCGTGCGCTATGGCGGTTAGGCCGACCGCCATCGCGGTGCCGGTCGGACGGGCGTCGCGCGACGGCCTCGTGGCGGCCGTGGTCCGCTTCGCCCGCAAGAAGCCGCTCGGCGCCGCCGGCGGCGTGCTGATGCTCGTCATGCTGGTGACCGCGGTCTTCGCCGACGTGCTGCAAACCCACGATCCCATCGCCACCAACGCCGCCTACACCCTGGGCGCGCCGAACGCCGAGCACTGGCTCGGCACCGATCATCTCGGCCGCGACATCTACTCGCGCATCGTCCATGGCGCGCGCGTCTCGCTCGTCGTGGGCGTAGCCTCGACACTCCTGGGTTCGGTGCTCGGCGGGATCATCGGGCTCCTGTCCGGCTACGTCGGCGGCAAGAGCGATCTCGTGACCCAGCGGGTCCTCGATATATTACAAGGGCTGCCGCTGCTCGTGCTGGCGCTGGTGATGTCGGCGGCGCTCGGCCCCGCGGTCCACAACGTGATCATCGCGATCTCGATCCCGATCGTTCCGCGGGCGGCCCGCGTGATCCGCGCGAGCGTGCTGTCGATCCGCGAGATGCAGTACGTCGAGGCGGCGCGCGCGCTCGGCGTGCGGCACGTCCGCATCGCGTTCCGGCACATCCTGCCCAACACCATCGGACCGTTCATCGTGCTGTGCACCGCGCAGCTCGGGAGCGCGATCCTCGTCGAGGCGACGCTGTCGTTCCTCACGCTCGGCGTCCCCGAGCCGTATCCGTCGTGGGGCCGCATGCTGTCCGTCTCGGCCGCCGAGTACGCGCAGAAGGCGCCGCATCTCGTGCTGTTTCCGGGCGTGGCCATCAGCCTCGTGGTCTTCGGCTCGAACTTGCTGGGCGACGCCCTCCGGGACACGCTCGATCCCCGGCTCCGCGGCTCGTGAGTCGATCCTCGAGCACGCGGTGCGGCTATAGAACAAGGAGGCTGGCCGATGGCTGACGTGAACCTCTCCTGGCTGCCCGCGACCGAGCTCGCGGCCCTCATCCGGAGGAAGAAGGTGTCGCCGGTGGAGGTGGTCGACGCGGTTCTCGATCGCGTCGCCCGGATCAACCCGCGGCTGAACGCCTTCGTGACGCTCACCGAAGAGCCGGCGCGTCGCGACGCCAAGGCCGCCGAGCGCGCGGTCGGCAAGCGCTCCGCCAAGCTCGGCCCGCTGCACGGCGTGCCGTTCTCGGTGAAGGACCTGGTGATCACCCGCGGCGTGCGCACGACGTTCGGCACCCCGCTCTACCGGGACAACGTGCCGGCCGAGGACGCGCCGATGGTGGAGCGGTTGAAGGCGGCCGGCGGCATCATGCTCGGCAAGACGAACACGCCGACCTTCGGCTGGATCGGTGCGACTCACAACCTCGTCTTCGGGATCACGCGAAACCCGTGGAACCTCGAGCGCACGCCCGGCGGCTCGAGCGGCGGCGCCTCGGCGGCCGCGGCCGCCGGACTCGGGCCGCTGCACGTCGGCACCGACGGCGGCGGCTCGATCCGCATTCCCGCGTCGTGCGCCGGCGTCTTCGGCCACAAGCCGTCCTACGGGCGCATTCCCACCTATCCGGTGAGCGGCGCGTGGAGCCTCTCGCACATCGGGCCGCTGACGCGCACGGTGGCCGATGCCGCACTGGTCATGACGGTATGCGCCGGTCCGGACGAGCGCGACCAGTACTCGCTGCCCGGGCCCGCCGTCGACTACGTGAAGGCGCTGCGCGGCAGCGTCAAGGGCCTGCGCGTCGCGTACGCCGACGACCTCGGCTTCGCCGACGCCGTCGATCCCGAAGTGCGCGCCGTGTGCGCGAAGGCGGCCCGGACGTTCCGCGAGCTCGGCTGTCAGCTCGACGAGGTCAAGCCGGCCTGGCCGTCGCCGCGCGAGTGCTGGGGCGAGATCTTCTGCGGGGGCATCGCGACGCGGCTGGCGCCCTACGTCGATCGCCGCACCGAGATCGAGCCCGGGCTCCACCGCATCATCGAGACCACGCTCAAGAACGGGCCCACGAAGTACGTGCAGGCGTGGTTCGATCGGCTCGCGTGGTGGCAACATCCCCGCGCGTTCTTCGAGAAGTACGATCTCCTGCTGACGCCCACGATCGCGTGCCCGCCGTTCGCGGTGGGCCTCGACAACCCGACCGAGATCGCCGGCAAGCCGGTCGAGCCGTACGCGTGGATCCCGTTCACGTATCCGTTCAATTTGACGGGCCAGCCGGCCGCGTCGGTGCCGTGCGGGTTCAGCAGGGACGGACTGCCGATCGGTCTCCAGATCGTCGGCCGCCGCTTCGACGACGTGCTGGTGCTGCGGGCCTGCGCCGCGTTCGAGCGTGCGCGCCCGTGGGCCCAGCATCGTCCGCCGGTGGACTGAATCGCGCGGCTATAATCTGGGGACGACGTCATGGACCGACTTCTCTTCATCGTCTCGCAGGGCCGGCGGCAGCTGTACGACTCGCTCAAGCAGGTGCTCTCGCTCGAGAAGGACGTCGAGGTCATCCTCGACCGGCGCGAGGTGAAGCGCCGGCGTCACGAGGCGCCGCACGCGATGGAGCGACGCCGCTACGGCCGGCGCGGCCGGCCGCGCGAGGACACCGAGATCCAGTCCCGCGGCTGGACGGTGGTGCGACTGCCGTAACGCCGAGCGCTGTCCGAAATACTGGACATTGACGGCGCCAGCGTCGGGGGCGACGCTGCGCTGGTGCACCTCGCCGATCTCCTCGTCGCCATCGCCGTGTTCGGCCTGATCGCGGCCGCCACGTTCACCACGCTCCAGGAAGGGCTGCGTGCGTACACGACCGGCGCGGCGCGCGCCGAATCGCAGCAGAGCGCGCGCGTCGCGCTCGAGCGTCTCGCCGGCGACCTTCGCATCGCCGGCCTCGGCCCTCAAGACGCCGCGTTCGCCGCGATCTCGCTCGCCGAGCCGACGCGGGTCGTGCTCCATCGCGACCTCGACGGCGACGGCGCCGTCACCGCGAGCGGCGAGACGATCACCTGGAGCCTCACCGGCCGGACGCTGCGCCGCGACGCGGGCGGCGGCGCGCAGCCGATCATCGATGGCGTGCGGAGCTTCGTCCTCGAGTATCTCGACGCCGCCGGCGCGCCCACCGCGAGCGCGAGCGACGTCCGCACCGTCGTGATCACGCTGGTGACCGAGGCCGAGTCGGTGGTGGCCGGCCGCGACGTCACGACGACATTCGCGACGCGCGTACGACTGCGCAATCGGTGACCGGCGCGTTACACTCGCGGCATGAGCAAACGCGTACCTCGTGTCCCCACGACAGTTCTCGCACTGGCTCTTGGCGTCGTCGTCGCGTGCACCACCGTGCCGCTCACCGGGCGCACGCAAATCATGCTCATGCCGGAGAGCACCGAGCAGGAGATGGGCGTCACCGCCTTTCGTCAGGCCCTCACCAAATCCAAGGTCTCCACCGATCCGGCGCTCAACGCGCAGCTGACACGCGTCGGTGCCCGGATCGCCGCAGCGACCGGCCGCACCGACTATCAGTGGGAGTTCAAGGTCTTCGAGGACAAGCAGGTGAACGCGTTCTGCCTCCCGGGCGGCAAGGTCGTCGTCTATACCGGCATCCTGCCAGTGACCCGCGACGACGCCGGCCTGGCGGCGGTCGTCGGCCACGAGGTCGCTCACGCGATAGCCCGTCACGGCGGCGAGCGCGTGAGCCAGAACTACATTGCCCAGCTCGGGCTCGCCGGAACCCAGCTCGCGCTATCGGGACAGGACCCGCTTCTGGCTCAAGGCGTCATCACGGCGCTCGGTGCCGGAGCGACAGTCGGCTATCTGTTGCCCTACAGCCGCTTGCAAGAGTCAGAGGCGGATCATCTCGGCCTCATCTACATGGCGAAGGCCGGGTATCATCCGTCGGCCGCTCGTGACCTATGGGTGAGGATGGCCGAAATGTCGAAAGCCCAGCAGAAACCGCCCGAGTTCCTCTCGACGCACCCGGCGGACGCCACCCGGATCAGGCAGATCGAGGCTTGGCTGCCCGAGGCGGTGAAGTACTACCAGCCCGGCTCGTAGGGTAAGGTCCCGACCCTAAAAACCACCATCCGGGGGGCTGAAGTGGGATTGGCCCCCCCACCCGTCGCTCGTTAGCTCGCGACCCCTAATCCCCATAAAAATCTTCAGTTTTCCCCTTGACACCACCTTGTGGGTGACGCTAATGTCGCTATCTAAGTGGGACAGAGTGGGATGAATTACAGAGTCGTACGGCTCGGCCGTGTTTAGGGGGCGCTATCAGCACACGCTCGACCCGAAGGGGCGCCTGAGCGTGCCGGCGAAATTTCGGGACGCCCTGGCGCATTACGAGGGCGGGCTGATCGTCGTGCCCGATGGCCAGTGCCTCGAGGTGCATCCGCTCGAGGAGTGGCAACGGATCGAGACGAAGCTGCGCGAGCAGCCCTCGTTCAACCCGGAGGTGCGCGAGGTGAGCCGGCTCTACGTCTCGCGCGCCAAGGACGTGTCGCTCGACTCGGCGGGGCGCATCCTCCTCCCGCCGGACGTGCGGGAGCTGGCGGGGCTCCACAAGGAAGTGACGCTGGTGGGCGGAGGGCTGCCGCGATTCGAGATCTGGGATCGCACCCGGTTCGACGAGTACGAGCGCAACCGCTCCGAGCGGCTGCCCTCGTTGTTCGACCGGCTGTCGGGCATGGGAGTGTAGCGGTTCACGTTCCGGTGCTCGCCGACGAGGTCGCGTTCTTCCTGCGACCACGGGGCGGGGGATGGGTGATCGATGGGACGGTGGGGATGGGCGGTCACGCCGAGGTCATGTTGAGCGGCACCGACGCCTCGGTGCGCCTCCTCGGCCTCGACGTGGATCCCGAGGCGCTGGCCCGGGCAGGCGCGCGGCTGGCCGTGTTCGGCGACCGCGTGAGTCTCGCGCGCTCGAGCTTCCGGCACATCGGGCGCGCCGCCGCTGCCCAGGGGATCGACCGGGCCGGCGCGATCCTGCTGGACCTGGGTGTCTCTTCCTGGCAGCTCGAGGAGTCGGGCCGGGGCTTCTCCTTCCAGCGTGACGACGAGCCCCTCGACATGCGCCTGGATCCCTCGGCCGCGCAGACGGCGGCCACGCTCCTGAACCACCTGCCGGAGGCCGAGCTCGCGCGGATCATCTTCGAGTACGGGGAGGAGCCCCACGCCCGGCGCATCGCGCGGGCGATCGTCCGTCGCCGACCCCTGGCGCGCTCCGGCGACCTCGTCGCCGCCGTCCGCGCCGCGGTGCCCCGCGCGGCGTGGCCGAGGCGCCTTCACGTCGCCACGCGCACCTTCCAGGCCCTGCGCATCGCCGTCAACGACGAAACCGGCGCCCTCAACGAGGCGCTGGCGGACGCGCCCCCGCTGCTGGCCCCCGGCGGCCGGATGGGCGTCATCTCGTTCCACTCGGGCGAAGATCGCATCGTGAAGCGCACGTTCCGAGCTCTCGAGCCGGCGGGATTCGCCGAGCTCGAGCCGTCGCCCCGGCAGCCCACGGACGACGAGGTGCGGAGTAATCCCCGCGCCCGGAGCGCGAAGCTGCGAGTGCTGGAGCGGCTCCCATGAAAAAGGCCCAGCGACTGCATCGCGAACCCGACCCCCGCGTCCGGCGTGTGCTGGGGGTGGCGCTCGCCACCTCGGCATTGCTCGTCGCCGGCGCCCTCACCGTCGTCGGCGTCCGCCTCGAGCAGGTTCACCTCGCGTACCGGCTCGACGCCCTCCGGGGCGACCGGACGCGGGCGGCGGAGACGATCCGCCAGCTCGAGATCGAGGTGGCCACGCTCCGGTCGCCCAGCCGGCTCGAGGCGCGCGCGCGCCAGATCGGCCTCGTCGCGCCCGGGCGCGATCAGGTCCGGCTCGCGCGCGAGTACGTGAGCGCGGGCACCGGTCTCGCGGCGGAGCGCAACCGCGCCGCCGCGCTGACGGCGCCGGGCGCTCGGTGAAGGACGCCGCCGTCCGGACGCGGGTCCTCCTGTTCGCGGCGGTCCTGGCGGTCGTGTTCGGCGGCCTCACGGGCCGCCTGGCGTGGCTGATGATCATCAAGCACGGGGACCTGGCCCAGATCGCCGAGCGCCAGTACTCCCGCACCGTGGTCCTTCGCGCCCAGCGCGGTCCGATCGTCGACCGCCAGGGCGCTCCGCTGGCTACCTCGACCGCGACCGAGTCGCTCTTCGTCCAGCCTCGCAGCGTCGGCGACCCGGTTCGCGTCGCCGCGCGCGTCGCGCCGCTGGTCGGCGTCCCCGAGGCGGAGGTGCACGCGGCGTTGACGGGCTCCCGCTCCTTCGTCTGGCTGCGGCGGAAGCTGCCGCCGGCGGTCACCGACCGGGTCAAGGCGCTGCGCGAGCCCGGGCTCGGCTTCCTCCCCGAGCCGCTCCGGCTCTATCCGAACCGGGAGCTGGCGGCGCACGTCCTCGGCTTCGAGGGCGCCGCGGGCGGGCTCGAGGGCATCGAGCGGGCTTGGAACACGGAGCTCGCCGGCGTGCCGGGCAAGGCGATCGTGGGTCGCGATGCGCTCGGCCGCGAGATCGAGGCGCCGCACACGCTCCAGGCCCCGCAGCCGGGCCAGGGGATCATGCTGACGATCGACCGCACGATCCAGTACGTGGCCGAGCGCGAGATCGACGCCGCCTACCGGCGTACGCGCGCCAAGGCCGCGATGGCGGTCGTGCTCGACCCGCGCACCGGCGACATCCTGGCGATCGCGATCCGGCCGACGTTCAACCCGAACACGTTCCTCGACGTCACGTCGGCCGATCTGTGGCGCAACCGCGCGGTGACCGATCCCTTCGAGCCCGGCTCGACGTTCAAGGCGATCCTCGCCGCCGCCGCCCTCGAGGAGGGTGCGATCCGGCCCGACGACCGGGTCTACGCCGAGAACGGCTCGATCACCGTCGCCGGGACGACGATCCGCGACTGGAAGAAGTACGGCTGGCTCACGTTCGCCGAGGTGCTGCAGAACTCGTCGAACGTCGGATCGATCAAGGTGGGGCTCGCCCTGGGCCGCGAGCGGTATCACCGCTACATGAAGGCGTTCGGCTTCGGCGCTATCACCGGTGTCGGGCTGGCCGGCGAGAGCCGCGGGCTCCTGCGCGACCCGCAGCGCTGGTCGGCCCTGTCGCTGCCGACGATGTCGATCGGCCAGGAGATCTCGGTCACCGCCCTGCAGCTCGCCGCGGCGTTCGGCGCCATCGCGAACGGCGGCACGCTGATGCAGCCCCGGCTCGTCCGGGCGACCTTCGACGCCGAGGGGCGCGAGGTGCGCCGCTTCGAGCCCAGGACGGTCCGCCAGGTGATCTCGCCCGAGACCGCGCGGACGCTCACCGGCCTGCTCGTGCGGGTCGTGGACGGCGGCACCGGGCGCTTCGCGGCGATCCCCGGGTACGCGGTCGCGGGCAAGACCGGCACGGCGCAGAAGCTCGATCCGGCGACCAAGCGCTACTCGCACGCGCCCGGTGTCCTCTCGTTCGTCGGCTTCGCGCCGGCCGACGATCCGCGGTTCGTCATCTTCGCGATGCTCGACGAGCCGAAGACCGAGCGGTGGGGCAGCGAGGCGGCGGCGCCGATCTTCAGCGCGATCGGTCGGGAAGCCCTCCGCTATCTCGAGATCGCGCCCCACGACGTGCCGCCGGTCCAGATCGTCACCGGCCCCGCGACGGAGACCGGCGCGCCAGCGCGGGTGCGGCTCGTGAGCACGGCGGCGGAGATCGTGGACGCGGACGGGACGCGCCGGATGCCGGACCTGACCGGGCAGACGCTGCGCCAGGCCCTCGGCGTCCTCGAACCGCTCCACGTCGAAGTCCGCCTGGCCGGCCAGGGCCGCGTCGTGCGTCAGGCGCCCGCGCCGGGAGAGGCGCTCGAGGCCGGAACCGTCGCGCGGCTCACGCTGGCGCACGCCTCGGGGCGCGAGCGGTGAGGTGGCGGTGCGAGCGACGCCCATGAACGACCTGCTCGCGGCGCTCCCGGAGAAGCGCGTGATCGGCACGCTGCCGGCCTCGGTGTCGTCGATCGCGGGCGATTCGCGCCGCATCGAGCCGGGCGCCTGCTTCGTGGCGGTGCCGGGCTTCAAGCAGGACGGCCGTCGCTTCATCCCCGACGCGGTCCGGCGCGGCGCGGCCGTCGTCGTCACCGAGGGCGAGCCGATCGCCGACCTCGCCGTCGCTCAGGTGCTCGTGCCGTCGACGCGGGTGTCGCTGGCGCGGCTCGCCGGCGCCTACTACGGGCATCCGTCGCGCCAGCTCACGCTGGTCGGAATCACGGGGACCAACGGCAAGACCACGACCTCGTATCTGGTCGAGGCGCTGCTGCGCGCGCGCGGCCTGGCCACCGGCGTGATCGGCACCATCCAGTACGTGCTCGGCGACGAGACGCGGCCCGCCAACCAGACGACGCCGGAGGCGCTGGAGCTGCAGTCGATGCTGGCGCACATGCGCGATCGTAGAGTCGGGGGTGTGGCGATGGAGGTGTCGTCTCACGCGCTGGCACTCGCGCGCGCCGATGGTCTGGCGTTCGACGTCGGGGTCTTCACGAACCTCACGCAGGATCATCTGGACTTCCACGGGACCCTCGACGCCTATCGGCTCGCCAAGCGCCGGCTGTTCGAGCTGCTGGCCGAGTCGCCGAAGTCCGCACGCGCGGCCGCCATCAACGGTGACGATCCGTCGGCAGACGCGATGGTCCGCGGCCTCGACCTGAACGTCTACACCTTCGGGCTCGGTCCCAGCGCGCGAGTCCGGGCGGTGGAGCACAGGTCGTCGCTCGACGGGATCCGCATGACGGTCGCGACCGATGGAGGGCGCGTCGAGCTCACGTCGCCGCTGATCGGCGAGCACAACGTGATGAACCTGTTGGGCGCCGTCGCCACCGGACTGGCGCTGGGTCTCGAGCCGGCGGCGAGCGCGCTCGCGCTCTCGACGGTCGGCACGGTCCCCGGGCGCTTCGAGCAGGTGCGGGCCGGTCAGCCGTTCCTGGTCGTCGTCGACTACGCCCACACGCCGGACGCTCTCGAGCGCGCGCTGACCACGGCCCGCAAGCTCACGCGCGGGCGCCTCGCCGCCGTGTTCGGCTGCGGCGGCGACCGCGACCGCGGCAAGCGGCCGATCATGGGCGAGATCGCCGCGCGCCTGTGCGACTGGGTGTGGGTGACCTCCGACAACCCGCGCTCGGAGCGACCGGAGGCGATCATCGACGAAATCGTCGTGGGCGTACGTCGAACGGGCATGGGGTCCGACCGCTACGCCATCCAGCCCGACCGCGCCGCCGCGATTCGGGCGGCCCTGCGCTGGGCCGACGCTTCTGATACGGTGGTCATAGCGGGCAAAGGCCACGAGACATACCAGCTCATTGGGGCCGAAATACTCCCGTTCGACGACCGAGAAATCGCGCGAAGAGTCCTGTCGGAGTCCCGGACCTAGGAGCGCCTGTGCCACCCTTTACGGTCCAAGACATCGTCCGCGCCACCCAGGGCGCCCTGGTCGCGGGCGACCTCGTCGTGCCCGTCACGGGCGTGTCGATCGACTCCCGCGGGCTGGGGGTCGGCGAGGCCTTCTTCGCGATCCGCGGGTACCGTCTGGACGGCCACGCGTTCCTGGGCGAGGCGGCCTCACGCGGCGCGGCATGCCTCGTGGTGCACGCGCTCCACGACGACGTGCCCGCCAACGTGCCGTTAGTGCTGGTCGAAGACACCACCAAGGCGCTCGGCGCCCTGGCGGCGTACCACCGCGCGCGGTTCTCCATGCCGGTCGTTGCCGTCACCGGCTCGAACGGCAAGACGACCACCAAGGAGCTGATCGCTGGGGTCCTCGGGACGCGCTGGCAGGTGCTCAAGCCGACCGCCAGTTTCAACAACCAGTGGGGGCTCCCCCTGACACTCCTGCGGCTCGGCGCCGAGCACGAGGCGCTCGTGATCGAGATCGGCAGCCAGCATCCGGGCGAGATCGCCGCGCTGGCGGCCCTCGCCAAGCCGACCGTCGCAGTCGTCACGACCGTCGCGCACGCGCACACCGAATTCCTCGGCTCCCTCGACGACGTCCGCACCGAGAAATCGGCGCTCGTCCGGGCGGTCGGCGCCGATGGGCGGGTCGCGCTCAACGCCGACGATCCGCGGGTGGCCGGGATGGCGCGCGATTCCCGGGCGCCCGTGATCACGTACGGACTCTCGCCGACCGCCCAGGTGCGGGCGACCGGTGACGTCGTCGAAGAGGGCCGCGGCCTCACGTTCACGCTCGAGAGCGGGGGCGTGCGCGCGCCAGTGAGGCTCGCGTTCGCCGGCCGCCACAACGTGACGAACGCCCTCGCCGCCGCCGCGGCGGGCGTGGCCCTGGGTTGGCCGCTCGACGAGATCGCCCGCGGGCTCGGCGAGGCGCGGCCGGTCGCGGGACGCTGCGTGTGGCGCGACGCGGGCGGTGTGCGGATCCTCGACGACACCTACAACGCCAACCCGGTGTCGGTCCGCGCCGCCCTCGACACGGTGGCCACGCGCCGCGGCGCCGACGGGTCGGCCGGCCGCCTCGTGGTCGTGCTGGGCGATATGCTCGAGCTCGGCGCCATCACCGACGAGGCGCACCAGGAGATGGGGCGGGCGGTGAGGGCGGCCGGCGCCGACGAGTTCGTCGGCGTGGGACGCCATGCGCGGTTGGCGGTGGAAACGGCGCGCGCGGCGGGCCTCGGCCACGCGCATCACGCCACGACGTTCGAGGACACGGTGGCCCACTTGCTGAAGCGGCTGGCCCCCGGAGACGTCGTGCTCGTCAAGGGCTCGCGGGGGATGCGCATGGAGCGGGTCGTGGATGCCCTGGTGGCGCGTCTGGCCCGATGAGGGACATCGATGCTCTACTACTTCCTCGTCCCCCTCGCGAAGGACCACATCGTCTTCAACGTCTTTCGGTATCTCACGTTCCGCTCGTTCATGGCCCTGATCTCGGCGCTGATCATCTCGCTGCTGATCGCGCCGTGGCTGATCCGCCGGCTGCGCGTGCTGCAGCACGGCGGCGAGACGATTCGCGAGGACACGCCGGAGCGGCATCGCACGAAGAAGGGCACGCCGACGATGGGCGGCATCGTCATCCTCACGGCGATCATCGCGACGACCTTGGTGTGGGCCAATCTCACCAACCGGTACGTGTGGGTGGCGGTCCTCGCGACGGGCGGCTTCGGGCTGATCGGCGTCTGGGACGACCTGACCAAGGTGCGCACGCGCAAGGGGCTGCCGACCCGCGTGAAGTTCACCGCCCAGCTCGTGGTGGCGTTCTCGGTGCTGCAGCTGATCTTCTGGCAGCCGCCCAGCGCGTGGCTCCCGGTGCTGGCGATTCCGTTCTTCAAGGGCTGGTTCGTGAATCTTGGCTGGCTCTGGATCCCGTTCGCGATGCTCGTGATCGTCGGCGCCTCGAACGCCGTGAACCTCACGGACGGGCTCGACGGGCTGGCGATCGGCCCGATCGTCATGGCCGGCGCCGCCTTCGGTGTCATCGCGTACCTGACGGGCAACTTCCGGGCCGCCGACTATCTGAAGATCCTCAACGTGCGGGGGGCGGGCGAGCTGACGGTATTCTGCGGGGCGCTGATCGGCGCGGCGATCGGGTTCCTGTGGTTCAACTGCCATCCGGCCGAGATCTTCATGGGCGACGCGGGCTCGCTGGCCCTCGGCGGGGCGATCGGCACGCTCGCGGTGCTGACGAAGGCCGAGCTCTTGCTGCCGCTGATCGGCGGCCTGTACGTGGTCGAGGCGCTGTCGGTCATCATCCAGGTCGCGAGCTTCAAGCTGACGGGGCGGCGCGTCTTCCGCATGGCGCCGTTGCACCATCACTACGAGCTCTCGGGCTGGGCCGAGCCGAAGATCGTGGTGCGATTCTGGATCGTGTCGTTCGCGCTGGCGCTGCTGGCGATCACGACGCTGAAGCTCCGGTGACGGGCGCATGAGCCCGCTGGACGGGCTGGACGAGGTGGACACGGTGGCTCGAGGACGCGCGTACCTTCGCTCGCTGGGCGGCCGGCGCGTGGCGGTGGTCGGCCTGGCGCGCAGCGGCGTCGCCGCGGCGCGCCTCCTGCGCGCCGCCGACGCGGACGTCGTCGGCGTCGACGCCAAGCCGCTCGGCGCGCTGGGGCGCGAGGTGGCCGCGCTCGCCGAGATCGGCGTGCGCCTGCACACCGGAGCCGAGGGCGGCGCCGCGGCGCTCGCCGGCGCCGAGCTCGTGGTGGTGAGCCCTGGTGTGCCGCTCGACGGCGATCAGCTCGCTTCGGCCCGCGCGCGGCAGGTCCCGATCATCGGCGAGCTCGAGCTCGGCTGGCGGGCGACCGAGGCCGACACGATCGCGATCACCGGGACGAACGGCAAGACCACCACCACGACGCTCGTCGGCGCCGTGCTGGCCCAGCAGCCGCGTCCGGTCCTGGTCGCCGGCAACATCGGCACGCCGCTGGCGGGGCACGCGCTCGCGTTCCCGGCCGACGGGCTCGTCGTGTGCGAGGCGTCGAGCTTCCAGCTCGAGGCCACCGAGCTCTTTCAACCGCGGGTGGCGGTGGTGCTGAACCTGGCGCCCGACCACCTCGATCGCCACGGAAGCTTCGAGGCGTACGTCGACGCGAAGGCGCGGATCTTCGCGAATCAGACGCCGGCCGACTGCGCGGTGCTCAACTTCGACGACGAGCCGACGCGGGCCCTGGCCGACCGGACGGCGGCGCCGGTGCTGTGGTTCAGCCGGCGGTCGCCGATGGCGCACGGCGTGTTCGTGCGCGATGGCTGGATCGCCGCCAAGCTCAACGGTCACGTCGAGGAGATCTGCCCGCTGTCGGAGATCTTCCTGCGCGGCCAGCACAACGTCGAAAACGTCCTCGCCGCCACCGCCTGCGCATTGTGGACGGGCATGGCCCCGGCCGCGATCCGCTCGGCGGTCGGCCGCTTCCGCGGGGTCGCGCACCGGATCGAATGGGTCCGCGATCTCCGGGGCGTCCAGTACTTCAACGACTCCAAGGGCACCAACGTCGCGTCGACGCTCAAGGCTCTCGAGAGCTTCCCGGGCCGGATCGTGTTGATTGCGGGGGGCAAGGGCAAGGGCCAGGCGTGGGAGCCGCTCGCCGACGCGGCGCGCGGACGGGTCGTCCACACCGTGCTGATCGGGGAGGACGCGAAGAAGATCGGCGCCGCGCTCGCGGCCGCCTCGATCCCACTGACGTACTGCGACTCCATGCCGGCGGCCCTCGAGCGCGCCAAGACCGTCGCGACGCCCGGCGACGTGGTGCTGCTCTCGCCCGCGTGCGCCTCCTTCGACATGTTCGACAACTTCGAACATCGCGGCGACGTCTTCAAAAAGCTCGTGGAGCGCCTCGACTGATGAGACAGCGATACGCGTGGCTCGAAACGGTGGGGGGGTGTGGGGGAGGAGCGGCGCTCGCTCCCCCCCACGTGGAATAATGCCACGCAAGCTCGTGCCCGACATGTGGCTGTTTGGCGTCGCGGTCGTGCTGCTCTCCGCCGGCGTCGTGATGGTCTACTCCGCGAGCGCGATCGTGGCCGCCGACCGGTTCCACGACCCGTACTTTTTCCTCAAGAAGCAGCTCTTCTGGGCCGTGCTCGGCGCCGCATGCCTGTGGGGCGCGCTCCGCCTCGACTATCGCCGGCTCGAGGGGCTCGTGCTGCCGCTGCTGATCTTCGCGGGCGCGCTGCTCGTGCTGGTCCTGGTCTCGCCCTTCGGCCAGGCCATCAACGGCACGCGCCGCTGGATCCGGCTCGGGCCCATCTCGTTCCAGCCGGCGGAGCTGGCGAAGCTGGCGCTCGTCCTCTATCTCGCGGCGTTCCTGGCGCGTACGGGCGAGGCGGTCAACGACTTCCGCCGGGGCCTTCTGCCGCCACTGGCGGTGGCCGGGCTCCTGGCCGCGCTCGTCCTGGCCCAGCCGGACCTCGGCAACTGCCTCACGCTGATCACGCTGACGTTCACGCTGCTGTTCATCGCGGGCGGGCGTGCCCGTCACCTCGCGTTCATCCTCGCCGCGGCGCTGCCGCCGCTCGTGTTCGCCGTGTGGGCGGCGCCGTACCGGCTCCGCCGCATCTTTGCGTTCATCGACCCGTGGTCGGATCCGCGGGGCAGCGGGTTCCAGATCATCCAGTCGTGGCTGGCGTTCGGCAACGGCGGGCTCGTGGGCCAGGGCATCGGGGGCTCGCGGCAGAAGCTCTTCTACCTGCCGGAGTCGCACACCGACTTCATCTTCGCGATCATCGGCGAGGAGCTGGGCTTCGTCGGTGCTACCGCGATCGTCGGGCTCTTCGTCGTGCTCATCTGGCGCGGGCTGCGGATCGGCCTGCGGGCGCCCGACGCCTTCAGCGGGTATCTGGCGCTGGGGATCACCGTGCTGATCGCGACGCAGACGCTCGTGAACCTGGGCGTCGTGACGGGCCTGTTGCCGACGAAGGGGCTCCCGCTGCCGTTCATCTCGTTCGGCGGCTCGGCCTTGCTCGTCACGATGCTCTCGACGGGCTTGCTCCTGAACATCTCACAGCACGCCCATGTTTAAGCGCTACCAGCAGATCCACTTCGTGGGAATCGGCGGCAGCGGCATGTCGGGGATCGCCGAGATCCTCGTGAACCTCGGCTATCGGGTGACCGGCTCCGACCAGCGACGCAACGACGCGGTCGAGCGGCTGGCCACGCTCGGGGCGAAGGTCTTCATCGGCCACCGCGCCGAGCACGTCGAGGGCGCTCACGTGGTCGTCTATTCGTCCGCGGTCTCGCGCGACAACGTCGAGGTCCAGGCAGCGCGCCAGCACCAGATCCCGACCATTCCGCGGGCCGAGATGCTGGCCGAGCTGATGCGGCTCAAGTACGGGATCGCGGTGGCCGGCACCCACGGCAAGACCACGACCACGTCGATGATCGGGGCCGTGCTCGCGGAGGGTCGCTTCGACCCGACGATCGTGGTCGGCGGTCGCGTGTCGAACCTCGGCTCGAACGCCCGCCTCGGCGGGGGCGAGTTCCTGGTGGCCGAAGCCGACGAGTCCGACGGCTCGTTCTTGAAGCTGGCGCCGACGATCGCCGTCGTCACGACCGTGGACGCCGAGCACCTCGATCACTACGGCAACCTCGACGCGATCCGCGACGCCTTCGTGGCGTTCGTCAACAAGGTGCCGTTCTACGGCTCGGCGGTCCTGTGCCTGGACCAGCCGAACATCCAGTTGCTGATCCCGCGCATCGAGAAGCGCATCATCACGTACGGGCTCGAGTCGGCGGCGGATCTGGTGGCGCGGCGGGCGCACCTGCAGGGGATGACGAGCCGCTTCGAGGTCGTCCAGCGCGGCGCCGTCGTCGGCGAGTGCCGGCTGCAGATTCCCGGGCGCCACAACGTGCTCAACGCCCTCGCCACGATCGGCGTGGCGTTGGATCTCGAGATTCCGTTCGCCACCATTCAGCGTGCGCTGGAGGGGTTCTCGGGCGTCCAGCGCCGCTTCCAGATCCTGGGCCGCGCCCGCGGCGTGACCGTGGTCGACGACTACGGCCACCACCCAGCGGAGATCCGCGCCACCCTGGCTGCCGCCAAGGCCGGGTTCGACTGCCGGATCGTGACCGTGTTCCAGCCGCACCGCTACACGCGGACGCTGCACCTGCGGCAGGAGTTCCTCACCGCGTTCAACCAGGCCGACGCACTCGTCGTGATGGACATCTACGCGGCCGGTGAGCCCGCGATCCCCGGCGTGAGCGCCGAGGACCTCGCCGAGGGCATCCGATCGCACGGGCACCGTGACGTCACTTACCTCGGCAGCGACCGCGCCCGCATCGTCCAGCACCTCGCCGACACCGTCCGCTCGGGCGATCTCGTGATCACGCTCGGCGCCGGGGACGTGAGCCAGCTGGGCTCGGAGCTGCTGAAATATCTCGATAGGGATCCGCAGACTGGGAGGGCCAAATGCTAGGAGAAATCCGGGGGGAAGTCCGGTTCAAAGAGCCCCTGAGCTTCCACACCTCGCTCCGCATCGGCGGCCCCGCCGACATCTTCGTCGTGCCGCAGGACGTCGACGACATTCGTCACGCCCTGATGTTCGCCGAGCGCGAGCAGCTGCCCGTCTCGGTCATCGGGGGCGGCAACAACATGCTCGTCAAAGACCGCGGCGTCCGCGGTGTGGTCCTGCGGCTCGAGGGGTGCCTCGGGCGCGCGGAGTTCCACGGTGAAGAGGCGATCGCCGGCGCGGGCGTCAGCCTGTCGGCGTTCATCCGCGAGGCCGCCGCCATCAATCTGGGCGGGATCGAGTGCCTGGTGGGTATTCCGGCCACCATCGGCGGGGCCTTGGCCATGAACGCCGGCACGACCGACGGCTGGATCGGTGACTTCGTGAGCGCCGTGTACTTCCTGCACCCGGACGGCACGCTCGGTGAGTTCAAGCCGGGCACGGCGGCGTTCACCTACCGGCACTTCAACATGCCGGTCGGCGCCGTGCTGATCGGTTGCCGCATGCGCCTGCACCGGCGGGCGATGGCCGAGATCCAGAAGGAGATGAAGCAGCGGCTCAAGGTCAAGAAGTCGGCCCAGCCGCTGGCGCTGGCCTCGGCCGGCTGCGTGTGGAAGAACCCGCCCGGCGACGTCGCCACGCGGATGATCGAGAAGTGCGGCCTCAAGGGCAAGCGAATCAACGGCGCCGAGATCTCCTCCAAGCACGCGAACTTCATCGTGAACCGCGGCGGCGCGAGCTCGTCGGACATCGTCGCGCTCATGGACCTGACGCGCGAGCGCGTCCAGGCGCAGTTCTCGGTCACCCTCGAGCACGAGATCAGGATCATCGGAGAGTAGATGCCGAACGGACTCGGCTCGCCGCGCAGCCGCGCGTCCGTGCTCGCCGACATGGGCGAGCGCTCGGCGTTCGTCGCGCGGCAGCGCGTCGGCCGGCCGCGCCGCGCGCGCGCGGACCGGCGGCGCCGCTGGCGTCGGCTCGGCTGGATCGCCCTCACCCTGGCCGTCGTCCCCCTGGTCGCCGGCGGCGCCATGCACTGGCTCTTGACGACTCCGCGCTTCGGCGTCGCGAGCGTGGAGGTGCGCGGCGCTTCCCGCCTCGCGCCCGAGACGATCCTCACGGTGGCCGCGATTCCACGCGGTACGAACATCTTCCGCCTCGACACCACCGGCGTGACCGGCCGCGTGGAGTCGTTGGCTGAAATACGAAGAGCCGACGTCGTGCGCGAGCTGCCGAACCGAGTGGTGATCAGCGTCGAGGAGCGGCGGCCGTTCACGCTCGTGCACGGCGGCCGCCTGCACTGGATGGACGAGGAGGGGCGGCTGCTCGGCGCCCCGGCCGAGGCGGTGACCTCCCCGCTGCCCGTCATCAGCGGCCTGTCGGCCGACGAGCTCGCGTCGATGCGCACCGCGCCGGGGCCGAAGGCCCGCGCGGCGATCGCGTTGATCCGGGCCATCGCCCGCAGCGGCAGCGAGCTGACCGCCGAGATCTCGGAGATCGACATGAGCCGCCGGGAGGGGCCCGTCCTGTACACGGTCGACGGCGTCGAGGTGCGATTGGGCAGCGAGGACTGGGAGGAGCGGCTCGCGCGACTCGAGGGCGTGCTGGCCCAGGTCGCGACGCAGGACGTGCGCGCGGTCGACCTGCGCTTCCGCGACCAGGTGGTGTTCCGTCGGGGCGAGGCCCGGTGAGGCGTGCCAAGCCGCGCGACCTCGTCGTCGGCCTGGACGTCGGCACCACCAAGATCTGCGCGGTCATCACCGAGCCCGGCCCCCTCGGTGTCCTGAGCGTCATCGGGGTCGGCACCGCGCCCTCGCGCGGGCTTCGGCGGGGCGTCGTGGTCAACATCGAGTCGACGGTCGAGGCGATCAAGACCGCCGTCGGCGAGGCCGAGCAAATGGCCGGCGTCGACGTCTCGGGCGTCTTCGCCGGCATCGCCGGCGGCCACATCCGCGGCGTGAACAGCCGCGGCGTCGTGCCGATCACCGGCCGCGACCGCGAGGTGAGCGACGCCGACGTCGAGCGCGTGGTCGAGGCCGCGCGGGCGATCAACCTGCCCCAGGACCGCGAGATCATCCACGTGCTGCCGCAGAACTTCATCGTCGATGACGGCGAGGGGGTCCGCGAGCCGATCGGCATGTCCGGCGTGCGCCTCGAGGCCGAGGTGCACATCGTGACCGGCGCCGTCACCTCGGTCCAGAACGTCATCCGCTCGGTGAATCGCGCCGGCCTGACCGTGCAGGACATCGTGCTCGAGCCGCTCGCCTCCGCCGAGGCGGTGCTGCACGACGACGAGCGCGAGCTCGGCGTCCTGGCGATCGACATCGGCGGCGGCACGACCGACGTGGCGCTCATCCGCAACGGTGCGGTCTGGCACACCGCGGTGCTGCCGCTCGGCGGCGATCACATCTCCAATGACATCGCGATCGGTCTGCGCACGCCGACGGCCGACGCCGAGGACATCAAGAAGCGGTACGGGTGCGCGCTGACGGCGCTGGTGCCGGCCGAGGAGACCGTCGACGTACCGTCGGTCGGCGGCCGCAAGCCACGGCAGTTCTCACGGCAGCTGCTCTCGGAAATCATCCAGCCGCGCGTGGAAGAGATCTTCACGCTGGTGGCGCGGGATCTCGCGCGCGCGGGCTTTCAGGATGCGGCCACCGCCGGGGTCGTCGTCACCGGCGGCACTTCGATCATGGAAGGCGTCCCCGAGCTCGCCGAGGGCATCTTCGATCAGCCGGTACGCCGCGGCGTGCCGATCGGCATCGGTGGGATGGCCGACGTGATCCAGAGCCCGATCTACGCGACCGGCGCCGGCCTGGCGATCTACGGCTCTCGTTCGCGGGCTCCAGGCGAGTTGTCGGGCGCAGCGGGCGGAACTCCGGTCGGGCGGTTGGCCCGGCTGGTGACAGGATTCCTGGGTGACATCTTCTAGGCCGGGTCGGGACGGGCGACAGCCGACGCTCTTCGTGCCAGACGTGGACCGTTCAAGCGGTCGGAGGCGCGCCTCCGGCGACGAACACACACAGGAGGACATGATGGAAAAGGATCGCGGACGCCGCCCACTCTTCGAGCTCGAGCAGCAGCAGCATGTGCAGGCCGCGAAGATCAAGGTGATCGGGCTCGGCGGAGGCGGTGGCAATGCGGTGGGCCGGATGATGGCGGCGCAGTTCACGGGCGTCGAGTTCATCGTCGCCAACACCGATCTCCAGGCGCTCCACGCCTCGCCGGCGCCGGTCAAGATCCAGCTCGGCACCAAGCTCACCGCGGGCCTGGGCGCGGGCTCGAATCCGGAGGTCGGGCGCGGCGCGGCCCAGGAAGACCCGGATCAGATCACGCGGCTGCTGAGCGGCTCCGACATGGTGTTCATCACCGCGGGGCTCGGCGGCGGCACCGGCACCGGGGCGGCGCCGGTGGTCGCGTCGCTCGCGAAGGACCTCGGCATCCTGACCGTCGCGGTCGTCACCAAGCCCTTCACCTTCGAGGGCCGGAAGCGGATGGTCCAGGCCGAGGCCGGGCTCGAGGCGTTGCGCGCGGTCGTGGACACGCTCATCACGATTCCGAACCAGCGACTGCTGTCGGTCGTGGACCGCGGCACCCCGCTGATCGCCGCGTTCCGCGTCGCCGATTCGGTCCTGCAGCAGGCGGTGCAAGGGATCTCGGATTTGATCCTGGTCCCCGGGCTCGTCAACCTCGACTTCGCCGACGTCCGCACGATCATGTCGGGCATGGGGCTGGCGATGATGGGCACCGGCACCGGGAAGGGCGAAAACCGCGCCCTGGACGCCGCGCAGAAGGCGGTCGCGAGCCCGCTGCTCGACGAGACCTCGATCCAGGGCGCCCGCGGCATCCTGATCAACTTCACGGGCGGCGCCGACCTGTCGATTCACGAGGTCGAGGAAGCGGCGCGCATCGTCCAGGAGGCCGCGCACGAGGAGGCGCACATCATCTTCGGCGCCGTCATCGACCCGCAGCTTCAGGACGAGGTGCGCATGACGGTCATCGCGACCGGGTTCGCCGACAAGAAGGAAGCGACGGGCGTCAGCGGCAAGGTCGTCGATCTGCCCCGTGCGCGTCCCTCCATCCCGGCGGCCAGCCCTGCGCCGTGGCGGCGTCACGTTGCCGTCCCGCGTGCTGAGGGAGAGGCCGCGCTTGGCGACGCGGACCTGGAGGTTCCGGCGTTCTTGCGGCGCCAGGCCGACTAGCTCGGCGTCGGGCGGTTGGGGGGCGGGCCGGGGGAGGCCATGCGGGACCACGCTAGCCTCCGCCCGCCACCTCGCTGTCGAATGCTGGTCTTCGGGCCGATCCTGATTACACGGGTCCCGCATGACCTCCCCCGGCCCGCCCCCCAACCGCCCGTCATCGCGGTACGACCTGGACGCCAGGGCCGTATGCCCCCCCGGCCCACGCACAGTGCTCGCGCTCATCGGCGCGAGTCTCGCGACGCCACTGGTCGCTCGAGGGGCTTGGGTTGCCGCATGCGTTGACGACGCGGCATTGTCCGGGGGTGACGTCGTTTGCTGAGCCGATTTCGCCCGAGGCGCCGCGGGCGCCGTTTCGGTCGGAGGCCGCGGCGGTTCTCGGTGGGGCGGGGCTCGAGATGGGCCGTGTGACTTATGCGCGCCAGGTGCACGGCGCCGGGACGGCGCGCGCGCCGATCGGTGGCGGATTCGCCGGCTCGGTCGACGTTCTCGTCACGGCCGAGCGTCGGGTGCCGCTCGCGATCTTCACCGCCGATTGTCTGGCGCTCGTCCTCTACGATCCCAACGCGCGCGTGCTCGGCGTCGCCCACGTCGGGTGGCGCGGGACCGTGCGCGGGGCGACGCCGGCGGCCGTGCGCGCGGTCGCCGAGCTCGGTGCGCGCGCGGCCGCGCTCTACGTCGCGATCGCGCCGTCGATCGGCCCGTGTTGCTACGAAGTGGACGAGCCGGTCACCGCGGAGCTCGAGCGCGCGCTGGGTGATCGCTGGAGGGCGTGGGCCAAGCCCTCACGCGCCGGCCACGTGATGCTCGACCTGTGGGCAGCCAACGAGACGCTGCTGTGCGAGGCCGGCGTGTCGCCCGACCACATCGACAACCCGCGGCTCTGCACGGCGTGCCATCCCGACCTCCTGTACTCGTACCGCAAGGGCAATCGCGGCCGCCTCGTGACAGTGGCCGCGCTCCCGTGAGCGCCGCGGGCTCCGTCGCGCTGATCCCACTCCCAGCCGCGGTCCCCTGCTAGAATCACCCTGGCCATGAGCGAGATCGAGGCGAACCTCCAGCGCGTGCGCGAGCGGATCGCGCGTGCGGCCGAGCGCGCGGGCCGGCGGGCCCAGGACGTGCTGCTGGTCGGCGTCTCCAAGACCGTGGACGTCGAGCGAATCCGCCAGGCGATCGCGGCGGGCATCCCGGCGCTCGGCGAGAACCGCGTGCAGGAAGCCCGCGGCAAGGTCGACGAGCTCGGCCGCCCGGTTCCGTGGCATCTGGTGGGACATCTCCAGACCAACAAGGCGCGGGACGCTGTCGACCTCTTCGACGTCATCCACTCGCTCGATCGGCTCGACCTGGCCCGCGAGCTGGACAAGCGCGCGCACGCCCGCGGCCGCCCGGTGAGCGCGCTGGTCGAGGTGAACGTCGGCGGTGAGGCGTCCAAGGGCGGCGTGGCGCCCGACGAGCTCGGCCGGCTGCTCGAGGCCGTCGCCGCCCTCACGCACGTGAAGGTGCGCGGCCTCATGGCGATCCCGCCCGAAGCGAAGGACCCCGAGGATGCGCGCGTCTGGTTCCGCGCGCTGCGGAAGCTCGGCGAGCAGCACGGGCTCCCGGAGCTCTCGATGGGGATGAGCGGCGACTTCGAGGTGGCGATCGAGGAGGGCGCGACGCTGGTGCGGGTCGGCACGGCGATCTTCGGTGCCCGACCGCCGCGGCCGCAGACGGGGCCGGAGGGACGATGACGATCAAGGGCCGCACCGTCGGCTTCGTGGGCGCCGGCAACATGGGCGAGGCGCTCATCAAGGGGCTGGTCGTGGCGAACGTGGTGCCGGCCAAGTCGGTCTACTCGGCGGACGTGCGCGGCGAACGTCTGACCGAGCTCGCGAAGCAGTTCGGTATCCAGGCCGCGGCGGACAACTCCGACCTGGTCAGCCGCTGCGACGTCGTGATCCTGGCCGTGAAGCCGCAGATCATGGAGCCGGTGCTGCGGGAGATCGCGCCCGCGGTGACGCGCCAGAAGCTCCTGATCTCGATCGCGGCCGGCGTGTCGACCGCGAAGATCCGGGCGATGCTGAACCGGGACGCGCGCCTCATCCGCGTGATGCCGAACACGCCGGCCCTCGTTCTGGAAGGCGTGACCGCGATCGCGAAGGGGCAGCATCTCGAGCCCGGTGATCTCGACACCGCCGGCGAGATCTTCAAGGCCGTCGGACGCGTGGTGATCCTCGACGAGGACCTGATGGACGCGGTGACCGGCCTGTCGGGCTCGGGCCCCGCCTACGTCGCGGTCGTGATCGAGTCGCTCGCCGACGGCGGCGTGCGCATGGGCCTGGACCGGATCACCGCGATGACCCTCGCGACCCAGACCGTCCTGGGCGCCGCGAAGCTCCTGCTGGAGACCGGTCTGCACCCGGGCGCGCTCAAGGACATGGTCAGCTCGCCCGGTGGTACGTCGATCGCCGGTGTCGCCGCGCTCGAGGAGGGCGGCATCCGCACGACCTTCATCAAGGCCGTGGAACGAGCCACGCTGCGCTCCCGCGAGCTCGGGCAAGGACCCACATAATGTTCGTCCTGAGTAATATCGTCCTCGCGATCGCGAGGGTGCTCGAAATCGCCCTCTGGGTATACTTCTGGATCATCATCGCCCGCGCGCTGGTCTCCTGGGTGAACCCGGACCCCTACAACCCGATCGTGCGCTTTTTGTACCGCGTGACCGAGCCCGTCCTGCGCCCGATCCGCCACCGGTTGCCGGTGACCCTGAACCTGGACCTGTCTCCGCTGGTCGTACTGCTCGCCCTCAAGATCGTCGAATGGGTGGTCGTCGAGTCCCTGCGAGACTTCGCGATCAGCATAAGATAGGAGCCGGAGGCCTCGATGCGCATCAGCCCGCTCGATATCCGTCAACAGCAGTTCACGGTCAAGTGGCTCCGCGGCTTCGACATCCACGAGGTCGACGCCTTCCTGGACGACATCGCCGAAGACTACGAGGCGGTGCTCAAGGAGAACGCGCAGCTCAAGGAGCAGGTGGGAACGTTCGAGGAGCGCTCCCGCGGCCTCGCCGAGCGGGAGCGCGCGCTGCAGGACACGCTGGTCACCACGCATCGGCTGGGCGACGAGATGAAGGCCACGGCGCGTCGAGAGGCCGACATCCTGATGCGGGAAGCCGAGCTCCGCAGCGAGAAGATCATCGAGGAGGGGCGGGCCGAGGAGGCGCGGATCCGCAGCGAGATCCAGACGCTCCGGCGCCTGCGCCGCCAGCTCATCGAGGACTTCCGCGCCACGCTCGAGAGCTACTACCGGATGATGTCGTCGGAGTTCGGTGAAGACACGGACGCCAAGGCCTGAGGGCGTCCTGCTGCCGCTGCGCGTGCAACCGCGGGCCTCCCGCGACGAGATCGTCGGCTGGCAGAACGGCGCCCTCCGCGTGCGCGTCACGGCGCCGCCCGTCGACGGCGCCGCGAACGCGGCGATCAGCGCCCTGCTGGCCGGAGCGCTCCGCGTCCCCCCATCCTCCATCAGCGTGGTCCGCGGCACCCGCGGCCGCGACAAGCTCGTGAGCATCGCCGGCCTCGACGAAGCCACCGTGAAGAGCCGCTTGCCTCGACTCGTGCCGGGTTCCCAGACGGCGCAGGCCGGAACAGGCGACCGGAGCCGGGTCGCTTCTATCTCAGGCCACCCTCGGCTCACGCCGGCCTCGAGGACCCCGCGACAGTGACTCCCACAACCATCAATCCGGTTCACTGGGCCGACAACGGGCTCGTGCTGCTCGACCAGACGCTCCTGCCCTCGCGCGAGGTCGAGCGTCGGTACGAGCGCTGGGAGGACGTCGCCGGCGCGATCCGGACGCTCGTGGTCCGCGGCGCCCCCGCCATCGGCGTGGCGGCGGCGTTCGGCGTCGCGCTCGCCGCTCGGCAGAGCCGGGCCATGGGTTTCGACGGCCTCATCGCCGACCTCGAGCTCGCCATCAAGGGCCTCGCGGCGACGCGGCCGACCGCCGTCAACCTGTTCTGGGCGCTCGAGCGCATGAAGCAGACCGCGTTCGCGTCGCGCACGCTGCCCATCGCCGAGGTTCGGGCGCGGCTCCTGGCCGAGGCGGAGGCGATCCGCGGCGAGGACATCGCGGCGAACCGCGCCATGGGCGCCCACGGCGCCGCGCTGGTGCCGTCCAACGCGCGCATCCTGACCCATTGCAACGCGGGCGCCCTCGCGACGGCCGGCTACGGCACCGCCCTCGGCGTCGTGCGCGCCGCGCACGCGGCGGGCAAGCTGGCGCTCCTGTGGGTGGATGAGACGCGGCCCGTGATGCAGGGTTCGCGGCTGACCGCGTGGGAGTGCGTGCGCGAGGGAATTCCGCACCGGCTCATCGCCGATGTCGTCGCGGCGTCGGTGATGGCCCGCGGCGACGTCGACCTGGTCGTCACCGGCGCCGATCGCATCGCCGCCAACGGCGACACCGCCAACAAGATCGGCACCTACTCGCTCGCGGTGCTCGCCGCGCACCACCGGGTGCCGTTCTACATCGCCGCGCCGTTCTCGACGATCGACCCCACGCTGGCCTCGGGCGCCGAGATCCCGATCGAGGAGCGCGACGCCTCCGAGGTGCGCCGCGTGGGGGCGCAGCCGACGGCGCCGGGCGAGTCGCCGGTGTTCAATCCCGCGTTCGACGTCACGCCCGCCGGCCTCATCGCGGCGATCATCACCGAGCGCGGCGTCTTCCGCCCGCCGTATCGCTTTTGACCGGCCGCGACTACCACGATCGGACCATCCACTCGCCCGCGTCGGTCCGCACGAGCGGCCACACGCTCGAGTGGGACATCAAGCCGTTCCCGTTCAAGGTCTACAGTGACCTCGCGGCGATTCCGCTGCCGCGGGACCTCGATCCCCTCGCAACCGACACGCTGACGGCACTGGCGGGCGCGCAGGCTCCCACAGCGAGCTTGACGCTCGAAGGACTCGCGGCCGTCCTCTTCTACGCGGCCGGAGTGACGCGGAAGAAGACGTATCCCGGCGGCGGCGAGATCCTGTTCCGCGCGGCCGCCTCGACGGGCGCGCTCTATCAGACCGAGGTGTACGTGGCCGTGGGCGAGATGGCGGGGCTCGAGCCCGGTCTCTATCACTTCTGCCCGGGCGACTTCGCGCTTCGCCGCCTGCGCTCCGGCGACGTCCGCCGGGCGATGGCGACCGCCGCCGCCGACGAGTCGCTCGCGACCCGCGCCGCGACGGTGCTGCTGACCGCGATCTACTGGCGCAACACCTGGAAGTACCAGGCGCGCGGCTATCGCCATCTCTTCTGGGACTCCGGCACGATGCTCGCCAACGCGCTGGCGGTCGCCGGCGCGCTCGGGCTCGCGCCACGCGTGCTGACGGGGTTCGTGGATATGGACGTGAACCGCCTGCTCGGGCTCGACACCGCGCGCGAGGCCGCGCTCGAGCTCGTCGCGCTCGGGCCCGAGACCGCGCCGGCGCCGCCGCTCGGCGCGCTCGACGCGATCGAGCATCCGACGCTTCCGCTCTCGTCGTCCGAGGTCGATTATCCGCTCCTGCACGAGATCCACGCCGCTTCGTCGCTCGACTCGCCGGACGCCGTTCGTGCTTGGCGGTCGGGCGCCGGGAGTCGGGGCGGTGGGGCTCCTGCCGCGACCGCGCTAGCTGCCGTCCGCGGAGGGGATTCCGAAGACGCGGCGGTCGGATCGGATCCTGACTACAGGGGTCGCGGCAGGGACCCCACCGCCCCGACTCCCAGCGCCCAACTACCCGCGGGACGGACGGCCGAGTCGAGCGCGAACGTCGCGCGTCGCATCGAGCAGGACACGAGCGTGATCGCGCTGCCGGCGCCACGCGCGCTGAGCGGCCGGGGATTGGGAGAGACGATCCACCGCAGAGGATCGACGCGCCAGTTCAGCCACGCCGCGATCACCGCCGACGAGCTGGGAACGGCGCTGTGGGCGGCGGCGCGCGGGTTCGATGCCGACGTACCGGCCGGGCTCGTCGACATCTATCTCGTCGTCAACGCGGTCGAGGGCGTTCCGCCGGGCGCGTACTTCTATCAGCCCGGCGCCCACGCGCTCGAGCGGCTGGCGGCCGGCGACTTCCGGAATCGGTCGTCGTACCTCTGCCTCGAGCAGCCCCTGGGCGGCGACGCGGCCGCCGTCGTCTATTTCCTCGCGCGGCTCGACCCGTTGCTGCGGGCGTTCGGTGCCCGCGGCTATCGCCTGGCCAATCTCGAGGCGGGGCTCGCGGGCGGGCGTGCCTATCTCGCCGCGTACGCCCAGCGATTCGGCGCCTCCGGGCTCACGTTCTACGACCGGCTCGTGGTCGAGTTCTTCTCGCCGCACGCCGCCGGCAAGGACGCGATCTTCGTGACGGCGCTGGGCCGTTCGGTCGCGGAAGGCCGTGCTACCATCGAATCGAATCTGATCCTTCCCAGGAGGTCGTCCGGATGAAGAAGTATCAGTTGATGGCGCCGGGGCCGACGCCGGTCCCGAGCGAGGTCCTCCTCGCCATGGCGCAGCCGATCATCCATCACCGCACACCCCAGTACGAGAGGCTCTTCGGCGACGTGCGCGCGGGGCTCAAGCGGCTGTTCCAGACCTCCGCCGACGTGCTGCCGCTGGCGTGCTCGGGGACCGGGGCGATGGAGGCGGCGTTCGTCAACACGCTCTCGGCCGGCGACACCGTCGTGGTCGTGCGCGCCGGGAAATTCGGCGACCGCTGGCTCGAGATGGCGACGGCCTACGGTCTTGACATCATCGACCTCACCGCGCCGTTCGGGCATTCGGTGCCCGCCGAGCGCCTGGCCGAGGCGCTGAAAGCCCATCCGAACGTGAAGGCGGTGCTCACCCAGCACAGCGAATCGTCGACGGGCGTGCTGCACGACGTCCGGAGCTACGCCGCGGTCACGCGTGGCCACGACGCGATCCTGATCGTCGACGCGGTGTCGAGCCTCGGAATCGCCGATCTGCCGATGGACGCCTGGGGCATCGACGTCGTCTTGTCGGGATCCCAGAAGGGATTGATGCTGCCGCCGGGCCTCGGCTTCTGCGCCCTCAACGACAAGGCGTGGGCCAAGGCGCGCACCTCGACGCTGCCGAAGTTCTACTTCAACCTCGCCGAGGAGCGGAAGTTCCTGATGCGCAACGAGGTGCGCTTCACGCCCGCGGTGTCGATCATCGTCGGCCTGCGCGAGGCGATACGGATGATCGAGGCCGAGGGGCTCGCCAACGTCTTCAAGCGTCACGACCGGCTGGCGCGCGCCACCCGCGCGGGCGTCGAGGCGCTCGGGCTCGAGCTGTTCGCCAAGGCCACGCCCAGCCCCGCGCTGACCGCGGTGATGGCGCCCAGGGGGGTCGACAGCGAGAAGATCCTCGCCGCGTACTCCCAGTCGCACAACATCACGATTGCCGGCGGGCAGGCCGAGATGAAGGGGCAGCTCTTCCGCCTCGGCCACATGGGCTACGCCGCCGAGTTCGACGTCATCGCCGCGCTCGCGGCGCTCGAGCTGGTGCTCGCCGACCTGGGCCAGCCGGTCGACTTCGGCGGGAGCGTCCGCGCCGCTCAGAAGATCTTCGCCGAGAAATCCTGAAGCGCGTCCTCGACGCCGGCACCTCCAGGCCGTAGAATGACCCGGTTGTGAGCACACTCAGGGTCTTCGTTGTACGGCATGGGGAAACCCAGTGGGTCCGGGAGCGGCGCTTCGCCGGCTCGCGCGACATCCCGCTTGCCCCGGAGGGGCGCCGGCAGTGCGCGGCCGTCGGCCGGGCGCTGGCCGACAGCGGGGTGGCCGCGGTCTACACGAGCCCGCTCGAGCGGGCTCGCGCTTCGGCCGAGCTGATCGCCGAGCCGCACCACCTTCCGGTGCGCATTGCCCCCGCCTTCGTCGAGATGGCCTTCGGGTCGTGGGAGGGGCTGACCCGCGACGAAGTCCAGGCGCGATTTCCGGAGGCGTGGGCGCAGTGGCGGTCGGCGCCGCACCTTCTGGAGCTGGCGGGGGCCGAGACCCTGACCGGGGTGGCGGCGCGGGTGGCTGCCGGCGTCGCCGAGCTGCAACAGGCGCATCCTGGGCAGGCGGTCGTGCTCGTCAGCCACGCGATCGTGGCGCGTGTCCTGGTGCTGGACGCGCTGGGGCTCGGGCTCGACCGGATCTGGACGCTCGACGCCACGCCCGCCGGCATCACCGAGATCGAGTACGAGCCGGGCTGGGCGACGGTGCACCGGATGAACACGGTCGCCCATCTGGAGATGGCGTCGTGAGGCCGCTGGGGATGGTGTCGTGAGACCGCGCCACCAACAGCTCCCGAAGGGCGCGCGCCTCTACCTGCCGGACGAGGCGGAGCGCAAGCGGCACGTCGAAGCCGCGCTGCTCGGTGTCTTCCGACGGTGGGGTTACCGCGAGATCGTCACGCCGACGTTCGAATATGCCGACGTGCTGGCGGCCGGGACCGACGTGGACGTCCAGGGCAACATGTTCACGCTGGTCGACCGCGAGTCGGGCCGGATGCTGGCGCTCCGCCCGGACATCACACCGCAGATCGCCCGCGTGGTGGCCACGCGGCTCCGCGACGAGCCCAAGCCGATCCGGCTCGCCTACGTGACCAACGTGTTCCGCTACGACGAGCCGCGTGTCTCGCACTATCGCGAGTTCTACCAGGCCGGCGTCGAGCTGGTCGGGCTCGATAAGCCCGAGGCCGAGGTGGAAGTGATCGCGATGGCCGTCGAAGGCTTGCGCGCGCTCGGGCTCGAGCGCTTCCAGATCGACCTCGGCCATCCGGATTTCTTCCGCGGGCTGCTCGAGGAAGCCAAGACCGACCCGGAGCGTGGTCGCGCGCTGCGCGCGACGCTGGCGCGCAAGGACAGCTCCACGCTCGAGCGGCTGGTCGCCGAGCTGGCCCCGCCGGCGCACGTGCGCGCCGCGCTGCTGGCGCTGCCGACCTTGTTCGGGCGCGCGTCGGTGCTGGAGCAGGCCGCCGCGTTCGCCCGCAACGAGCGTTCGGCGCGCGCGCTCGCCAATCTCGCCGAGGTCTACCGGCTGCTCAAGATCTACGGTCTCGCCGACAGCGTGCTGCTCGATCTCGGTGAGGTGCGCGGGTTCGACTACTACTCGGGGACGTACTTCGAGGCGTACGTGGCGGGCTTCGGCGCGGCGGTCGCCGCCGGCGGCCGCTACGACGACATGCTCGGCCGCTTCGGGTACGATTGCGCGGCCGTCGGGTTCGCGTTCGACATCGGCCGGGCGCTGTCGGTGATGGAGACGCAGAGTGTCGCGGTCGCCATGCCGGGGCCGGACTTCTTCATCATCGACTTCACGCCGGAGAAGACCGCGGCGTTGTCGCTGGCGCGCCGGCTCCGCGACACGGGCGCCTCGGTGGCCCGCGACATCATCAGTCGCGGGCTCGAGGAGTCGGTCGCCTACGCCCGCGCCCAGCGCGTGCATCACGTCCTGGTCATCGGTCACGCCCGCGCCGGGGCCGACGAAGTTCTGGCGATGGATCTGCAGGCAGGGGCGGAGCGCGTGCTGGCCGTCGGCGACGTGCTCGCGCACCCCGAGCGATTCTTTGGAGGTGGCGGTCATGCCTAACATCGTGGTGGTCGGAACGCAGTGGGGAGACGAGGGCAAGGGCAAGGTCGTCGATCTGCTCGCGCCTCACGTGAACGTCGTGGCGCGCTTCGCCGGCGGCAACAACGCCGGCCACACCGTGGTGGCCGGGCGCGAGAAGTACGTGCTGCACACGATTCCCTCGGGCATCCTGCACCCGGGGTGCCGCTGCGTCATCGGCTGCGGCGTCGTCGTGGACCCGGGCTCGCTGATCGAGGAGATGGAGGCGCTGGTGCGCCGCGGCGTCCAGCTCGACGGCAACCTGTTCATCTCCAAGAACGCGCACCTGATCATGCCCTACCACCCGGCGCTCGACCTCGCCTCGGAGGCGAAGCTGGGCGACCGGCGCATCGGCACGACCGGCAAGGGCGTGGGCCCCGCCTACGTCGACAAGGCCGGACGCGTCGGCATCCGGATGGCCGACCTCCTCAACGAGCGGCTCTTCCGCGAGAAGCTCGAGCGCAACGTGGCCCAGAAGAACCGCGTGCTGCGAGAGATCTACGACGCGGAGACGTTCACCGTCGAGGAGATCCTCGACAAGTACCTGCGCTACGCCGGCTGGCTGGCGCCGTACATCACCGACACGGCGCTGCTGCTGTCCCGCTGGATCGACAGCGGCTACAGCGTGATGTTCGAGGGGGCGCAGGCCACCATGCTCGACATCGACCACGGGACCTATCCCTACATCACCTCGTCGTCCACGACCGCCGGTGGCGCGTCCACCGGGACCGGCGTACCGCCCACCAAGATCCACGGCGTGGTCGGCGTGTCCAAGGCGTATACGACGCGCGTGGGCGGCGGGCCGTTCCCCACCGAGCTCTCGGGAACGCTCGCCGACCTGCTCCTGGCGCGCGGTCACGAGTACGGGGCCACCACCGGGCGGCCGCGGCGCTGCGGGTGGTTCGACGCGGTCGTCGGGCGCTACGCGGTGCGCATCAACGGCCTCGACACGGTCGCGCTGACGAAGCTCGACGTGCTCGATACGCTGGAGACCGTGAAGGTGTGCACGGCGTACCTGCATCGCGGCGAGATCCTCACCGAGTTCCCGGAGGACGAGACGGTGGTGGCCGAAGCGCAGCCGGTATACGAAGAGCTGGAGGGCTGGCGCGCGCCGACGGTCGGCGCCCGGAACGAGGCCGATCTGCCAGCGAAGGCGCGGCGCTACATCGAGCGGCTCGAGGAGCTGGTGGGTGTGCCCTTCTGCCTCATCTCGACCGGTGCCCAGCGGGAGGAGACGATTCTCTGCGAGGACTCGCCGCTGCTGCGCTGGTTTCCGTCCGCGCGCTCCAGTCTCCTGTAGAGGATGGCGCATCTGATCCGACGACTGCTCTTCATCGTCAGGCAGGACCGACCGGAGCTCTACGCGTCGTTGCGTCGGACGTTCCGCGGCGACGATACGGTCGAGGTCGTGCGTGATCGGCGACAGGTGGACTGGCGTGGCGCGCGCCGCGCCGCCGCGGCGACTGCTGCGCGCGAGCATCGGGCGACCGAGCGGCGCAAGAGCCCCGAGCTGGATCGCCAGCTTCGCTCGCGGGGCTACGCCGTCGTCGGCGTGACCGCGCCCGGCCCTCCGTTTCCGATCTCCGAGGCGCCCGGCGGGACCTCGTTGCAGTGAGGCTGGCCGCGGGCGGGGCGGCGGCTGCAAGACTGCTCGCCGCCACGCCGGCCGTCACCGCCGATCCACAGTGGTCCTTCACGACGGCCGTCTTCTACTCCGTCGGCCGGACCTCGAGCTTCGCGTCGGCACCGAATTCAGGGCCACGAAGGCGCTGAGCGTGAGGAGGCCGCAGAGATGAGGATTGCCATCATCGCTGCCGTGGTAGCGCTCGTGATCGGCTTGGGCGCCGGCTATCTCATGTGGGGCGAGCGTGCGCGCCAGGCCACCGAAGCGCGACAGCGGGCGGCCGACGAGCTGGAAGCGACGAAAGCGCGTCAGGCCGACGAGCTCCGGAAGCTGCAACAAGAGCTGGCCGCCGAGCGCGACCGTCGACAGCGTCTGGAGCAAGTGATCAGCGAAGGGCGAAAGTAACCGCGTAGAATCCGCGGCCCGGCACGACGAGGACGAGTGCTGGCGCGCGCCCTCGTGTTCGCCCGGCTAGCGCAAATGCCCCTTGCAGGTGCCCCCGTCGCGTCGCTGCTACGCTCGCACGGTCTGCGCGGACCGGGTGATGGCCCATGGAATGGCGCAAAGCGATAAAATCGAAGCCGCGTGCGCCGTAAGTCCTTGATGAGCCGTTAGCTCAGACGGTTAGAGCACCTGACTTTTAATCAGGGGGTCCCGGGTTCGAGTCCCGGACGGCTCACCAATCTTTTCGCTCCCTTGCGGCCTCGCTCGGCTGCTCGAGCCAGATTCTGCTACCACTTTGCTACCACTTCGGTCGTCGAGGGCGTCAACGCCGCCTCGGGTTGGCGCGATCGGGAGCCACTTCCCGTAGGTGTCCACGGTGAGCTTGATGCTCGCATGGCCGAGCTGGCGCTGGACGTAGACTGGCGACTCGCCTTGCTGGAGCAGGAGACTCGCGAAGGTGTGGCGCAGGCAGTGGGGTGTGAAGTGCGTCGGCAATTCTGCGCGAGCCAGCAGGCGGCGGAAAATGCGGTAGAGGTTGTGCTTGTCCAGTGGGGTGCCCTCCTCCGAGCAGAACACCCAGGGCGGCATCTCCCGCCAGCCTTTCTTCAGCGTCTCCGTCTTCCGCGTCAGCTGATGGCGTCGCAGGGCGTGGGCGAGCTCCTGGCTCATGTCCACGGTGCGGCCGTGGCCACTCTTCGGCGTGTCGAGACGGCCGTCCGAGAAGGCGCGCACCACCCGAATCTTCTGGCCGGCAAAGTCGAGGTCCGGCCATTGCAGCGCGAAGGCCTCACCCAAGCGCAGGCCCGCGCGAGCGAGGCAGAGGAAGAATGGAAAGTGACGGCGCTCATGGGCAGTCGCATCGGGAGCCATGGCCGCACCCAAAAACGCTGCGAGTTGCTGGCGGGTGAATGCCTTGATCTCGTCCTGACGGGCCGCCGTAACGGGCACGAGTCTCAGATAGCGTCCGAGCTTGTCGGCGGGATTCGCCACCAGCACACCGTCGTCGATCGCCGCGTTCAGCATCGCCCGCAGGGTCGCGTGGATGATCCGGACCGTGGCGCGCGACAGTCCGCTCGTCAACTTCTCTGCGAGGAGCGTCTTGACCTGACCGCGCTGGAGTTCGCGTAGTTTCTTGGTCCCGATGAGAGGCAGCAAGTGGATGCGGAGCGCCCCGGCGTATGACTGGAGGGTCCTGGGCTTCAGACCTGCGGCGACAAGGCCGAGCCAGCGCTCGGTATAGGCCTCGACTCGCACTTCTGGGTCAATCACGGGCTGGGCGGAACGGCGGACTGCGCTGAGCCGCTCGCTCAGAACGCGCTCGGACTCTCTCCGGGTGTCACACGTCACCCACCGGCGGCGCCCGAAGGCATCGCGATAGTCCACGACGTACTTGCCGCGCCGCTTGCGGATACAGGCCACAGGCTCGTATCTCCTGCCTCACAAACTACGACGTGGGTACGACCCGTTCCCTGGACAGCCGCCCCCGTGACGCTAACACCTGCGGGACGCCGCCGACAACCGGGTGGCTCTCGATCCAAATCCGGAGGCCGTGGAGAGGGAGCCGCACATATTTGCCAAGGCGCGTGGCCGGGAGCTCGCCGCGGCGAACCAGCTCATAGACATGGGCCTTTGGAATTTGGAGCATTGCTGCGGCATCGCTGGGCGTCAGGAGCCGGTCGCCATCATCGGAAGAGCGGGTGGAGCCTTCCTCGATTGCCCGCCTGGCGAGGGCAGTCGCGATCGCGGACTGAGCGACGGTCAAGCGTAGCAGCAGGGCGATGGCGAGTTCAGGAGGAAGAGTGATTGCCGTCTCTGGATCGGCGGCGACGGCGTCAAGCGTCGGCGCGACAACACCTGCTTGACTGGCCATGCTCCTCCGTGGCTGCTCTATCGGGCGCAGAGAGATGGTCTACGCGGGGCCGCCCTGACCCCGGAGACGAATCGTCTTCCCACACTCAGCGAAGCCCATGCCAACGCCGTTCGGCGCACCTCACCGGACTGCAAGTCGTCGGACAGTCGGACTACCCTGAGTAGTTCGCACCGACAAAGCGCCCTGTCACCACGGCGCCAACGATGTGAAACGCCACAGGCCCGCTGCAGATGAGCGCAAAGCCGTGAAGGGCCCCGCCGGTGCGCCGCACCGCCTGCCGTGCGCGCCGGGCCGGGTCGTTCGAGTCAACTGAGAGGGTGCCAACGTGCAGAGGCGCGGGCGGCGTGGCGGCGCACATCAGGTTCAGTTCTGCGCCCGCGCGGGCGTCCCGTTCGTGATCCTCGGTCCTGACGCTGCGCGGCGGAGCGATGTCCCTTGCCGACTGGGGTCGCCGCGCTGTTCCGGTTGGTCCCGTTCCGCGCGTCGCTCCGGGTCCATCAGCGTTTTTCGGTCGGCTTGTCCGGGCCTCGCAGGGGCTTGCGCGGCGACAACCGGACTGGCCACACGATTGCTCCGGAAGAGCGGTGGGAGGCCGTCTCGGACGTCGCCGGTCGCGAGGGGGTGATCACCAGTCCCGACGAGATCATCTTCCGCACACTGGCGACACGAACCTCGACGTCGTGAGACACGACGCGGCGCTAGGGCCGGGCGTGAGCTGGGACGACGGCGGCGCGTGGCGCTGCGTGTTCGGCAACGTCTTTGTCTCACGATCCCCAGACCGCGTGCGAGAGCGCGGGCCCGAGACTATCGGCACGGAGGGCCGAGCTCCGGGCAAGGGGCTAAGCGCTGACGGTCACCGCTCTGATCCGAACTCCGTCACATCGCGGACAAGAGCCACGACAGGCTTGACGACGCCGCTGCAAGCCACGCACGCATGGCCCGAGTCTGAGGTAGCCTCGCGCCGACGCTAACACCGCAGCCTGAGGCCCACGCAGGCCACCACCCACGTGCTGGCACTGGGGCTTCCTGGGAGGGTGCGATACAGCCCGCGCGGTGTGCTTGCGGAGAAATTCACGTGCAGGCCGAGGGCAAGGATCCCAGCGAGGAGTACGCCCGCCATTGGCACGGCGACGACAGCCCGGGCGGACGTTCGGTTGCACGCTGAGCGACACGGGACGTGCAGCGCGTCTGTCGGGAAACCACGAAGTACCCCGGAAAGGGCGTGCTTCACGACTTTCCCCGAGGTGATGCTGACTTCCGCTGCAGGTGAGGTGAAGCTTTATCTTGCTGTAACATCCCCCTCTTCCTACTGCCTTGCTCTCCCCAGGTCCCATCACTAGCTCGTCGGCGGTCCTCCGGCGGGCCCGTTCTGGGTCCGCCGGCGCCACGCCTCGAAGTCTCGATCCGCGTCGAGGAACTGCTGGAGGATCTGCACCACCAAGGGCCACCGATCGATCGCCTGGCCGGTCGTCTCTCGATAGCACGCCGTGTAATGGGTCAGCGCGATGGTGAAGCTGACGGGTCTCGATAGTCGGGGCTGGATGACCGTCACCGATCCCCGGCCCCGTCGCGGATCCCGTAGCGGCGCACGCGGTGCCGCTGGAAGCCGAGCACTATTCGCACGGATACGCCGAGCACCGCGCACACCAGCCCATGATCCCACGCCAGCAGATAGCGCAACCGATACAGCAGGCTCAACACCCTGTCCCGGTCACAAACCTCATTCGCGGGCGCGCCGGACCACTAAATGGTGTCAACGTGTGGGTCGAACCGGCGTGCCTGCGCGGCGGTGAGGGAATGGCGGCGTCAAGAAGACCGACGGGCGGCGAAAGGCGACAGGACGTCCGGCATCTCCTGACCATCGCGGCTGCCTGAGTCCCTCGGGTCTCAGGCGGCGCGCTGATAGCGGTGGTGAAGTCCGCCGACCTGCGGGATCGCCACGATGCGCCCGCCCGCTGGCGTTTGGACTTCGCGCGGATGAGGGCTGTCGTTGTGGAGGGACTGATGCGGGCGGGTGGCGTTGTAGTACGCGAGGTACCTGCGCAGCAGACGGCGGAGGTGCCGTTCGTTGATCACGATGACGTGGTCGAGGCATTCCCGACGAATCGAGCCGATGACGCGCTCGGCGAAGGGATTCTGCCGGGGCGCCCGAGGCGCGATAAGGATCTCGCTTATCCCCAGGCCTTTCACCCGCCGTACGAACACGTCCCCGTAGATGGCATCCCTATCGCGGAGCAGGTACTTGGGCGCGGTCTCTTCCGGGAAGCTTTCGACCAGTGGTGGGCGGTCCAGGCGGCGGTGGGGTGGTCGGTGACGTTGACATGCACGAGTTCTCGGCGGTTGTGTTGAAGAATCAAGAACCCGAAGAGCAGGCGAAAGGTGAGCGTGGGGACCACGAAGAAGTCGACGGCGACAATCTCGCCGATATGTGCCCCGAGGAAGGTGCGCCACGTCGAGGACGGCCGCGGCGAGGGATGTCCCATGTACTTTGCAACGGTGAGCTCCGCGACCTCATAGCCGAGGAAGCGGAGTTCGGCTTGGATCCGGCGCCGGCCCCAGGTTGGGTTCTCTCGGGCCATGCGGCGGATGAGCGTGCGGAGCTCAAGATCGAGCGGCGGGCGCTTGCGCTTGATGGGTACGGTCGAAGACTCGGACGCGATCCGCGCGATCCTGGCTGCCCTCGCGGCGTCGCGAGAACTGGCGGACCGGGCACCGCCGTTGGCCCCGTCGCTGGACACGAGCCACACCGCTGCGCTCAGCGCCTGAGCGCCATCCGGGCGCCACGGACGCGAGGCTTGTTCGCTCGCCTCTTGGACCGGTCCCCTCCGGTCCCTTGCGCGACCGAAATCCGTTGACAGGCCGTTCTCCGCGCTGTATCCGGGGGGGGGGTACGGAGCCATTCGTCGTTTATTTCTCTTGCGCTCTCTCTTTCGAGGGA
>QHSI01000018.1 GCA_003221515.1 Candidatus Rokuibacteriota bacterium
GCCCCGCACGATCTGGCCAAGCTGGTGTTGGTGAGGCCCGCGGGTCTGTGGATGGACGAGCAGCCGGTCCCGGACATCTTCGCGCTGCTTCCGTATCAGATCGCCGAAGTGCTCTTTCACGATCCGCAGCAGGGGCAGGCGTTGCTCACCGGCGGCGCCGACCTCTCGGACATGGAGGCGCTCAAGGAGTTCTACATCGGGAGTCAACGGCGGCTCTCGATGGCGGGCAAGATCCTGTTTCCGATCCCGAACCGGCGCCTCTCGAAGCGCCTGTATCGCCTCACCGCGGAGAGCCTCGTCCTGTGGGGGGCGTCCGACCGACTGCTCGTGCCGGCTTACGCCGAGCGCTGGAAGACGCTGATCCCCCAGGCGCGCGTCGAGCTGATCGGCGACGCCGGCCACATGTTGCCCTACGAGCAGTCCGACCAGCTCGTCCGTTCGGTGACGGGCTTCCTCCGCTGAGCCCCATCACGGAGCCCGACCGCTCGGTGATCACGGTGACGCACGTGATCTACGCCCTTCACGCCTTCAGCCTGATCACGGGGATCGTCACCGCCGCGAGCATCGTGTTCGCGTTCCTCACGGGCTGGCCTTCGATCATCGCCGTCATCTTGAACTACCTGAACCGGGGCGATGCGCGCGGGACCTGGCTCGAGTCGCATTTCCGATGGCAGCTCCGCACATTTTGGTGGGGGCTCCTGTGGGTCGCCCTCTGCCTGGCCTTCGTGGTGGCCACGCTCGGCGTCGGCTTGCTCGTCGCGTGGCTGCCTCTCATGGTCGTCGGTCTCTGGTTCATCTATCGGGTGGCGAGGGGCTGGCTCCGGCTTGTCGATCGTCGGCCGATCTAGCTCGACGATCATCATCACGGCGCAAGGGGAATAGGAGGAGCGTTGATGCTGACACCGGAGACGATCGGCGCCACGGCTCGTGCCGTCTTCAATACCTACACGACGCGCGCCCGTTATGGTCCGCTCGACGCCGCGCTGCGGGCGGCGCCGCTCGAAGACGCCTATCGCATCCAGGACGCATTGCATCAGGTGATGGTCGAGGCTGGGCGCGGCGAGATCGCCGGCTGGAAGATCGCGCTCACCTCCAAGGCGATGCAGCAGATGACCGGAGTCGACCAGCCCGCCGCGGGGGCCATCTTCTCGAAGGTCGTCCACGCCTCGCCGGCGCGCGTCGATCTGGCCGCCTATCATCACCTGGGCGTCGAGTTCGAGGTGGCGGTACGGCTCGGCGACGATCTGCCGGCGACCGGCGGGCCGTGGACGCGCGCGTCGATCGCCGGCCGCGTCGCCGCGTGCCTGCCCGCCTTCGAGCTCGTCGAGGACGGCGACGCCGACTACAAGACGCTCGACGCCTTCACCCTCGTCGCGCAGAACACGTGGAACGGCGGCGTGGTTCTCGGTCCGGCGGTCACGGAGTGGCGGGGCGTCGATCTCGAGCGCGCGGTGACGCGCTGCTGGGTGAACGATCAGCCCGGAGGCCAGGGCAAGACCGGCGACGCCATGGGCCATCCGCTCGAAGCCGTGGCCTGGCTCGCGAACCTCCTCAACGGCCGCGGCCGCCGCCTCGAGCGTGGCATGATCGTGATGACCGGGAGCAGTATCGCCACCAAATTCCCGGCGCCGGGCGATCGCGTGCGGTTCGCCATCGACGGCCTCGGCGAGGCCGTGCTGCAGGCCGCGCGCTAGCGGCGTCATCGAGGCCGGCCTCCCCGAGGGCGAGGAGGCCGGCCAGTCCCTGAGACTAGTCCCTGAGCGCGAACACCCAGATCACCCCGCCCTGAGGCACCTCGGTCTTCGTCCCGCGGAACGTGTCGAGCCGGGCCTGCATCCGCTGGGCGTCGATGCCCCAGCCCGATTGCACGGCGACGTACTGCACGCCGTCGACGGCGAACGAGCTCGGCACGCCGGTGATCCCGGAGTTGGTCTTGAACTTCCACCCGCTGACCGGTCGTCATGTCCCAGGCCTGGAGCTCGCCGATGTGACTGGCGCCCTGGCGCCAGCTCATCGTGGTCTTCGGGCGGTCGATACCCAGGTAGAGCTTCCCGGGCTCGTAGGGATCGGGCTTCGGCTGGCCCACCAGCGTGGAGCAGAGATTCTCGTTGGCCGGGATGTAGAGGTACTGCGTTTTCGGGTTGTAGCCGGCCGGCGTCCAGTCCTTGCCGCCCCAGAGCCCCGGGCAGAAGGTCACCGTGGCGCCCGCGCGCGGCTTGCGCTCCTCGTTGTAGCTCGGCCGCCCGGTCACCGGGTCGAGCTTGGTGAAGACTTCCTGGGTGACGAATGGGCGCGCGTCCACGAACTTGATGCTGTCGGCGCCGCGCTCCAGCCGCCAGAGATAGCCGTTGCGGCCCGGGTGCACCAGGCCCTTCACGGTGCGCCCGTCCTTGGGGAAGTCGATCAGGAGCGGCGTGGAGACCTCGTCCCAGTCCCAGGAGTCGTTCCAGTGATACTGGTGATGGGCGCGGATCTTGCCGGTGTCGACGTCCAGCGCGAGCACAGAGGAGGAGTACAGGTTGTCGCCCGGCCGCATATCGCCCATCCACGGCGCCGCATTGCCCGTCCCCCAGTAGCTCAGGTTGAGCTGGGGATCATAGTGCGCGGTGAGCCAGACCGACACGCCGCCCGTCTTCCAGGTCTCTCCGGGCCAGGTGTTGTGACCGGGCTCACCCGGCCCCGGGATCGTGTGCGTCTTCCACACCGGCTTCCCGTCGCGCGCGTCGAAGGCGGCGACGTACCCGCGGATGCCGAGCTCGCCGCCGGAAGTGCCGATCATGACCTTGCCCTTGGCGACGAGCGGCGCCAGGGTGAAGTAGTAGCCGTTCTTGTAGTTGTCGACGGTCGTGTCCCACAGGACCGCGCCCGTCTTGGCGTCGAGCGCGATGAGATGCGCGTCGACGGTCGCCAGGAAGAGTCGGTCCTCCCAGAGCGCCACGCCGCGGTTCGTGGGATGGAGCTGGAGCAGGTCCTCCGGCAGCTCCTTTTTGTAACGCCAGAGCAGGTCACCGGTCTTCGCGTTGAGCGCCAACACCTGCTGCTGCGGCGTCGTGACGAACATGACGCCGTTGTTGACGATCGGCGGCGACTGGTGACCTTCGTTCACGCCGGTGGAGAAGGTCCACACCGGGACGAGCTTCTTCACGTTGGCCGGCGTGACCTGGTCGAGCGGGCTGTATCCCCAGCCGTTGAGCGTACCGCGGTACATCAACCAGTTGTGCGGCTCCGGGTTGAGGAGCCGTTGCTCGGTCACCGTGCTGTAGCTCACCGTGCTCTGCGCGGTGAGCATCGCGGGTTCGAGCGCTACCAGGACCGCGAAACTCAGGATCGCTAGCCTTCTCACCGACATCGTCTTCGTCTCCCTCGTCTTGGCGTGTCGACTTCGCTGCGGCGCGCCACCGTCTCGATCCTTATCAGCCTCCCGTCTCGAAGCCTGGCCGCCCGACGAAACTGCCCGCCACTGTCGGCGCGCCGTCGACGACCTTCAGCGGCAGGGCCGGCAACCGTCGGGGCGCCGGACCATTCAGGACCCGCGCGCTCTCCTTGAGATCGAACTCCGAGAAGTGGCACGGGCATTTGATCGTGCTCGACGCCGGCTGCCAATCCCAGACGTCACACCCGGTATGCGTGCACACGGCAGAATACGCGACGATACCGTCCGCGGCCCGCGCGCGCGTATCGCCGTCGAGCCGGCTCGGGTCGAGGCGGACCACCAGGATCTGGTTGAGCCGCGAATCGTCTCGGATCACCCTCGCGGTCGGGTCCATCGGATAGGCCGTGAGGGGCGGCCCGCCGGCGGGAAGGTCCGCGAGCGTGATGGGCTGCCCCTTGCGATCGCCGCCGGCGAATACGAGGCGATCGTTGGTCTGCGGTCGCGCCTTCCGCCGGTCGTCCTGGGCGCCGACGAGGTCCGCGACCGGCAACGTCAATCCGACAGCCAACGCCAGCTTCAGCACCGCACGGCGCGCGGGCTGCGGGATGGGCGCGCTGCGTCGTCGTGGCGTCTCGTTCATCGCGGGTTGCCCGCGGCAGAATTGTTCGGCAACCCACTCGATGTCAAGCCCGACGTTATTGCCCGACGTTATTGCCTCGCCGGCCGGGGCGGCGGCATCCGCCGGTCCCAGCCGATCTCGGCCTGCGCCACGACGTGAGGCACGTCCTCGGCGAGGAGAAAGCCCGAGCGCGCGAGCGTCTCGGCCTCACGTTTGACGAGCTCCACGTACTGCGTTCGGTCGCCATAGCGCTCGATCACGCTCGCGCGCGGATCGCCACTGCGCTCGCGCTCCGCCCGGTCGCGCGCAAACGGGATGAAGGTTCCGTAGAAGTCCACGAGCTCACCCGGGTTGACCGCGCCGCGACGGAGGCTCCACGGAGTGTAGGTCGCCAGCGGGGCCAGGAGCTCCAGGCTCCGGACACCGCCCACCTCGTTGCCGTCGGCGTCTACTTGAGGCACGCGAACGGGGAACGCCCGGCCGAGCCGCGGCGGCTCCAGCGTGATGATACCGTTCGCCCATCGCGGCCCGTAGTCGACCCGGTACGCCTCGTGCGCCGCGCGCGGCCATCCGACTCCGGGAATCGCTGGAGCTTGCACGCGATCCACCGCGACGAGCGTGGCGTTGTCGAGGCGAGGGTGCCGGCTCGGGGGCGGCTCGCGTCCGTCCCGCACCCACTCGACCAGCCGCGTCAACAGCGACCTCAACGTGGGATGAAAGTCGAGCGGGCTGCCTCGATACGTCGCGACGGGGTCGGTCCGCTCCGGGACGGCCGGCGTGCCCACCACGAAATGCTGGGCGCCGGCGAGATGGTAGATGCGCTCGCTGGCGAGCAGCTCCACGTCGGCGTCGGCGCCCGGTGTCGTGTGGATCAGCGAGGCGGCGCGGCCCCAGTACTCGTAGCCGGTGTTGGTGAAGAAGATCTTCGGCACGTGCGCCTCGTGGGCGAACAGCCCGTCGGTCATGCCCGTCTCCGGATCGCGTTGACTTCGGCCGCTGAACGGAAAGAGGTCCGTCGGATAGAAGAACGCGGAGAACCGATGCGCGTCGCGTGACGGCTGCGCGAACCGATGGTTGAAGCTCCCGCGCCCGGCGCCGGCCGTGTGCACGAACAGGCCGTCGAACACCTGGCGTCGCGCCTCGTCGGTGTTGAAGCCCTGATAGACCAGATGCCGCAGGAACCGGCCGGTTTGCGAGATCCCGAGGCCGAGGGCCCAGCGGACCCCAAAGGGACTGGCCTTGTCGTACTTGGCGTACGAGATCATGTCCCGCACCGCGGCGAGACCCATGCCGACGACCACCGGGTCGCGCGCACGGTAGACGAGCTCGTAGATCTTGCCTGGCTCGAAGCCTCCGGTGCGCGCGATCCGCGTCTCGTCCACGAAGCGCCACTGGTCCCGCGGCACGACGCGGCGAGCCGCCAGCCGGCCGTCGCGCTCGGTCAGCACGTTGTCGGCGTGCTCCGTGTCGGCGATGGGATACGGCCGGTGGTTGCGGTGGCCGAGCGGCAGGGTCGCGACGCGCTCGTCCACGGTCCAGTCGCAGCGCACCGGGCCCTCGATCGGGCGGGCGCCGTCGGTCGCGATCGGCACATCGAGGCGCATGGCGCCGTCGCGGAGCGGCACGTCGAACTGCCAGCCCACCCAGATGAGCGTCAGCCCGAGGCGTAACGGAAGCGCGTCGCCGAAGTCATCCGCGGTCGTCGGGTTCGCTCTCCACGCCGCGCGCGCGAAGTACGGCAACACGGCCTTGCCCCCACGGTTGGAGACCTCGAGAAGCGCGACCGCGCGGTCACGCGGCATCGCCTTCGGGCGCAGGACCATGAAGTTCGCGGATGCGGTGACGCGGCCGCTCGCGTCCTTCGGCGCGCGCGTGAGGTCCACGATGGCCGCGTTGGCGGTGTTGGCCGTGTCGAGCGCGAACTCGACCACACCGGCCAGCTTCTCGTAGCCGCCCGCCGTCCCGAAGGATCGCCCGCCGAGGACGTCCTCACGCGATTCGACGGTGACGCGACTCACGACCGCCGCGGCGGGGCGTGCGACGACGAAAGACAGAAGCGCGAGGCCCAGCAGGGCGGGAGCCAGACGACGCGCCGTCATGATCGTCGGAGTATACGTCTTGACCCTTGGGGACCGCACGGCTACCCTCGACGCATTCTCGGCGACCGCGCAGGACTTCGCGAGGACCGCTTCGACGGGGAGGACAGCGATGCGTCCACGACGCCGTGACCGCCGTTTCGACGATGCCCGCGATGCTGCCGGGAACGGGGTGCTCGATCGCCGAGCGTTCTTGAGGGGCGGCGCCGGCGCCGTGGCGACCGGAGCGTTCATGGCGTACGCCCCGAGCGACGCGAGCGCGGCCTCGCCGCCGGAGACTCCGTCGGGAATGACGACACCCGGCGCTCCCTTGAGCCCGTACGGATCGCCGGCCACGTTCGAGCGTGAGGTGACGCGCACCCTCATCCGCTCCCAGCCCGGCACGACGGGCGCCGGCGCGTCGCGCACCCCGCTCGAGGCGCTGGAGGGCATGATCACGCCGAGTGGGCTGCACTTCGAGCGCCACCACAACGGTGTACCCACGATCGACCCGGCGCAGCACCAGCTCCTCATCCATGGCATGGTCGCGCGCCCGCTGATCTTCACGGTGGCGTCGCTGCAGCGCTACCCGATGGAGTCGCGGATCCACTTCCTGGAGTGCTCGGGTAACAGCGCGCTGATGTATGGGGCGACGCCGCCCACGCTCACGTGCGGACAGACGCATGGCCTGGTGTCCTGCAGCGAGTGGACGGGCGTCCCGCTGCGGCTACTGCTGGAGGAGGCGGGCGTCGATCCGCGGGCCGACTGGGTCCTGGCCGAAGGCGCGGACGCGGCGGCGATGAGTCGCAGTGTGCCGATGGCGAAGGCCATGGATGACGCGATGCTGGCGTTGTACCAGAACGGTGAGCGCCTGCGCCCGGAGAACGGCTATCCAGTGCGACTGTTTCTTCCGGGCTACGAAGGCAACATGAGCGTGAAATGGCTCAGGCGGATCAAGGTGACGGACACCCCGACGATGACGAAGGACGAGACGTCGAAGTACACCGATCTCCGGGCCGACGGCACGTCGCTGATGTTCACCTATCCGATGGAGGTGAAATCGGTCATCACCCGCCCCGCGCCGGGACTGAAGATGACGGGGCCGGGTCTCTACGAGCTGTCCGGAATCGCGTGGTCCGGCCGGGGAAAGATCCGCAAGGTCGAAGTCTCGGCGGACGGCGGGCAGACGTGGGCGGAGGCGGTCCTTGCAGCGCCGGTGCTCGCGTACGCGCTGACCCGCTTCCGGATCGCCTGGAAGTGGAACGGCGCCCCGACGGTGCTCAAGAGTCGCGCGACGGATGACGCCGGCCGCGTCCAGCCGACGCGCGACGAGTTGATCGCCCAGCAGGGCGCCAACGTCGTCTACCACTACCATGCGATCCAGGCCTGGCGCGTCGAGTCGACTGGCGAGGTCAAGAATGTCTACGCGTGAGGCGCTCGCGGTCGCCACGTGCGTCATCGTCTTCGGCGGCTGTGCGGGCACGGCCCCTCGCGAAACGCCGAACCTTGGGCGCGCGGCAACGCAAGCCGAGATCGCGGGATGGGACATCAGCATCGCTCCCGACGGCCGGGGATTGCCGCGGGGCGCCGGGACGCCGGCCGACGGCGCACTGGTCTATGCCCAGAAGTGCCAGGTTTGCCATGGGGACAAGGGCGTGGGCGGGCCAAACGACCGGCTCGTCGGAGGGCAGGGGACCCTGGCGAGCAAGACGCCGGTGCGCACGATCGGCAGCTACTGGCCCTACGCGACGACCGTGTTCGACTACGTCCGGCGATCGATGCCGTTCTTCCAGCCGCACTCGCTGACGGACAGCGAGGTCTACGCGGTCACCGCCTATCTGCTCAGCCTGAACGGAATCATCGGGGAGCAGGACGTGATGAATGCCGAGACGCTTCCCAAAGTGAAGATGCCCAACCGCGACAACTTCATTCTGGTCCAGCCCTGGAAGCCCCGGGTGCAGTGACGGGCTTCAGGGCCCCCTCGAGCTCGCGCCGCGTGGTCAATCCCTCGAACCTCGCGCGGACGATCCCTTTGCCGTCCACGACGAAGATCCACGGCTCGGAGCGGAGGTTCCACTCCTCGACCGTGGGCGAGAACTTCTGGAGGGACTCGCTCTCCCAGATCTCCTCGTGGATGAAGACGACGCGATCCCCATAGGCCGGGATCAGCGTCCGCACGACGTCGACGACCGGGCCGCACACCCGGCTGGTGCAGTACCTCGGCGTCGCGAACACGATCACCTGCGGCTTGCCCTGGGCGATCGCGTCCGCGATCCGCGTCCGATGTAACCGCGGATCCGGCGGCTCGCTGGAATCGATCTGCTTCAGCTCGCTGACGTCGCTGGCGATGCGGTTCCGACTGCGCGGGGCCGGCGTCCCGACCGTCGGCGCGGGCGACGTCGCGAGGGCGCTGACGCTCAAGCGCGCCGACTCGAGGGCGCCGCTGCCCACCTGCGCGAGGACCTCGAGGCCCCACGTGCCGGAGTGCTCGAAGGCCACCTGCGCCACGTAGATGCCCTGCACGTCGGTCGCGTCGCCGTGGACGTGACGCGCGCCGTCCGGATGGATGTGGATCCGCTTGCCCCGTTCGATGACCTCCAGCCGATGGTAGCGCGCCGGCGTTTCGGCGATGAGACGCGCGTCCTCGCCTTCGATCGCATAGACACGCACCGCGACCCTGGCGTCGGCGAGCAGCTTTCCGTCCTTCAGGAGGCCGAAGGCCAGTCGATTCTGGCCGACGAGCAGCTCGGACGTCGTGAGCAGGACTTGAAGGCGGTCTGTTCCCGTCGGGGCGAGCTGCGCCGCCGGCCGGTCGCGCTGGGCGAAGCAGACGGCCAGGAGTCCCAGCGTGACCGCGCCGGAGATGAGGGACGGACGCAGGCGCGCCCGTCCCTGCCGTTCGCTATTCCACAATGACCTGGCCGTACTGCCAGGGGTGGGGCAGACAGATGTAGTAGTAGTTGCCGGGCTGCGCGAAGGTGACGGCCTTCGACTGGCCTTTGACCAGCACGCCCGTGTCCCACTTGCCCCGGTCCATCGACGTCGCCGAGTGCGGCAGGTCGCCGACGTTGGTGAAGGTCACGGTGGTCCCGGCCTTGATCCGCACCCGGGCCGGCGCGAAGCTGTACTCCACGTTGTTCGCGCCGATCCTGACCGCGTCGGCTCCGGCGGCGATCGGTCCGGTGGGCCCCGCGACGGTTTGCGGCGGTGGCGGCGGCCACAGCGGACCCAGCTGGCCCTTCAACGAGAACGCCCACACCGCGTCGCCGTACGCGCTGCCCGTGAGCTGGTTGCCACCCGTCGCGATCGCGACGAACTGCTCGCCGTCCACTTCGTAGATCACGGGCGGCGCATCGGCGCCGAAACCGGTCTGGAACCGCCACAGCTCCTTGCCCGACTTGGCGTCGATCGCGAGGAAGTTGCCGTCGGGATCGCCGCGGAACACGAGGCCGCCCGCCGTGACCGACGAGCCACCGCCGCCGCCGATGCGATACGGGGTCTTGTTCTGCCAGGCGATCTTGTTCGTCTTGCCGTCGATCGCCGTGAACGTGCCGCTCATCGGTGAGTTGATGGGCGCCGACTGGCTTCCGCCGGTGTAGCGCAGCCCGAGCACGTACTTGTCGCCGAAGCGCGTGAACGCGCTCGTGCGCACCGTGCCGGGCACGTAGAAGTAGCCCGTGTCGGGGCTGTACGGCATCGGCGACCAGTTCGTGCCGCCGATCCCCGACGGCTGCATGAGCACCGGGGTCTCCCAGAAGGTGTCGAAGATGCAGCCGGCTTTCTCATAGCCCGTCAGCAGCTCGGCACACTGCGGCACGGTCGCGTCGCCGCGGGGGATCGGCTGGGTCTTGGCCGTCTTCTGCCGCGGGTCCTGAGGTACCGGCTTCTCGTCGATTCCGATCAGGGGCTTGCCGTCCGTCCGATCGAGGATGTACACCCAGCCCGTGCGCCCGGCCTCGGCGATGCCCTTGCGGGGCTTGCCGTCGATGACGGTGTCGAAGAGGACCACCGGGCTGGCCGCGTCGTAGTCCCAGATGTCGTGGTGCACTTGCTGGAAATGCCAGACGTACTCGCCGGTCTTGGCCTTCAGGGCCATCATCGAGGCGCAATAGAGGTTGTCGCCCTCGCGCATCGAGCCGTCGTAGTCCGGTCCGCAGTTGCCGGTGACGAAGTAGACGAGCCCGAGGTCGGGATCGAGGGCCGGCGTGTTCCAGATCGTCGCGCCGCCGCGCATCGAGTGATCTGTGCCGGGCGGCCAGGTCTCGCTGCCGCGCTCGCCGGGCGCCGGGAGCGTGTACGAGCGCCACAGGATTGCGCCGGACTTGGCGTCGAGCGCGGTCAGCCGGCCCCGCACGCCGAACTCGCCGCCGGAGATGCCGCTGTAGATGATTCCGTCGTAGTAGAGAGGCGCGCTCGTGATGGTGTAGCCGTTCTCCCACTTCTCGAGGGGCGTCTTCCACTTCACCTCGCCGGTCTTCATGTCCAGGGCCACCATGTTGGCGTCGAGCTGGCCGGAGAAGAGCAGACCCTCGCCCATGGCGAGCCCCCGGTTCACCCAGCCGCAGCACACGGTCGAGATCTTCTGGTCGATGCCGGACCAGTATTCCCAGATGATCGCGCCCGTTTTCGCGTTGAGCGCGAAGACGTCGTCGTTGCCCGTGACGACGTACATGATCCCGTCCTTGACAAGCGGCGACCCCTCGAAGGAATACTTGCCGCCGGCGCCGGAGCCCTTGAGACGGGTCATCCAGGCTCCCTTGAGCTGGGCGACGTTGGTGGTGTCGATCTGCTTCAGCGTGGAGTACCGCTGGTTGGTCAGGTTGCCGCCGTTCGTGACCCAGTCCTTCCCGGCCGGGCCCCGGATCAGACGATCCATGTCCGGGTCGGCGGCCAGGGCTGGCTGGACCATCAGGAACAAGAAGCTCAGCGTCGTCACCACCGCGATCACTTGCTGCCCCAGACGTCGCATGTCGTTCTCCCTTACTTCCGGCGGCCGTGAGCGCGCTTCTTCCCGTAGCGGGACGCCCCCGCTTGCCGTCGCGCCGCCTCGCGCGATCGGACTCCAGTCGGGGCGCGGCCGAGAAATACCGCCGCCTATCATCCATGTCAAGGAACTCTCTTGACTATGGAATGCCCCTGGAGGAGTCTCGTCGGCGATGCGCCGATCAGCTCTCGCCGGCGTGGTCCTGCTCGTCCTCGCGTTCGGCTCCACTCGGGCCGGCGCCGAGCTACGCGTCTTCGTCACCAACGAAAAGTCCGATGACGTGACGGTCATCGATGCGGCGACCCGAGCCGTCGTCGGAACGATCAAAGTGGGCAAGCGCCCGCGGGGCGTCGCGGTGAGCCCCGACGGCCGGAAGGTCTACGTGAGCAACAGCAACTCGGACAGCTTGAGCGTCATCGACGCGAAGACGCTCGAGGTGCTGAAGACGGTTCCGGCGGGCATCGACCCGGAGGGACTGACCCTGAACCGGGCGGGCACCGCGCTCTACGTCGTCAACGAGAACGAGCTCTCGGTGACGGTCCTGGATGTCGCGTCACTGACGGTCCGCAAGAAGATCGCCGTCGGCAAGGAGCCCGAGACGGCGGTGGCCTCGCCGGACGGGCGGTGGATCGCCGTCTCCAACGAGACCTCCGACGACATCCACGTCATCGCCGTGGCGAGCGACACGGTCGTCAAGCAGATTCCCGCGCCCAAAAACCCGCGCGGCATGCGCTTCTCGGCCGACTCGCGCCAGCTCTTCGTCGCCAGCGAGCAGGCCCACGTCGTCTCCGTGATCGACATGGCGGACATGAAGGTCGTCAAGTCGGCGCCGACCGGCGGCGGGCGCCCCGTCGACGTCGTGCTGACGCCGGATGGCTCGCGCCTGTACGTGTCCCACGGTCAGACCGGAGACGTCCGGGTGCTGGACAGCGCCTCGCTCAAGGTGCTCGCGGTGATCCCGACCGGTCCCCGCACCTGGTGGACCGCGCTCAGCCCGGACGCGCGATTCCTCTACGCGACCGTCGGGCGCGCCAACGAGCTGGCCGTGATCGACACGAGCTCGAACACGGTGGTCGCACGCGTTCCCTGCGGCACGCTGCCCTGGGGCGTGGCGATCGCTGACACGCCCTGAGCCGGTGCTGCCGGTGTCAGACGATGAGGCGGAGCCAGCGCGGACCGCTTCTCGCGAAGATCTGGTCGACTCCCCACGTTCGTCCCGCGCGCGCGAAGAGAAAGATGATCATCGAGGTCACCAGAAGGACGTGGAAGCCCTGCTGTCCGAAGCTCATCCACTGGCTGGCCAGACCGTAGTTCAGGCACAGAAACAGCCCGACCAGCGCGGTAAGGCCGGTCACCAGTCCGAGGATCAGCCCGAGGCCGACCGCCGCCTCGCCGAAGGTCTGAAGCGTCGCGAACACCTTGCTGTTCGGCAGGACCGTCCCCTCGAGGAAGTTCTTGTACCATTCGACGGGGTTCCCGGCGGCGAACTCGGCGATCCGCTTGGGGTGGAAGGCGACGAAGCGCGGGGAGACCGCCGGGTACGGGATCAGGTCCCCGAGGAACGCGAGGGTGAACTTGGTCCACACCGCTTTCACGAACCACACACCGACGACGACCCGCAGCAGAACGACCCAGCGGTCCGCGTGGACCATGGGCGGCATGCTAAGGGACGTCGCGAGCGCGGTCAATTGTTTCTAGGCGGGCCTCGTCCCCTGCGACCCGCGGAGGCGTTGACAGTACCGACGACGGCCCTCTAATATCGGGCCACTTCAACGACGAAGGGGGTGAGCCCGGCCAAGCTCTGCCTTCGCGGAAACGGGATCAGCGGCGTACTCGCGTTTCGCTCCTGCGTTCAACAGATCCCACGGGAGATCGGGAGAATGGTCATGAGGACAGCATGCACGCTCGCCCTGGCCGCGCTGATCGCGTGGTCGTCACTGCTGACGCCGGCGCCAGCGGCGGCCCAATGGACCGACGTGACGGACCAGCGATTGGCCGACCCGGACAAGGAGCCGCAGAACTGGCTCACCTACTACCGGAGCTACGGCGGCTGGCGCTACAGCCCGCTCACCCAGATCAATGTACAGAACGTCAAGCGCCTGTCGCCGCGGTGGATGCTCTCGTTGGGCGAGGCCGGCAACCAGCAGGCGACGCCGCTCGTGAACAACGGCGTGATGATCGTGACGTCGCCGTTCGGGCAAGAGCTCAATCGCGTCTACGCGGTGGACGCCACGACCGGCAAGGTCCTCTGGAAGCACGAGACGAAGCTTCCTGAAGACCTCACCGGCCTGGTCAAGATCCTGTCGATGAACCGCGGCGCCGCGCTCTACGGGGACCGCGTCTACTTCGGCACCATGGACGCGCGCGTGGTCGCGCTCAACGGCAAGACCGGCTCCGTGGTCTGGCAGAAGACGCTGGCCGACTACAAGGACGGGTACTTCTTCACGATGGCGCCGCTCGCCGCCGACGGCAAGATCATCGTCGGCTCCAGCGGCCCCGGCGAGATGGGCAGTCGTGGATTCATCGCCGCCCTCGACGCCGACAGCGGTCGTGAGCTGTGGCGAACCTACACCATCCCGTCCGCCGGCGAGCCCGGTGTCGATACGTGGCCGGGCGAAACGTGGAAACACGGCGGCGGCGCCGTGTGGCTCACCGGCACGTACGATCCGGGGTCGAAGCTGGCCTTCTTCGGTGTCGGCAACCCGGCGCCGTGGGACGCCAACCTCCGGAAGGGCAAGAACCTCTACACCAACTCGGTGCTCGCCCTCGACGTCAAGAGCGGCGCCATCAAGTGGTTCCGGCAGTACCACCCGAACGACACCTGGGACCTGGACACGCCGCACGAGCATCTGCTCATCACCATCACCCGCGGCGGCCAGCCGCAGCAGGTGACGTTCCAGCCGCAGAAGACCGGCTTCTACTTCACGCTGGATCGGACCAGCGGCAAGTTCGTCTCGGCCAAGAAGTTCGCCCGCAACATCACGGTGTGGTCGGACGTGAACGCCGAGACCGGCGAGCTCATGGAGAACCCAGGCATGCGGCCGGAGGCCGGGGCGCCGCCGATGAACATCTGCCCGGCGATCTTCGGTGCGCGCAACTGGGCGCACGCCTCCTTCAATCCCAAGACCGGGCTCGTGTTCCTGCCGGGCATGGAGCTCTGCAACAAGTACTCGATCGCGAAGGAGATCGAGTACAAGCGCGGCGCCCTCTACATCGGCGCCGACTTCACGGCATACGCGCCCGAGGAGAACGCGGGCGTCGTGCGGGCCATCGACCCGGCCAACCAGAAGACGACGTGGGAATGGTGGACCAAGGCCCCACTCCAGGCTGGGGGCACAGTGGCCACCGGCGGCGGCCTCGTCTTCGTCGGGACTCAGGACGGTCGGCTGGTTGCCCTCAACCAGGCCAACGGCAAGCAGGCCTGGGAATTCAACCTGGGCGCGCCGGTGACCGGGCCGCCGATCAGCTTCGCCGTCGGTGCCAAGCAGTACATCGCCGTCGTCACCGGCGGCGGCAAGGTCACCGGCGATCTGCTCGTCGGGGACGACCCGAAGCTGCAATACCTCAAGTCGATCCCGGTCGGAGGGACGCTGACGGTCTTCGGACTCTTCGAGTGATGTGGCTCCGCGGCCTCGCCCTCGCCGCGCTCGCATGGGCGGCGGGGGCCGAGGCCGCCCAACACGAAGGGCTGGAGTCGATCCGGCAGCGCGGCTACCTGCGAATCTGCGCCGACCCCTCGAACCTTCCGTACTCGAGCAACGACCCGGCCGCACCCGGCTTCGAGGTCGAGCTGGCCCGGCTCATCGCCGCCGAGCTCGGCGTGACGGCACGCCTGGAATGGCGCGCGACGTACGTGCGCGCGATCAAGCCTCTGCGCGACGGCGCCTGCGAGCTGTTCATGGGGCTCCCCGTGGACCGCCGCTTCCGCGAGGGCAACCCCTGGATCGCGGTCAGCCGACCGTACTACACGATGACGCACGGGCTGGTGACGCGCGCCGACGCGGGCTCGCTCACGATCGCCGACCTCAAGGGCCAGCGCGTCGCCGTCGAGCTGGCGAGCATCGCCGAGTTCTACGTCGCGTACCGCGATGTGGTGCGCGGGCTCTACAAGACGCAGGAGCAGGCGTTTCAGGCCGCGGCTCGCGACGAGGCCGTCGCCGCGTTTCTCTGGTTTCCGCTGGCGGCGTGGCTCGCCCGCGGGCGCGCCGACCTGAAGGTCGTCGCCGTCTCGGACGAGGGCCTGGCGTTTCCGATCGGGGCCGGGGTACGCAAGCGGGATCCGGGCCTCGCCGAGGCGATCGACGCGGCCGTCGAGCGAGTGCTCGCCTCTGGCCAAGCGCAGGAGGTCCTCGCGCGCTACGGCATCGAATCGGCCAGGCGGACGTCGCGCGAGCCATCGTGCTCACCGTTCGTGCTGGTGCAGGAGAAGGACCCCCGCGAGACGGGCCGCGCGCTGTTCTCCACCGCGTGCTCGCGCTGTCACGGTGCCGAGGGCGTGGGGGGCGGCACGGGCGGCGCGCTGCCGAAGCTGCGCAATTACGACGGTGGCTACGACAAGTTCTATCGCCTGGTATGGGAAGGTCGGAAGAACACGGCGATGGCCGCGTTCAAGGGCATCCTGAGCCCCGACGAGGTCCGCGCGCTCTACGAGTATCTGACCTCGCTTCCCAGGCAGTGACTCCGGCGCCGCTCGTCGCCGCGCTGCTCGGCACGCTGGGCGCGGTGGGAGCCGCGGCCGCCGAGCCGCCGCCGATCGTCGTTCCCTCGGGCTTCCGCGTCGAGATCGTGGCGGACGGCCTCGGCGCGCCACGCATGCTCGCGCAAGATGCGTCCGGAACGCTGCTGGTGTCGATCCCGAGCGAGGGACGTGTCGTCGCTCTGCCCGCGAGCCCGCGACCTCGAACGCCCGTCACGGTCGCCGCGGGGCTACAGCTTCCTCACGGGCTCATCGTGCGTGACGGACACCTCTGGGTGGGCGAGACGGGGCGCGTGCTGCGGTTCCGCTACGACGTCGCCACCCACCGCGCGACCGAGCCGGTCGTGATCGTCCCCGATCTGCCGCCGGGCGCGCACCACTGGACCCGGTCGATCGCCTTCGGCCCCGACGGCCGGCTGTTCGTGGCGATCGGCTCCTCGTGCGACATCTGCCGCGAAGGGGATCGCCGCCGCGCCACGATCGTCAGCTACGCACCGGACGGATCGAACGAGCGCCTCGTCGCGAGCGGGCTGCGCAATCCCGTCGGGCTCGCGTTCGACCCGAAGACCGGCGCGTTGTGGACGACAGTCAACGAGCGCGATTGGCGCGACGGTCGCGCCCCGCCGGACTTCTTCACGCTGGTGCGCCCCGGCGCCAACTACGGCTGGCCTGACTGCTACGTCCAGGGCGGCGCGGTCACGCCCGATCCCCAGTTTCGCGGCGCGCGCGACTGTCGTGACATCACGCTGCCTTCCGTCGAGCTTGCTCCGCACGCGGCGCCGCTCGGAATCGCCTTCTATAGCGGGACGCAGTTTCCGGCGGCGTATCGCGGAAACCTCTTCGTCGCGCTCCATGGCTCCCGTGCTGAGCTTCCGCCGGCCGGCTACAGGATCGTGCGGGTCGCTTTCCCGGCCGGCGGACGACCGCGCGTCGAGGACTTCGCGACCGATTGGCGCGCGGGTGGTCGCGTGTGGGGCCGCCCGGTCGACGTGCTCGTGGGGCGCGACGGCGCGCTCTACGTCTCGGACGATCATGGCGGGCGTGTGCTCCGCATCACCTTCGTGCCATGATCGACCGCCTGAGCGACGGGCCTCGGCCCGAACCGCTCGGATGCCCCAAGGGCCTAGAATAGGGCGATGGGTACTGACGGCGAACTGCGCCTGCACATGTCGGAAGTCCGGAAATGGCTGACGGGGGAGTACGGACCGCTTCCGTCCGGAGTCACCCTGCTGATCAAGCCGTCGGACTTTGACCACGCCGTGCTCAGGGAGCTCTCGGAGAGCGACTTGATCATTCGCGCGCGCGCGCTCCTGCGTGACGCCCAACGAGTCGTCGACCAGCTCGCGCTCGGCCAGCCGAACGAGACCCGCTTCATCAACAACCTCACCTTCCATGCCTCGGCTCTCGCGGATGCGCTCCGCGGCCTGCAGAAGGGCGGCTGAATGGTCGAGGTCGGCCGCTAGACCAAGAGCTCCGTCACGGACGACAGTCCCGCGGTGGCCGATTCCGGAGACTAGGGGTTGAGGTCGGCCGCTCGGTGGACGGGGATCACTCACTGCGGCGGCGAATGTCCACCCGTGCGGGTTCCGGAAATGGCCGTATCGGCGTCTCGGCGGTCTTGACAGCCGGAGAACCATGTAAATAGGTCTTGCAGGCGGTCTCGACGTCTGCTATCGGGTCTCCTGACTCTGGTACGTGTCCTTGAACTTCTTTCGGGAGGACAGGGTTATGGGCACCTGGACGACAGTAAGTCTGCCCCTCCCATCGTCTCGGCGCGGGCTGCGCTGGCGGGGCGACAGGATCCTGAGATTCGTGATGCACGACCGGATCCTGGGCTATCTGTTCCTGTTCCCGGCGCTGCTCGTCATCGTGGGCCTGGTCGCCTACCCCTTCGCCAGCGCCATCGTGATGACCTTCCAGGCGAAAACCGCGGGGGCGCCGGGTCGCTTCATCGGGCTGGACAACTACCGTGAGTTGTTGCGCAGTGAGCAGTTCCTGCGTGCGGTCGTCAACACCGTCTCCTATACCGCGATCGGAGTGGGGTTCAAATTTCTCCTCGGGCTCAGCATGGCGTTGGTGCTCAATCAAGAGCGCTTCGGCAACAATCTGTTTCGCTCCTTTCTGCTGATTCCCTGGGCCATTCCGACGGTCATGTCGGCCCTCAACTGGCGCTGGATCTTCGACGATGCCAGCGGGCTCATCAACAACGTCCTGGTGCGTCTGGAGCTGATCGAGGAAACCATCTCCTGGCTCTCCAACCCACACCTCGCCATGCTCTCGGTGATCACGGTGGTGATCTGGCAGGGCACGCCGTTCTTCACCATGAGCTTTCTCGCCGGCCTGCAGGCCATTCCCAAGGAGCTCTACGAAGCGGCCGAGATCGACGGGGCGTCCGTGCTCCAGCAGTTCTCCTACATCACGCTGCCCCGGCTGCGGCCGATCTTCATCACTGCGGTGATGCTCTCGGCCATCTTGACCTCGGCGGGCATCCAATTCGTCTTGATCCTGACGAACGGTGGACCATCCGATCGCACCATGATCTTCCCGGTACTGGCGTATCACCTGGCACTGGGCGGCGCCCAGCGTTTAGGGATGGGAGCCGCCGTGTCGCTGATCTTCTTCCCCATCCTCGTCGTCTTCATCGTGTTCCTGACGCGCCGCATGCTTCGCGAGAAGGGGGAGTAGGCCATGGCGCTCCGCGTGACGACCCAGCGTCGCGTGCTCCAGGGCGTGGGAAATGGCGCGCTGGTGCTGATGCTCCTGTGGACCGCGATTCCCTTCTACTGGATGATCGCCACCTCGCTGAAGCACGACAAGGAAATCTACGGGTACGAAGCCACGCTGATCCCGCAGCGGCCGACGCTCGAGAACTATGCCACCGTGTTTCGCGAGACCCCCTATCTGCTCTTCCTGCGCAACAGCCTCGCGGTCGCGGCGGGCTCCACGCTGCTGTCCATGGTCATCGCGTGTCTGGGGGCGTACGCCATTGCCCGGCTCAATTTTCCCGGTCGAGCTTTCCTGGCGCGCAGTCTCGTGTTCACGTACCTCGTGCCCACCTCGCTGCTCTTCATCCCCATGTTCGCCATGATGAGTGTCCTCCGCCTCACCGATAGCCTGCACGGGCTCATCATCGCGTACCTGGGATTCGACGTGCCGTTCTGCACCTGGCTGCTCATGGGCTACTTCAAGTCCGTCCCCGTCGATCTCGAGGAAGCGGCCCGAGTGGACGGGTGTAACCGCGTCGGCGCCCTCCTGCGTATCGTGCTGCCGATGTCGCTCCCGGCCCTCGTGGTCGTGACGTTCTTCTCGTTCACGCACGCCTGGAACGAATTTCTGTACGCGCACGTGTTCACCAGCACCACCAGTGCCCGGACGGTGACGACGGGCCTGGTGAACTTCATGTCGCAGGACGTGTTCTTCTGGGGACCGCTGATGGCCTCGACCGTCATGAGCGCGCTGCCCCCGGTGCTGATGTTCCTCGTCTTCCAGCGGTGGGTGGTCAAGGGGCTGACGCTCGGCGGAGTGAAGGGATAGGGAGGCAACGATGCCTACGACACGACGCGAGATCTTGCAGCAGGCCGGGAAGACCGCCACCGTCCTGACCGCGACCGCACCCTGGTGGCTCGTGCGCCGAGCCCATGCGGCGCGCCAGGCGAAGCTGGTCGTTTGGAATCCCGCCGCTCTCGCCCCACAGGTCGACAAGATCATGCAGGAGCAGTGCTACGCGTACGCCAAGCAAGCGGGGATCAAGGATAGCGAGATCGACTATCAGATCATCGGTGGTCCCCAGCTCCTTCCCAAGCTGGTGGCAGCGCTCGAGGCCGGGAACCCGCCGGACATCACGCGATTGGGTGGCGGATACGTGCAGCTCTACCGCTCGCAAGGCCACCTCCTGGAGGTGACCGACCTCGTCAACAAGATGCAGAAACTCCAAGGGGGACTCTTTCCGGTCTCGATGCCGAGCGTCATGCATCAAGGCAAGGCGTACGGGGTGCCGCAGTCCGTCAGTCCCTGGCCACTGGTCACCCGTCTGGATCTGCTCGAGGCGGCCAAGGTCGAGCCCCCCAAGACGTGGGACGAGTTCGTCGAGGTCTGCAAGAAGCTGCAAAAGCCGCCCAAGCTCACCGGCTTCGGTCTGTGTCTGGGCCTGCAGAACGATACCGACAACAACGTGATGAACATGATCTGGTGTTACGGCGGCAAGCTCGTCGAGGCCGACAACAAGACGGTGGCGCTGCACTCCAGGGGCACGATCGCCGCCGTCCAGCTCATCGCGGACATGTTCGGCAAGCACAAGATCATCCCGAAGGGGGCGATCTCGTGGGACAACACCGGAAACAACAAAGCCTATCAGTCACGTCAGGTGATCTTCGTGCTGAATCCCACCAGCATCTATGCCCATCTGGCGGACTCCGACAAGGAGCTCTACAAGGTGACGGGACTGCTACCGATTCCCGCTGGGCCGGCGGGTGCCGTCGAGGAGCTCACGACCGCGGAATGGCTGCTCTTCAAGCACAACCCATATCCAGAAGTCGCCAAGGGGCTGGCCGAGTACTGGATGGCCCCCGAGAACCTGCGCGTCATGATCGAGGAAGGTGATGGGCGCTGGGGGCCGCCCTACAAGAACATGTACGACTCCAAGTTCTGGAAGCGGCCGGTGTTTCAGCACTGGCGGGGCATGCTGGAGCGTGGGCGGCAGTTCCCGGCTCCCGGCACCGTGAATCCCGCCGCCGGTGAAGTGCTCGCCACCTACACCATCGGGCGCATGATGCACCGGGTGCTGGTCGAGAGCTGGAACGTCGAGAAAGCGGTCGTCGAGGCGCACAAGAAGGTCGCAGAGATCTACGCGCGATATCAGGGAGCGTAACGGAGGGACCAGAACGCCGCGGGAAACGCGTTGTCGGCGCTCTTCATCAGCGCTTAATCCAGCGGCCGATCAGTCCTAGCAGGACGCCACCCGTCACGACCACGACTGGAGCGCTGATCAGAGCGAGGCCGAATCGGGTCAGGTCTTCCACGACGTCATCACCGTACGCCGCGCGGATGAGACGACGATGAGATCGACATGAGAAGTCGAGGCGGCGCGCCGCGCGAGCTCGGCGATCAGCTTCTCGGAAGCGCGGTGGCATCGAACTCGTAGAGCCAGTAACACCAGGGCCGACCCACGCGGCGCGCTCCGCGACCTTCCTCTGCTAGACTCCCGTCAGCCATCCTCAACCGAGGTGTCATCCATGCAAGCCGAGGAGCAACGCCGCCGAGGTCCCCTCACAGGGATCCGCGTCATCGAGCTGGCCGACGAGCAGGCGGAATACTGCGGCCTGACTCTGGCCGGGTTGGGCGCCGACGTCGTCAAGGTAGAGCCGCCCGGCGGCAGCCCCACGCGCCGCATCGGTCCCTTTTACGAGGACCGAGAGGATCCGGAGCGCTCGCTGTTCTTCTGGCAGTACAACCGCGGGAAGCGGTCCATCGTGCTCGACCTGCGTCAGCCGCAAGGCCAGGATCAGTTCCGCTCGCTGGTCGCCACCGCCGACGTGCTGCTGGAGTCGACGCCGAAGGGCGAGCTCGATGCGCTCGGGCTCGGCGTGGCCGCGCTCCTGCGCGAGTTTCCCACGCTGATCGTCGCGCGGACGTCGCCGTTCGGCGACGACGGTCCGTGGGCCGCGTTCAAGGGCTCGGACCTGGTGCACCTGGCGCTCGGCGGCGTCATGATGAATTGCGGCTACGATCCGTCGCCGGGCGGCACCTACGATCTGCCCCCGATCGCGCCGCAGATGTGGCACGCCTTCCACATTGCCGGCGAGCAGCTCTCGGTGGCCATCATCGCCGCGCTGCTCTATCGCTGGCGCACCGGCAAGGGGCAGTCCCTGTCGTGCGCGGTCCACGAGGCGGTGGCGAAATCCACCGAGGTCGACCTCATGACGTGGGTGATGCGACGATCGCTCGTGCTGCGGCAGACCTGCCGTCACGCGCGCGAGAGCATCACGCCGCATCCATCCATCGTGCACACCAAGGACGGCCGCTGGGTCATGGCGAACCTCGGCACGCGCCCGGGCGAGACCGAGCAGCTCATCAAGCTGCTCGAGCGCTACGGCATGGACGCCGGCCTCGACCCAGAGAAACCCTCGTTGCCATCGAGCGGACGCTTCGTTCCGGGCACCGGGCCGAGCACGGCGAAGCGTGACCACGCCATGGAGGCCGTGCAGCGCTTCGTGCGCGCGTTCACCTACGAGAACGTGCCATGGCGCGAGGCCCAGGAGGCCGGCATGCTCTGGGCGCCGCTGCGGAAGCCGCACGAGAACGCGATGGATCCGCACTGGCTCGCGCGCCGGAGCTGTACGGACGTCGAGCACCCCGAGCTCGGCCGCTCGTTCCGCTACGCCACGAGCAAGTGGCTGGCGACGCGCACGTCCTGGTCCGTCGGCCGCCGTGCGCCGCTCTTGAACGAGGACGCGAAGACCGTGGCCCTTCCGCGCGAGCAGGATCTGCCGGTGATCGACGCGTCCGCGCGCGCGCCCCTCAACGAGGCCCTCTCGCCTCGGGGCAAGCCGTTCCCGCTGCACGGCATCCGCATCCTGGACTTCACGTGGTTCCTGGCCTCGGCGGGTGGCACGCGCTTTCTGAGCGCGTTCGGCGCCGAGAGCATCAAGGTGGAGTTGAAGAGTCACCCGGATACCCGCATGGCCGCGATGGCGCCGGTCGGCGGTCGCGCCGCGCGTGAGAAGGCCACGGGACCGCTGCCCGGCGTCACCGACCCGGACATGGGCGGCCAGTTCAACAACAAGAACCCGGGCAAGCGCGGGATCTCGCTGAACGTCAGGCATCCGAAAGGTCTGGAGATCGCCCGGCGGCTGGTCGCGATGTCCGACGTCGTCGCGGAGGGCTTCTCGCCGGGCGTGCTGGACAGCTGGGGGCTTGGATACGACGCGCTCCGGGCGATCAAGCCGGACATCATCTACGTTCAGCAGTCGGGCATGGGAGCGAAGGGCACCTACGGCCGCTTCCGCACCGTGGGCCCGATCGCGAATTCTTTCTCCGGCTTGTCGGAGATGTCCGGGCTCCCCGAGCCGGCGATGCCAGCCGGGTGGGGCTACTCGTACCTGGACTGGATGGGCGCGTACAGCTTCGCGCTGGCGATGCTCACGGCGCTCTTCCATCGCGCGCGCACGGGCGAAGGGCAGTGGGTCGATGCCTCGCAGTCCGAGGTCGGGCTCATGATCAGCGGCACGACGATCCTGGACTGGTCGGCGAACGGCCGGATCTGGTCACGCTACGGCAACCGGTCTCCGTACAAGCCGGCGGCGCCTCACAACGTCTACCCGTGCGCCGGGCACGATCGCTGGCTCGCCATCGCGTGCTTCACCGAAGCGGAGTGGCGCGCGCTGGCCGAGGTCGCCGGACATCGGGAATGGGCGAGCGACCCCCGGTTCAAGGATCTCGCGTCGCGGCGCAGGCATCAGGATGCGCTGGACGCGCTCGTCGGGAGCTGGACGAAATCCCAGGACGCCTCTCACGCGATGCTCGCGCTCCAGCGCGCCGGCGTGCCGGCCGGCGTGTGCCAGACCGCGGAAGACCGCTGTGACCACGATCCGCAGCTGGCGGCGCTCGAGTGGTTGACCGAGGTCACGGGCACGAAGATCGGCCGCTGGCCGCTCGCCGAGGTGCCCATCAAGATGAGCGAGAGCCCGGCCTACATCGGCGGCCGCCTCGACCGCGGCGCACCCTGCTACGGCGAGGACAACCAGTACGTGTACGGCGAGCTGCTGGGGATGTCGTCGCAGGAGATCAAAACCCTCACCGACGAGGGCGTGATCTGAGCCAGGCGGTTCCTAGTACGGTTCGCGGACGAAGATGAACGTGGTCCCCTGCACGATGGGGGCGCTGGCGCCGACGAACGAGACGTTGACGTCCTCGACCTGACGCTCCCCGGCGCGTCCCGACGCCTGGAGCGCCCCTTCGATGATGTGCCAGAGACCGTGAATGCGTCCCGTGCTCAGGCTCCCACCGAAGGTATTGAGGGGAAGCTCGCCGTCGAGCTCCATGCGTCCGTCCTGGATGAAGTCCAGCGCCTCGCCCTCTTTGCAGAAGCCGTACGACTCCAGGCCGTAGATCACCGACGCGGAGAAGCCGTCGTAGATCTGCGCCACGTCGACGTCCTTGGGGGAGAAGCCCGAGCGCTCCCAGGTCAGGCGCGACGAGCTCCGGCCGCCCTCCATGTAGCTGCTCAGGCTGCCGATGCGTCCGGCCACCTCGAAGGCGAGCCGCTGGCCGTAGCCGGCGATGTACGCGGGGCGCGGCCGCAGATCGCGCGCGCGGGCGGCGGTGGTGAGGACGATGGCCACCGCGCCCTGCACGGGGATGTCGCAGTCGTAGAGGCAGAACGGGTAGGCGACCATCCGAGAATTGAGATAGTCCTCGCGCGTGAGCGGCTGCCCGCAGAAGTAGGCGTGCGGGTTCTTGTGCGAGTGACGGCGCTGGGTCACGGCGAGCGTGGCCATCTTCTCGCGGCTCTGGCCATGCCGCTCGAGCCAGCGCGTGTACGCGACGGCCATGCCCTGGCCCGGGCCGCCGAACCCGTACGGTGCGGTGAACTGCGCCGCGCCCTGCGCTTGGGCCCCCGGCAAGTTCTGATAGGTGCCCTTGGGGTTGTGCATCGCTCGCCAGACCACCGCGTACCGGCACACGCCGGCGAGCAGCGCGTTGACGGCTTGCTGGACGGCGCCGCCGATGTTCACCGTCTCCACCTGGACGTGCCAGGCGAGGTTCGGGAGCTTCAGCATCGCCATCATGCAGTTCACCGACACGATGGTGATGCCGTCGACCATCGCGTGCCCGGTCGCCGGCAGCTCCGGATACGTCGCGAGCCCGTCGATGTCCGACAGGGCGAGCCCGGAGTCTTCCACGGCGCCCTTGACCGCCGCGAGCGCATGCGCGGCCAGCGGGATCTCGGCCGAGCGCGTCACGCGAGAGAAGCCCACGCCGCTCACCGCGACCTTGCACCGGTTCTCCCACATGCGTCAGCTCTCCTCGCTGTGTGGCCGCGGCTACTGCTTGTCGCGCGCCAGCCGGAACTGCGGCAACGTGATGTCGTCGTTCAGCGGCTCGAAGACGACCTCCACGCGGCGCCCGACCTTCGCTTCAGTATACGGAGCCTCCAGCAGATTGGCGGCCAGCAGGGCGCCGGGCGCGTCGTCGAGCTCCACGATGATGCTCGCGTAGGGGATCGCCGCGGCGAAGCGCTTGTCACCGGCGTGGTACATGATCGTGTACGCGTAGATGGCGCCCTTGCCGCTGACGGGCTCGAACGCGAGGTCGATCGCCATGCAGCGCACGCAGGTCGCGTACGGCGGATGCTGGAAGTGCTTGCACGCCTGGCAGCGCTGCAGCGCCAGCACCCCGCGCCTGGCCGATTCCCAGAAGGGCTTCGTCCACTCGTTCGGGACCGGGATCGGCCGGGTCACCCTGTTCCAGTCGCTCATCGTCATGGTCTGGACCTCGCCCTCCAACGAGGCGCGAGTATTCCACATCTTCACGGTTGTCCACACTGCGAAAATGTGACGGGCCAGCGCGGTCCGGGCGACGCCATGGCCCGTACGCCCTCGGGTTTCGTGGCGTCCGAAGACGCTCGACCTTGTTTCTCGCTGAACCGGCCGTCTTCCGCCATGCGACCACGCTAAAGCCGCTCAGGACGCGGTCGAACGCGTTGTTGACGCCGGCGCCATTCGCCGCCCACAGTCGGCGTGACCCATATTCCCTCAGGGGGTGCACGATGAGACATCTGACCATCGAGGGACAGCTTCGCCGAGAGCTCGACCTGGTTCTCGTCCGTCTCGAGGAACGCGGCCGCGCGGCCTTGATCGACGCGTGCTCGGAAGGGGCGCGGCTGGGCGGCGACATGTTCGCGGACGCTCAGGTCGTCGCATCGCGAAACCTCGACGAGCTGAGCTATGAGCGCCTGTCTCGACAGGCCAAGGTGCTGGCGAACGCGCTGGAGCGTGTGCGCGACGGGAGCTACGGGGTCTGCGAGGAATGCGGCGGCACCATCCCCCAGGCGCGGCGGCGAGCCTTGACCGGCGTCACGACGTGCCTGCAATGCCAGGAGCGCGGAGAGCGCCTCGGCGCCCGACCCCCGACAACCGATCGGATCCCTCGTCGACCGCGCGTTCGAGACAAGACCGGCGGGCCAGACGAGGAAGAAATTTGATCAACGAGGAGTGGTAGCGTAGCGGCACGATGGCCTCCGAGCTTCGCTCGCTGTTCTCGCCGACCCGGGTCGGCCGTCTCACGCTCAAGAATCGGATCTACTCCTCGGGCCATGCCGAGGCCATGGCCGAGGGCGGACGGCCGGGTGAGCGGCTGCGGCGATATCACGAAGCCAAGGCGCGCGGCGGCTGCGCGCTCACGATCTTCGGCGGCTCCTCGAGCGTGCACCCCTCGTCGCCCGCCGCCGCCTGGAAGCAGATCGCGAATCACGACGACTCGATCATCCCGGCCTATCGGGCGATCGCCGACGCCGTGCACCAGCACGGCTGCCTCGTGTTCACCCAGCTCACGCACCTCGGTCGCCGGGCCCAGGCCGATGGCGAGGAGGCGAACGTCCTCCTGGCCCCGTCGCAGATCCCCGAGCGGGTTCATCGCGACGTCCCGCACGAGCTGGAGGGCGAGCAGATCGCCGAGCTCGTGCGCGCCTTCGGCGAGGCGGCGCGCCGCTGCCGCGACGGCGGTCTCGACGGGATCGAGATCTCGATGGCGCACAACCATCTGATCGACCAGTTCTGGTCGCCCCTGTTCAACCAGCGGCTCGACGACTACGGCGGGAGCCTCGAGAACCGGCTGCGCTTCGGCGGCGACGTGCTGAGCGAGATCCGGCGTCGGGTGGGGGATGACTTCGTCGTGGGCGCCCGTATCTCCGGGGACGAGCTCACACGCGGCGGTCTCACGGCGGCCGACATGGCGGAGATCGCGCGACGTCTCGCCGCGTCAGGCCTGATCGACTTCCTGTCGATCATCGGGGGCGGTGCCCACACCTACGAGCTCCAGGCCGCCGCTGTGCCGAACATGAGCTACGCCACCGGCGTCTACCTGCCGATGGCGGCCGCCATCAAGCGCGCCGCACCGGGGATGCCGATCTTTCACGCGAGCCGCATCGTCGATCCGCTTCACGCTGACCGCACCGTGGCGGCCGGGCAGATCGACGTGGTCGGCATGACCCGCGCGTTGATCGCCGATCCCGATCTCCCGCGGAAGGCACGCGCCGGTAGGCTCGACGACATCCGCGTGTGCGTGGGGGCGAACGAGGGGTGCATCGATCGGATCTACCAGGGCAAGCCGGTGACGTGCATCCAGAATCCCGCCACCGGCCGCGAGGCTGAGCTCGCGGTCGTCCACACGGCGACGAAGCCCAAGAGGGTCGTGGTGGTCGGCGGCGGCGTCGCTGGGCTGGAGGCGGCGCGGATGGCGGCGGTCCGTGGCCATCGCGTCGTGCTGTTCGAGAAGACGGCCGAGCTGGGCGGGCAGGTGTTGCTCGCCGCCCGCGCGCCGGCCCGCGCCGAGTACGCCGGCATCGTCCGCTTCCTGGTCGCCCAGGTCGAGAAGCTCGGGGTGAGTGTCCGGCGGTCCACGGACGCCACACCGTCCGCGGTGTTGGACGAGCGCCCGGATGCCGTCGTCATCGCGACCGGGTCGCATCCTTATATCCCACCCGTGCCGGGCCACGACGGCAAGCACGTCGTGACGGATCGCGACGTGCTCTCGGGTGAGGCGACGGTGGGAGCGAGCGTGGTCGTGGTCGACGACGTGCACACCCAGGAGGCGCTCTCGACCGCCGAGCTGCTCCTCGAGCAGGGCAAGCGTGTCGAGGTGATTTCGCCGCTCTTCTACGTGGGCCAGGACATCGGGGTCACCTCCATCGCGCCGCTCTACGCGCGGCTTCACACCCGGGGCGTCGTTCTCACGCCGGGCACCGAGCTCCGCGCCGTCGAGGGCTCGACCGTGGTCGTCGCGAACGTCTATTCCGGCGTGGAGCGACGCATCGGGTCCGTCGACACGGTCGTGCTGGCGGCCGGGAGCCGCTCGACGGACAGCCTCTACCGCGCGCTCAAGGGCAAGGTCCCCGAGCTCTACGCGGCGGGCGACTGCGTCGCCCCGCGCGGCGTCCACCAGGCGATCCTCGACGGCACCCGCGTGGCGCGGGCGATCTGACCGTAGCGATCTGATCGACGACCTGCTCGCCTAGCGGTGGGCGTGCGCGATGACTTCGGTGAGCTTCTCCGGATCGACCGGCTTGACCATGTACGAATCGAATCCGGCCCGAAGCGCGTTGTCGACGTCCGCCGGCGCACTGAGCCCGGTGAGCGCCACGAGGTACACGCCGTCGCCACCGGGCTGGCTGCGGATGATCCGGCCGACCTCGTAGCCGTCGATGTCGGGAAGCCCGATGTCGACGAGCGCGATTTCGGGTGGGTGCGTGCGCATCTCTTCGATCGCGTCTCGCCCGGTCATCGTCGCCCGCACGTGATGACCCTTCAAGCTCAGAGCGATCCGTAGGCCGTCGCAGGCGTCCGGGTGGTCCTCGACGATCAGAATCGACCGCTCGACCGCCGCCGCCCGTGTGTTCTCGGAGCGAGGGGTGTCCGCGCCGCAGTCGAGCGGGAGACGAACCGCGAACTCGCTTCCTCTGCCGACCCCCGGGCTGGTCGCCGAGACGCTTCCGCCATGCTTGGCGACCAGCTCTCGGACGACCGAGAGCCCGAGCCCCAGGCCCGGGCGGGACTGCCCGCCGGGGCTGCCGGCTCTCGAGAAGACGTCGAAGATGCGCGGGAGGAACTCCGGCGCGATGCCCGCGCCGGTGTCGCGCACCCGCACCACCGCGTCGCCTTCTTCGACCGTGACCGCGACCGCGATCGATCCATCGGTCGGCGTGTATTTGACGGCGTTGTCGAGCAGGTTGGCGATCGTCTGCTGGAGACGATCGGCGTCGCCGACGACCGTCACGGGCGCCGGATCGGTACACAGCTCGATCGCCGGGCCGACGGCCGGCCGCGCCGTCCGCACCACCTCGAGGGCGTCACGGGCCAGCTCGCGCAGATCGAGGCGTTGACGGTCGAGCACCAGCCGACCGAAGCGCACGCCGGAGACGTCGAGAAGGTCGTTGAGCAGCCGGTCCAGATGTCTCGACTGCCGGCTGAGGATCTCGACGAGACGGGCGCGGCTCGCGGGGTCCGCGTGCTCCAGAACCGCGAGGCCAGTGGTGACCGCCGACAGGGGATTTCGCAGCTCGTGGGCGAGCATGGCGAGGAACTCATCGCGATGATGCTGCTCGGCCTCGAGGTCGTGGAACAGCCGGGCGGTGTCGAGCGCCAGGGCGGTGCGCAGGCCGATGTCCCTCAGGGCCGCCAGGTCGGCGGGATCGTAGCGGCGCCCCGAGGGCCCGAAGCCGAACGTCAATGCGCCGTGCGTCTGCCGATGGGACGTGATGGGCACGATCACAACGGAGCTCAGCGGCATCTGCTCCCAGAGATCTTGCTCTTCCGGGGAGCCTGCCCAGTGCTCGCGCCACGACGCCGGGACTTCGGACATCAGCGCGGCCTCTCCCGTCCGGATCACGCGAGCTATCGGGTGTTCACCCGAGGGGTCTGGGGGGCGACGCTTCCGCAGGCATTCGGCGGCGGGCGTCTCGACGCACGCCATCGCCGCCTGCTCCAGCGTCTGTCCGGCCAGAAGATCGGTGAGGAAGACGTCGGCAACGGCCGGCACGACCCGGCTGGCCACGCGGCCGAGGGCAGCCGGATCGTCCAGCGTCGACCCCAGGACGCTGCTGACCTCGGCCAGGAGCTCCAGACGCAGTCGGGCGGCCTCGGCGTCCGCCCGCGCCGCCTGTTCGCTCTCCAGCATGCGATTGGTGAAGTCCTGGGCCGCCGCGAGCTCTTCGGCCCGCTGGCGTGCCGTGATATCCCGCAGGAACCACCGGAGGTCGCCCCGCTCGCCCTCGTAGCCCGGGAACGCCGTGACCGTGAGCCCGGCGGTGAACGGAATGCGATTCCGCGGTCGAATCCGCATCGGCCATTCACCCTGGGTCCGGGAACGCGCGTTGTTCACGCGCCAGCGGAAGATGCGGAGATCGCTCTCGTCGATGAACCGCGAGAGCGGCTTGCGGACGAGGAAGCGAAGCGGCACGCCGAGCATCTGAGCCGCCGCCCGGTTGGCGTGGGAGATGACGCCGGCGTCGTCGGTGACGATGTAGCCGTCCGGGCCGTCCTCCAGGACCTGGCGCGCTTCGGTCAGGTGGAACTTGTTGCGCGCGGCTTCGGTTCGAGCGTCGTCGCGCTCGGCTCGCAGGGTCGTCGCTTCGGACGTGACGCGCTGGAGCGCCTGTTGGAGCGCGCGTTGCTCGGCAGGTATTTCCTTTAGTCTCTGCGTCGCCACGAGCCGACACAGCCGCTCGACGCTGACGCGGAGGGCCTCGGTGGAATCCGAGCGCGGTGACGTCATCACGACGAAACCGGTACCTCCTCCATCAGGAGGATAGGATACAGGATTGCGTCGGGGACCTCACGGGGGCAGAGTTCTTGGGTGATGACGAGCCAGCCCTTCACCGTCCCGGCGCTACTCCTGTTCTTCGTCGCCGTTCCGCTGGTCCTGGGCGTGATACCGCGAAATCGCTTCTACGGCGTGCGAACGGCCAGGACGCTCTCGGACGACGGCCTCTGGTATCTGGCGAATCGGCTGGCCGGTGCGGCGATCATGGCCTCGAGCGGCGTGTACGGCGCGCTCGAGGCCATCGTCCCTTACGATCGCCTGGCGCCCGATGGCTTCTCGACCTGGTGCATTCATCTGGTGGGCTTCGTCGCGCCGGTCGTCCTCAGCCTCGTCGCGGCCCTCTGGTACGCGAAGCGCCTCTGAGGCTTCATGGTCGAAATCAGCCGCCTCCTCGACGAGCTGTACGCGGTCCCTCCAAAGGATTTCACCCGCGCGAGGAACGCGAAGGCGGCCGAGCTGACGGCGGCGGGCCACGCCGATGACGCCAAGGCCGTGCGGCAGCTCGGCAAGCCCTCCGCCTCTTTGTGGGCGACGAATCAGCTCGCGCGACTGGATCCCGAGCGAGTCGCCCACTTCGTCGATCTCGTGCAGCAGACGCGCCGTACGCAGCTCCGTGACCCTCGCGCGGCCGCCGAGGCCATGCGAGCGCAACGAGTCGAGCTGGAGGCGCTGACGACCGCCGCCGCCGAGGCGATGACGAAGGCTGGCTATCCCGTGTCGCGCGCGGCGCGCGGCCGCGTGTCGGACACGCTCCTCGGAGCCGCGGTCGACGGCCGCCTGGCGGACGAGCTGCGCGGTGGCCGGCTCACCAGCGAGCTCTCGGCGCCCGGGTTCGAGATCTTCGCCGGCGCCACGGCGGGCGCCGAGCTGCGGCTCGTGCGCGGCGGCAAGTCCGCGGAGAGCCGGAGCGAGCGGGCGGCGGCGCAACGGGCTCGGGAGCAGAGCAAACAGGAGCGGCAGGACCGCGCGGCCGACGCTGAGCGCCAGGACGCCGTTCGGCGCGCCGAAGCGGCCGAGCGCGCCGCCCGCGAGGCGCGGGAAGCCGAGCACGCGCTGCGCGAGGCCGAGCGCACCGCGCACGACGCCGAGAACGCGGTGCACGAGCTCGAGCGCCAGCTGGCCGACGCGCGCCGGCGATGGAAGTCGGCTCAGCGGGAGGCGGTGGCGGCCGCCCGTCGAGCCCGGCCGCCCACCCGCCGATAGGGCCCAGCGACCACTCACCGCAGGGCTCCGCGCTTCGACCGCCGGCGTCCTCGTCGCGCGAGGAGCACGTGACGTGCCATCACGGAGCGTCGCGAGCTGGTGACGGCGGCATCGAGCGCCGTGAGCTAACCGCGTTCGAGGCGGGGATCGAGGGCGTCACGTAGCCCGTCGCCGAGCAAGTTGAAGCCGAGCACCGAGAGCATGATGGCCGCGCCTGGAAAGCAGAAGACCCACCACGCGCCACTCGTGAAGTACTTGTAGGAGTCGGCGAGCATCGCGCCCCACTCGGGCGTCGGCGGCTGAGCCCCAAGCCCCAGGAAGCCGAGCGCCGCCGCTTCCAGGATCGCGAAGGCGACGGAGAGCGTCGTCTGCACGATCAGGGGCGGCAGGCTGTTCGGCACGATGTGGCTCACGAGGACGCGCCGGCCGCTGCAGCCGAGCCCCTGGGCGGCCAGCACGAATTCTTGCTCGCGCAGCGCGAGCACGGCACCGCGACTGAGGCGCGCGTAGGCGGGGATCGACACCAGGCTGATGGCGAACAGGGAGTTGCGCAGGCCCGGGCCGATCATCGCCACGATCGCGATGGCCAGCAGGGTCGCCGGAAACGCCAGCACGATGTCCATGCAGAACATCACGACCAGGTCGACCTGGCGCCGGAAGTAGCCGGCCACGAATCCGAGCACCGAGCCGATCAGCGTCGCGACCGCGACGGCGCTGACCGCGAGCCCGAGCGACACGCGCGTCGCGTGCAGCACGCGCACGAGGATGTCGCGCCCGAGGCTGTCGGTTCCGAACGGGTGTCCGGCCATCGGCGGCTTCAGGCGGAGCGTGAGGTCGGCGTCCGTCCTCGCGTCGTAAACGTGCACGAACGGGGTGACGAGCGCGATGAGCGCGAAGGCGACGGCGATGACGAGCCCGGCGCGGGCCGCCGGGCTCGCCACGAGCCGGCGCCAGGCCGCGGCGGCCGGGCTCCGCCCGCGGCCGGTCTCCACCGACGCTCCGCGACTCGCCGCGGCTTCGAGCATCGCCGTCATTCGTACTTGATGCGCGGGTCGACCGCGGCATACAGCACGTCGGTCAGGAGGTTGACGCCGACGACGATGACGGCGATGAAGAGCGTCACGCCCTGCACGATCGCGTAGTCGCGCGATTCGATCGACTCGTAGACCCAGAGGCCGATGCCCGGCCACGAGAAGATCGTCTCGGTGAGGATGGCGCCGGCGAGCAGGTGCCCGACCTGCAGCCCGATCACCGTGAGCACCGGCAGCAGGGCGTTCCGGAGCGCATGTCTCAAGATGACCGCGCGTCGCGACAATCCCTTCGCCTCGGCGGTGCGCACGTACTCGCGCGACAGCACTTCCAGCATGCTTGCCCGCGTCATCCTGGCGATGATGGCCAGCGGGATGGTCGCCAGCGCCAGCGCCGGCAGGATCAGGTGGCGGAGAGCGTCGACCAGGGCCGGCCAGTCGCCCTGCAGCGCGGCGTCGAGCAGCGCGAAGTTCGTCCACTGGACGAGCGCGGTGCCGCTCCCGAGGCGGAAGCCGGTCGGCAGGACGCGGAGCTGCACGCCGAAGAACCACGCCAGCACGAGGCCGAGCCAGAAGATCGGCATCGACACGCCGGTGAGCGCGCCGAGACGGGCGAGGCTGTCCAGCAGCGAGTTGCGCCAGACCGCCGACGCGACGCCGATCGGAATGCCGAACACGATGGCCACGACGATGGCCGAGACCGCCAGCTCGACGGTCGCCGGAAAGCGCCGCAGCAGATCGGTGGCGACCGGATCGCCGCGGACGATCGACACGCCGAGATCGCCGTGGAGTACCTTGCCCATATACAGGACGTACTGCTGCCAGATCGGGCGATCGAGCCCGAGGCGGGCGCGCACCTCCGCCACCTTCTCGGGCGTCGCCCGCTCGCCGAGCATCGTCAGCGCCGGATCGCCGGGGATGAAGTGGATGAAGCTGAAGACGAGGACGGAGACGCCGAGGAGCACGGGGACGACCGTGAGGCTTCGCCGGATGGCGTAGCGCCTCACGACCCGGTGCCCATCATAGGCGTACCTCAGCCGGCGGGGCCCCAGCCCCGCGACGGCTTGCGGCGCGCACGACCACCGCGCTCCTCGCTACTGCAGCTCGACCGTGTTGAAGTACTCCGAGCCCGTCGGGTGCGGTACGTAGCCCTTGGCGCGCTTCACGAACGCCAGCGGCGGTTGGTTGTTCGCGATGAAGAGCCGTCCCACGTCGTCGTGCAGCAGTTGCTCGGCCTGCCGGTAGAGCTTGGCGCGCTCGCCCTGATTCGTGAGCTTCTGGGCGCGCAGCAGGACGTCGGCCACGGGCTTGTTGGCGTAGAACCCCTCGCGCGAAGCGCCGGGCTGGCAGAAGAAATAGCAGAGGAAATTATCGGGATCGCCGTTGTCTCCGGTCCAGCCGAGCATGTAGAGCGGCATCTGCCCGTTCTTCCGCTTGTCCAGGTACACCGCCCACTCGGTCGTCTGCAGCTGGGTCTTGATGCCGACCTTGGCGAGATCGGCGGCCATCGCCTCGGCGATCTCCTTGGGGTTGGGGAAGTACGGACGCGAGCGCGACATGTACCAGAAGACCAGCGGCTCCTTCTTGCCGTCGTCCCACGTGATGTCCGACAGGCCTTGCCGCAGGCCGGCGTCGCGGAGCATTGCCTGGGCCTGGCTCGGGTTGTACTCGTAGTCCTTCAGCTCGCGGTTGTAGCCCCAGAGCGCCGGCGGCTGGAACTGCGTGGCCACCAGTCCGGTCCCGCCGTAGAGCGCCTCGACGATGCCGCGCTTGTTGATCGCGTGGGCGAACGCCTGGCGCACGCGCTTGTCCTGGAACTCTTTCACCTTGTAGTTGAAGGCGATGTAGCCCGTCGTGTTCGTCGGGCGCAGGAGGAGCTGCAGGTTCGCATCGCTCTTCACCACCGAGACGTCGTCCGGGTTGAGCCCCTCCATGCCGTGGATCTCGCCCGCCTTGAGCGCGCCCAGCCGCTGCGAGTTGTCCTTGATGTTGCGCACGACCACGCGCTTGATCTTGGGCTTGACCCCCCAGTAGTCGGCGTTCGCTTCCAGAACGACTTCCTGGTTCGGCTTCCATTCGACGAACTTGTAGGCGCCGGTGCCCACCGGGTGCTTGCCGAACTCCGTGCCCCAGCGCTCGACGGCCTTGGGGCTCGCGATGTCGACGACGAACATCGCCAGATTCGCGAGGAAGGGAGCCTGCGGCTCCTTGAGCGTGATGCGCACGGTGTGTGAGCCGACGGCCGCCACGGCGCTGACGACCGACTTGTCGTCGAAGCCGCCGAACTGCCCCTCCCAGTACTCGAACGTCTGGCCGGCCTTCACCTGGTTGTCGTGCTGGGGATGGGCCGCCTTCCACCACCGCTCGAAGTTCCACACGACCGCGGCGGCGTCGAGCGGGTTGCCGTCATGGAACTTCACGTTGCGGCGGAGCTGGAACGTCCACACGCGGCCGTCGCTGGACACCTCCCACTTCTCGGCCAGCGCGGGCTCGACCTCGGTGGTCGCGCCCTTGTACCGCACGAGGCCGTCGAAGACCTGCCGCGTGATGCGCGAGGAGATCCCGTCCGTGATCACCGCGGGGTCGAGCTGCACCGGCTCACCCTGGGCCCCGAAGACGAAGGTTTGAGCCGATGCCTGGAACGCGGGGACCAGCAGGGACAGCCCAATCAGGAGCGCGAGCGTCGCGAGCCGCATGAGGACACCTCCTGTCCGTCGCCGCGCCTCGGCCGGCGGGGCCCCAGCCCCGCGACGGCCTGCGGCGCGCTGTTCGAGCGGCCCATTATCGCACCGGGAATGCGGCGTCCCGCGAAGGAATCAGGCGGCGAGAAGAGGGGAGCGGCGAGCGTGGATTGACGGGCGAGTACTCGACTGTGTATTGGACGTGACGGACGACAGGCGGGATTCCAACGTGGAGCGTACGTGGCGCGTATATTAGTGGGCCATGGATTTCCACGCGCTCATGTACGTCACGATCGGCCGGCGCCACGAGCTGGAGCGCGGCATGGCCGGCAAGGATCCGGTGCTGTACCAGCGGATGCTCGACGAGATCGCCGAGTACGCGCGCACGTGCGACCAGACGGGCTGGTCGGGCAGCCAGGGTATCCTCGATCGCGACCGCTGCCGGAAGACGCTCGAGCTGTGCGCGGAGAAGGTGATTCCGCGGTTTCGCGAGAGAGCATCATGGATGCGCGCGACGAGCTGACCCGCCGACGATTCCTGACGACTGGCGCTGCCGGAGCCGCGATCCTGGCCGCCCGAAGTGAGGCGGTGGCTCAGGCGCCGGGGGCGTGGACGACAAGGGTAATTCGCAACCGGCCAGCATTCCCTGGAATGCGCAGGGCTACGGCGACAACGTGCCGGTGCCTCATCCGGTGAAGGTCACCTGAGCTGACAAGGGAACACCCCGTGCGTCTCGCCGTCCGACACAAGCTCGCGTTGCTCGCCGCGCTGGTACTGGTCGGTGTGTCCTCCGGGTTCACCTGGCTGCACCTGACCCTGTCGGACCGGGCGCTCGAGGAAGACCTGCAGGCCCGAGCGGTCTTCTTCGCGCGGGAAATCGCGGCGTCGATCGGCGACCGCGAGCAGCTGTCGAACGAAGAGAAGCTCGTGCGCCAGATCGGCCGGCTACGCGCCGTCCGCCCGAGCGTTCTCCAGCTCGACGTGCTCGCCTTCGTGGACGGCGCCTCACGCGTGGTGGCGTCGAGCGAGCCGAGCGTCCGGCTGCCGTTCAGCCGGGAGGACGGGAACGAGGTGCGAGAGGGACGCACGGTCGCGCGCCTGATTGAGGGTGCCCGGGACCGTTACTGGGAGCTGATCGCCCCGATCACGTTCGACGGTACGGTCGCCGGCGCCATCGCGGTGAAGTTCTCGACCCGGCGGGGTGACGAGCTGGCGTCGCGCATCCACTTCTGGGCGCTGTCCCTCGGCGCCGCGTCGGTGCTGGTCACGGCGGCCTTGATGAGCGTCGCCATCCGCTACGTCGTGGACCGGCCGATTCGTCGGTTCATGGCGGCGATCGCGGGCACGGGCGACGGCACCGCGCCCGGCACCGTGGCGGTGACGACGACCGACGAGTTCGGCACGCTCGCGCACCACTTCAACGAGATGGTGGCGCGCATCGCCCGGTTCAACGACGAGCTGCTCACGCGGGTCCGCGAAGCGACCGGCGAGCTCGACCGGCGCTACCGTGAGGTCGAGCATCTCAACAGCCAGCTCTACGAGACTCAGCGACGGCTCGGCCACGCGGAGCGGCTGGCGCTCTCCGGCCGCATCATGGCGGAGGTGGCCCACGAGGTCGGCACCCCGCTGCACTCCGTCGCCGGCCACCTCGAGCTGCTCCGCCGGGACATCCCACCGCGGGCGCAGACCGACGACGTCGTGCGGCGGCTGGCGGTGATCGAGGCGCAGGTGACGCGCGTGACGGACATCATCACCCGGCTCCTCGACGTGACGCGGCCGGCCCGCGCCGAGCCACGCCCGGTGGACCTGGACCGGCTGATCCGCGACACGGTCGAGCTGATGCGGCCAGGCGTCAGCCGCGCCAAGCTCACGCTCGACGTGCGGGTCGACGGAGCACTGCCGGTCGTGCGCGGGCAGTCGGAGCAGCTCCAGCAGGTGATCTTGAATCTCCTCACCAACGCGATCGAGGCGACGCCTTCCGACGGCCGGATCGTGATCGCCGCGCGCGCGGCGCCCGCGGGCGCCGGCGTGCAGATCTCGGTCGCCGACACGGGCTCCGGCATCGCCGAGGACGCGCGCGGGCGGATCTTCGAGCCGTTCTTCTCGACGAAGGCGTCGGGCAACGGGGTCGGCCTCGGGCTCTGGATCACCGCCGAGATCGTCCGGGAGCACGGCGGGCACATCGAGGTCGAGAGCGCGGAAGGGCGCGGCAGCACCTTCCGGGTGTCACTGCCGCCGGCGGAGGACGGCGCGTGAGCGCGGCCCAGACGCTGCTCGTCGCCGACGACGACCGGGTAGCCGGCGAGCTGCTGGCCGAGGTGCTCGGGCGGGAGGGCTACCGCGTCCGCCTGGCCGCCGGCGGCGAAGCGTGCGTGCGCCTGGCGGCGAGCGAGCCCTTCGACCTGGCGCTCGTCGACCTCCGCATGCCCGACCTCGATGGGCTCTCGGTCCTCAAGCGCCTGGGCGCCATCCAGCCGGAGCTGCCGGTCGTGATCCTCACGGCGTTCGCCAGCATCGAGACCGCGATCGAGGCGGTGCGCGCCGGCGCGTATGACTACCTGTCCAAGCCGTTCCGGATGGAGGAGATCATCGTGGTCGTCCGTCGCGCGCTCGAGGCGCGACGCCTGGCCCGTGAGAACCGCCACTACCGGCAGGCGCTTCGCGCGACCTATGGGTTCGAGAACCTGGTCGGCCAGTCCTCCCAGATGGTGGAGCTCTACAAGCTGGTCGCGCGCGTAGCCGCCCTCGACACGACCGTGCTGATCGAGGGCGAGACCGGCACCGGCAAGGAGCTGGTGGCGCGCGCCATCCACTACGCGAGTCCCCGCGCCGACCGGCCGTTCGTCGTGGTGGACTGCGCGGCGCTGCCCGAGACGCTCTTCGAGTCCGAGCTGTTCGGTCACGAGCGCGGCGCCTTCACCGGTGCCTTGACGACGCGCCGGGGACTGCTCGAGACCTCGCATGGCGGCACGTGCCTGCTCGACGAGATCGGAGAGCTCACGGCGCCGCTCCAGGCCAAGCTGCTGCGGACGCTCCAGGAGCGGTCGGTCCGCCGCGTCGGGGGCAACGAGCCGATCCCGATCGACGTGCGGGTCATCGCGGCGACCAACCGGGACCTCCGGGCGCTCGTCGCCGAGGGCGGGTTTCGCGGCGACCTGTACTACCGGCTCAACGTGGTGGTTCTGACGGTGCCACCGCTGCGCGAGCGGGGCAGCGACGTGCCGCTGCTGGCCCAGCACTTCCTCGAGAAGTTCGCGCGGCCGGCCGACGCGCCTCCCAAGCGCCTCTCGCCGGCGGCCGGCGCGCTGCTTGCCGATTATCAGTGGCCCGGCAACGTGCGGGAGCTGGAGCACGGACGCTCGAGCAAGTGAAGCGCTGGTACGTGAGCAAGGTGCTGGAAGAAACGGGCGGCAACAAGCTCCGCGCCGCCGAGGTCCTGGGGATCGACCGGAGTACGCTCTATCGTATGCTCGAGCGCGGCGAGTCGGCGGACGAGATGCCGGAGGACGAGGTGTGAGACGGGCGCTGGCATTCGGGGCGCTCGCGCTGACCGCGGCGGGCTGCGCCTCGACGCCGCCGGTCCAGGGCACGCCACCGCCGCAGGCTAAGAGCGAGCTCGTCCGCCGGCTGGTCGAATCCACGGTGCAGCTCTGGTCCGAGCGTGCCGACGGCGGCCGCCGCGCCGCGTCGGCCGTGGTCGTCGCCGCCGACCCGGCCACCCACCGCGTCTGGGTCGTCACCGCGCTCCACTTCCTGGAGCCGCGGACGCAGCCGCAGGAGATCGTGGCGCGCCGGCCGGGCCAGCAGAGCACGGTTCCCGTCACGATCGCGCACGTCGATCCAGCGTCCGACCTCGCGATTCTCCAGGTCGCCGATGTCGACGTGGCGCCGGTGAAGCTGAAGCTCACGGCCTCGCTCGGCGACGACATCCTTCTCGTCGCGTTCCCGTGGGGCCGACGGTTCACGGTCGTGCGCGGTATCGTGAGCCAGATCGTGCCGCTCGACGGAATACTGAGAATCGAAGGGCCCGCGCGGATGATCGACGCGTCGGTGACTCACGGCTCGAGCGGAGGCGGCGTGTTCGACGCGTACAGCGGGGAGCTGATCGGGATCGTCGAGTCTTACCGGACGGCGAAGATCGACGTGCCCGGACGGACGGAGCGCCCGCTGGAGATTCCGGTCGCGGGCGAGACCACGATCATCCACGCGCCCGCGATCATGGCGCTCCTGTCCGCCTCGGGCCTGGAGCCGTTCCTGCCGAAGTGACCGTTACGGGGCGACTTCGACCTTCGTGGCGACCTTCTTACCCGCGCGCTCCTCGTAGGACGCCTTGATGTTCGCGCCCTCCTTGAGGTTGTCCATCGAGATCCCCTCGGCCACCGAGATCTCGGTGTTGTAGTCGAGCTGGATCGTCCGCGCGCTCGTGTCGACCGACGTGATCTTGCCGTCGATGTCCCCGGCCCAGGCGCCGCCCACCGCGACCACGAACACCAGTGCCAGCGCCACTCCCAGTATCTTCTTCATCGTGACCCCTCCCGACCGTCTGGTTTCTCGGCTCTCGCGCGCGTGCGCCGCCAATCGGCGCCGCGCAGACCGGTTCAACGGCAAGAGACGCGCCATCGCAGGACACTTGGGAGAGGCGAGGAAACTCACGCGGTTGTGTCGGGATTGGCGGTCAGGAAAGCGCCGACGTGGCAGTGTGCTACAGACCGGTGTTGCGAATCGCGGCGAGCCCGGGGGCCTCGCGCTGGCTCCCTCCTAAAAAGGGGATTGCGGTTTCAGCGCCAGGAGCGCCACGACCCCGGCCAGCTGCTGCAGGGTGACCGGCTTCTCGACGTGGTACTGGAACCCGGCCCGCAAGATGCTAGCCCGGTGCTCGGGGCCGGTGAATCCGGTGAGCGCCGCGGCCGGTGTCGCGCCGCCGCGCTCTGGCGGCAGGGCGCGAACCTGGCTGATGAGCCAGTAGCCGCCCTTGCCGGGCATCGCCAGGTCGCTCACGAGGACGTCGGGGCGTTCGCGTTGCAAGGCCTCGAGCGCCTTGTCGGCCGAGGCGACAGCGGTCACCGCGGCTCCGTAGTGTTCGAGCATCGCGGTGACCGTGGCGCGCACGAGATGGCTGCCGTCGACCACGAGGACTCTGATGCCACCGAGATACACGTCACCGTCGTCCGCAGGAGGTACCTTCATACGCCTCGCCTCTTCTTCCCATGGTCGGCGCCGAGCGAGCGCTGCTCGGCGCGGCTCGCCCTCGTGCCGAGGGGGCGAAATCGTAGTATGGTCGACGCACCATGACGCTGCGCGAACGGATCGGCGTGGATCTCGGAGGACGGCGGCGCCTGGAGGACGGTGTGGCCTGGGCTGCCACCCACGACATCCACTACGTCGACGCCTGCCTGGAGGGCGCGCCCGATCATCCCAATGCGCCGGCCACGTGGACGGCCGACCGCGTGGCGTCCCTGCGCGCGAGTTGCGAGCGCCACCGCATCCACCTGGGCCTGCACTCCGCCTCCGCGGTCAACGTGGCGGAGACCTCGCCGCTCCTGGCCGACGCCGCCGAGCAATATCTGCGGACCTACATCGATCTCGCGGTCCGTCTGGATGCCAGGTGGATCGTGGTCCACGGCGGCTATCACTTCACCGGCGACTACGCGGCGCGGCGCGCAGCCGGCATCGAGCGCCTGCAGCGCGCGGCCGCCCACGCCGAGCGATCGGGCGCACGGCTGCTCCTGGAGAACCTCAACCGGGAGCCGGAGCACGCCGAGGTCCGCTACCTCGCCCACAACCTCGAGGAGTGCCGTGAGTTCTTCGGGCTCATCCAGTCGCCGAGCCTGGGCTGGGCGTTCACCGTGAACCACGCGCACCTCGTCCCCGAGGGCATCGACGGGTTCCTCGACGCCATGGACCTCGGGCGTTGCGGCGAGGTCCGTGTGGCCGACAGCCACGGGCGCTACGAGGAGCACCTGCGCCCCGGCGAGGGCACGATCGATTTCAAGCGGATGTTCGCGCGCATCGAGGGCGGGGGCTATCGCGGACACTACATGCTGGCCTTCGGCACCCTCGACGACATGCTGAAGGGTCGCGAAACCCTGGCCCGCATCGGCGGCTGATCGAAAAGGAGGTCATCATGGTCAGGATCAAGCATATCGCCATCCGCACGCCGGACCCTGAGAAGACCGCGGCCTTCTACCGGGACGTGTTCGGCTTGAAGGAGGTCGGCCAGGCCAGGACGGGTTATTACCTGTCCGACGGCTACATCAACCTGGCGATCCTCAAGGCCAGGGACGAAGGGACGACCGAGAGTCCTCGCGACGCCGCGGGCTACGCGGGTGTCCACCACTTCGGCTTCATGGTGGACGACGTCGACGAGACCTGCCGCAAGCTGGACGAAGCGGGCGCCCGGCCCATGACGAATCGCACCGACACGCGGCACGCTCCCGCCTCCGGCGCGCGCTCGTACTACGAGATCAAGTACCGCGGGCCGGACGGCCAAGAGCTCGACGTCACCGAGTCCGGCTGGATCACCGGCGAGCCATAACCGAGGGCGCGCCGGTGCCGTCGCCGGCGCGTTCTTTCTTCGGCCCGCGGCGCGCTATTTCTTCGGCGTCGGCACCGGGATGCCCGGGATCTTCACGTTCACCGATCCCAGGTGATTACGGCTGGTGAAGTAGAGCGTCTTCCAGTCGTCGCCGCCGAACGCGATGTTCGTCGTGGCCGGCGCGCCATGGACGATGCGGCCGAGCTTCTTGCCGCGCGGATCCATGATCCAGATGCCGCCGGCGCCGCCGCAGTAGACGTTGCCCTCCACGTCCACCTTCATGCCGTCGGGCACGCCGGGCTCGTCGCCGCCGAGGTCGACGAAGACGCGGTCCGTCTGCTTGGCCAGCGTGCCGTTCGGCAGGAGCTCGAACGCCCGGATGTGCTTGCGGCGCGTGTCGTTGATGTAGAGCACCGACTCGTCCGGCGAGAAGGCGAGGCCGTTGGGCAACACGAAGTCGGCGATCAGCAGGCTCATCGTCCCGAGATCGGGCGTGAGCCGATACACGCCGGCGAACGCGAGATCCCACTGCTCGGGCGCCGCGGGACTGGTCCAGGGATCCGTGAAGTAGATGCACCCGTCGGACTTGACCACGACGTCGTTGGGGCGGTTGAGCCGCCGGCCCTGGAAGCTGTTGGCGATCACGGTGAGGCTGCCGTCGAGCTCGAGCCGCGTCACCCGCCGGCTGTCGTGCTCGCACGCGATCAGTCGGCCCTGGAGGTCGCGCGTCAGCCCGTTGGCGCGGTTCGTCGGCTCCAGGAAGACGGACGCGCTCCCGCCGGGCACGTACTTCATGCGCCTGTTGTTGTGGATGTCGCTGAACAGCAGATAGCGGCCTTCCTTCCACCAGAGCGGCCCTTCGGCCGGCCCCTGGGCCCCGCCGAACCCGTCGGCCAGATGGCGGATCGGTTCCGACGTGGCGATGATCTTCTCCAGCTCCGGAGCGAATTGCTCGATCCGCGTCGACACTTGAGACATGACGGACCTCCTCTAACGCAGGTAGGCGCCTTGCCAGCGCTTGTAGTCGTTCTGCTTCAATGCAACGGCCAGCAGCTCCTCGGACGCGACGCAGTCCTTGAGCCCGGCGGGCGCGCCGCCCTCGCGCAGGTACTTGAGCGTGTCGTACACCGCCTTGGCCGCGGCGTAGAAGGGGTGATGGCCCTGGAGCGCGATGCGCACGCCGTTGGCCGCGAGGAACGCGCGGTCGGCCAGCGCCGGCGGCGCGCCGCCGACGATCAACGGCAAGCGCGCGGCCCGATGCATCGCCTCGACCTCCTCGCGCTTGCTGGCTCCGGCAAGGAAGATCGCGTCGACGCCGGTCTCCTGGTAGGCGCGCACGCGCTTCTCGGCCTCGGCGATGCCGCCGTCGCGCAAGGCTTGGGTCCGGCCGATGACGACCAGCGACGGATCTTGCCGCGCCGCCACCGCGGCGCGCAGCTTGCCCAGCATCTCCTCGAGCGACACCAGGCCTTCGCCCTGCTTCCCGAACGGCGCGGGCAGCACCGTGTCCTCGATCGTCAGCCCGGCCACGCCCGCCGACTCGAGCTCCTCCACGGTGCGCATGACGTTCAGCGCGTTGCCGTAGCCGTGGTCGGCGTCGACCATCAGCGGCACGTCGCTGCCGCGCGTGATGCGCCGGATCTGCGCGGCGAATTCCGTCAGCGTGAGCACCACGAGATCGGGCGCCCCCAGGACGGTTCCGGAGGCGATCGATCCCGCGAACATCAAGACCTCGAAGCCGAGGGATTCGGCCATGCGGGCCGACATCGCGTCGAACACCGACGCGGGGTGAACGCAGACATTGCCTTCGAGCACGCGGCGATACTGTTTCCTCCGTTCGGAGAGCAGCGTCATGGGTCGAGCCTCTCGGCGTCGGGTGCCGGAGCCACCTCGAACGCGTTCAGGATGGCGGAGACGATCCCGTAGTGGCCGGTGAGACAGGTGAGCTCCACGAGCCCCGTGACTCCGTGCTGCGCTCGCATCCGGTCGAACACGGGCTGCGCGACCTGGTTGGTCCGCGCGAGCTGCCGGACGTAGTCGATCACGTCACGCTCGGCGGCCGGCAGGCTCGTCAGATCCGCGCGGTCGCGCACCGCGATGACGGCGGCGTCGCTCACTTGCGCCTTGCGGGCCGCGGGCGCGTGCGCCGCCCACACGTAGGGGCAGTCCTTCTCGCGCGCCGTGGCGATGATGGTCAGCTCCTTCGACTCGAGCTTCACCTGGGACTTGAAGCGCAGATACGTGCTCACATCGAGGTGGCGCCGGCAGTAGGGCGGGCTGTGCAGGAGCATGCCGAAGGGCCCGCGCACGCTGCCGCGGCCCTCGGTGACCGCGTCGAAGATCTCCCGATGCGGCTCTGGGACCTGATCGCGCCGAGAAATCTGCGTGACGCGTGGCGCCGGAAGCGGGGGCCGCGCCTTGCCCGATGCCGCCCGTGGCGCGGCGGGCAGCACCTCGGCCGGAGCGTTGGGCGTGACCTCGAAGGCGTTCAAGATGCCCGCGAGCGCCTGGTAGCGACCGATCCAGCTCGTCAGCTCCACCAGCCACGCCGGGTTGTGCGCTTTCAGGAGCTCATCGAACACATCGCTCTCGACGCGATTGTTCTGTAGCAGCTGTCGCACATAGAGGATCACGGCTCGCTCGGCGCTCGGCAGCCCGTCGACCGAGCGGCGATCGCGGACCGCGTCGATGGTCGTCGCGCCCACGCCGGCTTTGCGGGCCAGCGGGACGTGGGCGTTCCAGATGTAGCCGCAGTCCTTCTCGCGAGCCGTGGCGCACACGGCCAGCTCGGCCTGCGGCGCCTCGACGAGGCTCTCCCGGTGGAGGTACTCGCTCACCTCGTTCCAGGGGCGGGC
>QHSI01000019.1 GCA_003221515.1 Candidatus Rokuibacteriota bacterium
AGCGAAGCTCGACGGCCATTGGCTGAGTTACGACTTGCATGATCAGCCGGTGCGTTTCCTCAAGGGCAAGCTGCGGTTGCGGCAGATCACGCGCTTGTGCGACAACGCTCATCAGACCCAGGTGATCACGAGTCGATCGGACCTGCGCGATATCGAGCTCGCCTACGCCATTGTCCGAGCGCTGGCGACAGGAGAACTTCTTCAAGTACATGCGCGAAGAGTTCCTCCTGGATGCGCTCGTGGACTATCGCATCGAGCCGGAAGATCCCACCCGTACCATTCCCAACCCCGAGCACCGCGCGCTGAACAAGCAGATTCGCAGCGCTCGTACCGAACTCGCCACGATCGAACGAGAATACGGCGTCGCCGCGGCCGATAATGTCGAGCAAAATCGACCGAGCATGCGCGGCTTCAAGATCGCCCATAGCACGCTTGGTAAGAAGCTACGAGCGGCTCGCGCTCGCGTGGCCAAACTCATCGCGCAGCGCCGTGACGTTCCCCAGCGCATCGAAGTGCGCGATCTCAGTGAACATGCCGTGGTCAAGCTCGCCACCGAACGCAAGCACTTGACCGACATCATCAAGATGGTGGCTTACCAGGCCGAAAGCGATCTGCTGGCGCTGCTGCGGCCTCACTATGCCCGTGCCGAGCAAGAGGGACGCACGTTACTGCACGAGCTTTTTGCCGCCGCCGGCGACATCCGCGTGTCCGACACAGAGCTACACATCACGTTGGCGCCTCTGAGCTCTCCACATCGAACACGCGCCGCACAGGCATTGTGTGACATTCTCGACCAGACTGAGACAATCTTCCCTGGCTCTCGCCTGCGCATGCGCTTCGCCGTGCGCCCGCCACCACGTGTCGGCCTTGCGTTCCCCGCCTCGCCTGCCGAGTGCAGGGCCGCGCCGGCCTTCGCCTCAGCACCTTGATCGGTGCCGAAACCGGACAGTTTCGCGCTACCCTATGTCAGGAGGTCTGAAGTTAACAGCGCGCCGGCGAGGCGCACAACAGAATCACGCGCGCTTG
>QHSI01000020.1 GCA_003221515.1 Candidatus Rokuibacteriota bacterium
GCGCCCCAGTGGGCGCTCTGTCGGGATCGCGCGCGCTACGTCGGGGAGATCGTCGCGATGGTCGTGGCCGATAGCCCCGAGCACGCCGCCGACGCGGTGGACCTGATCGACGTCGACTGGGAGCCCCTCCCTCCGGTCGTGGACGTTCTCCGCGCGGGAGAGGCCGAAACGCAACTGGTGCACCCGGAGTGGGGCACCAACATCGGCGTCGGCTTCACCCACGCGATCGGCGACGCCGACGGCGCGTTCGCCGGCGCGGCCGTCACCGTCAGCGAGACGTTTCGCATCCAGCGCTACGTGGGCATGCCGCTCGAGGGGCGCGGCGTCGTCGCGGCGTGGGACCGGCGCGACGGGATGCTGACCACCTGGAACTCGACCCAGGTCTCGCACTTCGTCCAGCAGGGACTCACGGGCGCGCTCGGCCTGCCGCCCCACAAGATCCGGGTCGTTGCGCCCGATCTCGGGGGCGGTTTCGGCACGAAGGCCTCTGGCTACGCGGAAGATGCCCTGGTGCCGATCGCGGCGATCGTGCTCGGGCGCCCCGTGAAGTGGATCGAGAGCCGGCGCGAGCACATGTCCGGGGCCGCGCACGCGCGCGATCAGATGCACACGATCTCGCTCGCGGCCAAGCGCGATGGCTCGATCCTCGCCGTGCGTGACCGGATCCTGCTGGACCTCGGCGCCTACAACGTCTGGGGCGTCGTGCTCCCGTACAACACGGTGGCCCACCTCATAGGTCCACATCGGATCAGGAACATGCGCGTAGAAGTTACGGCGGTAGTCACGCACAAGACGCCGAACGCACCTTATAGAGGCGCCGGCCGGCCGGAGACGGTGTTCGCGATGGACCGGATCGTCGACTGCCTGGCGCGCGAGCTCCGGATGGATCCGGCGGAGCTCCGGCGCCGTAACTACATCCGCCCTGAGGAGCTCCCGTACGACTTCGGGATGCCATACCGCGACGGCAACCCGCTCGTGTACGACACCGGCGATTTCCCGGCGGCGCTCGAAAGCGCGCTCGAGGCCGCGGGCTACAAGGAGTTCCGCGCCGAGCAGGCGCGGCTACGTGCCCGCGGCATTCACCGGGGCATCGGAATCTCCGGCTACGTCGAGGGCACGGCCATCGGCCCGTTCGAGGGCGCGACGGTGAAGCTCGATCTGGCCGGGCGCGTCGTCGTCGCGACCGGCGCCGTCAACTCCGGCCAGGGCCACGAAACGAGCTTCGCCCAGGTCGCGGCCGACGCGCTCGGCGTGCCGCTCGATTGGGTGACCGTCGTCGGCGGCGACACCGCCGCGGTGCCGTTCGGTGTCGGGACGTTCGCGAGCCGGAGCGCGGTGACCGCGGGAAGCTCGATCGTCGACGCGTGTCGCGAGGTACGCGGCAAGCTCGTTCGCGCCGCGGCGACGCTACTCGAGGCCGCGCCCGGCGACGTCGAGATCGACGACGGCAAGGTCTTCGTTCGCGGCGCGCCGGGCTCCGCGGTCGATCTGGCGCGCGTCGTCCAGGCCTCGATCCCGACCTTCGCGCGGCCTGGCGTCGCCTCGCCCGACTTCGAGGCGACCGCCTACCACCACGTGCCGACCGTGACCTACGCGAGCGCCGTCCACGTCGCCCAGGTCGAAGTCGACGTGGGCACGGGCGGTGTGAAGCTCCTCCGCTACGTCGTCGCCCACGACTGCGGCCGGGTCATCAATCCGCCCATCGTCGAGGGCCAGGTGCACGGCGGCGTGGCACAGGGGGTCGGCGGCGCGCTCTTCGAGGAGATGGTCTACGACTCGTCGGGCCAGCTGCTCACGGGCTCGCTGATGGACTATGCGGTCCCGAAAGCCGACGACCTGCCGCCGATCGAGACGATTCACCTCGAATTCCCGTCGCCGCGCAATCCGCTGGGCGTGAAGGGTCTCGGCGAGGGCGGCGCGATCTCGCCGCCGGCGGCGATCGCGAATGCCATCGAGGACGCGCTGGCGCCGTTCGGGGTGCGGGTCACCGAGACGCCCGTGACGCCGGCGCGGATCGTCGCGCTGCTGCGAAAACATTCCTGATATAGTCCCTCGAAATGGCGAGCACGACGCACCAGGCGTGGCTGACCGTGAACAACGTGCGACTCGAGGTCCTCGGGCGCGGGCAGGGGCCACCGATCGTGTGGCTCCACGGCGAGGATGGGCTCGACCCTAGCGCGCCGTTTCTCGAGATGCTCGCGGCGCACGGCCAGGTGCTGGCACCCTCGCACCCGGGCTTCGGGCATTCTCCCGATGCGAGCTCCGTCGACACCGTCGACGACCTCGCCTACCTCTACCTCGATCTCCTGGCCGAGGGGAACCTCCGTGACGCCGTCTTGATCGGCAGCTCGCTCGGCGGCTGGATCGCTGCCGAGATGGCGGTGAGGAGCACCGAGCGCCTGCGCGGGCTCGTGCTGGTGGCGCCGCTCGGCATCAAGATCGGCGATCGGGAGAGCCGCGACATCCCCGACATCTTCGCACTGCCGCCTGCCGAAGTGCTGCGACTTCAATATAGGGATCCGGAGCGCGCCACGTTCGATCCCTCGAAGCTGTCGGACGATCAGCTGACCGTCATCGCGCGCAACCGAGAGGCGACGGCGCTGTACGCCTGGGAGCCCTACTTCCACAATCCCAAGCTGCGCCAGCGGCTGCACCGGATCAAAGTTCCGACGCTCCTGCTGTGGGGCGTCGACGATCGATTCGTGAGCGCTGCTAACTACGGGGCGGCGTACCGCGACTCGATCCCGGGCGCCCGGCTCGAGACCATCGACCGGGCCGGACATTTCCCCCATCTCGAGCAGCCCGAGGCGCTCGTCGAGAGGGTGCGGGCGTTTCTCGGAGATCGGCGAGCGTAGGAGGGACGTCGTGCGGGCCTGGTTCTTCAGCGAGAACGCGTACCATCTGCTGCCCGACAAGAGCGAGTACGACTCGATCCGGGTCAAGCTGCCCAACCGCTACTACGACCCCAAGATCGGCGCCGACCTCTACCACCGCTTCATCGACGAGTGGCAGATCGCCGAGGACCTCGGCCTCGAGATCATGGTGAACGAGCATCACCAGACCGCGACGAACCTGAACCCGTCCGCCGCGGTCGTCATGGGCGCGCTCGCGCGCGACACGCGCAAGGCGCGGCTGCTGATCCTGGGCAACCCGATCGCGAACCGGCGCGAGCCCGTGCGGGTGGCCGAAGAGATGGCGATGGTCGACGTGTACTCGCGCGGTCGCCTGGAGTGCGGGTTCGTCCGCGGCGTGCCCTACGAGATCTCCGCCGGCAATCATCGACCCACCAGGATGCAGGAGCGCTTCTGGGAGGCCCACGACCTGATCGTGAAGGCGTGGATCAGCCACGACGGCCCGTTCAACTGGGAGGGCAAGTACTTCCACCACCGCCAGGTCAATATCTGGCCGCGGCCGTTCCAGGAGCCGCATCCGCCGATCTGGATCACCGCGCTCAGCCCGTCCAACGCGGGCGATGTCGGCGAGCGCGGCTACGTCGTGGCGTGCTTCCTGACCGGCTTCGAGGGGACGCAGGCCGTGTTCGGCGCCTATCGCGCCCGCCGGGCCGAGCTCAAGCTCTCCACGCCGCCGCTCGACCGCTTCGCCTATGCCGCGCTGGTCTACGTGGGCGAGACCGACGAGGAAGGGTACGCCGGCGCGAAGAAGCTCATGTGGTACCTCGAGTCGAACAAGGTGCCGCCGCAGTTCACGAGCCCGCCCGGATACCATCCGACCGCGTCGACGGTGAACACGATGAAGGGCGCGGTGCCCGGCATCTTCAAGATGTTCCAGAACCCGGCACTTGGCCCACTCATGGAGAACGGCCTCGTCTTCGCCGGCAACCCCGATTCGGTCTACCGGCAGATCATGAAGATGTACGACCACGTCGGTGGGTTCGGCCACCTGCTCATCATGGGCCAGGCCGGATTCCTCGACCACGACGCAGCAGATCACGTAGTTGACGCCCGTCTCCTCGATCAGCCGCGCGACCTGGTCGCGCACGCGCGCGGGCGAGCCGGCCAGGATCGTCTCGTGGGTGAGCGCGGCGTCGAGGCTCACGCGGTGCTGGACCGCCGTGTCGCCGTGATCCGCCCAGAGCTTGACGAAGCTCGCCGCCCAGCGCGGGTGCGCGGCGCGCGCGATCGCCTCGGCCTCGGCGTCGGTGTCCGCGATCACGACCTGGCGGTTGATCCCGATGCGCGGCGTCGCGACGTGCGCGTTGAGGCGCCCGGGATCGTTGCGGTGCTCCGCCCACGCGGCGCGATACGTCTCGACGAACGGGCGATAGGCCGCCGCCGGGCCGAGCCCGACCATGTGCATGCCCTGCGCCGCCGCCCACTGCACGCTCTCGACGTTGCTGGTGGCGTAGCAGAGCGGCGGGTACGGCTTCTGGAGCGGCGCCAGCTCCATGGGCACGTCGTCGTAGCGGTAGTGCTCGCCCCGGTGCGTCAGCCGCGGGCTGGTCATCCCCGCCAGGATCACCGCGAGTGCCTCCTGGAACATCGCGCGGGTGCGCCCGGGGTCGAAGCCGTGATAGCCGACCTCGTAGGGAGACACGCCGCGGCCCACGCCGAGCTCGAGCCGTCCGCCGCTCAAATGGTCGAGCATGCAGATCTCGCCGATCAGGCGGAGCGGCGAGTAGAGGGGCAACAGATAGACGAGCGGCCCCAGGCGGATCCTTCGCGTGCGCTGCGCCACCGCGGACAGGAACACCGACGGCGACGGCGCCATGCCGAGCGGCGTGGCGTGATGCTCGGCCAGGTGGTAGGCGAAGAAGCCGGCCGCATCCGCGGCCTCGAGCAGCTTGAGCCGCTCCTCGTAGAGCTGGCCGAGCGGCGCCGCCTGCCGCCGATCGATCCAGTCGAACAACCCGAACGCGACCTCTGCCATGAGCCCCTCCAGGGCCGACATTGTCGCACCGATCGGCGATCGATCAGCGGGAGGTCGCGACCCCGGCCGGCGCCCCGGCACGGCGGCGGAAGCTCACCTTGTAGGAGACGATCCACAGCGTGATCAGCGGCGTGCCGATCACGGTGGGCCAGAGCCAGCGCACGGTCGTGGGCAGGAACGTGAAGTTCACGACGGAGAACGCCGACACCGTCGCGATGTAGGAACCCAGCATCCCGCCCATGTGGGCGAACCACCACGCGTGACGGTCCTCGGGCGGCCGGACGAACTTCGCCAGGTCGAGCCCGGCCAGCACGAGGCCGAGCACGCCGAAGACGACCGGCACGATCCCGACCCGCTGCCACGCCGGACCCGGCCGCACGAGGCCGAGCACGACCAGCGCGGCGCTCGCGGCCAGCGTCACGAGCGCGGCGCCCCAGTCGATCCCGGCCGGTCGTTCGCCCTGCGCCGGCCGTTTGCGAAACAGCGAGCGATAGCCGGAGAAGGCCATGTAGAAGCTGAACAGGGCGAGCAGCGCCAGGAAGATGTTGGGGCGCCAGAGTCCGAGCACGATCGCGCTCGCCGCGACCAGCGCCATCGCCCAGAAGTAGATCTTGCCCCAGCGCCGGTGGGCCAGCCCGCCCTTCACCGTGAGCATGGCGCCGGGCGCCACGAACAGGGCGACCGTGCCGGCGGCGATGTGCAGCCAGCGAAGCGTCGTCATCGCGGTGTCCATGTTCGACCTCCTCCGGTCATCGCCGCGCCTCGGCGCCGCCGCGCCCGCCCGCGTTGCGCTCCGAGCCGGGCCAGCGCGCGCAGCGATTCGTCGCACCAGTCGAGCATGGCGCGGCAGCGGTGCTGGCCGTAGTGCAGCGTCAGCAGCGAGAAGGGCAGCTGCGGGTGGTCCGCCATCTCCTTGCGCAGCTGGCGCTCGATGTCCTCGCGGGCGAGCGCGGAGGACTAGTCTTCGACGACGACGGAGAACAATTCGGCCTGGCGGAACAACACGCCGGCAAACGTGCGCCGGTGGATGGGGCACGCGCCCCAGCGATCGAGCGCCGCCAGGTGCTCGGCGGTCGCATAGCCCTTGTGACGGGCGAAGCCGTACTCGGGAAACCGCGCGTCGGCGTCCATCATGAGTCGATCGCGCGTGACCTTGGCGACGATGGACGCGGCCGCGACGGTGGCGCACCGGGCGTCGCCGTCGACGAGGTTCCGCTGCGGGCAGGGAAGGTTGCTCAGCGCGACGAAGTCGGTGATGACCAGGTCCGGGGCCACGCAGAGCCGCGCGAGCGCCTCGGCCATCGCGAGCCGCGTGGATTGTAAGATGTTGATGCGGTCGATCGTCTCGTGGTCGACGATCCCGACGCCCACCGCGACGGCGTGCTCGCCGATCACCCGGAACAGCTCGTCGCGCCGCTCGGGCGTGAGGATCTTGGAGTCCGCGAGCCCCTTGATGCGCCGGTCCGGCGCGATGATCACGGCCGCGGCGACCACGGGCCCCGCCAGCGGCCCACGCCCCGCCTCGTCGACACCGGCGATCCGCCCGACACCGGCCCTCCAGGCCTGAGCCTCGTAGCGGTACGGCGCCGACGAGAACGTCACCGGCGGCGGGGGCTCACGGTTCGGTGGCGTCCGGGGCGGTGGTGGTGGGGACCAGCGGCATGCGCTTCTCCTTGAGCCGCGCGGCCTTGCCGGCCAGCCCACGGAGATAGTAGAGCTTCGAGCGCCGCACGCGGCTGCGCCGGGCGACTTCCACCCGCTCGATGCGCGGCGAGTGCAGTGGGAACGTGCGCTCGACGCCGACGCCGTACGAGATGCGCCGGACGGTGAACGAGGCGCGGGCACCTTCGCCGCGCCGCCGGATCACGATGCCCTCGAAGAGCTGCGTCCGCTCCTTCTCGCCCTCGATCACCTTGACGTGCACGCGCACCGTGTCGCCGGGCGTGAACCCGGCCCGGTCCTTCTTGAGCTGCGCGGCTTCGACCAACCCCATCGCGTCCATCACCACAGTCCCTTTCTGTCTTCCATACGCTGCCGTCCGTACGCTGTCTACGTCTCCTCGAGCTGCTCCGGCGTCTCGCCGCGCTCGAACCGCTCCACCATCTTCCGCTCCTCGGGCGTCAGGCGCGCCGTCGCCAACAAATCCCGGCGCTCGCGCCACGTGAGCCAGATGGCCTGCACGCGGCGCCAGCGCGCGATCCGCGCGTGGTCGCCCGAGAGCAACACCGCCGGCACGCGCGCGTCCCGGTACTCCTCGGGGCGCGTGTACTGCGGCGGCTCCAGCAGCCCGTCCGCGAACGACTCGCGCTCCGCGGCGCCCTCGGCGCCCAGCACGCCGGGCAGCAGCCGCGTCACCGCGTCCGTCACCACCAGCGCCGGCAGCTCGCCGCCGGTCACGACGTAGTCGCCGATCGAGAGCGCGTCGTCGGCCAGCCGCTCGTTCACGCGCGCGTCGACGCCCTCGTATCGCCCGGCCAGGAGGATCAGGTGCGACGCAACCGCCAGCTCGCCCGCCACCTTGTGGGTGAACGTCCGGCCCCGCGGATCCATCAGCACCACGCGCGCGCCCGGCGTGCGCAGCGCCTCCACCGCGGCGAAGAGTGGCTCGGGCTTGAGGACCATGCCGCCGCCACCGCCGAACTGATAGTCGTCGGTGACGCGGTGCCGGCCCCCCGCGTAGTCTCGGAGATTGACCACCCGGATGTCAACGAGTCCGCGCGCCCGCGCGCGCCCGAGCATCGACTCGGCCAGCGCCGGCTCCACCATCCCCGGGAACAGCGTGACGATGTCGATGCGCATCCGCCGGCGTCCCTACAGCTCGAGCAGCCCGTCGGGCGGCCGGATCACCACGCGCCGCGCCGCGATGTCCACCTCGAGCACGATCTCTGCCACTGCCGGGATCAGCCGCTCGCGCACGCCGTCGGTCACCACCCACAGATCCTGAGCGGGCGACTGCTCGACCCGCGCGACCTGCCCGACCTCGCGCCCGTCGTCGGTGAGGACGCGGCACCCCTCGAGCTGCCACGGATAGAAGCTGCCGGGCGGCAACGGCAACGCCTCGCCCTCGGGCAGGGCCAGGAAGTGTCCGACCAGCGCCCCGGCCGCTTCGACCGTCTCGCAGCCCGCCAGCGTCACGAGGACCGCGGCCCCCTGCCGGCGCGCCCCGGTGATCCGCCGCCGCTCGCGCGTGTCGCGCGCCCGGTCCCAGAGCACGCAGTCGGTGATGTTCTCGAACCGCTCGGGGTGATCCGTCAGCGGCGTCACACGCACCTCGCCGCGCAGCCCGTGGGGCCGCGCGATCTCGCCGATGACCACGAGCGCGCCGTCGCGCCCGACGTTCGGCGAGGTCACCGCCCGATCCTTACTTCGATTCGAGCGGCTTCGGTTCGGGCGCGTTCTTGATGAGCTGGCGCACCGTGTTCGACGGCTGCGCGCCCTTCTTGATCCACGCCTCGACCTTCGCCCGATCGATCTTCACGGTCGGTGGCTCGGTCAGCGGGCTGTAGTGACCGAGCACCTCGATGAAGCGCCCGTCGCGCGGTGAGCGCGAGTCCGCCACCACCACCCGGTAGGCCGGTCGCTTCGTCGTTCCCATCCGTCTCAGCCGAATCGTCACTGCCACGTTCTCACCCCCTCGGCATCGGGAATCCCGGCAGGTTCTTCATGCGGGGAAGCTTCCCTTCCATGCCCTTGAGCTGTTTCATCATCTTTCGGAGCTGCGCGAACTGCTTGAGCAACCGGTTCACGTCCTGCACGTTCGTGCCGCTGCCGCGCGCGATGCGCTGGCGGCGGCTGCCGTTGATCACCTCGGGATTGTGCCGCTCGCCCGGCGTCATCGAGCTGATGATCGCGTCGAAGCGGTCCAGGTCCGCCGATTCACCTTCCAGGTCCTTGGGCGCGCCCTTCAGCATCTTCCCGAGGGGAAGCATGCCAAGGATCTGGTCGAGCGGTCCCAGCTGGCGGACCTGCTTGAGCTGATCGCGGAAGTCCTCCAGCGTGAACGCGTCCTCGCGAAGCTTCCGGGCCAGCGCTTCCGCCTTCGCCTGATCGACGGTCTCCTGCGCCTTCTCCACGAGCGACAGGACGTCGCCCATCCCGAGGATGCGCGAGGCCAGGCGGTCGGGATGGAACGGCTCGAGCGCGTCGGTCTTTTCGCCCACGCCGACGAAGGCGATGGGGCGCCCGGTCACGTGCCGGACGGAGAGCGCGGCGCCGCCGCGCGAGTCGCCGTCGAGCTTCGTGAGGACGACCGCGTCGATGCCGACCGCCTGGTTGAAGCGATCGGCGACCGTGACGGCGTCCTGGCCGGTCATCGCGTCCACGACGAGCAGCACGTGGTGTGGCGCCACCTCCGTGCGGATCGCCTTCAGCTCCGCCAACAAGATTTCGTCGACGTGCAGACGCCCGGCCGTGTCGAGGATCAGGGGCGTCAGCCCGCGCGCCGCCGCTTCCTCACGCGCCGCGCGACAGATCTCGAGTGGCGTCTGCCCGGGCGCGCCGGTCACCGGGATCGACAGCTGGGCGCCAAGCGTTCGGAGCTGCTCCATCGCGGCTGGCCGCTGCGTGTCGGCCGCCGCGAGCAGCGGATGCTGTCCCTGCTTCGTGTAGTGGCGCGCCAGCTTCGCGGCGGTGGTGGTCTTGCCCGAGCCCTGGAGGCCGATCAGCATGATGACCGTCGGCGGGTGCGACGCCATCGCGAGCCGGTGTCCGCTGCCGCCGAGCAGCTCGACCAGCTCGCCGTGGACGACCTTCACCACCTGCTGCGCCGGCGTGAGCGAGGCGAGGACGTCCTGACCGACCGCCCGTTCTTTCACGCGGTCGATGAAGGCGCGGACCACCTTGAAGTTGACGTCCGCCTCCAGGAGCGCCACGCGGATTTCGCGGAGCGCCTCCTGGATGTTCTCCTCCGACAGTCGGCCGCGGCCGCCGAGCTTGTCGAAGATGGCTTGCAGTCTGGTACCAAGAGAGTCGAGCATGGGAAGACCCAACTCTACGGAACTACGCGCAGAATTTCAACAACTCCTGCAGGTCCTGTATACTTTCTGGTTTGAGAGCCCCGATGGTCGTCAAGATAGTCGCAGTCGCGGTTGTGGCGCTAGCGCTGGAGCTCATCGGCGCCGTGCCGGTCCGCGCTCAGGCGGGCAATCCCGCCAATCCCGCCGACGCGATCAACAATCCCCATCCCGCGATGCCGTGGGCGCCCGGGCGGAGAGTCGACTACGGGCAGGCGATCCGCTACATCGAGGTGCCGGCCCAGTACCTGGTCATCATGGTGCCGGTCCGGCTGCCCGACGGCGTGCCGCCGCGAAGCGAGCCGCAGGTGCAGACGATCCCCGGTTATTACATCACCGAGACGACCACCGGCTACTGGTACCCGGAGCGCTGGACGATCCAGCAGCTCAACATCGGCGGCTTTCAGTGGGCGAGGCTCCCTCAAGAGTTCTTTAGGAAGTAGGCGACGTCCGCGCCCGTCGCTCAGTACGCGGGCGGCGCGTAGATCGTGACGAAGAAGAGCGGCTGCGCGCCCGGGTTCCTCACGTGGTGGCGCGTGCCCGCCGGAATCATCACGAGCGCGCCGGCCGCGGCGCGACGCTCCTGGTCGCCGATCCGAACCAGCGCCTCGCCTTCGACCACGTAGATGACCTGATCGCCGGCGTGCTCTTCCTCGGGGCCGGCGTCCTCGCCCGGGGCGATCGTCATGACCGCCGTCTGGCTGCGGGAGGTTTGCTGGAGCACGCGGAAGAAGCGCCCGCGGTGGGCGAGCGCGTCGACGACGTCCATCGCGCTACGAGGCCGTCGCGGCGGAGCGGAGCGCCCTCACCGCGGCGGCGGGATCGGCCGCGCTGAAGACCGCCGAACCTGCCACGAGCGTCGTGGCGCCGTCCTCCGCGAGGGACTTGGCGAGGTCCACCTTCACGCCGCCGTCGACCGACACGTCCACCGGCCGCGCGCCCAGGAGCTTCCTGATTTCGCGGATCTTCCGATGGGCCGTCGGGATGAACGACTGGCCGCCGAACCCCGGGTTCACCGACATCACCAGCACGAGGTCGAGGTCGTCGAGCACGAACTCGAGGGCCGAGGGCGGCGTGGATGGGTTCAGCGCGACGCCGGCCTTGGCGCCGAGCTCGCGGATCTGCGCGAGCGTCCGCGGCAGGTGCGGGCACGCCTCGGCGTGCACGGTGACCATGTCGGCGCCGGCCGCGATGAACTCGGGGATGTAGCGCTCGGGCTCCACGATCATCAGGTGCACGTCGAGGGGCAGGCGCGTGCGCTTGCGGATCGCCCCGACGACGACGGGACCGATCGTGATGTTGGGCACGAAGCGGCCGTCCATCACGTCGACGTGGAGCTGGTCGGCGCCGCCCGCCTCGACGCGCGCGATGTCGGTGCCGAGGGCCGCGAAGTCGGCCGACAGGATCGAGGGCGCGATCTTGACCACGGTGTTGTTATACCGCGAAGCTACGTGCGGCGGAAGCGGACCGCGGTGAACCCGTCGCTGCCGTGGCGATGAGGGAGACACCGCAACGCGCCGTCGGCGTCCAGCGGCAGCGGAAACGTCTCGGGCGGATCAAGCGTGAACCCCGGACGACCGGCCAGGAAGGCTCGCACGACGTCGTCGTTCTCCTCGGGCTCGAGCGAGCACGTGGCGTAGACGAGCCGGCCGCCGGGCTTCACCATCGTCGCGGCCGCGCCCAGGATCTCGGACTGGCGCCGGCTCACGGCTACCAGATCCTCGGGTTGCCGCCGCCACTTCACCTCGGGGTTGCGCCGAAGCACGCCCAGGTTCGAGCACGGCGCGTCGACGAGGACACCGTCGCAGGTACCGCCGAATTCGCCGGCGAGCGTTTCCACCCCTCCGGGGCGCGCGTCGATGATCGTGAGACCGAGGCGCGCGGCGGCCTCGCCGACCCGCGCCAGTCGCGCCGGCTGCGGGTCGAACGCGACGACGCGGCCGCGGTCGTCCATGAGCTGGGCGAGATGCGTGGTCTTGGTGCCGGGGGCGGCGCAGACGTCGGCGATCGTGCTGCCGGGCTCGGGCGCGAGCAGGCGCGCGATCAGCATCGACGCCTCGTCCTGCACGGCGAAGCTACCGTCGGCGAACGCGCGCCAGTCGCCGGGCGCCCCGCCGGGACTGACCACGAGCCCTTCCGGCGCCAGGCTCGTGGGTTGGCAGGCGAGCCCCTCCTCGAACAGGAGCCGCTGGCCGAGCGCCTGGCGAGTCGTCCGGCGGGTGTTCGTGCGAAGCGTGAGCGGCGGACGCTCGTTGAGGGCCCGCATCAGCGCTTCGGCCTCGTCGTGGCCATAGCGCTTCACCCACCGCTCGACGAGCCAGGTCGGGAACGAGCAGCGCGTTCCCAGGGCGTCGAGACGGTCTCCCGGCGGCGCCGGCTCGCGCTCGCTGACGCCTCGGTTCGCGAACGATCGGAGGACCGCGTTGACGAATGCCTTCACGCCCGGCGTGGGCGGCGCCAGCGTGACCGCGTCGTTGACGACGGCGAACGCGGGCACGCGCTCCAGGAAGGCGATCTGGTAGGCGGCCGTTCGCAAGATCACCCGGACCCGGAGGTCGAGCGCGTCGAGGCCCCGCCGTGAGTGGGGCGCCAGAATCCAATCGAGATAGCGCTGCCAGCGGAGCGTTCCAAACACGAGCTCCGTCGCCAGTGCCGCGTCGCGGGACGACGGCCCGCGCGCCCGCAGCTCGGCCTCCAGCGCGAGGTCGGCGAAGCTCGCGTCGGCCTCCACACGCTCGAGCACTCTCACGGCGACCTCGCGGGCCGGCGACGGACCCGAGCTCGCCCCGGGGGCCGGTCGTCGCCTCGGCGGCGTCATGGGGCGGCCCCGGGGGCATCCGGCTTCGCGAACATGGCGCCGGGCCCGAGGCGCGCGCCGCGCAGATACTCGGCCCAGTCCATCGCGCGCCGGTTCTCTGGCTGGACCTGGCTGGGAACGAGCCACCCGTCCGCGGTCGCGATCGCGAGCTCGTCGCCGTCGGGACGCGGGCGTATCACCGTGCCTGGTGGATCCGTGGGGCCCGCGCCGGCCGCCGTCGCGCGCCAGATCGTGAGCGCGCCCGCGCGACTCTTCGTGAGGGCGCCCGGCCACGGGTTGCATCCGCGGACGACGTTGACCAGCTCGCGCGCCGGGCGCTGCCAGTCGAGGTAGCCGTCGGTGCGCTTGAGCCGCGGCGCGAGCGTCGCGCCCTCTGGGGGCTGGGGCTCGGGCGTCAGCTCGTCGAGCCGCGCGAGCGTCTCGACGATCACGTCGGCGCCGAGCGCGGCCAGCCGACCCGCCAGCTCGCCGGCGGTCTCCTCGGGGTCGATCCCGACGGACTCCGACAGGAGCATCGGCCCGGTGTCCATGCCCTCGTCCATCTGGAACGTCGTGATGCCGGTCACGGTCTCGCCCCGCATGATCGCCCACTGGATCGGCGCCGCGCCGCGATAGCGCGGCAGCAGCGACGCATGCACGTTGATCGAGCCGCGTCGAGGCGCGTCGAGCACGGCCCGCGGCAGGATCTGGCCGAACGCCACGACGACCGCCACGTCGGCGCCGAGCGCGCGCAGACGCTCGGACCATTCGGCGTCGCGCACGCGCGCGGGCTGCACGATCGGAAGACCGTGGGCGAGTGCCCGCGTCTTCACCGGCGGCGATGTCAGTCGTTGCCCGCGGTGCGCCGGCCGGTCGGGCTGGGTGACGACGGCGACGACGTCGTGCTGGGCCAGCAGCGTCTCGAGCGTCGGCAACGCGAACTCGGGCGTGCCGTAGAAGAGGACTTTAAAGCGCGAAGGCGTGGCGGGAGGCGTCCTCGCGGAGACCTTCCTTCTTGATCTTCCGCTTGATGCGATCGCGCGTCATCGGGTCGACGCGGTCGATGAAGAGGACGCCGTCGAGGTGATCGATCTCGTGCTGCAGGACGCGGGCCCGGAGGCCGCGCGCGGTGATGGCCACGGGCTGGCCGTCCACGTCGCGCGCCTCGACCTTCACCCACGCGGCGCGCGCGACCGGCGCGAACACGCCCGGGATCGACAGGCATCCTTCCTCAGCCGTGACTTCGCCACCCTGCTCGATGATCGCGGGGTTGAGGAGCGCCTGGACGTCGCGCCCGTCCTCGTCGGCGAGCACGATGAGCCGGAGCGAGATGCCCACCTGGGGCGCGGCGAGGCCGATGCCGACCTCGTCGTACATGGTGTCGGTCATGTTCACGATCATCGTCCGGACCTCGGGCGTGACCTCGTCCACTGGCCGCGCGCGGCGGCGTAGCCCGGGATCACCATATTTCCGGACGCTCAGAATTGCCATTCGACCGGATCCACCTCCACTTCAATGATACCGCGGCTCCCCGCGCGAGGCGTGGTGAACTCCCGCAGCGCCTCGTCGAGCCGGCGCGGCAGATCGGCGTCGCCCTTCGCGACGACGCGCTGCGCGCGCCCTCCGCGGTCGGCCGCGGGCGGATAGACCGTGAGCCCGCTGCGCGCGCGGAGCGCGGCGGCGACGGCCTCGCCGAGCCGGCGCGTCTCGTCGGCGTGCGCCGCGCGCGCGGTGACGACGGCCAGCCGGCGGAAGGGCGGATAGCCGAGCTCCGCACGGAACTTCAGCTCGTGCTGGTAGAACGCGTGGAGGTCCTGGCGCGTCACCGCCTCGAACGCGTAGTGCTCGGGGTTCTGCGACTGGATCAGCAGCGCGCCGTCGCCGGCCACCCGCTCGGCGGCCGCCCACGCGAACGCCAGCGCGCGCTCGCCGGCGCGGAAGTCCGGCGCGCGTAGGAGCTGATCCGGGGCCACGAACGCCGCCAGCCCGAGCGCCGCCGGCCCGAAGAGGCGCAGCGCCCCGCGTGTGCCGATGACCACGTCCGCGGCGGCCGCCGCCGCCCGCTGCGCCTCGGCGCGGGCGCCGCGCGCGGCGTCGGGCTCCCAGCGCGCGATGCGCGCGTCGGGAAACCGTCGGCGCACCGCGTGCTCCACGCGCTCCGCACCCCAGCCGAACGGGGAGAGCCGGCGTCCGTGACACACGGCGCAGGTCTCGGGCAGCGGCTGCGAGGTCGCGCAGAGCCGGCACACGAGGCGCGCGGCGGCGCGCGTATAGGCGAGGGCGATCACGCACTCGGCGCAGCGGACGACCGTGCCGCACTCGTCGCAGGCGAGCGACGAGGTGAGCCGGCTCACCGCGAGGAAGACGCGCCGTCGCGCCGCCAGCGTCTCGCGGATGGCGCGCGCGAGCGGCGGAGTCAGCGGCTCGCGACGGAGAATCCCGCGCGTGTCGGCCACGCTCACCGCCGGCCACGGGCCCCGCGGGGGCGCGGTCAGGTCCACCAGCCCCGACTCGACGCGCCGCCACGCCTCCACGCTGGGCGTGGCCGACGTGAGCAGGAGCGTCAGCCGCTCGCGCGCGGCGCGCTCGAAGGCGACGTCGCGCGAGTGGATCCGCGGCGGGCCCGGCGGCTTGTGGGCCGCCTCGTGCTCGTCGATCAGGACGAGGGTCGCGGGCGCGACGAGCGGCGCCAGCAGGGCCGAGCGCGTGCCGGCCGCCAGGCGCGCCGACCCGTCGCGCAGCGCGTCCCACGCGGCGACCCGCTCCGCGTCCGGCACGCCCGAGTCGAGCCGCACCGCGTGGCCGAGCCTGGCGAGGCGCTGCGCCCAGCGCGCGGCCGTCTCGATGTCCGCCGCGATCACCAGCACCGCCCCCGGCGCCGCCTCGATGCGCTCGAGCGCGCGCTTCTCGCGCCCGGCGCCGACCAGCAGCTCGGGCCGGCCTCCCGGACTCGCGCTGACGTCGGACGCGGTCCGCGTGGCGGCGTCCGCGGCCCGTCGCGGGGCAGCGTCCGGTGTCCGCTTCGTGGTGGGCGGCGGCAGGAGCGCGGCGCAGGTCGAGCCCACGGATGAGAGGCTCTGAGCGGCGATCCAGTGGACGAGGTCGAGGTGGGACGGCGAGAGCACGGGCTCGGCATCCACGACGCGGTCGAGCGTTTTCAGCCGCGCGTCGGCTCCGTCCCGGAGCGCCACGATCATGCCGACGCGCGAAGCGCCGCGCAGCGGGGCGACCACCCGCTGGCCGGGCGCCAGCGTCCAGCCGTCGGGCACGCGATACGCGAACGAATGGGCGAGGGGAACGTCGAAGGCGACGTCCGCGATTGTCGTCATTTATCGGAGCTAGAGGCCGGCGCTACCGAGGGTGGCCTGAGAGAGGCGCGAGCCGGCTCCGCACGCCCGCACCGCCTGAGAGAGGCGCGAGCCGGCTCCGCACGCCCGCACCGCCTGAGAGAGGCGCGAGCCGGCCCCGCACGCCCGCACCGCCTGAGAGAGGCGCGAGCCGGCTCCGCACGCCCGCACCGCCTGAGAGAGGCGCGAGCGGGCTCCGTCCGCGCGGTCAGCCCGGGCCGGCTAGGCTGGGGCGTCATCGCGTCTTGCGGCGGTCGTACTCCCGTCGGGCGAGCTGGAGGTCTTCCCAGGCCATACGCTTGTACTCCTCGCCGGGGTTGCGCAAGAGGAACGCGGGATGAAACGTGGGGATCAGCACGGCGGCGCCGTACGGGTGCACGCGCCCGCGCAGCTTCCCGATCGGCTCGCGCGTGCCAAGCAAGCTCTGGGTCGCGACGCTCCCGAGCGCCAGCACGACCTTGGGCTGCAGCACCGCGAGCTGCGCCGCCAGGAAGGGCGCGCAGGCGGCGAGCTCGTCTCCTTCCGGATTGCGATTGGAGGGAGGCCTGCACTTCACGGCGTTGGTGATGTAGACCTCGTCGCGGGACAGCTCGACTTTGCGCGCCTCGAGCATCTTGGTGAGGAGCTGCCCCGCGCGCCCGACGAACGGCAGGCCCTGCGCGTCCTCGTCGGCGCCGGGGCCCTCGCCGATCACGATCAGCTCGGCGCGCGGGTTGCCCGAGCCGAAGACGATCGTGGAGCGTCCCTCGCAGAGCTTGCACTTGCGACAGCCCTGGAGCGCCGCCTCCTGGGCCCGGAGCGCCTCGGCGGGCCCCAGTAGATAGTCACCTTTCAGGGCAAGCTCGGTGAAGCCGAGGTCGCGGTGGTGACGCAAGGTCTCGCCCAGCGCGCCGAGTGCGTCGGCGAGCGTCGCGCGCGGATCGCCCGTCGTCATGCGGGTCAGGCGGGCGTCTTGCGGGTGGCGGCGCCGGCGCGCAGGGCGAGGACGTGCGAGAGTATCGCGTCGGCGACCGCCGACTTCGCCATCCGCGGCAGCGCGCGCGCGCCGCCCCAGCGGTCGAGCAGGAGCACTTCGTTGTCGTCGGCGTCGAAGCCGATGCCCTGCTGGCTCACGTCGTTCGCCACCAGCAGGTCGATGCCCTTGCTCTCGAGCTTGGCGCGCGCGTTCGCCGCCACGTCGTTCGTCTCGGCGGCGAAGCCGACGACGAACGCGCGGGTCCGCCGCGCCGCCACCTCCGCGAGGATGTCGGGGTTCGGCGTCAGCTCGAGCGTCACGTCGTGCTTGCCCTTGATCTTCACGGTCGCCGGCTGCTTGATGCGGTAGTCGGCGACCGCCGCCGCCTTGACGACGATCGTAGCCCGGTCGAGGTGGTGGAGCACCGCCTCGCGCATCTCCTCGGCGGTCTGCACCGGCACGAACACCGCCCCGGCCGGCGGCGTCAGCGCGGTCGGCCCGGAGATCAGCGTGACGGCCGCCCCGCGCCGCAGCGCGGCCGCCGCGAGCCCGTAGCCCATCTTGCCGGACGAGCGATTCGAGATGTACCGCACCGGATCGATCGGCTCGCGCGTCGGCCCGGCCGTCACGATGAGCCGGTCGCCCGCGAGGTCACGCACCGTCACCAGCGCGCGCTGCAGCGCCTCGACGATGTCGTCGATTTCGGGGAAGCGTCCCTTGCCGCGCAGGCCGGACGCGAGCGCGCCGGTGTCCGGCTCGAGCACGGTGACGCCGCGGCCGCGCAGGGTGGCGACGTTGGCGGCCACCGCCGGGTGCTCCCACATGCCGCCATCCATCGCGGGCACCATCAGGACCGGCGCCCGCGCCGCCAGCAGCAGCGTCGTCAGGAAGTCGTCGGCGATCCCGTGCGCCGCCTTGGCGAGGACGTTCGCGGTCGCCGGCGCCACCACCAGGGCGTGGGCGCGCTCGGCGAGCGCGACGTGCTCGACCGCGTCGGGACTTTGCGGATCGAAGAGGTTGGACAGCACCGCCCGCCCGGAGAGCGTCCGGAACGTGAGCGGCCCGACGAACTCGCGGGCGTGCTCGGAGAGGCACACGGTGACCCCGGCGCCCAGGCGCACCAGCTCACGCAGCAGGTACACCGCCTTGTAGGCGGCGATCGAGCCGGTGACGCCGAGGATCAGCTCGCGGCCGTCGAGGCTCATGCCTTGGGCGTGTCGTCCGGCTCCTTGACGCGATATTCGACCTTGGCGGCCGCGATCTCTTCCAGCGCGCCGCTGGTCGGCTTCTTGTGGCGGCTCTCCACGCGCGCCTGGGCGCCGCGGTTGAGCTGCCGCGACCGCTTCGCGGCGAGCACGACGAGCAAATAACGGTTCGAGACCTTGTTCAGCGCGCTCTCAAGGGACGGAAATGCCATCAACTCTGTACCTCCAGGTCCGGAAGGGTGAGGCCGAGCCGCGCGACACGACAGCGCTCGGCGTGAATGATCGATTCGAGCTGATCCAGGGCCTCCTTCACGTCACGATTCACGATCAAGTAGTCGTAGCGCCGCCACAGGGCGATCTCCTCGCGCGCCCGCGCCAGGCGCCGCGCGATCTCCGACTCCGCGTCGGACCGGCGCTCGCGCAGCCGCGTCTCCAGATCTTTGATCGACGGCGCCAAGATGAACACCAGCACCGCGTCCGGATAGCGCGCCCGGAGCTGCGCGGCGCCCTGCGTGTCGATGTCGAGCAGCACGTCGCGGCCCGCTGCCAGCGCGTCCTCCAGCACGCCCGCCCGCGTGCCGTAGAGGTTGCCGTGCACGGTCGCCCACTCGGCGAGCTCGCCGCGGGCCAGCATCGCACGGAACTCCGCCTCGGCGGTGAACCGGAAGTCCACGTTGTCGATCTCGCCCGGCCGTGGCGACCGGGTCGTCACCGACACCGAGTATGCCAGGTCGGGCACGCGCAGCCGGATCTCGCGGCACAGCGTCGTCTTGCCGGCGCCGGACGGCGCCGAGACGACGAACAGCGTGCCGCGGCGTCTAATCACCGGCCGGGCCCTTCTCCGTCAGGAGCCGCTGCGCCAGCGTGGCGGGCTCGAGCGACGAGAGAATCAGATGGTCGCTGCCCGTCACGATGACGGCGCGCGTGCGCCGGCCGTTGGTCGCGTCGACCAGCTTCGTGCTGCCCTTGGCGCTCTCGATGAGCCGCTTCACCGGCAGCGAGTCGAGCGCGACGATCGCCACGATCTGCTCGGCGACGACCACGTTGCCGTGTCCCACGTTCACGAGCCGCGTCGCCGACCGGCCCGCGCCGTTGCTACTCAAGATTTTGCGCCTGCTCGCGCATCTTCTCGATGATCCCCTTGGCGGTCAGCGCCGCCTGACTGAGCTCGAGGTCGTCCGCCTTCGAGGCGATCGTGTTGACCTCGCGATTCAGCTCCTGGATGAGAAAGTCGAGCGGCCGACCGACGGCGCCGCCCTTGTCGAGATGGAGCGACAGCTGCTCGAGATGCGCCCGGAGCCGCGTCAGCTCTTCCCGGACGTCGGTCTTGTCGGCCCACAGCGCGACCTCGGTGATGATCCGACCCTCGTCGCGCGTGACCTCGCCGAGCAAGCTCGCGATGCGCTCGCGCAGCCGCTCCTGATACCGCGCGAGCGCGGCGGGCGTGCGCGCGGCGATCGTGTCCACCTCGCTCCGCAGGGCCGCGTGCAGCGTGTGCAGCTCCGCGCGGAGCGCCTCGCCCTCCGTCGCGCGGGACGTGACCAGCTCGTCGAGCGCGCGGCCGAGCGCCTCGGCCAGGGCGGGCCACGCGACCGTCTCGACCGGCGACTCCGCGTCTTCCATGCGCACGACCCCCGGCCGCTCGAGCACCCACGCGAGCGTCACGTCGCCGCCGATACCCACGCGGCGACCGAGCTCGCGCGCTTCGGCGACGAACTGTGCGGCCAGCGCGTGGTCGACGCGGATCCGCTGCGCGGACTGGCCCGGCGCTGCGCCGAGCTGCACGGCCACGTCGATCCGACCGCGCTCGAGCCGCGACTGGATCAGCCGGCGCGCGTCCATCTCGAACGCGGCGAGCGAGCGCGGGAGACGAAGCGCGACGTCGAGGTGGCGGTGATTGACGGAGCGCGCTTCGACCGTCACGGTCATCGCGTCGCCGCCGCCCTCGGCCCGACCGAATCCCGTCATGCTGCGAATGGCGGGAATTCCATCAAGCCGGGTAGGTGCCATCAAGCGATCATAGGGCGAAATTCCCTGTAGTGTCAATACGTTGCGATTGACAGGGCGAAATCGCCCGGCGTAGACTCCTGGCGCCGGCGAGAGCACACCACCCATGAGCCCTACCATCGAGTCGCCCGGCGAGCGTACGTGACCCGCTGGGCCCTCGCCACCCTCCTGGCACTCCTGGCGCTGGGCGTCGTCACGGTCGCCCTGGCTCGGTTCTTCGGCAAGTCCGGATCCCGCGCATCGGTCGTCGTGTCGGTCGCCGCCCACTGGCTCGCTGCCTACGTTCTCTGGAGCTTCGCCGGCGGGCTGGCGGTCACGGCGGGCCTCTTCTCTGCGTACCACAACGCTCCGTTCGCCGCGATCGGAGTCCTTGGCGCCCTCTGGCAGTACCAGACCCACGTCCGATGGGGTCGTGAGCACGCCCTGGCGGTCTTCGTCGGCGTGCAGCTGGCGTGGCTGGTGTGGGTGTTGAGCCAGAACGGTCTGTTCCTCGTCGGGTGGTGATAGGCTCGGAAGGATGGGCGAGCGGGACGCGATCCTGGTCGTCGACGACGATCCCCACGTCGCGCTCTTCCTGAGCGACTTTCTGGAGCGCGAAGGGTACCCGGTCGTCGTGGCCCCCACGGGAGAGGACGGCCTCCGCCTGCTCCGCGAGGGCACCTTCGCCCTCGTCCTGCTCGACCTCAACCTGCCCGACGCCGACGGCACCGTGATCATGCGCGCGGCCGAGCGGGTCGACGAGCCCCCGGAGGTCATCGTCGTCACCGGTCAGGCGACGCTCGAATCGGCCCTCCAGGCGGTCGAGAGCCGCGCCGCCGGCTACATCCTCAAGCCCATCGATCTCTCCCGGCTCGCCACCCTGGTCGCCACGGTGTTCGAGCGGCGACGGCTGACCCGGGACAACGCGCGGCTGCAGGTGGAGCTGGCGGAGCGCCTGGGCGAGAGCGAAGCGCTCACCGCGATCTCGGCCACCGTCAGCTCCACGCTGGATATCCGCGAGGCGCTGCGCCGGATCTGTCGCGAGCTCTCCCGTCTGCTCGGCGCCGACACGGCGGCCGCGTACCTGCACGATCCTCGGAGCGGCCACCTCGTGCCGACGGCCGCCTACCACGTGCCCCCGGAGTTCCTGGCGACGCTCTCGGCGACGCCGCTGCCGCTCAAGGAGCAGGGCTTGTTCCTGTCGCTGTGGACGGCGCGCCGCCCCGTGCACTCGAACGACGTCGCCCACGACGAGCGGTTCACTCACGTGATGTTCCGGAGCTTCCCCCATCAGTCGGGGTTACTCCTGCCGCTCGTCGTCGACGACGAGGTGATCGGCGGCTTCTACGTGGTGTGGTGGACCACCCGGCGCCGCTTCGCCGAGCGTGAGCTTCGCGGGCTCGATCGCGTCTGCGAGCAGGTCGGGTTCTTTCTCCGCAACGCGCGCCTGTACGAGCAGGCGGAGCGGAACCGACAGCGCCTGGAAGTCCTCAACGACGTGTCGCGACGGCTGGCCGCCGTGCACGACCCCGAAGAGGTGCTGACGGTCATCGTCAACGAAGCCGCCCGGCTCGTCGGCGCCGAGGCGGCCGGCCTCCGCCTCCTCGATGGCAACGATCTCGTGGTCGGAGCGCGGACCGAGGCGGCCGCGGCCGTGATGTCACGGCCACGCATCAAGGTGGGTGAGAGCCTGAGCGGCCGGGTCGTCGCCACCGGATCGCCGGTCGTGGTCGAGGACCTGGCGGCCGACACACGGCACGATCCGGCCCACAAGCGCGGCGCCCTCGAGCAGGGCCTCCTCGGCTTCATCGGCGTGCCGCTCCGGGCCGATGGACGGGCCACGGGCACGCTCAACGTGTACACCAAGGGCGCGCGCCACTTCCAGCCGGATGAGATCGCCCTGCTGTCGGCGCTGGCCGACCAGGCCTCGCTGGCCATCGAGAAGGCGCGCCTGTTCCGGGCGACCGACGAGAGCCGGGCGCTGCTGGAGCGGCTCTCCCACGCGGCGATCAGGATGCAGAGCTCCTGGGACCGCCGCGACCGCCTGGACGCCTTCGTCCAGGCGGCACGCGACGTGGTCGGCTTCGACCGCGTCGACGTGTTTCTGCTGACCGCCGACGGCACCCAGCTCGAGCTGGCCACCACGGGTGGCGCGGACGCCGAGCTCCGCCTGCCGGTGACGCCCGCCGCCGGCCCGTACTACGAGGCGTTGAGGAGCCGTCGCCCCATCGCGGTGCTATCCGACGCGGACCTGGCGTCGGTGCTGCCGCTCGGTCACGCGCAGCTCGCCGAGCCCTACCTGCGCTCGCGGCGGTTCGTCGTGGCGCCGCTGGTCGTCGGCGAGCGGGTGATCGGCGCGGCGAGCGCCGACAACAAGTCGAGCCGCCGACCCATCAGCCCGCAGAGCGTCGAGCCGTTCGGCTCGCTCTGTCAGAATCTCGCGATGGCGCTCGAGGAGAGCCGGCTCTACGCCGAGGCTCGCGGCCGCGAGCAAGAGGCGACGAAGCTCTACTCGGTGACGCGTCAGCTCACCACCAGCCTCGACCGAGAGCACCTGCTCGATCTCATCGCCGAGCAGGCGAAGGAGCTGACCGGGTGCGACGCCGTCGGCGTGTTCTTCTTCGACGCCGCGCGCGGAGCGCTGGTCTTCCATCGCGGCCTCAATCTCGCCCCCGCGCTGACGAGCGCCCTCGCGCTGCGCCCCGGCGAGGGAGTCGCCGGGCGCGCCTACCTGCAGCGCGAGCCGGTGTGGACGCGTGACCGCCGCAACGACCCGGCGATGCATCACGCGCCGGCGACCCAACTGTTGGTCGACTCCGCCGCTCCGCGCGCGTACCTGGGGGCGCCCATCACCACCGGCGAGGAGACGCACGGCGTCCTCGTCGTGTACTTCTTCGAGCCGCACGATTTCACCGTGCGCGAGGTCCAGCTCGTGTCGACGCTGGCCGACCACGCGGCGGTCGCGCTGCAGAACGCGCAGCTCCTCGAGGAGTCGCGGCGCCGCGAGCGCGAGGCCCAGACACTCTCCGGCGGCCTGGCGCTCCTGAACCAGGCGGCGCGAGCGCTCCATCGCACGCTCGACGTCGACGCGATGCTGGACGGGGCGCTCAAGGAGCTGGCGCGCGCCTTCGGCGCCAGCGGCGTGCTCGTGCACCACCTCGCCGAGGACGGGACGCTGATCCGCCGCGTGGGCCACTGGGTGACCGGCGGCGCGCCGCCCAGCGCTCCGGTGCGACGGGGTGGGATCGTCGAATATGTGCGCCAGACGCGGGCGCCGCTGCTCCTGCGCGACGTCACCAAGCATCCCGATCTCGTCCATCCCGCGAACCTCGCCCACGGGGTGCGGTCCATCGCGGCGTTTCCGATCATGGGCCCGGGCGAGTGCGTGCTGGGCGTGATGCTCCTCTACTACACCACGCCGCAGGTGTTCCCAGACCCCGAGCGCCGCCTGCTCGTCTCCTACGCCGATCACCTCGCGACGGCGCTCGAGAACGCCAGGCTCTACGAAGAGACGCAGTCGCAGCGGGTCCGCCTGGCGCAGATCTTCGACTCGACCTCCGACGGCATCGTGCTCGTCGGGCGCGGCGGCGAGATCCAGGCGGCAAACCAGCAGGCGGGGGACTTGCTCCGCTTCGACGCGGCCTCCGCCATCGGTGGCCGGCTCGCGGACCTGCTGGGTGGCTCACGAACCTCGGTGGCCAACTACGAACGCGCGCTGCGCGACCTGTCCGCCCTGCTCGACGACCCGGACGGCGGGGGCCTGGGGGACCTCGAGCTACGGCGCACCGGCCGCATCATCCACTGGGCCGGACAGCCCACCAAGGACGCCGCGGGGACGACCGTCGGGTTCACCCTGACTCTGCGGGACGTGACGCACGAGCGGCAGGTGAGCCAGATGAAGACGGATTTCGTCTCGTTCGTCACGCACCAGCTCCGCACGCCGCTGGCCGGCATCAAGTGGATGCTCGAGCTGGCGGCGCAGACGCCAGGCGTGCCCCCCGAAGCCGAGAGCTACGTGGCCGACGCGCGCGCCGCCGCCGACCGGCTGATCGGGCTGGTGAACGACCTGCTCGATATTTCGCGCCTCGAGAGCGGCAAGCTGACCGTCAAGCCACAGCCGACGAGCCTCGGCGCCCTCACCGGGAGCGTGCAGGACGACCTGGCGTCGCTCGTGCGCGAGAAGGGGCACCGGTTCTCGGTGACGGGCGGAGAGCAGATCCCGCTGGTGATGGTCGATCCGCGGCTGCTGCGCCAGGTGCTTTTGAACCTCACGTCGAACGCGATCAAGTACACGCCGACCGGTGGCGAGATCTCGATCCGCATCGGGGCGGAGAGCCCGGGGATGGTCCGGTGGGCGATCACGGATACCGGGATCGGAATTCCGAAGGGATCGCTGGGGAAGCTCTTCGAGAAGTTCTATCGGGCCGAGAACGTGCACACGGTCGAAACGGAAGGCACCGGGTTGGGCCTGTACCTGGTTCGTCTCATCATCGAGAAATTCGCGGGCCAGGTATGGTGCGAGGCCGAGGAAGGCCGCGGATCGACGTTCATCTTCACGCTCCCAATCGAGGGATAGAGCCGATGGAGAACTCGGAGAAGCGAGTGTTGCTCGTCGAAGACGACCGCTTCCTGCGCCGGGCGTGCGAGGCGAGCCTGCGGCAGCGCGGGCTGGCGGTCACGACCGCCGCCGACGGCGAGGAAGGGCTTCGCCTCGCCCGGAGCGAGCTGCCCGATCTGATCCTGCTCGACATGCTGATGCCGAAGCTGTCGGGGCTGGAAGTCTTGCGCGCGCTTCGCGGCGAGGATGCCACGCGCGCGGTGCCCGTGCTCATCCTCTCGAACTCCTCGCGCGAGTCCGATATCGCCGAGGTCACGGCACTGGGGATCTCCGGATACTTCGTGAAATCCAACCTCTCCCTGCAGGAGCTCGGCGAGCTCGTCGGCCGCCTCCTGGCGAATCCCACATAGCCCCGTAGTGCGAGCCGCAGCACGTCGCGGGGCTGGGGCCCCGCCGTGCGAGGCGAGCGATACAAGAGAGCCGAGCTGGCCCGTGCGGGCCCAGCTCAGACGCGGCTGCCCGGCTTCACGGCGCGCCCGCCGCTCCGGCACAGCGGGCATTCCTCCGGCGTCCACGTTTCGGCCTTCACGGTCGCGAGCGACACGCGCTTCACGGGCAACCGAGCCGTTCCGCCGCTCCGGTCGATCAGCGAGCCGACGCCCACCACCGCGCCCCCCGCCGCCTCGACGCAGCTCACGACCTCGCGAATCGAGCCGCCGGTCGTCATCACGTCCTCGACGACCAGACACCGCTCGGCGGGCGCCAGCGCGAAGCCGCGCCGCAGACGCATGGTCCCGCTCTCGCGCTCGGTGAAAAGCGCCCGCCCCCCCAGCGCGCGCGCGACCTCGTGCGAGACCAGAATGCCGCCGATCGCCGGCGCCAGCACCGTCTGGATGCGGTCGCCGCGGAACGGCGCCGCCAGCGCCTCGCCGAGCTTCGTCGCGTCGGCCGGATGCTGGAGCACCAGCGCGGACTGGAGGTACACATCGGAGTGGAGACCCGAGGTGAGCAGGAAGTGGCCGCGCAGGAGCGCGCCGGTCGCCTCGTAGAGATCGAGCGTTTCGCGCTCGGTCACGGCGTGCCGAGCTCAGCGACGACGGCGGCCGCCGCCGCGGCCGGGTCGCGCGCCGCGCTGATCGCCCGGCCCACGACGAGATAGTCCGCGCCCGCCACCAGCGCCCGGCGCGGCGTCGCGATGCGCGCCTGATCGGCCGGGTCGACGCCCGCCGGTCGCACACCGGGCGTGACGATCACCCAGTCGGCGCCCATCGCCACCCGCAGCGACGCGATCTCCTGTGGCGAGGCGACACAGCCGTCGAGGCCGGCCTCGCGCGAGATCGTCGCCAGATGGAGCACGTGGCCCGCCACGCTCGTGGGCACGCCGACCTCGCGCTGGAGCGCGCGACGGTCGAGACTCGTCAGCACGGTGACGCCGAGGCAGAGCGGCCTGATGATCCCGAACTCGGTTGCGGCCTTCGTCGCGGCCTCGGCGCCGGCGCGGGCCATGGCCACGCCGCCGCTCGCGTGCACGTTGAGCATGAAGACGCCGAGGCGCGTCGCCTCGCGCACGGCGCCGGCGACGGTGTTCGGGATGTCGTGGAACTTGAGATCGAGGAAGACGCGGAAGCCGCGCTTGCGGGCCATCTCGATCGCGGCGGGACCCGCGGCCGTGAAGAGCTGGGAGCCGATCTTGCACCCGGTCAGCACCCCCGCGACGCGATCCAGCAGCGCGTCGGCCTCGGCCAGGCCCTGGACGTCGAGCGCCACCAGCACCCGATCGGCCGTCTTAGCCGAGGCCAGCGTGATACTCCTGGAGGCTCCGCACCCGGTGCTCGTCCTTCAGCAGCGCCTCGATCGCGCCGATGGCCGCCTGGATCCCGTCGACGGTGGTGTAGTACGCGACGTTCTGCGCCACCGCCGTGCGCCGCAGGATGGCCGAGTCCTTGCGGGCGCGGCCGTCCTCGGGCGTGTTGAACACGACGGCGATCCGGCCACTTTCGAGGAGATCGATCACGTTGGGCCGGTCGCCCTCGCCCACCTTGTGGATCACCTCGACGGGCATGCCGTGCCGCGCGAGCACGCGCGCGGTGCCGTCGGTCGCGACCAGCGTGAACCCCATGTCGGCGAGGCGCTTCGCCAGCGATGTCACCTGTCGCCGATCGCGGTTCTTCACCGAGATGAAGACGGTCCCGGAGGCGGGGAGGGTCTCGCCGGCGGCGATCTGCGCCTTGAGGTACGCCTTGCGGAAATCGCAGTCGATGCCCATGACCTCACCGGTCGACTTCATCTCCGGGCCCAGGACGACGTCGACGCCTGGGAACTTGACGAACGGGAAGACCGACTCTTTCACGGCGATGTGCGCCAGCTCGCGCGCCTCGAGCCCGGCGTGCGGCGCCAAGGACCGGCCCAGCATCACGGCGGTCGCGATCTTCGCGAGCGGTTGGCCGATCGCCTTGGAGACGAACGGCACCGTGCGGGACGCGCGCGGGTTCACCTCGAGCACGTAGATGTCGTCGCCCCGGATCGCGAACTGGACGTTGATCAGGCCGCCCACGCCGAGCGCCCGCGCCAGCGCGCGGGTCTGCGCGCGGAGCTCGCGCACCTGCCCGTCGCCGAGCGAGTACGGCGGCAGCGTGCACGCGGCGTCGCCCGAGTGGATGCCGGCCTTCTCGATGTGCTCCATGACGCCGCCGACCACGACCCGCTCGGCGTCCGCCACCGCGTCCACGTCGACCTCGATCGCGTCCTCGAGGAACTTGTCGATGAG
>QHSI01000083.1 GCA_003221515.1 Candidatus Rokuibacteriota bacterium
CACCTGAAACGTGCGGGCGAGGCCCCGCGCGAAGATGCGATCGGGGGTGAGTCGGTCGATGCGCTCACCCAGGAACCGGATGGCGCCGGCCTCGGGCGCGAGCGCGCCCGCGATCAAATTGAAGAGCGTGGTCTTGCCGGCGCCGTTCGGGCCGATGAGCCCGGTGATGGTGCCCGCGGCGATCGCGAGATCGACGCCGTCGACGGCGCGCAGATTCCCGAACGCCTTGACGAGTCCCGATACCTCGAGCATGACGCCCGATTATGGCAAAACCCGGCCGTCAGGCTCTCCTCAAACGGCCGGGCCGGGTGAGTCGGTCGGGGGGTGGCCGGCGAGCGTGGTCCGGCGCACGTCGCGAACTTCACGGTGGTCGAAGCGCCGGCCTCGGTGCATCGTCGCGCGGTTGTCCCACATGACCAGGTCGTGCGGCTTCCAAGTGTGGGAGTAGACGAACTCCCGCTGCGTCGCGTGCTCGGTCAGGTCGCGCAGGAACACGCGCGCCTCGGGGATGGTCCAGCCCACGATCGCCCCCGCGTGGGCCGACAGGAAGAGCGACCCACGCCGGGTGGCCGGATGCCGGCGCACGAGAGGGTGGCGGACCGGCGTGAAGGCCGCGATCTCCTCGGGGGTGAGATCGACGAAGCCAATCGCCTCGCGCGAGTAGATCAGAGAGTGCTCGCAGATCAAGTCCGCGACCTCGGCCTTGGTGCGCGCGTCGAGGGCATCGTAGGCCGCCCGCATGTCGGCAAACTCGGTGTTGGCGCCCCACGACGGAATGATGCGCCCCGAGAGCAGCGAGTACTTGGCTGGCGCCGGGCGGAAGGAGCTGTCGGAATGCCACAGTCGATCGCCCAGCTTGAAGAACCAGACGCGATCCTCGGCCGACATGATGTTGCCGTGGCGGTCCAGATTGGAGAAGTCCGCGATGCCCGGGCCGAGTCGATGGTCCTCGCGCTTGCGGATGTGGCCGGGGCTCTTGTACTGCTCGAGCTCGCCGAAGTTGAGCGTGAAGGCGATCTGCTGCTCGTCCGTGAGGTCCTGGTCGTGGAAGACGAGCACGGCGTACGCATCCATCCCCGCTTCGATCGCCGCCACGTCGGCGCGGTCGATCGGTCTGGTGATGTCCAGCCCCGAGACCTCTCCCGCGAACGCGTTACGTAGTGGGCGGATCGATATGGACACGGTAGCCGCTCCTCACAGGCTGTCCTGGCCGCTGGACCATCTCCGGCAGATGTGATGGGCGATCGCGATGGGCGCTGGCAGCGACACCTTCGCGGGGTCGTCGGCGCCGGCGGCGGCGCGCGCCACCATCTCCCGGATCTCCTCGCGGCCGAACCAGCGCGCCTCGGCGATCTCCTTGGGGTCGACCGTGATCTCCTCGGTCAGGGCTTCGGCGAGAAACCCGATCATGAGGCTCGACGGAAAGGGCCACGGCTGCGCAGCCACGTAGCGAACGCGCCCGCACCGGATGCCCGCTTCCTCGCGCACCTCGCGGCGCACGGCCTCCTCCAGGGTTTCACCGGGCTCGACGAAGCCGGCGAGGCATGAGAATCGGGCGCCTGCGCGCCGCTGGTTGCGGCCGAGCAGGGCCCGATCGCCACGGATGACGAGCATGATCACGACGGGATCGGTGCGCGGGAAGTGCGCCGCCCGGCACGCCGGGCAGCGCCGCACCCAGCCCGCCGACGCCACATCGGTCGGCGATCCACACTGGGCGCAGAAGCGATGGCGGGCGTGCCAGTCGAGCAGCGAGCGGGCCTCGGCGAGGATGGCTGCCTCACCGGTGGCGATGGCCGGGGCGAGGGCGCGCACGTCGATCAATTCGGTGTCGATGTCGGGGGCGACTTTCGCCCCGGTCGCATCGATCGCGAAATGCGCGCGCCCGTCGCCGAGCCCGAGAAAAATGAACGCCGCGCCCGTCTCGATCTGATCGCGCCACTGTGCCACCGGCTGCCAATCGAGCGCCGGCGCCCCCTTGTCGCGAGTGAACGGCTTCAGGTCGCGCAGGGCCAGGATGCGCGTCTCCGGGTCGCCGAGCAGCGCGGCGATCCACTCGCGGTCATCGCGGCGCTCGCTGGCCCGATCCAGCGGATTCCCGCCGAAGCAGTAGACGTCCTCCATGGAGGCGGCCAGGTCAGCTCATTCTCACCGACCGCCCCGTCGCGGCGGACCGCTCGATCGCGTCGATCAGCTGGTGGCGCTGGACGGCGAGGTTGAAGTCGACGTCGAAGGACCCACCGCCGCGCAGGGCGCCCGCTGCGCGCGCGTACGCCTGGGCGACGTTGTAGGGCTGGCCGCCCGGCGTGCCTTCCGGAGCGAACTTGTACTTGGCCGGCACCGGCATCGACACCATGGCCTCCTTGCCCTTGCCCGCGTGCATCTGGTTCGGTCCGAGGCTGAGCGCGCCATTCGCCCGGATGACCAGGGCGCCCTCGCGCCCGTAGATCTCCAGTCGGTTGCCGCCGGGATTCGAGGGAACCGCGGCCACGTTGACCGACACCTCGGCGCCGCTCGCCATGCGGCCCACGACGTTGATGCTGTCCGGCGCGTCGACCGGGACCGGCTTTCCTTCGAGCGTGCGCCACTCCGGGATGCGCGTCGACACACGGGCCGAGACCTCGGCGAACTCACCGAGCACGGCGCACAGCGCGTCGATCGCGTGGCCGCCGGCGATGGTCAGCGTGTTGGCGCCGTTGGCGCGCACGCCCTGCCAGATGCGGCCGGGGCCCCGCTGCAGCTGGGCCTGGGCGACGGTGCTCAGGTTCGCCGTGAGCACGTCGCCGATGTAGCCCGCCTGGACGAGGTCACGCGCGTACAGAATCGCCGGGTCGCTGCGCGCCTGCAGGCCGACCATGGTCTTCAGGGATCGCTGGCGGGCGAGCCCGGCCATTTCCTCCGCCTCGGCCAGATTCGCGCCGAGCGGCCACTCGCAGAACACGGGCTTGCCGGCTTGCAGGCCGGCCATGACCAGATCGCGATGACCGGGCACCCGCACGCAGACCACGATGAGGTCGACCCCCGGATGCGCCGCCATGTCGCTGAACCGGTGGAATGCCCGCTCGGCACCGAACGCCGTCGCCGAAGCCTTGGCCGTGTCCTCGTGCGAGGTGCAGACCGCCTTCAGCTCGTAGTCGGGCAGAGCCTTCAGTGCGGGGACATGAGCATTGGCCCCCCAGCCGCTGCCCCCCTGGGTCACGGTCGCTCCCACGATTCCTACGCGAATCTTGTCTGGCATCTGAACCTCCCGGTCTCGCCCGTTTGGTGTTTCTCGCGCTCGGGAGGCGCATTGTAGCATCCGGCTCGCGGCGGCAAGAGAGGGCCGGATCCCGCACCTTCGTCGTCAGGGGTTTTCTACGTTCTGAGGCGCGGCGCGCTGGACTGGAGGATATGAAATAGGCTCTCCTCCGACCGTCCTGCTCGCGGGCTGCCGACCTCCGCCGCCAGCGCCGGATCTCAACCGCGCCACGAGCCCGGCGTACGTCGAGTCCCGAAGCACCTGAGCGACCTGAGCCCGGTAGTTCTCGATCAGGCTCACGCCGTCGACGACCACGTCGCGAACGAGCCAGTTCGCGCCGGCCTTCGTCATGACGTAGTCGAAGGGGACATCCGCACCGTCCCTGGTTCGAACGACCGTACGAACGAGCGCGACGCGCCCGCCCGCGCCCACCTCTTCAGCGATCAGGCGAATCGTCGGCGGCCGATCCCGCGACAGTCTGCCTCGGACGAGGCTGAGGTATCCCCACAGGAGGTGATCACCGAAGAGCCGGACGAACTCCTCGCGTTGGACCACGCTGAGCGTATTCCATCCGGGTTCGAGCACGCGGCGCGCCGCGCTCCGGACATCGAACAGGGGCCGCGCGAGCTGCTGGATTTCTTGTTGCGCCTGACTGGCGCGCTCGTGAGAGAGCTCACCGCGAGACGCCTCGGTGAGAATCGTCGTGGCTTTTCGGAAGAAGTTATCGAGTTGTTCGTAGGGCGACGCGCTCGCAGCCGGACTCGAGATCACCAGTAGAAGGATGACAACGAGAACGCGGGGCCCGCGCATCCTCGCATTGGAACGCCGCCGGTAGCCACTGTCAAACCAGCCCGCCGGCAGTCGCAGCGGGCCCGGCGGACCTTGACCCTCCAGGTCCGGGGCGCTAGTCTCGGCCCACTAGCCATGGTCATCCTCGTCTTGTCGCCGCGCCTCACGGAGAGTCGTCGCGCCTCTTTCCGCGCCGTGACCCAGGGGCTCGGCGAGATCCGCTTCGTGGTCCCGGGCGGGCCGCCGCCCGACGTCGCCGAGTACGGCGCGATCGTCGTCGACGGTCCGCAACCGGCCCAGCCCCTCGAGTTTCTGGGCGCGATCCGGGCGGCCGTCGAGCGGGGAGCGGCGCTGCTGGCGGTCGGCTGCGCCCCGGCCGAGCGCGATGGGTTCTGGGCCGATCTGCTTGGCGCGATCGCCGGCCCGGAGCCGCCCCTGGGCGAGTACTACGCGCGGGTCACCGAGGCCCACTCCCACATCTCCGCCCGGATCACGCGTGAGTTCGCCGTGGTCGACGGGTTCGTGCCCCTCATCCCGCTCGCGGACGGCAAGGTCATCGTCGACGTGAGCGTTGCGCTGCGGAACTTCGCCGCGGTCGTGGAGACGCCCCGCGGGGCCGGCCGGGTGGTCGCCTGCGGCCTCGGGAACACGGATGCGGCGCTCCGCACGCCCGAGCTCGCCCAGCTGCTCGCGCGGGCGCTGCGCCCCGACCTGCACTGCTGCGAGCGCAACATCGGAGTGGGGATCGTCGGGTATGGTCCGCTCGGGGCCATGGGCTACCACCACGGGCTCGGCGTGATGCGGACCGAGGGGCTCGAGCTGGTCGCCGTCGTCGACCCGAACGTCGAGCGCCGGAAGGCGGCGGAGACGGACTTTCCGGGCATCCGGACGTACGCGTCGATGAGCGAGCTGATCGGCGACGATGATGTCGAGGTGGCGTTCGTGGCGACGCCGCCCGCTCACCACGTGGCGCTGACCCTGGAGCTCTTGCGCGCGGGTAGGCACGTCGCCTGCGAGAAGCCGCTGTGTCTGACCGTCGCCGAGGCCGACCAGATCATCGCGACGGCGGCGGCGAGCCACCGTGTGCTGACGGTCCACCAGAACCGCCGATGGGATCCCGACTTCGTGGCCGTACGGCGCGCCGTCGGCGCCGGGCTCCTCGGCGAGATCTTCAACGTGGAGACGTTCGTGGGCGGCTACGCGCATCCCTGCCGGACGTGGCACTCGGACACGACCGTCTCCGGCGGCGCCGGGTACGACTGGGGATCGCACCACGTCGACTGGGTGCTCCAGCTCCTCGACGGCCGTCCACGGGTCGTCCAGGCGCACGGGCACAAGCGCGTGTGGCACGACGTCACCAATCAGGACCAGATTCGTATTCGTATGACCTGGCCCGATGGCCGCGAAGCCGAATTTCTGCAGTCCGACATCGCCGCGGTGCGCCGGCCCAAGTTCTACGTGCAGGGCACCGCCGGCACCCTCGTCGGCACCTACCGAACGGTCACGCTCGAGGCCATCGAGCCTGGCCGCGGATACGTTGCCACGCAGGCGCATCACGCGGAAGCGCCCGCCGAGCTCTTGCTCGCGCGCTACGAGAGCGGATACGGGATCAGCGAGACACGCCTGCCGCCGGCCATCGAGCAGCCCTACGCGTTCCACCGGAACCTCGCCGATCACCTGCACCTCGGCGAGCCGCTCGCCATCACGTCGGCGTCGGTTCGGCGAGTCATCGGCGTGCTCGAGGCCGCTCAGCGCTCGAGCACACGAGGCGGGGAACCGGTGGTGATCGAGGGCGGGGAGAGCTGATCTGCGGTCGGCCTCGAGGTCGATCGGCTGGGGCGTGATCGGCGCCACCTCGCAGGTCGCGCAGAAGGCGGTGCTGCCGGCGATCGTCGCGAACCCCGGGGCGCGCCTCGTCGCAGTGGCGAGCGAAAGCGCCGCCGACGGCGGACGCGGCCGCTTCAGGGCAGTTCGCGCCTATCGGACCTACGCGGCACTGCTCGACGATCCCGAGGTCGACGCGGTCTACGTCCCGCTGCCGAACGGCCTGCACCGGCAGTGGGTGGAGCGAGCCGCGGCGGCCGGCAAGCACGTGCTCTGCGAAAAGCCACTGGCGCCGACGGCCGCCGACGCGGAGGCGATGGGAGCCGCGTGCGCAAAGGCCGGCGTGGCGCTCCTCGAGGCCTACATGACCCCGTTCCATCCACGGGCGGGGGCGATCGAGACGCTCATTGCGTCCGGCCGCCTCGGCGCGCTGCGGTTCGCCAGGGCCGCCTTCACCGGAGCTCTCGATCGGCCCGACGACCATCGCTGGCGGCCCGAGCTGGGCGGCGGAAGCCTGCTCGATGTCGGCATCTATTGCGTGGCGCCGCTCCTGGCGGCGGCGGGCCGGCTCCCGGCGCGGGTCGAGGCGGCGGCGTCGCTGGCGAAATCGGGCGTCGACGCGTCGTTCTCGGGCTGGCTCGACTTCGGGGACGGGTTCACGGCGACGATCGAGTGCTCCTTCGACGCACCCGAGCGGCAATCACTCGAGATCGTCGGGACCGAAGCCGCCGTCCTCGTCGATCGTGCGCACACGCCCGGGCACGAGGACGTGGCGTTCACGCTTCGCCACCGTGACGGTCGTGTCGAGGCGATGGTCGCGGGGGG
>QHSI01000021.1:0-33299 GCA_003221515.1 Candidatus Rokuibacteriota bacterium
TACGTGCCGCCTCGCACATGCCGGACCCGATCATGAGCGAATGGCGTAGATTCGGTCCGCTTTCAGTCGGCGGCGGGTGGCTCGTCGATGCGTCGCTGTTCGCGTTCCTCGTCGACTTCGAGATCCACAAGGCGCAGCGACTGCGATACAGCCTTTCGCTCGTGTGCTTCGCCGTCGAGGGCGTCCCCGCTGGGAATGAAGAAAGCGTCGTCCCTCCGACCGCGGAGCACGTCGCGCGATACCTCCGGGCGACAGACGCCGTGACGTCGGGGGCTGGCCCCTGGCTGGCGCTGCTCCTGGTGGACGCCGAATCGATCCACCTGCCGTTGATCCTCCACCGGTTGACTACCCAGCTCGAGACGAGCGCGTGGAGTGCCGGGGGGTCTTGCTATCCGAGAACGGCGACGCGCGCCGAGGACATGCTGAGCCAGGCGGTCGACTTGATGGACAGGGCGAAGGTAGAGGGCGGAAACCGGCTCTACGTCGCGTCGTGAAGGCGCTCGCGGTTCGCGATGCGAGCGAGCGCGTCCTTAAAATGCCTCAGGACCTCCGGCTTCTCGATGATCTCGGTGACTCCAAGCCGGTGAAGCTCGGCGACCTCGCCCGGGGTCGCGAGGCCCGTCAGGATGATGACCGGGAGCGCGAGATCGGTCGACCGGATCTGACGCAGGACCGCGACGCCGTTGAGCCGGGGCAAGCGGACGTCGAGCACTACCGCGTCCGGACGCTCGCTCGCGACATACGCGAGGCCGTCTTCCCCCGTGTACCGGATGATCGTCTCGTGCCCCTGAGAGCCGAAGGCCTCCGCTAGGACCTGAGCGACGGCCTCGTCGTCCTCGATCAAGAGGAGCCTCATGAATACCTCAGGTGTAATCCTATCATTATAGCGTGAGGAATTTTTTTTCCACGTGACAGCCAAAGTGTGGAGTGGCATACTCTGCCTCCCACTGGAAGTCGCGGTGCAGAGTTCCCGGAAACATCAAGCACTCGGAGGGTTTGCGTGGGCGGCGCGAGGCACGTCGACTCAGCGGACAAGCCGCTGGCTCAGTCGAATGATCGCAACGCCGTCGATCATCTCCCGCTCTTCGATGGACATCCCCGGATGCAGGAAATCCGGTCCATCATCGAGAGCATCGCCGACACCGACGCGACCGTACTCATTCGCGGCGAGAGCGGCGTCGGCAAAGACCTTGTCGCTCGCGCTATTCACGCCGCATCGGCCCGCCGCCTCGGACCCTTCGTCAAGGTGAACTGCGCGGCGATCCCGCAGGGGCTTCTCGAGTCCGAACTCTTCGGTTACGAAAAGGGCGCGTTCACCGGCGCCCACCGGCGCAAGCCCGGGCAATTCGAGTATGCGAACAAGGGCACGATCCATCTGGACGAGATCGCGGAGCTGCCGCTGGCGCTGCAGGCAAAGCTCCTTCACGTGCTGCAGGACTTTCAGTTCTCACGGGTCGGGGGCCACGGGCTGATCGATGTCGACACTCGCGTCATCGCGGCGACGAACCGCGATCTCGAGGAGGCGATTGCCCTCGGCGAATTCCGGGAGGACTTCTACTATCGCCTCAACGTGGTGGAGATCAAGGTTCCTCCGCTTCGGGAGCGCCGGGCGGAGATTCCGAGGCTGGCCGCGTGGTTCCTGGCGAAGTTTAACGCGCAGTACGGCCGGAGCAAGCAGCTGTCGCCCGAGACCGTGGCGCGCCTGATGGAGCACACGTGGTCCGGTAATGTGCGCGAGCTGGAAAACACGATTCGACGCCTGGTGGTTCTGACGGACAGCGAGCAGACGATCGACGCGCTGATGACGGGTCGCCGCAACGGCCACCCGGAGCCGCCGCGGCCGCCGGTGACCGAGAGCCTCAGGGAGATCGCCCGCCGTGGCGCGCGAGAGGCCGAGCGCAAGGTCCTCGCCGAGGTGCTCGCGCAGGTCGGGTGGAATCGCGCAGAGGCGTCGCGCATTCTCAAGGTCAGCTACAAGACGCTGCTCAACAAGATCTGCGAGTGTGGGCTCACGCCACCCTCGCGCTGCGCCCCCTAACCCCTGCCCGGCGCCGTTCTCAAAGCACTGACCAAGCGCTACGGCGATGTCGCGGGCGTCGAGAGCCTGTCACTCGACATCAAGCCGGGCGAGCTCGTCTCCCTCCTCGGGCCCTCCGGATGCGGCAATCGAGTAGAGTTAGGTGGCCAAGGGGGGTCTGGGGGACCCGTCTAGGTCCCCTGGTACGATGAACGAGTTCCTGCGCGCCGCGATCGACGAAGCCGAAGCGGGCCTGGCGGAGGGCGGGATTCCCATTGGGTCGGTCCTGGTGCACGCCGAGCGTATCCTCGGCCGCGGCCATAACAGGAGAATCCAGCGCGGCAGCGTCGTGCTCCACGGCGAGATGGACGCGCTGGAGAACGCGGGCCGACGGCCGGGGCGGATCTATCGCGAGTGCACGCTGTACACGACGCTGTCGCCGTGCGCCATGTGCAGCGGGGCGATCCTGCTCTACGGGATCCCGCGGGTTGTCGTCGGCGAGAATGTGACGTTCCTCGGTGAGGAAGACCTGTTGCGAGCCCGCGGCGTGGTCGTGGAAGTCGTTCAAGATGCGCGGTGCCGGGAGCTGATGGCACAATTCATTCGAGCCCAGCCGACGCTGTGGGCGGAGGACATCGGAGATGGTGACGATCGAATCGACCGTTGAAATGGCCGCCAAGGTCTACGAGACCATGGAGCGCAACCTCGCCATCGTCCGCCGTCGCCTGGGCCGGCCGCTGACCCTGGCGGACAAGGTGTTGCTCGGCCACCTCGACGACCCCGAGCACCAGGAGATGGAGCCGGGCAAGAGCTATCTGATGCTCCGGCCCGACCGCGTCGTCCTGCAGGACGTCCTGGGCCAGACCGCGATGCTCCAGTTCATGCAGACGCGGCGCGCGCAGGTCGCGGTGGCCACGACGATCCACTGCGACCATCTCATCCAGGCCAGGGTCGAAGGCCAGGCCGACCTGCGTGAGTCCCTCACCGAGAACAACGAGGTCTACGACTTCTTGCGCTCGGCGGCCGCCAAGTACGGCGCGGGCTTCTGGGGCCCCGGCGCCGGCATCATCCATCAAGTGGTGCTGGAGCAGTACGCGTTCCCGGGAGCGCTGATCATCGGCACGGACTCGCACACGCCCAACGCCGGCGGGCTTGGCGCGTGCGCCGTCGGCGTCGGTGGGGCCGACGCGGTCGAGGTCATGGCCGGTCTGCCCTGGGAGGTGCTCTACCCCAGGCACATCGCCGTGTACCTGACGGGCAAGCTCGGCGGATGGACGGCGCCCAAGGATGTGATCCTCTACGTGGCCGGGCAGCTGACGGTCGCCGGCGGCACCAACGCGATCGTCGAGTACATCGGGCCCGGTGCCCGGACGATCAGCGCGACCGGCAAGGCGACGATCACCAACATGGGCGCCGAGCTGGGCGCCACGACGTCCATGTTCCCGTCCGACGAGAAGATGGGCGTGTATCTGCGAGCGACGGGCCGGGGCGAGCTGGTGCCCATCGCTGAGCGGTATCCCCACCTGCTGGCGCCCGACAAGGAAGTCGAGGCGAGCCCCGAGAAGTTCTACGACCGCGTGATCACGCTCGATCTGTCCAAGCTCGAGCCGTACGTCGTCGGGCCGCACTCCCCTGATCGCGCCCGGCCGATTGGCAAGCTCGCGGCTGAGGTGGCGGATCCGAAGAACGCGTTCCTCGACAAGATCTCGAACGCGCTGATCGGCAGCTGCACGAACTCTTCCTACGAGGACATGAGCCGGGCGGCCGACGTGGCCGAGCAGGCGCAGGCCCACGGGCTCAAGGCGTCCGTGCCGTTCCTGGTCACGCCGGGCTCGGAGCAGGTGCGCGCCACGATCGAGCGCGACGGCCAGATGCAGTCGCTCAAGAACATCAACGGCGTCGTCCTGGCGAACGCCTGCGGGCCGTGCATCGGCCAGTGGCGGCGCGCCTCGTCGGAGACGGCGACGCCCAACACCATCGTCACCTCGTACAACCGGAACTTCCCGGCGCGCAACGACGGCGCGGCGACCACGATGAATTTCATCGGCAGCCCCGAGATCGTGACCGCGATGGCGCTGGCCGGGCGGCTCTCCTTCAACCCGCTGACCGACTCGCTGACGGGCGCGGACGGCAAGACGTTCAAGCTGTCGCCCCCGAAGACGGCGCCCGAGGTGCCGGCAGCGCGCTTCGACCGCGGCCGGCCCGTCTACCTGGCACCACCGGCGGACGGTAGCGCGATCACGCTGAAGGTCGATCCGAAGAGCCAGCGGCTGCAGCTGATGGAGCCGTGGCCCGCGTGGGACGGCCAGGACTTCAAGGACATGCCCATTCTGTTGAAGACCAAGGGCAAGACCACGACCGATCACATCTCACCGGCTGGGATCTGGCTGCGCTTCCGGGGACACCTGGACAAGTTCAGCGACAACATGTTCATGGGCGCGATCAACGCCTACACGGGCGAGGCCGGCAAGGGGAAGAACGTGCTGACCGGCGCCACGGGACAGGCGATCTCGTCGATCGCCCGCGACTACAAGGCCAAGGGCGTCAGATGGGCCGTCGTCGGCGACGCGAACTACGGTGAGGGCTCGAGCCGCGAGCACGCCGCGCTCTGTCCCCGGCTGCTGGGCGGGGCGGCCGTCATCGCTCGCAGCTTCGCGCGGATCCACGAGTCCAACTTGAAGAAGCAGGGGCTTCTGGCGCTGACGTTTCAGAACCCGGCGGACTACGATCGGCTGCGCGAGGACGACCGGATCAGCCTGCTCGGGCTGCGCGACATGGCCCCGGGGAAACCCGTCGAGTGCCTGACCAAGCACGCCGACGGGACGAGCGAGATGCTACGGCTCAACCACACGTTCTCGACGTCTCAGCTCGAGTGGTTCAGGAAGGGATCAGCCCTCAACCTCTTCCACGGCAAGTAACCCGCAGCGCAAGATCGAGGGGCGCCACGGGGCCCCCCATCTCCCAGGGCGGGTCGACCGTTATCCTCAGCTCGAGGACGGTCGGCCCGTCGGCGGCGAGCGCCCGTGTGATCGCCGCTTCCAGGTCGTCGAGTCCCGGCACGCGGTCGCCCCGCGCGCCGAAGGCTTTCGCCAGCGCGGGAAAGTCGGGATTCGTCAGATCGGCCTCGCCCCACCGCCCGGCAAACATCGTTTCCTGGAGCCACTTGATCGCGCCGTAGCGGTCGTCGTTCATCACGAGGAACACGATCGGCAGCCGGTACTTCACCGCCGTCGCCAGCTCGTTCACCGAGTACATGAACCCACCGTCGCCCACGACGCACACGACCGGACGCCCGGGATTGGCGATCTTGGCGCCGATCGCCGCGGGCACGCCGTAGCCGAGCGTCGCCGAGCCCACCGGATACAGGAACGTCCTCGGCCGCACGATCGGAAAGCGCCACTCCATCCAGTAGTTGATCCCGGTCTGGTCGTTGACGACGATCGCGTCGTCCGGCAGCGCCGCGCGCAAGCTCCCGATGAGCCGCGCGACTGTGTCGGTGTAGCGAGGGCTCGCCGCGGTGCGGAGCCCATCGCGCCAGCCCCCCTCCCAACCGTTGCGTGCCTCGCCCGGCCCGAGCTCCTGGAGCAGCGCCGCGAGCCCGTCCGCGGCGTCGCCCACGATCGCGAGCTGCGGCTTGAAGAGCCGGCCGATCACGGTCGGATCCAGGTCGAGATGGATCAGGGTCTGCGAGGGGGCGAACGCGAGATTCAGGAGGAGCCCCTGCGTCGACCGGTGCGCGAAGCGGCACCCGACGGCGAGGACGACGTCCGCGGCCTTGATCACGTCCTCGGTCGCGCGGCTGTTCGGCAGCACCCCGTGCCACAGCGGATCGCGCTCGCTGATCGCGCCGCGGCCCATGACGGTGGTGATCACGGGCGCGCCGAGCCGTCGCGCGAGCTCGGTCAACCGAGCCTCCGCGCCCGCGGCGATCACGCCGCCGCCCGCGATCAACAGCGGCCGGGCGGCGCCGCCGAGCAGCCGCGCGGCCTTGCGGATCTCGTCGACGTGACAGGGCGGGCGGCGACCGTGGCCGCCGCTCCGCTGCGGCGCCTCGAAACGAGCCGACAGGAAGTCGTTGGGGATCGAGATCGCGATCGGCCCGGGGCGGCCGGTGCGCAGCAGATCGAACGCCGCGTGCACCGCCGCCGGGATCGCGCCCGCCTCGGTGACTGCTTCGGCCCAGCGCGTGACCGGCTTGAAGCACTCGATCTGGTTCGGCACCTCGTGGAGCGCGCCGACGTCGCGGCCGACCAGCTGAGATGCGACGTCCGACATCACGAGGACGATCGGCATCGACCCGGCGTACGACTCGACCAGCGGCGTCAGCGCGTTCGTTGCCCCAGGCCCCGTCGTCACCACCACCACGCCGGGACGCCCGGAGGCGCGGGCATAGCCGTCGGCCATGAAGCCGGCGCCCGCCTCGTGGCGGGCCAGCACGTGCGTGATCTCGGACTGTCGTAGCAGCGCGTCGTAGATCGCGAGGTTGTGGACACCGGGGATCCCGAACACGTGACGCACGCCCTCCGCGCGCAGCGCCTCGACCACCCACTCCCCGCCCGTCCGCGGCGGCATGCGCCTACTCGACTTTCGAGATCATAGACTCGCCTCGCCTTCGGCTGCGGCTCGCACTACTTGAAGCCGCGGTCGATCGCGACGTCGACGAGCGTGGGTCCGCCGTGGGCGAGGCAGGAGGCCAGCACGTCGCGGAGATCGCCCGGCTTGTCGACGCGCTCGGCGCGAACGCCCAGCGAGCGCGCGAGCCCCGCGTAGTCGATCTCGGGCTCCACGAGATCCATCCCTGGATAGATACCGCGCTTGGCCGAGCCGAGGCCAAGGCTCAGCATGCCGGACTTGAGGATCGCGTAGGACGCGTTGTTCGGGACCACGTACGTGATCGGCAGGCTGTAGTGGGCCGCCGTCCACAGCGCCTGCGGGGCGTACATCACCGAGCCGTCGCCGATCGTCGCGACGACCTTGCGGCCGCCCGAGGCAAGCTGAACACCGATGGCCGCACCCATGGCCCAGCCGAGGGTGCCGGTCTTGCTGCCGTAGAGCGACCCCGGCATCGAGAACGGCATGTAGCGGAGCACGAACGGGAGCGAGGTCGCCGACTCGTCAACGACGATTCCGTCGGCCGGAAGCAGCGACGCCAACGTGTGCATGAGGTGCGCCTGGCCGATGGGCTTGCGTTCGGCTTCAGCCTCGGCGGTCGCCTTCAGGCGGGCCATCAGCTCGCCCCGCGCCTTGCCGATCTTCTCGACGCGCGCCGCCGCCGCCCGCCGTTCGGCCTCGCCGAGCCGGGTCCGCAGCGCTCCGGTGAGCTCGGCGATCGCCGTGCGCGGGTCGGCGACGATGCCCAGCGCCACCGGGTAGCTGCGGCCGATCTCCCACGAGTCGTCGTCGATCTGAACGACGTGGAGACCGCGCGGAAACGGCTCGCCTTCGGTGTGGAGGAACCAGGTGAACACGTTGGCGCCGACCACCAGCAGCGCGTCGCATTCCTCGAGCGCTTTTCGCACCGCCGGCGGCGAGGGATAGAGGCCGCCGCGCCAGAGCGCGTGATGGCCAGGGAAGCTAGTGCGCCGGTACACCGGCTCACCGTGGACCCGCGCGCCGATCAGCTCGGCGAGCTCGGTCAGCTCGTGGACGGCGCCGGACCGCGCGACGCCGTCGCCGGCGATGATGATCGGCGCCCGCGCTCCCGCGAGCAGCCCCGCGGCCCGACCGATCGCGCCAGCCTCCGGTCGAGTGCGCGACGCGACGGGCAACGGACCGGCGCCGGCGTCCTCGACGACGGCGCCCATCAGCTCCATCGGCAACGAGAGGAACACGGGTCCGGTGGGGGGTGTCAGCGCGATCTTGAGCGCCCGGCGCAACACCCCGGGGGCTTCCGGGGCCCCGCGGATCTGGTAGGACCACTTCGTGAACTGCTCGGCCATCCGGACCAGATCGCCCGCGAGGATCGGATCATCGACGAGGAACCGCGTATCTTGTTGACCCGCGGTCAGGACCAGCGGCGTCTTGGCTCGCGCCGCATTGTGGAGGATCGAGAGGCTGTTGGCGAGGCCCGGAGCGACGTGCACGTTGGCGACGCCCAGCTGCCCCGAGGCCTGCGCGTAGCCGTCGGCCGCCGCTACGGCGGTGGCTTCCTGGAGCCCCACGACGTACTCGAGGCCGGAGTCCGGCAACGCGTCGAGGAACGGGAGCTCGGTGGTGCCGGGGTTGCCGAAGAGACGGCGGACACCGGCCGACCGGAGAATCTCCATCAGGACCGCGGCGACGTTCATGGCGCGGAAGATACTACCGCGGTGTGGGCGTCGGGGTCCCGAACTTGAGGTACTTCGCGTCGATGGCTGCGCGGATCGCGGCGAGCGGCTTGCCCTCCGCCTTCATCTGCATCACGTCCCGCGTGATGTCGAGGCAGAGCGTTCAGGTCGCGGCGTGGCTCGTGAAGGTGACCCGGCCCGCCGGCTCGTCCTTGATGTAGCAGGAGCGGTTCGAGACGTGGCCGAACCGCTCACACCCACACGTGCACGGGATTTTTCCGAGCGTGTCGGGATTCGCCAGCGCAAACGTGTAGAGCCGGGCCGCGTCGCCCCTGGCCGCGAAGACGGGCAGCTGACCGCGCGCCACGGTCTGGTTCTGATCGCCGATCGCGTCGATCGTGACGCCGCCATCGTCGGCCCAGAGCCACCAGACGGCGCCGGTAGCCGTGAGCGCCAGCACGAGGACGACGACGAGTGCCCGGATCACGCGCCGCGCTCCAGCGGATAATGCCGTTCCCCGAGCTGCAGCGTGCCGCGCCCGGTGTCCTCGTCGTACTGGGCGAGCGCCAGGAGCTGGAACGCGGCCGCGCGGCTCAGCCGGGCCTCGAAGGCGCCGCCTTTGACCGCGCAGTACGGGACGTCGTCGTGGCCGATCCTCAGCGTGCCCGGATCGACGTCCTCGCTCGTGCCGTCGATGAGGACGGCGTTGAGCGCGTCTTCGCGGCGCTGGATACGGGCGACGACGAAGGGGACGTCGACGACGGCGACCGGGATGCGCACGCGCGTCTGGATGAAGTATCCCTGCCCGTCGCGGCGGAGGCCCGAGCGGAGATTGGCGAGGATCCCGGGATGGGTGATCTGCACGTCGTCATCGTACCAGTCGCCGTTCACGTCGACCCGGAGGTTCGGGAGGGTCCATTGTGCTGGCGTCGTCATTCGAACGAAACGCTGGCGAAGGACACCACCCCCTGAGGATCGGGCCACTGACCGTAGCGCTTCACGCGGCCGGCGCCGCCGCCGAGCACTTTCAGCAGGGCGTAGATCGGCGAGAGGCCACAGATGCGCCGCCGGTCGCCGTCGCGGGCCACCGCGTCGAAGAACGCCTGCGCGTCCCCGGCGGCCACCGGCTCGAGCATCTCGCGGTCCTCGCGCTCGATCTGCGCCAGCTCCGGCGCGGAGACGAGCTCGGGATCACCGAAGCGTGGCCCCACGTGCGCCAGGTCGGCGCCCGCCACCAGCGCGACGCGCCACCCGCTCGCCGCGATCGTGTCGGCCAGCGCGTCCAGGAACCGGGGCACGCGCGGATCGGCCTCGGGCCGTCGCCCCGCGAGCATCGCCTCATGGGCGAAGCTCGCCAGCACCGGCACGATCCGGATGTCGCGGCGGTCCGCGTAGAGGTAGCGAAGGCACACGGCCTGGAACTCGATCGAGTGCTCCGTCCGGTGCGCGAGCTCCGAGCCGAAGCAGTCCTGGCGCGACCGCGCAGCCAGCGCCTCGACGAAGTCGCGGTCGACCTGCGCGGCCCCCAGCGGGCTTTCGTAGTCCTTGCGCGTCAGCGCCCAGGGATCCGCCATCCCGGTGTGGCAGGTGCCGAAGATCACGAACAGGTCCGCGTCGCATCGCTCCGCGACGTCGCGATAGGCCCACGCGTACGCCGGGCCGCCGCGGTGGAAGTCGATGTGGGGCGCGATGACGGCCCGCACCCGGGAGCCCTCGGTCCGGTATCCGGCGATCGGACCCGGGCCGTCCGGCGGAGCGAAGAAGCCGTCGATCATCGTTCGGAGCTCGTCGGCCTCTCCGGCGTATGCGCCGCCGGCGTGGGTCGCCCGGCGCGTCGGCGCGGCGAGGAAGCCGCCATCGATCGACGCACGGCGCTCGGCGAAGCCGGGGCTGTCGAGAAAGCCCTGCTGATCGAGCGCCTCGGCGATCTCCTCGATCTGGCGCCGCTCGATCAACTTGCCGCCGTGGCGCCGCATCACGGCCGCCTGGATCTCGGCGACCGTGTGCTCGCCGTCGAACAGCGACACGATCTCGAGGAGGGGCCCGTGCAGCAGCACGATCGAATCGGTGTACCCCGCGGGATCGCGAAGGGCCACGCAGCTCCGCCCCTCGTGCTCGACGGGAAAGGCTTCGACGTGGCGGAGGCGCGGTGCGTCGGACATCAGCGAAGGAAATTCAGAGCCGAGGCGACGTAAATCTTCGCCGCGTCGACCAGCTCGTCGACTTCGACATACTCGTCGGCCTGATGGGGGATCTGCCGATTGCCCGGCCCGCAGGTGACGATCGGAATGCCGAGCTCCATGCGTAAGATCGTCCCGTCGGTCGACCCGGGCACGCCACCGAAGACGGCGCGGCGTCCGGTCGCCTGCCGCACGCCCGCCACCATCGCTCGCACCAGCGGCTCGTTGCGCTCGACGCGGGTCGCCAGCCGGAAGCCGTTCACGGCCTCCCACGAAATCGTGCTCCCGGGACAGCGCGCCATCGCCGCGCGACAGGCGGCGTCGATCTCGAGAGCCACCGTGGCCTCGTCGGGGCCGGGCGTGAGCCGCACGTCGAGGATCGCGCGGGCGCCGGAGGGGATCACGTTGGACTGCTCGACGCCCTGCAGGGGGGCGCGGACGATCGTCGGCGTCACCGTGGGCGGACGAAGGTGCGGGCTCCGACGGCAGAGCTTGCGGAGGCGCCGCTCGAGGCCCGGGACTTCGTGGAGCAGCGAAGCGAGCGCGGTGATCGGGTTCACGCCCGCCTCCGGCATCGCCCCGTGCGCCATGCGGCCGTGGATCGCGACGCGCGCCCAGACCACGCCCCGCTGCTCGAGGCACAACTCGTTCTGCTCGGGCTCGCAGATGATCGCCGCGCTGAGCCCACGGCCGATCGCGGTCGTGCACAGGTGCTTGACCCCGAGCATGTCGCCTTCCTCGTCGACGAGCGCGCCGACGACGAGGCGGCCGTTGAGCGCGGCGGCGCTTCGCTTGATGGCGACGGCCGCGACCATCGCCGCCGCCAGGCCGCTCTTCATGTCCGCGGCTCCCCGCCCGTAGATGCGGCCGTCGACCAGCTCGGCGCCGAACGGCGCGTGGGTCCACTCGGCGGGGTTCCCCTCGGTCACGACGTCGGTGTGGCCTTCGAGGAGCAGGCTCGGACCGTTGCCAGATTCGCCGAGCCACGCGACGACGTTCGGCCGGCCCGGCGCCACCTCTTGGACTTCGAGATCGAGCCCGTGCTTGCCGAGCCACTGCTCGACGTGACGGGCGACGGCGGCCTCGGTGGACGCCGGATCGCCGGGCCGGACCACGCTCGGGATCCGGATGAGATCGCGGGTGAGCTCGACCAGCTCGTCTCGGTCGATACAGGCCAGCGCGTCTTTCAGCGCCGCGGCGCCGCGAGGGGCCACGCAGGACTACTCGTGCGGGAAGGACAGGATGACGGAGTCGAGGCGGATGACCCGGTACTCCTCGCCGGCGATGTAAAAGTAGTGCCCCTCGACTTCCTCGGCGGACTCCTCGAACGCCACGACCGCCTTGAGATCCGGCATCTCGCGGAACGCGTTGGCGCCCTCGTCGAACCCGTCGCCGCGCGCGATGACCTCGCCGTAGCGGATCGGCGAGCCCTTCGGGCAGTGGACGCGCACGTCGGCGGGGCCCTCGGCCATCAAGCGGACCAGGAGGTTGATGCCGTAAACCTGGATCGGGATGGGCGGAGTCATGGATTGATCATACCCCAGTCGTCGTCAGGGGGCCTCTTCGGGGGGGACGTCGCTCGTCGTGAGCTGACGCGGAAATTCCGGCGCGTCCGGCTGGCGCGGCGCCTGCTCGACGGCCGGCAGCGGCGGGATCTCCTCGCTCGCGGTGGCGCCGAGGTCGCGGAAGCGACGGGCCGCCGGCAGGACGCGCGTTTCCATCGAGCCGACGAAGCCGTTGTAGGCGTTCACGGCGCGTGAGAGCGCGCCGCCGAGCGAGTCGAAGTGGCCGGCCAGCGTCCGCAGACGGTTGTAGAGGTCGTTGCCGAGACTTCGGATCTGCTCGGCGTTGGCGGCGACCTGCTCCTGGCGCCAGCCGTAGGCGATGGCCCGCAGAAGCGCGATCAACGTCGTGGGCGTCGCGACGACGACCTTCATCGCCATGCCGTCCTCGATGAGCGCTGGATCGGCCTCCGCCGCGGCGCCGACGAACGATTCGCCGGGGATGAACATGACGACGAGCTCGGGCGTCGACGCGAACTGCTCCCAGTACGCCTTGGCGGCCAGCGTCGTCATGTGCTCGCGGACCTGCTTCGCGTGGCGGGACAGCGCGGACGCGCGCTCAGCGTCGCTCGTCGAGCCCACCGCCTCGAGATAGGCGGCGAGCGGTACCTTGGCGTCCACGACGATGTCGCGGCCGCCGGGCAGGTGCACGACCATGTCGGGACGCAGCCGGCCGTCCTCTCCCTCGACCGTGACCTGCTCGACGTAGTCGCAGTGGCTCGTCAGCCCGGCCAGCTCGACGACCCGGTGGAGCGTGATCTCACCCCACCGCCCCCGCACCTGCGGCGAGCGGAGCGCGGTCACGAGGTTGCCGGTCTCGCCCCGGAGCCGCTCGCTCAGCCTCGCCAGCGTCTCCACCTCGCTCCGCAGGCCGCCGTACGCCTGGTCGCGCGCCTGTTCCAGCTCGCGAATCCCGGCCTCGTAGCGCGCCAGCGCGTCTTTCAGCGGCGTAACGCTCGCGTCGATCTCCTTCTGCCGGTGGCCCAGCCGCTCCTCGGCCAGCGTCAGGAACTCCTCGTTGCTCCGGCGCAGGGCGTCACCGCTCAGCGCCTCGAACGTCCGGCTGAGATCGGCGCCCGCGTCGTCCAGCAGCCGACGCTGATCCTCGAGGTTCTGCCGGGCTGCCTCGAGCCGCGCGCTCGCCTCGGCGTGCTCGCGCTGCTCCTTTTCGAGGCGCAGGCGGAGCGCAGCGGCCTCGCCTTCCCGCGCCGTCCGCTGCTCACGCAGCTCGCGGACCAGCGCATCGAGCGATGCGAGCCTCGCGCCGAAGTGGGCCCGCGCCACCAGCCACGCGAACACGGCTCCCAGGACCAGGCCGACGACGACCAGGACCGGATCAGGCACGCGGCCGCCCTCGGCGCCAGTGCCGGCAGACGGTTTTGAGGCCGCAGGGCGCGCAAACGACCGTATCGCGCCGATCGAGACAGTCGCCGGACATGCGCTTGTGGCAGAGCGCGAAGTCGAACTTCACGGGGTCGGTGGGATCGATCGCCGCGAGCTTCTGCGTGATCTCCTCGGCCATCCGCCAGTTTCGCGAGCGCCGGCGGGTGAGGCCGATCGACCGGCTGATGTTCTCGATGTGCGTGTCGATCGGCATCAGCAGCCGGGCCGGCGAGACTCCGGTCCACAGGCCGAAGTCCGGCGGCTCGCGCCGGACCATCCAGCGCAGGAACAGATTCAGCCGCTTGCAGGGGCCGCCGACCGACGGCAGCGGGAACAGATGGCGATAGCCGCGCGAGATCCGGCCGCGCCCGAACACGGGACTTAGATCCGCGTCCAGGAACTTCCGGGAGAAGCGCTCCAGGGTCGGGCCGATGGGGCCGCGCCCGTCGTCGTCGCCAGCGAGGAAGCACTTCTCGAGCGTGCCGTACCGGCCGAGCAGAGCGCGCGCGGCGATGCAGAAGGCGGCGAGGTCGCGGGGGCGGTTGAACCGATACCAGAAATCGGCGAAGGCGCCCGCGTCGCGGCGCGGGTCGAAGCCTGTCACGAAGGCCGCGGGCGACGGGCTCATCTTGGCGAGCACGCCCTCCAGGGCGCCGCTGAACAGATCGACACGGCCGTAGGCCAGGCAGGCGCTCAGCAGCGCCACGATCTCGCGGTCGCGCGAGTCCGGGTAGCGGAGGGGGAATCGAATCGCGTCAAGCTCGACTCGGCTCGTGTAGTCGAACTCGCGGTAGAGCCGCTCGAGCGGCTGTCGCAGATCGTGCGCGGCCGTCATTCGAGTGTCAGGCGGCATGATACCATGCGCGCACGATGGACGTGGGCGTGGTCGGGCTCGGCGCGATCGGCCGGCAGGTCTGCCGCGCCCTCGATGAGGGCATTCCCGGGCTCCGACTGGCCGGCGCGACGGCGCGCGACCGGGCGAAGGCCGAGCGCTTCCTGAAGGACCTCCGCTCCCCCGCCCCGTTCCTCTCGCTCGCCGCGCTCGTCGAGGCGTCGAACCTCGTCGTCGAGGCGTCGACGCAGAAGCACCTCGAGGAAATCGCCCCCACGGCGCTCAAGGCGGGCCGCGACCTCGTCGTGCTCTCGTGCGGCGGCCTGCTGGGTCGCCAGGACTGGGTGGACGTGGCGGCGGCCAACCACTGCCGCATCCTCGTCCCGTCGGGAGCGATCGCGGGCCTCGACGGCGTCAAGGGCGCCCGCATCGGCGCGATCACGTCGGTAACGATGGAGAGCCGCAAGCCGCCGCGCGGCCTCGCCGGCGCGCCCTGGATCGAGCAGCAGAAGATCGACCTCGACGCGATCACGCAAGAGACGCTGATCTTCGAGGGGCCGGCCACCGAGGCGTGCCGGGCCTTCCCGGCGAACGTCAACGTGGTCGCGGCGCTCTCGCTGGCCGGCATCGGCCCCGAGAAGACGCGCATCAAGATCTTCGCCTCGCCAGAGCGCCCGCTGAACCGCCACCGCATTTCCGTGGAGGGCGAGTTCGGCCGGCTCACGATCGAGATCGAGAACGTCCCGTCGGAGAACCCGCGAACGGGAAAGCTCTCGTATCTCTCGACGATCGCCCTGCTGAAGGATCTCGCCGCTCCCCTCCGCGTCGGGACCTAGCTGCACAGGCTGCGTTACTTGACGCTGCCGGCGGTCAAGCCGCCGACCAGGTAGCGCTCGATCAGGATGAACAGCACGACCACCGGCACGATCGCGATGATCGAGGCCGCGAAGAGCGAGTTCCAGTGCTGGACGTACGCCGTGACGTAGGACGTCACGCCGACGGTCAGCGGCTTCTTGTCCGGATCCGTCATGAGTGTGAGCGCCACGATGTACTCGTTCCACGCCGCGATGAACGCGAAGATCGCCGCCGTCACCAGGCCGGGCCGCGAGAGCGGGAGCACGATCCGCACGAGCACGCGCAGCCGGCCGCAGCCGTCGACCGCCGCCGCCTCTTCGATCTCGCGCGGGATCGACGCGAAGAACGCGCGCAGGATCCAGATGGCGAACGCGAGGTTGAACGCGGCGTTGGTGAGAATGAGCGCCGTGTAGGTGTTGATGAGGTCGAGCTCGAAGAATTCTCGATGCAGGCCCACCACCAGGCTCGTGGGCGAGAACATCTGGGTCACCAGCACCAGGAACAGGAACGCGGTGCGGCCGCGGAAGCGGTGGCGCGCCGTGTGATAGGCGGCCGGCACGGCGGCCGCGACCACGAGCGCCATCGAGGCGAGGGCGACCACGAGCGAGACCCGCAGCCAGGTCTGGAACTCCCCGTCGCGCAGCACGGCGAGGAAATTCGTCCAGTGCCAGACGGGCGGCATGAGGCGCGGCGGCGACATCCGGAGCTCGGCCTCCGGCTTGGCGGCGGTGAACAGCATGACCAGGTAGGGCGCCAGGAATGCGAGAGCCAGGAGCGCTCCGGCGCCGCTGAGCCCCGCCCGCCCGAGCGCGCGGCGAGCGCCGCTCACGCTTCGGCCTCCCGCCAGCGCACGGTCCGCAGATAGACGATCACCGCGACGAGGATCAGCGCGACGTTGACGACGCCGAGCGCCGCGGCCAGGCCGACGTCGCGAAGCGAGCTCTTGAAGGCGATCTTGTACATGTAGGTGATCATCGTGTCGTGGCCGAAGCCGGGGTTCCGGTCGTTGAGCGTCCACACGATCGGGAACGAGTTGAAGACGTAGATGATGTTGAGCACGGCGGCGACCAGCAGGGCCGGGCGGAGCAGCGGCAGGGTCACCGACCGGTACGTGCGCCACGCCGAGGCGCCGTCGACGCGCGCCGCCTCGTACACGTCGGCGGGAATGGTCTGGAGCCCGGCCAGCAGGACGTAGCTGGTGAACGGCAGCGACACGAAGACACCCACGGCGATCATCGCCCCCATCACCGTCGAGTCGTCACCCAGCCAGTCCACCGGCTGCGCGGGGACGCCGAGCGACTGCAGCACCGGATTGAGGATCCCGAAGTAGTAGTCGTAGATCCACACGAAGAGCTTCGACGTCATGATGAGCGACGCGGCCCACGGCACGATCAGCGCCCACCGCACCAGCCGCCGGCCCGGGAAGCGCCGGTCCAAGAGCTGCGCGAGCGCCAGCGAGATCAGCACGGTCACCACGACGATCACCGCCACCCAGACCACGGTGTTCATGGCGACCGTCGCCAGCGCCTCCTGCCGCAAGAGCCGCGCGTAGTTCCGCAGGCCGACCCAGCCCTGGTAGAGGCCGGTGACCGAGTACTGGCTGAGCGACGCCTGGACGAGCCGCGCCGCCGGATACAGCACGACGCCGCCGATGAGGAGGAGGCTCGGGCCGAGCCAGAGGAGCGCCTGCCAGTCGGTCGCTCGCCGCGTGCGGCGAGGACCGGGCAACGTCAGCGGCCGCCTGCCGTGGTGGCGTTCTTCTGGAGTTGGTCGAGGACCTGCTTGGGGTTGCCCCCGGGCTGCACCGCCAGCCCGATGTTCTGCTGGACGTCGAGCTTGACCTTGTCCCACGCCGGATCGGTCGTGGGAACGAGCCTGGCGTTGGGCAGCGCGTCCAGATAGGGCTTGAGCTTGGGGTTCGAGCGCATCTGGTCGAGACCGGATTTGGTCACCGGGAGGAAGCCCTCGGCGGTGATCCATCGGGTGATGTTCTCCGGCTGATAGTAGAGGTCGAGGAACTTCGTGCCGTAGTCCACCTTGCCCTCGGCGTCGAGCTGCTTGGCCAGCGGGCTGAACCCCATCACCATGCCGACCTTGCCGTCCTTGAAGAGCTGAAAGGCGCCGTCCGTGCGGTTGGTCTTGCCCGGGTTCACCTGCGTGACCTTGTGCGTGTTCGCGAGGTCGGCGAGGAACTTCAAGGTTTGGAGGTTCTTCTCGCTGTTGATCGCCCACTGGTCGCCGGACTTCCAGTCGCCTCCGTTGTTCCACATCCAGATCGACCACTCGGCCTGTGCTTCTTCGGGGCCGAGCGGCAGCGCGTAGCCGATCGTGCCCTTGCCGAGCGCCGTGATCTTCTGGGCGGTCTTGACGAACTCGTCCCACGTCTTCGGGGGCGCGGCGATCTTCGCTTTCGCGAAGAGGCTCTTGTTGTAGAAGAACGCCCGCGCGCTCGACAGGATCGGAAAGCCGTAGAGCTTGCCCTGGTATTCCCCGCCCCGCGCGAACGCGGCGAGGAAGTCGTCGCGGGTCTTGGGCGACAAGACGTCCTCGGAGGAGTTGAGGAGCCCGTCCTTCGCGTAGCTGGAGAAGGAGTTCAGGTTCAGCACGTCCGGCGGCTGGTTGTTCTGGATCATCGTGGTGACCTGCTGATCGATGGAGTTCCAGTCGATGACCTGCAGGTCGACCTTGACGCCGGTCTGCTTCGTGTATGCCGCGGAGAGCGCCTGCCAGAAGGGCCGCGTGTTGTCCTTGCTGTAGTCCGCGATGACGACCTTGATCGAGGCGACACCGCCGCTTTTTGCGCTCGGCCCACGGTCGCAGGCGATGGCGAGGAACGAGATGACGACGCTCAACAGCAGCACGGGCATCACACGTCGCACGGATCCCTCCTTTTGCCGCTATGACTTTGTCACACCGTGCGCGGAGGCGGTAAGACTTTTCTTGCGCGAACTTGGGGGGCGTGGGGGGGCTTGGGGGGCCCTTCGAGGCCCCCCATATAATCAATGTGGCTGGGTCGCCTCCAGGTAGCGCTCGGCCTCCAGCGCGGCCATGCATCCGGTCCCGGCCGCCGTCACCGCCTGACGGTACGTGAAGTCCTGCACGTCACCCGCGGCGAACACACCGGCCACGCTGGTCTGCGTGGTCCCGGTCTTCACCTTGACGTAGCCGTTCGGCAACAGCTCGATCTGGCCCCGGAAGATCTGGGTGTTCGGCTCATGGCCGATCGCGACGAAGAGGCCGTCGACCGGGCGCTCGTGGAGCGCGTCGGTCTTGACGTTCTTCAGGCGCACGGTCGTGACCTTGCCCTTGTCCACGTCGAGGATGTCGTCCACCGCGGTGTCCCAGATGAACTCGATCTTCGGGTTCTTGAAGGCGCGCTCCTGCATGATCTTCGAGCCGCGAAGCGCGTCGCGCCGGTGGACGACGTCCACCCGGCGGCCCAGGCGTGAGAGGTAGAGTGCCTCCTCGAGCGCGGAGTCGCCGCCGCCCACGACCATGATGTTCCCGTCCTTGAAGAAGAAGCCGTCGCAGGTCGCGCACGTCGAGACCCCGCGCCCCATCAGCTTCGACTCCGCCGGCAGGCCGAGGAGCTTCGCGGAGGCGCCGGTGGCGATGATGACGGTGTGGCCCTCGAAGGTCTGATCGTCTGTCTTGACCACGAACGGGCGCTTCGAGAAGTCGACCGACGTCACGTCCTCGGTGATCATCTCGGTGCCGAAGTGCTCGGCCTGTTTCTTCATGATCTCCATGAGCTCGGGTCCCTGGATGCCTTCCACGAACCCGGGATAGTTCTCGACGAGCGTCGTCAGCATGAGCTGCCCGCCGGCCTGTACACCGCTCAGCATGAGCGGGGCCAGGTTGGCGCGCGCCGCGTAGATCGCCGCCGTGTAGCCCGCCGGGCCGGACCCGATGATGATGACTTTTCGCGTGGTCGCCATGAGCGCGTTCTCCTTGCCTCCGCTTTAGATGCTCGACCCGACTCCCAGGATCCCGGCGAGCTCGCCGAGGTCGCGGATCTCGTAGGTCGGCGGCGCGACGCCGGCCGGCAGCTTCTCGCGGTCCCGGTTGATCCACGCCGCGTCCATGCCGATCTGCTGCGCGCCCAGCACGTCCATGTCGGCACGGTCGCCGACGAACAACGACTCCTCGGCCCGCACCCCCAGCCGGCTGAGCGCCGCGTCGAAGATATCGCGTCGCGGCTTGCGCCAGCCGACCTCGTCCGACACGACGATCGTCCGGAACAGGTCGGTGACGCCGGCGCGCTCGAGGATGTCGAGCGCGGTCGGCGTGTAATCGAAGTTCGACACGACCGCCAGGCGGTAGCGCTCGGCGAGCCGGCGCAGCAGCGGGCCGTGGTGCGCGGGGAACTCGGCGGCGCGGCCGAGCGCGCCGCGATGGGCGTCGATGAGCGAGAGGCCAAAGCCGGGCGGCAGCGCCGCTTCGTCCAGGCCGAGCGTCTGGAAGAAGTGCGCGAACCGGACGGGGGCCGCCACTTCACGATGATCGAGCGCGCGCAGTCGCTCCGCCTCCCGCCAGCTGGCGGAGAGCGCTTCGTAGCACGCCTCGAGCTCGATGTGGGGCGCGTGCGTTCGCAGGATCGCGTGCAACATCCCGGCCGAGGAGCGAACCGTCTTACCGTTGATCTGGATCTCGGGCATCCGCTGCCGGTCGAAGCGCACCAGCGTGTCGAAGAGGTCGAAGAGGACGGCGGCGTAGCGCATCAGAGGGGCTTCCTCGCGGTGTAGCCTTCGTCGAGCCCGTGCCAGTGACGGATCTCGCGCTCGCCGTGCTTCCAGCAAAGGTTCACTTCCCGGCCCTCCCGCAGGTGGAGGAAGTCGACCAGCCCGAGCCCGAGGTCCTTGGGGACGCCTCCGAGCTTGACGATCTTCTCCACGCCGTTCTGGATCTCCCGCGTCATCCGCTCGATGCGCGCCTTCGACCCCTGCCACGCCGCGCGATCGAGCACGCCGCCGCCGGCCACGGCGATTCGCTGCTGTTCGGCCTGAATCCGATCGCGTGCCTCGCCGGCTTCGACGTGCGCGGCCATGACCTGCTCCATGATCTGCGTGAGTCTCGGGATCAGGGCTTCGACCTCGGCGGGCGTGAAGTAGCGCTCAGCCACGGATCGCCTGGTCGACGAAGATCGCGTGAACTTCTTTGGGGCCGTGGACACCGCGGGTAAGGGTGAGCTCGATGTCGGCGGTCCGGCTCGGTCCGGTGATGAAGCTTGTCACCGCACCAATTCTGCCCTCGAGCTCGCCCCGGTTCCACAGCTCGAGGAACACGCCGGCCTGGCCCAGCGTCTCGATCAACGCGGTGCGATCGAAGACGGCGATGTGGCAGGCCGGCAGCAGCGAGGTCGAGCGTGGGCGCCCCGCGCCGGACCGGAGCACGAGCGTGCCGGTCTCGGCGATCGCGAGATCGACGCCGGTGAGTCCGAGCTCGGCGTCGGCGACGCGGCGGCGGAGCTCGGCGCGCTCCGTTGCGTCGGCGAGATCGCCCGGCGGCATCGCGAAGGGCTCGAGTCCACGCGCCGTCAGCGCGTCCAGGAGATCGGCGCCCAGCTCGGGCGCGTCCCAGGCCACGAGCCGCCGCACCTCGTTCTCGCGCGCGATGCCGGCGACGACCTGAGGGACGACGGCGATCGAGGCCGCGCGATGGAACACGCCGGCCACGCGCTCGAACTCGAGCTGGAAACGCTCGAGCGCCTGCGGCCAACGCTCGGCCAGCTCGCGCTTGATGGTCTCGCTGACCGCTCGCGGATCGGACGGACGCGGCGCCGTTCGCGCGGAGAAGAGGCCCGGGGTCTTGCCGACCTCGGTGCGGATGCGCGACAGGAACTCGGTCCGTGTTGTCATTTCAGCGTGGGCCATTGCTCGTGGAAGGTCTGGGGGGCGAGGGCGGGAAGGTCGCGCGTGCGCGTCCACTCGGTGAAGGCCAGGGGCACGCTCCGGATCCGACCGTCGCGGGCGAACGGGCGTTGCAGCAGCCGCGCCAGCGGCTTGCTCCAGCGATAGAGGCTCGGGCTCGCGAGGACCTTCTCCATCAGCCCGTAGGCCAGACGCTCCGTCCACGGCGCGATGCGAGCCTCGTGGATCTCGCGGCGCAGCTCGACGAGCATCTTGGGGATGTCGATCCGGACTGGGCACGCGTCGGCGCAGGCTCCGCAGAGGGACGACGCGTGGGCGAGGTCCTTCACCGAGCCCGGGCCCTCGAGCATCGCGGTCAGGAGGATGCCGATCGGCCCGGGATACGTGTAGCCGTAGGCGTGGCCGCCGATCTGCCGGTAGACGGGACAGACGTTGAGGCAGGCGCCGCAGCGCAGGCAGTAGAGCGCCTCGCGGAGCGGCCCCGCGATCTGGCGGATGCGGCCGTTGTCCAGCAGCACCAGGTGAAACTCGTCGGGTCCCTCGAGCTCGCCGGGCCGGCGCGGCCCGCGGACGAGCGTGGTGTAGACCGAGAGCTTCTGGCCCGTCGCGCTCTTGGCGAGGATCTGGAGAAACACCATGAGGTCGGTCATCGAGGGTACGACTTTCTCGACGCCCATGACCGCAACGTGAACCCGCGGGAGCGAGGTGACCATCCGCCCGTTGCCCTCGTTGGTCACCAGCACGACCGTCCCGGTGTCGGCGACGGCGAAGTTCGCGCCGGTGATCCCGAGATCGGCCTCGAGGAATTTCTGGCGCAGCTCGACGCGCGCGATCCGGGTCAGCTCCTCCGGGTCCGCCGCCACCTGCCGCTTCAGCTCCTTCGCGAAGAGGTCGGCGACCTGGCCCTTGGTCTTGTGGATCGCCGGCGCGATGATGTGCGACGGGCGCTCGTGCGCGAGCTGGATGATGTACTCGCCGAGGTCGGTCTCGATCGGGATCACGCCGGCCGCCTCGAGCGCCTCGTTCAGGTGGATCTCCTCGCTCGCCATCGACTTCGACTTCACCGCCATGCGAGCGCCGGTGCGCGCGGCGATGTCCAGGACCACGCGGCGCGCCTCTTCCGGCGTCGTCGCGTAGTGCACGTGGCCGCCGAGGCGCTCGACGCTGTCGATCAGCTGCTCGACGTAGCGATGGAGGTGCTGGAGCGTCGCTTCCTTGATCTCGCGGGCCAGGTCGCGGAGGCGCTCGCCCTCCGGGAACTCGTCGAAGGCGTCGCGCCGGAGGCCGATGAACTTGGTGGTCGCGATCGTCAGCGCCTCCTGCAGGTGCTTGTCCCCGAGGGCGCTGCCGGCACGCCGGCGGAACGGGACGGACAGGTCCGTCTCGCTCATCGCTCGTCCCCGGCGAGCAGCTCGGCCAGGTGCAGCGGGCGCACCTTCGAGCGGCGGCGGCCGAGCCCCCCGCCCATCTGCATGAGGCAGCCGGAGTCGCAGGCGACGACGCACGCGGCGCCGGTGGCCTCGATGTTCCGGATCTTCTTGTCGAGGATCTGCGAGGAGACCTCCGGCAGGCGCACCGAGAACGAGCCGCCGAAGCCGCAGCACTCGTCGCCGCCCGGCAGCTCGACCAGCTCCGCGCCCTCGAGATTCTTCAACAGAATCCGCGGCGCTTCGGACTCGTGGAGCCCGCGCAGCAGGTGGCAGGAGTCGTGATAGGTCACGCGCCCGCTCACGCTGGCTTTGAACCGTGTCTTGCCCAGGACCCTCACCAGGAACTGAGACAGCTCGTACGTCCGGCCGGCGAGCCGCTCGGCCTCGGCGCGGGCTGGAGTGTCGCGCAGCAGCGCCGGGTACTCGTGGCGGACCATGTAGGCGCACGAGCCCGAGGGCACGACGACGTGCTCGGCGTCCCGGAACACCTCGACGGTCCGGGCGGCGACCCGCGTCGCGCCGGCGTGGTAGCCGGAGTTGAACAGTGGCTGGCCGCAGCAGGTCTGGCCCTGGGGAAAGTCCACGGTCACCCCCAGGCGACGGAGGAGCCGCGTGACGCTCACGCCGACTTCCGGGAAGAACATGTCGCCCAGGCAGGTGACCATCAGCGCCGCGCGGACGGGAGCGTTCACGCGTGCGGGGGCGGCGGTGTGACGACGACGAGGACGAGCAGCGGCGCGGCCCCTTCGTTGAGGAGACCGTGCTCCACGCCAGCTCGCGCGACCGTCGCGTCGCCGGCCTCGAGGGTCTGGGTCTCGGCGCCCACGGTGAAGCGCCCCTTGCCTTCGAGGACGTAGTAAATCTTGTCCTGATTCCCGTGCGTGTGCGGCCGCTGGGCCTGGCCCGGCGCCACGCAGTAGAGGTCGAGCTGGGCGCGCTCGGTCGTGGCGAGCGCGATCCTCGCCATCCGATCGGCCTGGAGCTTCACGTGGTCCTTAACTCGTATGCGCATCCACCGCTCTCGCCAGCAACTCTACGGGATGAACGAGCGTCACGTCCAGACCACGCTGGCGGCACCCGCTGGCGATCTGCAGGAGGCATCCGGGGTTCGCGGCCGCGACAAGCCGAGCGCCCGTTTCCGCGATGCGCGCGATCTTGAGCTCCAGCAGCTCGTCGGCGATACCGGGCTCGAGCAGGTTGTAGACGCCGGCGCTGCCGCAGCAGAGGTCGCTGTCCCCGAGCTCCACGAGCTTGAGCCCCGGGATCCGCCGGAGCAGCTCGCGCGGTTCCTGACGCACGCGCTGGCCGTGAGCCAGATGGCAGGCGTCGTGGTAGGTCACGGTCAGATCGAGCCTCCCCAGCGGCAGCTCGGCCCCGGCCAGGACCTCAATGACGTCCCGGACGCGCCCGGCGAAGGGGGCGAGCTCGGGAAGCCGATTTCCGTACTCCTTCATCGCCGAGCCGCAGCCCGCGGCGTTGGTGACGACGAAATCGAGATCGCTGGGGAACGAGGCAGCAAGAGTGCGGGCCCTGGCTGAGTACGCGTCCACCAGGCCGGCGTGGAGCTCGAGGGCTCCGCAGCATCCCTGCCCTGTTGGAATCACGACCTCGTAGCCGGCGATCGCCAGGAGCCGAGCGGTGTCCCGATTCACCTGAGGATAGAGCTGGCGTTGCACGCAGCCCGTGAGGAGCCCGGCCCGTCCGCGCACCCGGCCGCGGGCGGGGACGAGCTCTGGCAAAGGCCCGGCCCGCGGGACCTCGTCGAGCAGCGCGTCCATTGCCGCGAGCGTTGGCGCCAGACGAAGGACGCCGATTGCGCGGACGAGGGCGCGGAGCCCTGACGCCCTGTAGAGGCGGAAGGCCGCGAGGGCCGCGCCGAGCCGCGCCGGCTCTGGGAAGAGCGAGAACGCGAACGCCTCGAGCAGGCGATGCTTCGGCGGCGGCCCGTGCCGCCGCAGCTGAGCGCGCGTCGCCTCGAGGAGCGAGCCGAACCTCACGCCCGACGGGCACGCGGTCTCGCAGGCGCGGCAGCCGAGACAGAGATCCAGATGGCGCCGGAAGGTCTCGCTGAGCTCCACGCGCCCCTCCGCGGCGGCGCGCATCAGGTAGATGCGGCCGCGCGGGGAATCCATCTCCTCACCGAGGACGCGATAGGTCGGGCACGTCGGCAGGCAGATCCCGCAATGCACGCACTTCCTGATCTCTTCGACGTCGGGGGCATCCGGTCCGCGGAAGGCCGAGGTCATCACAGGCCCCCGACGAACCGGCCGGGATTTAGCACGCGCTTGGGATCGAGATCGTCTCTCAGCGCTCGCATGAGCGCGAAGGCACCGGCCTCGACGGGGCCCCATGGATCGACCGCTGCCCGCAGCGCGGAGGGTCCGCGCGCGATGACGACGCTACCGCCGATCTCGGCGACCTCGTCGCGCAGGCGTTTCGTGATCGCCGTCGTCACGGCCAGGTCGGTATCGGCAAGACGGACGCGAACCGTCCCCAGCGGAGCGCAGCAGCTCGTCCACACCCGCGCCCGTGGTGCGCTGGCCCGTACGGCCTCGACGATCGCTCGCTGGGTCGTCGCGAGCCGACCGGCCAGCGAGGCGATCTGGAGCAGCGCCTCGCCCTCGGACGGCGTCAACGCCCGCTCGGCGTCGCTCCAGAACGCGTCGGGCACCGGAAGGATCTGCGCTCCTTCAGCCTTGGCGAGCGCGGCCAGCCGCTCGCCCCCTTCGACGACCGCTTCCTCGACGCTCCCGATCGACACCGCCACGGCCGACGACGTCGGGCCCGGGAAAACCGCCTCGAGCACCTGCTCGCCGAGGTATTCGAGCCGGTTCGGCTGGAGCGACGAATCGACGACCCGCTCGACGAACGCCTGCGCCGCTTCGGCCGAGGGCAGCCGCACGAGCCACGAGCGCTCGGCGTCGGGCAGCGGATGCAGGCGGAGCGTCAGCTCGCCGAGCACGCCGAGCGTTCCGAGCGCGCCGATCATCAGCTTCGGTACGTCGTATCCGCTCACCGACTTCACGACCTTCGAGCCGCCCCAGGTCAACACGCCGTCGGCCTGGACGAAGCGGACGCCCAGCAGCAGATCACGCATCGTGCCGTAGCGCACGCGGAGCGGACCGCTGGCGTTGGTCGCCGCGATGCCACCCAGCGTCCGCGTCGACGCGCCCGGAGGGTCGAGCGCCAGGAATTGCCGGTGCGGCGCCAGCCGGGCGGCCAGCGCTCCCACAGTAATGCCGGCTTCCACCGTGATCGATACATCGGCCGGGTTGTACTCGACGACCCGATCCAGGCCGCACAGGTCGAGCGCCACGTCCAGGCGCGCCGGAGGACACCCGAGCTCGAGCGCGCTGCCGCTGCCGCGCGGCGCGACCGCCAGCGCGGCCTCGTGGGCGAGGGCGACGACCTGGCTCACCTGCTCGAGCGACGCCGGGCGCACGACCCAGCGCGGGACCAGCCCGTCGACCGCCGCGGCGGCGCGCGCGGGCACGTCGTCCCGAACGCCGTCGCGTCCGGCGATCGCGACGAACGCCTCGCCCACCGAGCGCCCCGCGACTGACATGCGCGCGCCTAGATCCAGGCGCCATCGGGCACGCGGGGTCGCGCCGGCCGGAAACCCTCGCCGCAGGCCGGGTGAGACGGCAGGAGCTTGCCGGGATTCATGATCGTCTCCGGGTCGAAGGCCCGGCGCAGGCGATACATGAAGTTGAGGTCGGCGTCGGCGTACTGCAGTGGCAGGTTCTTGGCCTTGTCGAGCCCGACGCCGTGCTCACCCGTCACCGTCCCGCCCATCGCGATGCAGGCGTTCAGCAGCTCCTCGTTGGCCGCCTTCGCCCGCTCGAGCTCCTCGGGGTCGCGGTCGTCGTAGAGGATCAACGGGTGGAGGTTCCCGTCGCCGGCGTGGAACACGTTGGCGATCCGGACGCGGTGGCGGGCGCCGATCGCGATCAGCTCGCGCATGATCGTGGGCAGCTTGGAGCGCGGAACGACCGCGTCCTGGAGCAGATAGGTCGGCGCGAGCCGGCCGACGGCCCCGGCGGCCTCCTTGCGCCCCTTCCAGAGCAGCGCCCGCTCGGCGTCGTCGCGCGCCACGCGTACCTCGAGGGCGCCACGCTCCCAGCAGATCTGGGCGGCGCGCTCGCTCTGCGCCATGACTTCGGCGAGGGGACCGTCGAGCTCGATCAGGAGCACGGCTGCGGCGTCCTTCGGGTAGCCCGCGTTCGATCCCTCGTTGATAGCGCGGATCATCATCTCGTCGAGCATCTCGAGGGCCGCCGGGATCATGCCCGCCGCGATGATCGCCGACACCGCCTCGGACGCGTCCTCGATGGCCACGAACGAGGCCAGGATCGTTCTCACTGCCTCAGGGGCGTGCAGAAGACGCACGGTGACGGCGGTCACGATGCCGAACGTGCCTTCCGAGCCGACGGCGATTCCCGTCAGGTCGTACCCCGGGCGATCGACCACCTTGCCGCCCAGGCGTACGGCCTCACCGGTGCCCGTCACGAGCTCGAGCCCGAGCACGTGGTTGGTGGTGATGCCGTACTTCAGGCAGTGGGGTCCACCGGCGTTGGTGGAGACGTTGCCCCCGATGGAGGAGACCATCTGGCTCGAGGGATCAGGAGCGAAGAAATATCCGCTGTTTGCGACCGCCTGGGTCAGGAAGAGGTTGATCAGGCCCGGCTGGACTGTAGCGCAGCGGTTCGGCAGGTCGATTTCTAGAATTTTGTCCATCCGGTTCAGGCCGATCATCACGCCGCCCTGAGGCGCCATGGCCCCGCCGATCAGCCCCGTACCGGAGCCGCGGGGAACGATCGGTACGCGCTCGGCACGGCAGAGTCGAACGATCGCAACGACCTGGTCGGTACGGGTCGGAAGGGCCACCACGTCGGGCGCGCCCTTGTAGAACGTGTGCATGTCCGACTCGTAGACCAGCCGGCCCTCGTAGGAGCGCACGAGACCACCGGCGCCGACGATTCGCTCGAGGTCCGCGAGAAGGGTGCGGCTCAGGGGCATGTGGCGACGTGCCCCGCGCGGCGAGCTACGAGATCTTCCAGGTGTCTCCCGAGGTCAGCAGCTTGGCGATGTCGCCGGGGCCGCGCTCCGAGATGGCCTTCTGCTCCTGCTCGAGGATGAGGTCCTCGTAGACCGGAGCGTCGACCGCTGAGAGCACGCCGATGGGCACCGGGAAGTCGGGCGCGAAGAGGTCCGCCAGGAGCTTGGCGGCGTTCACGTTCGTCTCGTCGTGGACCCAGAGCGCGCTCTCCTGGACGTCCTTGGCTCGGACCACCTTGGGGGTGACGCCTTCCATGATCAGGGCGCGCCGGTCGTCCGGCGGTCCGAACAGCAGGGGCTTGCCGTGCTCGAGCCGGAGCTCGTGCTGGACCTTCGACTCCCGGTCGTAGATGACGTTCCAGGCCAGGTCGTTGTAGACGTTGCAGTTCTGGAGGATCTCGACGAAGCCGGTGCCCTTGTGCTTGGCCGCCCGCTTCAGCATCTCGTCCATGTGCGGGATGTTGCGGTCGACGGTGCGCGCCACGAAGGTCGCGCCGCAGCCGAGCGCGAACGAGAGCGGGTTGACCGGACGGTCCGCCGAGCCGACCGGCGTCGACTTCGTCACCTTGCCGAGCTCGCTCGTCGGCGAGTACTGGCCCTTGGTGAGTCCGTAGATCCGGTTGTTGAACAGGAGGATCGTCAGGTTCACGTTACGGCGCAGGACGTGGAGCATGTGGTTGCCGCCGATCGACAGCCCGTCGCCGTCGCCGGTGACCACGAAGATCTTCAGATCGGGGCGCGCCACGCGGAGCCCGGTCGCGATCGCCGGCGCGCGGCCGTGGATCGTGTGGAAGCCGTAGGTGTTCATGTAGTACGGGAAGCGGCTCGAGCAGCCGATCCCGGAGATGAACACGATGTCCTCCTTGGGGATCCCGAGGTCGGGCATCGTCTTCTGGACGGCGGAGAGGATCGCGTAGTCGCCGCAGCCCGGGCACCAGCGAACGTCCTGGTCCGACTCGAAATCCTTCTTCGTGTACTTCGGCGCTTCCTTGGCTCCGGCTTCGCTCGGACTCATCACTTGCTCCCCAGAAGCTGGTTGATGGCTTCGTGGATTTCCTCGGTGGGCAGCGGCAGTCCGCGTACCCGGTTGAAGCCGACCGCGTCGACCAGGTACTCGGCGCGCAACACCCGCACGAGCTGCCCGCTGTTGATCTCCGGCACCAGCACCTTGCGGTACTCGCGCAGAATGTGGCCGAGGTCCGGCGGAAGCGGGTTCAGATGGCGCAGATGGACCGAGGCGACCGACTTCCCTTCCGCCTGAGCCCGCTCGACCGCCGCGGTGATCGCGCCGTACGTGCCGCCCCAGCCGACGACCAGAAGGTCGCCCGTGGCCGGGCCGTTGATCGACGTCGGGGGGATCTCCTGTGCCGCACGCCGAACCTTCTCGGCCCGCGTGCGGATCATGTGGTCGTGGTTCTCCGGGTCATAGGAGATGTTGCCGGTGACGTCCTGCTTCTCGATCCCGCCGATGCGGTGCTCGAGACCGGGCGTGCCGGGCTTCACCCAGGGCCGCGCCAGCGTGGCCGGGTCGCGCAGGTACGGGAAGAATCCTTCCCGCTCCGTCCGGAACTGGATGTCGATCGGCGGCAGCGTGGACGCATCCGGGATCAGCCAAGGCTCCGAGCCGTTGGCCAGGAAGCCGTCGCTCAGCACGATCACCGGGACCATGTACTTGGCGGCGATCCGCACGGCCTCGTACGCGATGTAGAAGCAATCGCCGGGCGTGGCCGGGGCGAGCACGATCACCGGGGCCTCGCTGTTGCGGCCGTAGAGCGCCTGCATGAGGTCGGCTTGCTCGGTCTTGGTGGGCATGCCCGTCGATGGGCCGGCCCGCTGGATGTTCAGGACGACGAGCGGGAGCTCCGCCGTCACGGCGAGGCCGATGCCCTCACCCTTGAGCGCGATGCCCGGGCCGCTCGATGCCGTGACGCCGATGGCTCCGCCGAACGAGGCGCCGATCGCCGCGGTGACCGCCGCGATCTCGTCCTCGGCCTGGATCGTCCTCACCCGGAAGCGCTTGTGCATGGCCAGCTCGTGCAGGATGTCGCTGGCCGGCGTGATCGGATAGGCGCCGTAGACGACCGGAACCCTCGAGCGCTGCGCGGCCGCCAGGATGCCCCAGGCAAGAGCTCGGTTGCCGGTCATGGCCCGGTAGAGTCCCGGCGCCATCTCGGCGGGCTCGACCGCGTAGTGCTCGGAGAAGATCTCCGCGGTCTCGCCGAAGGCGTGGCCGGCCTTGAGCACGCGAGTGTTGGCCTCCGCGATGTCCTTGTTCTTGGCGAACCGCTTCTCGATCCACGCCAGCGTGGGTTCGAGCGGCCGCGTGTAGATCCAGGAGACCAGGCCCAGCGCGAAGAAGTTCTTGGTCCGGTCCTTCTCCTTCGTGTTGAGCGCCAGGTCCTTGATGGCCTCGTGGGTGAGGCCCGTCATGTCGACCTTGTGCAGCCGATAGCGCTCGGCGAGCGTGGGATCGTCGAGCGGGTTCGCGGTGTAGCCGGCCTTGTCCAGGTTGCGCTTGTCGAACGCTTGCGTGTTGACGATCAGCAACCCACCGGTCTTGAGGTCACGCAGATGCACCTTCAGCGCGGCCGGGTTCATCGCGACCAGACAGTCCAGGCGATCGCCGGGGGTGTAGACGCGCTGGCTACCGAACTGCAGCTGGAAGCTCGAGACACCGAACAGCGTGCCGGCCGGTGCGCGGATCTCCGCGGGGAAGTTCGGCAGCGTGGCGAGGTCGTTACCCGCCCACGCCGACTCGGTCGTGAATTGCTCCCCGGTCAGCTGCATGCCGTCGCCGGAATCCCCGGCGAACCGGATCACGGCGCGGTCGAGCGCTATTCGCGACTTCTCGACGCCTGTGGCGGGAGTCGCTATCCGGCCCATGCCTGTCGTGTCTCCTCGCTCAGCTTACGCAGTCATATCCCGCGAGCCCGATGCGGGAAAATTGGTTCCAGAGGACACCACCGACGGCCGTCAAGTCGAACGTCGGCACACCAGGGCCATTTTATCGGAGGCTGGCGGGGCGGGCAAGATTCCTCCCGGCGGTCAGTCCACCGCACCGCATCGCATCGCCAATTCTGAGCGCCATTAGCCGGCGTCGACGTCCTGGGGGTGCTTGAGCGCGTCACCCGGGCGGAGGTTCAGGACCTCTTCCGGAAATAGGGCGGCCAGCCAGCAGATGACGTCGTTCACGGTGACGACGCCGATCGGACGGCCGTCCGGGTCGACCAGCGGGATCGTCCGGTAGCCCGCGACGCTCATGCAGTGCACGGCGTACGCCACGCGATCGCGTGCCGTCAGCGCCTGGGGGGAGCGCGTCATCACGTCGCTGAGTGGCGTGCGGCGCGCCTCGAGATTCTTACCGACGACGCGGGTCAGCACGTCGCGCTCGGTGAAGATGCCGGTGAGCCGCCCGCCGCCATCGGTGATCAACACCCCTGCCTGCCGGCGCGACAGCATGCTCTGAATAGCCTCGTGGACGGTCGCCGTCTCGGCGAGGCAGATGGGCTCGGCGGGGGTCAGGACCGCGATCGTGTCGTCGAGCAGGGCGCCGCGGGTTGCCCGCAGATCGTCGTCGAGACGCGCGGAGTACTCGTCCTCGAACTCACCAGCCATGACGTGTCCCCTTCAAAGCCGATCGTAACTCGCCCCTCGTGGCCCGGCAACGACCCATCGCGTTCACGAGCGCGCGGCGGTCTGCGCGGGCTCCTCGTTAACATCCCGAAGCAATTGGATGAACCGCTCGACCGTCGGTGTGAGCGGCTTTCCGCGACGGTGGATCAGCCCGACCGGACGCACCAGGTGCGGGATGCCCAGCGGCACGACGGCCAGCGTGCGGATCGACGCCTCGTTCTGGACGGTGTGCCGGGGCAGGATCGAGACGCCCGCCGCGATGATGATCGCCTGTTTGATCGTCTCGATGTTGTCGAACTCCATCACGGTGTTCACCCGGACGTTGTGCTGGCGGAGCGCCTTGTCGATCGCCTTGCGAATGGTCAGGCCGGCGTCGAACGCGATGAACGTCTCACCGCCGAGGTCGGCCGGCGCCACGACGCGCCGCCGCGCCAGACGATGGTTCGGGTGACACACGAACGCCATCGGCTCGGACCGCAGCGGCACGATCGAGAGCGCGCGGTCGGCCGGTGGATACGACATGATCCCGACGTCGGCCTCCCCGTCCCGCACCGCTTCGACGACCTTGTGGGGATGCAGGCACTCGAGCTGGACTCGTGCGTCGGGATAGAGCGACATGAACCGTTGCATGTGGCGACTCACGTCGTGCAGGCCGACGGAGTAGATGGCCGCCACCCGGACCGTGCCGTCGACCCTGGCCTTGACCGCGGCGATTCCCGCCTTCGCCTTTTCCCACGACTCGAGCAGGCTGCGGCAGGCGTCGTAGAAGGCCCGGCCCTCGGGTGAGACGACGAACGGGCGCTGGGTGCGATCGACCAGCGAGACGCCTAGTTCGCCCTCGAGCTGCTGGATGGCCTGACTCGCCGCCGACTGGGAGACGAAGTTCTGCTCGGCGCCCCGCGAGAAGGATCGTAGCCGCACGACGTCGCAATAGAGGCGGAGCGTCTCGAGGTGCACGGGCCGATTATAAGCCGCTCTGATACTTACTATCCGACTTTTTGGGGATGACTAATAATGGGAATGCCAGTAATATCGTGCAACCATTCACAAAGGGGAGCCGCAATGACGGAAGTTCAACGCCGAACCGCCGCTCAGCCGGGCCCGCCGGCCGCCCAGGGTCTGTACGACCCGCGCTTCGAGCACGACTCCTGCGGAGTCGGATTCGTCGTCGACATCAAGGGCCGGCGCTCGCACACGATCGTGAGCCAGGCCCTGCAGGTGCTGATCAACCTCCTGCACCGTGGCGCCTGCGGCTGCGAGGCGAACACCGGCGACGGCGCCGGCATCCTGCTGCAGATGCCCGACAAGTTCCTGCGGCGGGAATGCACTCGCCTGCAGATCGCCCTTCCCGGTCCCACCGAGTACGGGTGCGGCCTGGTGTTCCTGCCGCGCGATGCCCAGCAGCGCGAGAAGGTGCAGGTCCTGCTGCACACGATCGTCGAGGAAGAGGGCCAGCTCATGCTCGGCTGGCGCGACGTGCCGACCGACGACCATCTCCTCGGCGATTCGGCGCGGTCGGTCGAGCCCGTGATCAAGCAGATCTTCGTCGGCCGGGGGCCCGCCGTGCGTGACCACACTCACTTCGAGCGGAAGCTCTACGTGATCCGGAAGCTCTTCGAGAAGGCGGTGGCGGCCCTCGACATCCCGGAGAACAAGCACGCCTATCTGCCGAGCCTGTCCTCGAACACGCTCATCTACAAGGGCATGCTCAGCGCCGACCAGATCGCGACGATGTATCCGGACCTCACGGATCCCGACCTCGAGTCGGCGCTGGCCCTCGTCCACCAGCGGTTCAGCACCAACACGTTCCCGTCGTGGCCGCTCGCCCACCCGTACCGGTACATCGCCCACAACGGGGAGATCAACACCCTGCGCGGCAACATCAACTGGATGAAGGCCCGCGAGGCGCTGTGCCGGTCCGACGCGCTGGGCGCGGACCTCGCGAAGGTCCTGCCGGTGACGCGCGACGGGCTTTCGGACTCGGCGACCTTCGACAACGTGCTCGAGTTCCTGGTGATGACCGGGCGCTCGCTGCCGCACGCGATCCTCATGATGATTCCGGAGCCGTGGCAGAACCACGAGTCGATGAGCGCCGAGCGCCGCGCCTTCTACGAGTACCACTCCTCGCTGATGGAGCCGTGGGACGGGCCGGCGTCGATCGCGTTCACCGACGGCACCGTCATCGGCGCCGTCCTCGACCGGAACGGGCTGCG
>QHSI01000021.1:33354-90047 GCA_003221515.1 Candidatus Rokuibacteriota bacterium
TGGCCGCCGAGCACCCGTACGCCGACTGGCTCCGCGAGAACCTCGTCCGCCTCGAGGAGCTGCCCGCGCACTCCCTGCCCGAGCCCGACCACGAAACGGTGGTCACCCGGCAGATCGCCTTCGGTTACACCCACGAGGACCTCCGCATCCTCCTCGCCCCGATGGCCAAGAACGGCGAGGAGGCGATCGGCTCGATGGGGACCGACACGGCGCTGGCCGTGCTCTCGAACCGGCCGCGGCCGCTCTACGACTACTTCAAGCAGCTGTTCGCGCAGGTCACCAACCCGCCGCTCGATCAGATCCGCGAAGAGCTGGTGACCTCGATGGAGTCGACGGTCGGGCCCGAGCGGAACCTCTTGAAGCCCGAGCCCGAGTCCTGCCGTCAGATCGTGCTCAAGGATCCGATCCTGTCGAACGAGGAGCTGGCCAAGCTCGCGCACGTCGCCGAGCGCGGCTTCAAGGCCCTCACGCTTCCGATGCTCTATCCGGTGGCCGAGGGTGCCCCCGGGCTCGAGCGCGCCGTCGAGGATCTGCAGCGCCGCGCGAGCCGGGCGATCGCGGACGGGCACAACGTGATCATTCTGTCGGACCGGGGCGCCAGCCACGAGAAGGCGGCGGTCCCGAGCCTGCTCGCCACCGCCGCAGTGCACCACCATCTGGTCCGTCGCGGCGAGCGCGCGCGGTGCGGTCTCGTCGTCGAGACGGGCGATGCGCGCGAAGTGCACCACATGTGCCTGCTGATCGGTTACGGCGCCGGCGCGCTCAATCCGTGGGTGGCGTTCGAGACCCTCGACGACATGATCCGCGAGGGGCTGCTCACCGACACCGACCACAAGAAGGCGGTGACGAACTACATCAAGGCGCTCAACAAGGGGATCCTCAAGGTCATGGCCAAGATGGGGATCTCGACGCTGCAGAGCTACTGCGGCGCTCAGATCTTCGAGGCCGTCGGTCTCAACGGCGATTTCGTCCACCGCTACTTCACCGGGACCGTCTCGCGCGTCGGGGGCATCGGCGTCGACGTGGTGGCCGAGGAGGTGCGGCAGCGGCACGAGCACGCGTTCCCGACGCGGCCGGCCGGCTCGCCCGAGCTCGACTGGGGCGGCGAGTACCAGTGGCGGCGCGACGGCGAGCACCACATGGTCAACCCCGACATGATCGCGCGGCTCCAGCACTCGACCCGCGTGGGGAGCTATGCCCTCTTCAAGGAGTACACGCAGCTCTGCGACGACCAGAGCCGCCGGCTGGCGACGCTCCGCGGCTTGATCGAGCTGAAGCCGGCCGCGACGCCCCTGCCGATTGCCGAGGTCGAGCCGGTCGAGTCGATCCTCAAGCGCTTCGCCACTGGCGCGATGTCGTACGGGTCGATCAGCCAGGAGGCCCACGAGACCCTCGCCATCGCGATGAACCGGATCGGCGGCCGCTCCAACACCGGCGAGGGTGGCGAGGATCCGGCGCGGTACACGCCCGATCCGAACGGCGACTTGCGACGCAGCGCGGTCAAGCAAGTGGCCTCCGGCCGCTTCGGCGTGACCAGCGAGTACCTGGTGAACGCGACGGATCTACAAATCAAGATGGCGCAGGGCGCCAAGCCCGGCGAGGGCGGCCAGCTCCCCGGCGGCAAGGTCTATCCCTGGATCGCCAAGGTCCGCTTCGCGACCCCGGGCGTCCAGCTCATCTCGCCACCACCGCACCACGACATCTACTCGATCGAGGACATCAAGCAGCTCATCCACGACCTGAAGAACGCCAACCCCGAGGCGCGCGTGCACGTGAAGCTCGTCGCCGAGATCGGCGTCGGCACCGTCGCGGCAGGGGTGGCCAAGGCCTTCTCGGACGTGGTCCTGATCTCCGGCCACGATGGCGGCACCGGCGCCTCGCCGCTCACCTCGATCAAGCACGGCGGCGTGCCCTGGGAGCTCGGGCTCGCCGAGACGCAGCAAGTGTTAGTGATGAACAAGCTGCGAGACCGGATCGTCGTCCAGGTCGACGGCCAGATGAAAACCGGGCGCGACGTGGTCATCGCCGCGCTGCTCGGCGGCGAGGAGTACGGGTTCTCCACGGCGCCGCTGGTGGTGCTGGGCTGCATCATGATGCGCGTCTGCCACCTCAACACTTGCCCAGTCGGCATCGCCACCCAGGACCCGGAGCTGCGCAAGCGCTTCGGTGGGCGCCCCGAGTCCGTCGTGAACTTCTTCCGGTTCCTGGCCGAGGAGGTCCGCGAGCACATGGCCGCGCTCGGCTTCCGGACGATGGACGAGATGATCGGGCGCGTGGACCGGCTCGATTTCAAGCAGGCGCTCGACCACTGGAAGGCCCGCGGGCTCGACATCGCGTCGATCCTCTATCAGCCGCCGATGCCGCCCGAGGTGGCCCGCCGGCGCGTGCGGCCCCAGGAGCACTCGCTCGACCAGTCCCTGGATGCCACGACCCTGATCCCGGCGTGCCGCGCGGCCATCGAGCACGGCCAGGCGGTCGAGCTTCGGCTGCCGATCCGCAACGTCAACCGCACGGTCGGCACGATGCTCGGCTACCACGTCACCAAGCGGCGGGGCAGCCGCGGGCTGGCTGACGACACGATCCGCGTCCACTTCACCGGCTCCGCGGGCCAGTCGTTCGGCGCGTTCGTGCCGCGGGGCATCAGCTTCACGCTCGAGGGCGACGCCAACGACTACTGGGGCAAGGGGCTCTCGGGCGGCAAGCTCGTCGTCTATCCGCCCCGCGCGTCGACCTTCGTGGCGGAAGAGAACATCGTGATCGGCAACGTCGCGCTCTACGGCGCCACCGGCGGCGAAGCGTACGTGCGGGGCGTCGCCGGCGAGCGGTTCTGCGTACGCAACAGCGGCGTGCACGCGGTCGTCGAGGGCGTGGGCGACCACGCGTGCGAGTACATGACGGGCGGTCGGGTCGTCGTGCTGGGGCCGAGCGGGCGTAACTTCGCCGCCGGCATGTCGGGCGGCATCGCCTACGTGCTCGACGTCGACGGCGACTTCAAACGCCGGTGCAACCTCGGGATGGTGGACGTCGAGCCGCTTGTCCAGGCCGAGGAGATCGGCCTGGTGCGCGACCTGATCCGGCGCCACATCGAGTACACGGGCTCGACCTACGCGAGCGGGATCTTGCGGGACTGGATGGGAGCGCAGGCCCGCTTCGTCAAGATCATGCCCCGCGACTACAAGCGCGTGCTGGCGGCCGAGGCGCGGGCGCAGGCGGAAGGACGGGCGCCGACGTTCGCCGAGTTGGTCGGGACCGGCGGTGGGTAAGGTCACCGGTTTCCTCGAGATCAAGCGGAAGAAGCCGCCGGCGCGCCCGGTGGCCGAGCGGCTCCGCGACTGGAAAGAGGTCTACCTCCCCTACCCGGACGAAGAGCTGCGGAAGCAGGCCGCGCGCTGCATGGATTGTGGGATCCCCTTCTGCCACCAGGGCTGCCCGCTCGGCAACATCATCCCGGACTGGAACGACCTGGTCTACAAGGACCGCTGGCGCGAGGCGCTCGACCGCCTGCACGCCACGAACAACTTCCCGGAGTGGACCGGACGGCTCTGTCCGGCGCCGTGCGAGGGATCGTGCGTGCTGGGCATCAACGACGACGCGGTGACGATCAAGGGCGTCGAGCTGGCGATCGTCGAGCATGGGTTCGACGAAGGCTGGATCGGACCACAGCCCCGCATCGCCAGGACCGGGAAGCGCGTCGCCGTGATCGGCTCGGGTCCCATGGAGAAGGACGGGGTCGCCTTCCGGCCGAACAGTCACGTCGGGGTCAACGTCCGCGTCGCCGAGCTACGGCGGGAGTTCGACGCGCTCGTCCTGGCCGGCGGCGCCTGCTGGCCGCGCGATCTGCAGGTGCCCGGGCGCGAGCTGCGGGGCATCCACTTCGCGATGGAGTATCTCAAGCTCCAGAACCGGCGCTGCGAGGGCGACCCGATCCCCGACGAGAACTTCATCACGGCGCGGGACAAGCGCGTCGTGATCATCGGTGGCGGTGATACCGGCGCCGACTGCCTGGGCACCGTCCACCGCCAGGGCGCCGTGTCGGTCCACCAGTTCGAGCTGTTGCCGCGGCCGCCGGACGAGCGCGCGCCGGACAACCCGTGGCCCCAGTGGCCGAACATCTTCCGCGTGTCCGGCGCCCACGAAGAGGGCGGCGACCGCGTGTACGCGGTCTCGACCCAGCGGTTCACCGGCGACGCCGAGGGCCGCGTGAGGCAGCTCCAGGCCGTGAAGGTCGACATGGTGCGCGAGGGCGGCCGGATCGATTTCAAGCCGATCGCCGACAGCGAGTTCACGCTCGAGGTCGACCTCGTGCTGCTGGCGATGGGATTCCTCGGCGCCGAGCGTCCGGGGATGCTGAGCGACCTCGGCGTCAAGCTGACCGAGCGCGGCAACGTGTGGCGTGACGCGAGCTGGATGACGTCGGTGCCGGGCGTGTTCGCGTGCGGCGACATGCAGCGCGGTCAGTCGCTGATCGTCTGGGCGATCGCCGAGGGGCGCTCGGCCGCGCGCGGTGTGGATCAGTACCTGATGGGCAAGTCCGACCTCCCCGCCCCTCTCGCGTAGCAGGCTGCTGAAACAGGCCCATCTGCTTCGTTGGCGCCCTCGACCGCACGCTCACGTACTCGAAGTACGCTCGCGTGCGGCCTTCGGGCGCCGCCTCGCATCTGGACCTGTTTGAGCAGCCTTTCCCGGTGGGCCCGCACTAGTGCGCGCCTACTGACGCAAGGGCTCGCCGACCAAGGACCACCAGGGCAACGCGACGAGCAGGATCGCGATCCAGCCGACCAGGGTCATCCAGAGGCCGAACCGCAGCATCTCTCCGGCCGACACGTGTCCGCGCTCGTAGATGACGAGCGCCGAGGAGCTCTGCGCCGGGTAGTAGACGACCGCGTCGCCGGTGATCATCACCACCAGCGCGCAGACGACCGGATTCAGTCCGGTCTCCCGACCGACTGACATCGCGATGGGCAGAGCGAGCGCCAGGAATCCCGAGATGTTCGGCACCAGCACGCGCAGCGCCGTCGCGCCGAGCATCAGGAGCACCACGACCGCGAGTGCGCTGTCGCCGAGGATCGGCAGGCCGCCGACCAGCACCCGGCCGAGCCACGGCGCGGCGCCGCTGGCGACCAGGGCTTGGGCCAGCGAGATCGACGCCGCGATGACGAAGAAGTTCGCCCAGCCGACGCCGCGGTCGAGATCGGACCAGACGAGCGGTCCCAGGCGCGGCGTCAGCAGCGCGACGAAAGCCAGCAGGGCGGGCAACGCGGGGTCCAGGTGGTGGAAGCCGTCGGTGAGCCAGAGGACGGACGCGCCCAGGATGATCGCGATCGTTCGCCACTCCACGCCGGAGATGGGCTGCCGCTGCGCCCGCTCGGGCACCGGCAGCCCACGGCCGAAGCCCCGGCGATAGAGCGTGTACGTGAGCACGCTGCCCATCAACAAGATTGCGTAGTACGGCACGGACATCAGCGTGAACCAGGCGCTCCACGACATGCCCCCGATGATGGCCGCGCTCATGACCGGCGTGATGCCGCCGGTCAGCAGCGTCGTGGACGCGAGGCGATTCATCGAGGACAGCGCCAGCATGACGGCCTTGGCGACGTCGGCGCCGCGCGGCACGCCGCCGAGGGTGAACAGCTCGTCGTAGATGTGGATGAGGATGCCGGAGCGCGTGGTCGCCGAGGGCAGGATGAACGTCAGGACGGGAAACGAGAACACCAACTGGAGGTAGACCGTCAGGCTGCGCCCGCGCGCGCGCTCGAGGATCGTGCGGGCGAGGCGCTCCGCCAGCCCGCTGCGTACGACCGCCACGCCCATCGTCAACACGCCGACCAGGAAGAAGGGCACGGGGTTGGCGAAGCCCTGGAGCGCGTCGCGCAGGCTCTTGGTCGCGCCGCTCAGCGCCAGCAGCGTCACCCCGATCAGGGCGGCGACGCCGGGCTCGAGGATCTCGCCGGTCCACAGCACGATCGTGATGACCGTGACGATGAGCGCCCGCTGGCCGGCCAGCGACAGACCGGTGAACACCGGGGGGAGGAACAGCGCCGCCACGAGGGCGGCGAGCGGCACCGCGAGCGCTCGCCGTTTCGCTTCGCGGGCCTCGGCCGTCTCGGTTCGACGCATCGCGCGGGCGCCATCCTCCCACGGAGGGCGTCGCCGAGTCGAGTGACCAGTGCGCGCCGACCCCGACTACTTCCCGAGGGCCTTCAGGCGTTGCGCAGCCGACTCGCTACCGCCGGCGGCGGCCTTTCGATACCACTGGACGGCTTCGACGCGATCCACAGCGACGCCGGTGCCGCGCTCGTATGCGCGGCCGAGAAGGTACATCGCGTAGCTGTCCCCGCCTTCCGCGCTTTTCCGGTACCATCGCAACGCCTCGGACTCGTTCTTCTCGATCCCGCCGCGCCCGGTCTCGTACATCGTGCCCAGACCGGCCATGGCCCGCAGGCTCCCGCCGTCGGCGCCGCGGCGATACCACGTTGCCGCCTCGGCGTCGTCCTGGGACAGCCCACCGCGCCCGCGCGAGTACATGACGGCCAGATTCGTCATGGCGCCGGCGTTGCCGGCGTCGGCCCCCTTCCGGTACCACTTCACCGCTTCGGCATCGTCCTGGGCCAGCCCGCCGCTCCCGCGCTCGTACATCCAACCGAGCGCCGCCATGGCCCGGGAGTTCCCCCCCTCGGCCAGCCGGCGATACAAAGGCGCCGAGTCGTCCTCGCTGTTCATGCACTCCACGAGACGGTTGTACTCGGTTTGGGTTTGCGCCATGGACGCGTGCCAGGATCCGTTGGGCGCCACGCGGTCGAGATTCACGTTGATCGCGTTCGTGCGCGTCTTGCAGTCCGCGAACTTCGCCATCACCCATTCCTGCTCGGGCGTGAGGTTGGCGCCGGCGCAGCCGCCGACCACGACGATCACGAGGGCCAGAAACAGCGACCGACTCCGGGCTCGGGGGCTCCTCGCGAGCATCACGCGGCCCGACGCCGGCGTCAGCGGTGTGGGCTCTGCCAGAGCGCGTGGCCGACGAAGAACGGGCCGAGCGTCTGGAGATACTGCGAGGTCTGCATCGTCTTCCGCATGGCCTGCACTAGGTGAGACAGCGGATGGAGCTCGCGGCCGACGAGGCCGATGACGAAGTCGTTGTCATGGAGATCGAGGCCGTGACAGGCCAGGCGGACGTCGTGGGCGAGATCGGCGTCGCCGTAGGCGCGGCCCAGGACGCTGTGCTCCCGGATGATCGCGCCCTGTTCCTGGGGCGTGAGCCGGCTGAAACCGCCGGTGCGGCGCAGCGGGTACCAGATGGCCCACGGCCACGCCGGGTTCAGCGCCGTGCGGCGCGGGCGGCGCAACAGCCACTCGTCCAGGTCCGCTTCGAAGCCCGACGCGTAGGTCCGGCCGAACATGGTGAGCTCGGGCTTCGGGGCCAGCGCGGCGAAGGGCTCGGCGTTGAGCAGCTCGCGCAGGCTGCTCACGAAGAAGGTCGGGTCCTCGCTCATCGCCAGCACCGCGATCCCGCGCGGATCGTTGGCGTCGTGGTACAGGACGGCCTCGACGCGGCTCGACTCGAGGGCCCGCAGCGGCGCCTTCGCGTCGAGGCAGCCGCCGAACACGTGCAGCTGCATGAAGAGGCGCCGATCGGAGACCTGCTGGTTGGCGCCGTGCTCCTGAACGTCGGTCTTCGGCGTGTCGGGCAAGCTCACCGTCTGCCCTCCCCTGTTTGTCGCCGCGCCTCGGCCGGCGGGGCCCCAGTCCCGCGACGGTCTGCGGCGCGCGCCGCGTGCGGGCTAACCGCCCCGGGTGTGCATCTCCAGGTGCGGATCTTCGCGGAGCCGGCCGATCTGCACGAGCGGCGTCCGTTCACGCAGCTTCAGCCGCTCCTCGGCGCCCCGATCGGCGCGCCGTGTCCAGGCGGAGGCGATCAGCGCCTTCAGATCGTCCGCCGTCGCCCCGCCGCGGAGCGGGCCGCGGAGATCGATGCCCCGCTGCGCGTAGAGACAGAGGTACCACATGCCGTCCGCGGTCAGCCGGCTCCGATCACAGCTCGCGCAGAACGGCGCCGTCGTCGAGGAGATGATCCCGAAGACGGTGCCGTTGGCGAGGCGGTAGCGGTCGGCCGGTGCGCTGCTCGTCTCGACGATGGGCTCGATCGTCCCGTAGCGCCGGCCCAGCACTCCGAGCATCTCGGCGCGGCTCACGACCCTGTCCATCGACCAGCGCGTCGCACCGCCCACGTCCATGTACTCGATGAAGCGCACCTCGGCCGAGACGCTCCGGCCGTACTCGATCAGGTCGGCCAGCTCGTCGTCGTTCACGGAGCGCATCACGACCGTGTCGAGCTTCGTCCCGCCGAATCCCACGCGCCCCAGCGCGGCGATGCCGTCGAGGACCTGGGCGTGATGAGTGCGACGCGTGAGCATCGTGAACCGGTCGGGACGGAGCGTGTCGAGGCTCACCGTGACCCGATGGAGCCCGGCGCTCTTCAGCGCGCGGGCCTGCTCGGCGAGCAAGACACCGTTGGTCGTCATGGCCAGATCGCGGAGTCGCGGCTTGGCGACCAGCAGCCGCACGAGCTCCGGCAGATCGCGGCGCAGGAGCGGCTCGCCGCCGGTGAGTCGGATCTTGTCGACACCCAGGTCCATGAAGACGTCGACGAGCGCGCCCATCTCCTCGAAGTGGAGGATCTGCTCCCGCGGCAGCCAGACGTACTCCTCTTCCGGCATGCAGTAGGCGCAACGCAAGTTGCATCGGTCGGTCACCGAGATCCGGAGATTCCGGAGCGGGCGCGCGAACGTGTCCTCGACTCTCATCGACCCGCTCCGCTCGCGGCCGCCGCGACCGCTCCGGCCGCACTCGCGGCGGCCGCTCCGGCCGCCAGGGCGTCCTCGGCCCGCGTGCGCTCCCACTCGCGCAGGAGACCGGCCTTCTTGACGCCGACGTCGAAGTGATCCCACGGCAGCCGCTCGTCGGTGGAGCGCTCGCGGGTCGCGTAGAAGTCGGCGTCGCCGTCCCACTCGCGGAGCGCGCGCCGCCAGTCGCCTTCGTACGAGGCCGCCAGCTCCAGGAAATCCGCGACCCGCCGGTCGCCGCGCGCCAGCAGCGCCTGCAGCGCCGCCTCGCGCGGGTTCTCGTGCAGTACGCGCACGTTGTGCAGGCGCCGCACGCCGCGCTTGATGGTCTCGAGCTTGGCCCCGAGCGACGCGGCGCCGTCGAACCCGACCCACTGGAACGGCGTCCACGGCTTGGGCACGAAGGACGAGATCGACAGCGTCAGACGGCCGAACGGCTGGCCCGACGGGTCGAGCACGCGCAGACGCTCGAGCATCCGTCCGGCCAGGGCTGGGATCGCCTCGACGTCCTCGCTCGTCTCGGTCGGCTGGCCGATCATGAAGTAGCACTTGAGGTTGGGGATGCCGTGGGCCCGGACCAGATCGCACGCGGTCGTGAGCTGGTCGTCGGTGATCGGCTTGCGGATCGCGCGTCGCAGCCGCTCCGTCCCGGCCTCCGGCGCCATCGTGAGCGTCCGGTGGCCGCCCCGCGCGAGCGCCGCCACGAGATCTTCGGTCAGGCTGTCGGCGCGCAGCGACGAGATCGAGAGCTCGAGACCATTTTCCTCGACGATCTTCAAGAGCTCGCCGATCCACGGATAGTCCGACACGCACGCCCCGACCAGCCCCACGCGGCGCTCGCCGTTGGCCGCCATCTGGGCGACGGTCTCCCGAAGCGCGTCCACGCTGCGGTGTCTCACCGGGCGGTACACCTGCCCCTCGAGGCAGAAGCGGCATCCCCGGCCGCAGCCCTTGCCCACCTCGAGGAGCGCCATGTGGCCGTACTCGGCGTGCGGGGTCTTCACCGCCGCGACCGTCTCGAACGCATTCACGTTCCTGAGCCGCCGCTTGGTCACCACCGCCGGCGCCGCCCCGCGCGTGGCCACCGATGCCAGCGTGCCGTCGGCCGCATAGGCGACGTCGTACTCCGCGGGCACGTAGATGCCTTCCATGGCGGCGAGCGATGCCAGGAGCTTCTCGCGATCCCGGTCGCCGTTGCGGTAGGCGGCGATCAGCTCCACGACCAGCTCCTCGCCCTCGCCGACGACCACGAAGTCCATGAACGGCGCGAGCGGCTCGGGATTCGAGAAGGCGCAGACGCCGCCCATCAGCACCAGTGGATCGCGGGCGCCCCGGTCGGCGGCCCGCAGCGGGATGGACGCCATCGCGAGCAGCCGGAGGACATTGATGTAGTCACCCTCGTAGGTCACGGAGAACCCGATCATCTGGAAATCGGCGAGCGGCCGGAGCGACTCGAGCGAGAACGGCGACGTGCCGGACCGGCGCATCTCGTCGGCGTCTTCTGGATTGGGAAGGAAGACGCGCTCGCACACCACGTCGGGCAGCGCGTTGAGATGGCGGTAGATGGTCTGGAAGCCGAGGTTCGACATCCCGACGGCGTAGGTGTTGGGATAGACGAGCGCGACGGCGACCTTCCCGCCCCAGTCCTTGCTGACGGTCCCCTGCTCGTCCCCCAGCAGCGCCTGGGCTTTTCTCTTCAATTTCCAGGACATCGCGTTAGTGTACCACGCGCCTTTAAGGTAGGTCGCGCGGCGGCGCCCTCCCTTCGGCTAGGCCGCGGTCTGGGGGGAGGCGCGGCGGCTCGTCCACGCGAGGCCGGCCACCGCTACGAAGATGCCGATGACGCTCGCGATCTGAGGCACGCGGAACGAGCCCAGCCAGAAGCTGTCCAGCCGCAACGCTTCGATCGCGAAGCGACCGATCGAATAGAGACCGATGCAGGAGAAGAACAAAGCGCCAGGCCGATCACGGAATTTCGGGCGCAGCCACACCGCCAACACCACGAAGACGGCGAAGTCCCACAGTGATTCGTAGAGGAATGTCGGGTGGAAGTGCTCGTACTGCGCGTAGCCGAGCGGCCGGCGCTCGGGCGAGATGTAGAGCTTCCAGGGCAGATTGGTCGGCCGGCCGAACGCCTCCTCGTTGAAGAAGTTCCCCCAGCGGCCGATCGCTTGTCCGAGCACCATCGCCGGCCCGGCGACGTCGAGCCCGCGCAGCACCGGCAATTGCCATCGAATCGCGAGCCACACACCGACCAGCGGGCCCACGATCAGCCCCCCGTGCATGGCGAGCCCGCCTTCCCACACCGCGATGATCTTGGTGGGATAGCGGCCGTAGTAGTCCCAGTTGAACGCGACCTCGTAGAGGCGCGCGCCGACGAGCCCGGCCAGAATCGCCCACTGACCGGCGCTGATGATGTCGTCGGCCGGAAGCCCGTCACGCCTCGCCCGGCGATGACCGACCCAGAGCCCCACGACGATCGACGTCGCCATGAGGATGCCGTACCAGCGGATGACTACGGGGCCGACCTGGAAGGCGATGGCGCCTGGCGAGGTCATGACGAAGGCCAGCACAGCGGGCAGGATAGCACGGGGTTGTCGAGGATCAGTTGGGTTGGACGAGAGGACCTGGTAGGGGCGGCAGGAGTCGAACCTGCACGTCCTTTCGGACAGAGGATTTTAAATCCTCAGCGGCTGCCATTACGCCACGCCCCCGCTCAGAGGCTCTTGACCTTCTCGTTGACCTCCCGGATGCGTCGCTGACGCTCCTCTTCCTCGGCGAGCGTTTTGGCCTTCTTCTGCTTCTCGGCCTCCTCCTGCTCCAGGAGACTCCTGTTCGCGCCGGCGATCCACTTGTCGACGTACTGGATCCACGTCGGCAGATGGCCCTCGTCCGACTTGAACACCAACGCCTGGTGCATCATGCCGAGACGGCGCGGATGACAGAGGACCGTCGACTCCGCCGGCTCGGAGAAGAACTTCGACCACTCTCGCGACGGCGCGCCGCTGAGCTGGATACTCCACGTGAACTCGTCGCCCTTGAGATCGGTCGCTTTCGGGGGCCCCACCCGCTTGATCTCCTCGGCCATGTCGGTCTCCGCGAATCTCCTTAGAGCTGGTTGAGATGGTGGAGGCGGCGCGCGGATTCGAACCGCGGAGTAGAGGTTTTGCAGACCTCCGCCTTAACCACTTGGCTACGCCGCCGTCCCGATGGAGGGAACCGGTCGATCGAAGAGAAGTCTGGAGCGGGAAACGGGATTCGAACCCGCGACCCCGACCTTGGCAAGGTCGTGCTCTACCACTGAGCTATTCCCGCGCCACAGCGGTGGATGTTATCACGATTTCATCCCGGGCCTGCCCGCAGCACGTCGGCGGCGTCCTCCGGCGGCATCGGATTGATGAAGAACCCGCTGCCCCACTCGAAGCCGGCCACCCGCGTGAGCTTGGGGATGATCTCCAGATGCCAGTGGAACGACTCGAGATGGCCCTCGCGAAGCGGCGCCGTGTGCAGCATGAAGTTGAACGGCGGATCGCTCAGGACCCGGTTCATGCGACGCAGGAACTCACCGAGGGCGGTCGCCAGCCCGCGCAGCTCCTCCTCGGTGCAATCCTCGAACGCCGCGCGATGGTGGACCGGCAGGATCCATGTCTCGAACGGGAACCGGGGCGCGAACGGCGCCAGCGCCACGAATCCCTGCGTTTCGAGGATGAGACGGAGGCCGCCCCGGCGCTCCTGCCGCAGCATGTCGCACCAGACGCACCGCTCCTTCATCTGGAAGTACTGGGCCGCGCCCGTGAGTTCCTCCGCCACCATGATCGGGATGATCGGCGTCGCGATGAGCTGGGAGTGCGGGTGCTCGAGCGACGCCCCCGCCGCCTCGCCGTGGTTCTTGAACACGAGCACGTAGGCGAGCCGCGGGTCTTTCTTCAGATCGCGCGCGCGCTCGCGGAACGCCAGGAGCACGTCGGTGACGGCGTCGACGCCGAGAGCGGCCAGTGAGGTCGCGTGCTGCGGCGCCTCGATCACGACCTCGTGGGCGCCGATCCCGGTCATCCGATCGAAGAGCCCCTCCCCGGCGGTCTCGAGGTCGCCCTCGATCCGGAGCGCCGGGTACTTGTTCGGCACGACCCGGTACGTCCAGCCCGGCCCGTTCGGCTCACTCCCGGCCGGACGGCCCGCGAGGATCTCGGGCGGGGTGGTGCCCTCGCGGCCCTCGCAGAACGCACAGTCCGCGGCGAGCGGGCGGACCGGCTGGCTGACGAAATCGGATGGCCGCCGCGCGCGCTCCGTCGAGATGATCACCCATCGGCCCACCACGGGATCCTTGCGCAGCTCCGACATGGCGCTACCGGTCCTCTCGCTTGGGCGGACGCTCGAGGAGCGCGGTGAGCGCATCGACCGGCGACTTGCCCTCGAACAGCACCGCGCCCACCTCGTGGCAGATCGGCAGGCTCACCGAGTGGCGGCGGGCGAGCGCCAGCGCCGACGTGACGGTGCGCGCGCCCTCGGCGATCATCCGCGTCTCGCGCTCGAGCGACGCCTTGCTCTCGCCTTTCGCGAGGGCCATGCCGAGCTGGCGGTTGCGCGACAGGCTTCCCGTGCACGTGAGGACGAGGTCGCCGAGCCCGGCCAGCCCGGCCATCGTTCCCGACGCCGCCCCCAGCGAAACCGCGAGCCGAGTCATCTCGGCGAGGCCCCGCGTGATGAGCGCCGCGCGGGCGTTCTCGCCGAGCCCGAGGCCGTCGGCGATCCCGGTCGCGATGGCCATGACGTTCTTCATCGCGCCACCGGTCTCGACTCCCACCACGTCGCGGTTCGAGTAGAGTCGGAACTCGCGAGTGCCGAGCCGCCGCTGGAGTGACGCCGCCAGCGTGTCGTCGCGCGAGGCGACCACCGCCGCCGTCGGACGACCCAGCGCGACCTCGCGGGCGAAGGTCGGGCCCGACAGCACCGCCACGCGCGCGTCGGGGAATTGCTCGGCGATCACCTCGCTCACGCGCCGGTGACGCTCGGGGTCGAATCCTTTCGTCGCAGACAGGATGGGCACGTCCGGCGGGATCGGCGGCAAGAGCTTGAGCGTCGCCGCGACGAACTCCGACGGCACCACGACGATCACCAGCGTGGCGGCGTGCAGCGCCTCGCCCATGTCCGTCGTCGCTTCGACCGCGGCCGGGACGCTGATATCGGCGAGGTACCACGGGCTCCGGCGTCGGGCGCGGATCCCCTCGACCACCTCGGTCTCGCGGGCCCAGAGGCGCACCGGTCCGGCGCTCCGCGCGACGTGGATCGCCAGCGCGGTTCCCCAGCTGCCGCCGCCGATGATCGCGACGCTCATGCCGACGAGCGCCGTTCTCCCAGCTTCGGCTCCTGACCGGCGAGCAGGCGGGCGATGTTGGCGTGATGGCGCGTGACGACGAGTAGCGAGATCGCGAGCGTCGCCAGCACCGAGGGAGCGGAGTGGCCGAGGAGCAGCGCGCCGAGCGGCACGCACAGCGCGGCCAGGATCGAGCCCAGCGACACCCAGCGGAAGCTGATGGTGACCGCGAGCCAGACGGCGCCCGCCGGCAGCACCGCCAGCGGCACCAGCCGCAGGAGGGCGCCGAGCCCCGTCGCGACTCCCTTGCCGCCGCGGAAGCCGAGGAAGACCGACCAGCAATTGCCGATGACCGCGGCGACGGCGCAGGCGGCGGGTGCGGCCTGATCGCCGCTCGCCGCGCTGGCGGCCAGCGCTCCACCGAGGACCACCGCGACGTAGCCCTTCACGATGTCCCCGCCGAGCGTGAGGATCGCCGGCAGTCGGCCGGCGGTCCTGAGGACGTTGGTCGCGCCGATGGTTCCGCTGCCGTGCCGCCGGATGTCGGCAACGCCAAAGGCGCGCCCGACGAGGTAGCCGATGGGCACCGCGCCGATGAGGTACGCGGCGATGATCCCGACGGCGCCGCTCACGACCAGCGTTCTTCGCCCGGCACGATGGCCCGGTAGTCGGCCTTCCGGAGGAATCGGTAGAAGTAGTCGATGGCCGAACCCACCGTGAGGGCGAGCGCGACCCACAGGACCGTGGTGGCGGCGACGTGGAATCCGGGCGGGGCGAACCCTTTCTCGACGATCAGCATCGTGATCGCGACGTACTGGCTCACCGTCTTCCACTTGGCCAGCCGCGAGGCCGGCACGATGACTCCGACCGACGCCGCGACCGCGCGCAGACCCGTCACCGCCAGCTCGCGGCCGACGATCACGACCACGATCCACGCCTGGATCTTGTCGATCGCCAGCAGCGAGACCAGCGCCGCCGCCACCAGGAGCTTGTCGGCGATCGGATCGAGCAGGGTGCCGAGCGTCGTGACCTGGTTCCGCCGGCGCGCGAGCATGCCGTCCGCCCAGTCGGTGATGGCCGAGAGGATGAAGATCGCGGCGGCGATCACCGCGTGCACCCGAGAGGACGAGATCAGGAAGACGATCAGCAGGGGCACGGCCACGATGCGAGTCAGGGTGAGGCCGATCGGCAAGTTCACGCTGGGACTCCGTCGCCGGGACCAGTCAGCGGCGCCATTATCGGGGGTCGCCCACGATCTTGTCAACGCTGGGCACGTAGCGGGGCACGAGCGTCGTCGTGTCGAGACGCAGGCACGCGTCCACGTCGGCGGACCGGCCGGCGGCGATCAGTTTCCGGGCCCACGGCGCGTCCCGCTTGAGTCGGCTGAGGTCGTCGCGGTAGCGGCGCCCGGTGTCGAGCGCATCGCGGGCTCCTTCGCTCAGGACCGCCGCCGGGATGGTCGCCAGCAAGCGAGCCACCACGAGTCCGGCGCACGTCCAGTCCTCGAGGGCCGGCGCGCCGAGCGATCCCGAGCACAGCACCGTGACGTCACGGCCGCCAGCGGCGGCCCACGCCGCGGCCGCGGTGACGTTGAGGAGCGCCGCCACGCCGATCGCCCGCGCCGTCCGCGCCGCCAGGAGCGTCCGCGTGCCGTTGCTGGTCGTGAGGAAGACGGTCTTGCCGTCCAGGCGCGCGGCGCCGAACTCCACCGGTGAGTTGCCGAGATCGAACCCCGGGATGGGCTCCCCGCCCCGCTCGCCGGCCGTCAGCCCGCCGTCGCCGGCGACCGCGCCGGCGCGGCGCCGAGCGTCGGCCGGATCGCGGACGGGCACGATCTCACGGCAGCCGTGGGCGAATGCGGTGATGATCGTGGTCGAGGCGCGGAGGACGTCGATCACCAGCGCCGTCACGCCGTCGAGGTCGGCCGGAACAACCGCGTCGGCGGTCGGGACGACCTCGATCCGCACGGGCTAGGACGTACGGTCGCGGAGCGCGCGGATCTTGAGTCGGAGGGCGTTCAGATTGATGAAGCCCTCGGCGTCCCGCTGCCGGTAGACCGTGTCCGCCTCGAAGGTGGCGAAGTCGGTGCGATAGAGGGAGCGCGGCGAACGCCGCCCGGTGACCGTGACCGCTCCCTTGTAGAGCGTGAGCCGGGCGTCGCCGGTGACGTCGCCCGCGCAGTCGTCCACGAAGGCCTGGAGCTTCTGGCGCTCGGGGGCGAACCAGAAGCCGTAATAGATCATCTCCGCGTAGTGCGGGATGATCGAGTCGCGCAGGTGCAGTACCTCGCGGTCGAGCGTGATCGACTCGACCGCGCGCCGCGCCACGTGCAGGATCGTCCCCCCCGGCGTCTCGTAGACGCCGCGCGACTTCATGCCGACGAAGCGGTTCTCGACGAGATCGACGCGCCCGATGCCGTGCTCGCCGCCAAGGCGGTTGAGCCGAGTCAGCAGCGCGACCGGCCCGAGGCGCTCGCCGTCGATGGCCACGGGGTCACCGCGGTCGAACGAGACCTCGACGGTCACCGGAACGTCCGGGGCCGCCTCCGGGTCGCTGGTGAGCTGGAACATCTTCGCCGGCGGCGCGGCCCACGGGTCCTCCAGGACGCCGCCCTCGTACGAGATGTGGAACAGGTTGCGGTCCGTGCTGTAAGGGCGCTCCACCGTCACCGGCACCGGGATGTCGTGGTGCTTCGCGAACTCGATCAGCGCGGTGCGCGAGTCGAGCTCCCATTCCCGCCACGGCGCGATCACCCGGAGATGCGGAGCGAGCGCCGCGTACGTGAACTCGAAGCGGACCTGATCGTTGCCCTTCCCGGTGGCGCCGTGGGCGACCGCGTCGGCGCCTTCCTGGGCGGCGATCTCGACCTGCGCGCGCGCGATGAGCGGTCGCGCGATCGAGGTGCCCAGCAGATAGGCGCCCTCATACACGGCGTTGGCCCGCAACATCGGGAAGATGAAGTCGCGGACGAACTCTTCGCGCAGATCGACGACGTGCACGGCGGCGGCGCCCGTCCGCAGCGCCTTGTCGCGCACGGGGATCAGCTCCTCGCCCTGGCCCAGGTCGGCGCAGAACGCGACGACCTCGCACCGATAGCGCTCGATCAGCCACCGGAGGATCACCGAGGTGTCGAGCCCGCCCGAGTAGGCGAGCACCACGCGCTTGGGATCAGGTGTCATCGAGCGACCCGCCGAGCAGCTTGTGGATGACCGCTTTCTGCGCGTGGAGCCGGTTCTCCGCCTGCTCGAGCACGATCGACCGCTTGCCATCGAGCACCGTGTCGGTGATCTCCTCGCCCCGGTGCGCCGGCAGACAGTGCATGATGAGCGCCGACGGCTTGGCGAAGCCGACCAGCGTCTCGTTGAGCTGGTAGCGGCTGAACGCTTCGAGCCGCCGCTCGTGCTCGGCCTCTTGCCCCATGCTCGTCCACACGTCGGTGTAGAGCACGTCGGCGCCGCTGGCCGCGGCGCGCGCATCCTCCGTGATCTCGAGCCGGCCGCCGAGGCGCCGCGCGGTCGCCTGCACGCCCGCGTCGGGCTCGTAGCCGGGCGGGCACGCCACGACGATCGAGACGCCCAGCAGCGCGGCCAGGATCATCACCGAGTGGCAGACATTGTTGCCGTCGCCGATCCAGGCCATCCGCATCGTGGTGAAGTCGACGCCGCGCTCGTAGAGCGTGAAGAAGTCGGCCACCGCCTGACAGGGGTGCTCGAGGTCCGACAGCCCGTTGATGACGGGGACGGTGGCGTGCCGGGCGAGGTCGGTGACGGTCGCGTGGGCGTAGACGCGCGCCATGATGCCGTCGACCCACCGCGAAAGATTGCGTGCGACGTCGGGCACCGTCTCCCGCGTGCCGAGGCCGATCTCGCGAGCCGCCAGGTGCACGGCGTGGCCACCGAGCTGGGTGATGCCGACCTCGAAGGTCACGCGGGTGCGCAGCGAGGGCTTCTCGAAGATCATCGCGAACGTCTTCCCGGCCAGGGTCGTCGAGGGGCGGCCGGACTTCCGCCGTTGCTTGAGCTCGGCGGCGAGCGCGAACAACTCGAGTGCCTCGTCGCGGGTCAGGTCCGCGGCGGAGAGGAAGTGCCGATTCATCCGACGCGTCCGAGCGCCGTCTGGATGATCGCGAGCGCCCGATCGCACTCGCGTTCCTCGACGATCAGCGGCGGGGTCAGCCGCAGGACTCGCTCGCCGGCCGACAGCACCAGCAGGCCGGCCTCACGGCACGCATCGACGACCGGCCCGACCAGCCCCGACAGCTCGGCGCCGATCAGGAGCCCCTTGCCCCGGACCGCGCGGATCACCCCGTTCGCGGCCTGAATCTTCCGGAGGCCATCCATGAGGTACTGCCCGGTGCGGGCCGCCCGTTCCCAGATCTTGCCGTCGATGATCGTGGTGAGGGTCGCCAGGGCCACCGAGGTCACGAACGGCGTGCCGCCGAACGTCGACCCGTGGGTCCCGGCCACGAGGACGCTCGCGATCTCGTCGCGGGTCAGCATCGCGCCGATCGGCACGCCATTGGCGAGCGCCTTCGCCAGCGTCATGATGTCCGGCTCGATGCCGTAGTGCTCGTAGCTCCAGAGCTTCCCGGTCCGCGCGACGCCCGTCTGGATCTCGTCGACGATCAGGAGCGCGCCGGACTGGTCGCACAGCTTGCGCAACCCTCTCAGGTAGTCTTCGTCGGCGACGTTGACGCCGCCTTCGCCCTGGATGCATTCGATGATCACGCCCGCCGTCCGGTTGTCGATGGCCCGCTCCATCGCCCGCAGATCGTTGTAGGGCACGTGCTTGAATCCGGGCACCAGCGGCTCGAAGCCGTGGTGGTACTTCTCCTGCCCGGTGGCGGCGACCGTCGCGAAGGTGCGCCCGTGGAACGAGTTGCGCGTGGCCACGAACTCGACGCGGTCGGAGGCGATCCGCTCGCGCGCGTACTTCCGGGCGAGCTTCAGCGCCGCCTCGTTGGCCTCGGCGCCGGAGTTCGAGAAGAACACGCGCTCGGCGAACGAATGCTCGATGAGCAGCTTGGCGAGGTGGATCTGCGGCGCCGAGTGGTAGAGGTTGGACACGTGCAGGAGCGTCGCGGCCGCTTCCTGGATGGCGCCGGTCACGCGTGGATGGCAGTGGCCCAACGAGGTGACCGCGATCCCGGCCCCGAAGTCCAGGTACTCGCGCCCGTCGGAGTCCCAGACACGGACGCCGTCGCCGCGCACCAGCACGATCGGCGCCCGGCTTCCGTAGTTCGGGGTGTGGTACTTCGCCGACCACTCCAGCAGCGTCTTGGTGTCCATCGCCGTCGACCTCACAGGACGATTTCGGTTCCGATACCTTCGCGGGTGAAGAGCTCGAGCAGGATCGCGTGCGGCTTGCTGCCGTCGATGATGTGCGCCTTGGCGGTCCCGCCCTCCAGCGCCCGGAGCGCGGACTCGACCTTCGGCAGCATGCCGCCGTCGATGACGCCCTCCCGCATGAGACGCTCCGCGTCCTTGCGGGTGAGGGTGCTGACCAGGCGGCCGTCGCCGTCGCGAATTCCCTGAACGTCGGTCATGTGGATCAACTTCTCGGCGCCGAGCGCGGCGGCGATCTCTCCGGCGACCAGGTCGGCGTTGATGTTGTACGTCTCGCCGGCGGCGCCCACGCCGACCGGGGCGATCACCGGCACGCAGCCGCCCTGCTCCAGCATCCGGATCGCGTCGACGTTGACCGCCTCGACCTCGCCCACCAGGCCGATGTCCACGGTCTCGCCGCTGGGAAGGCGGTGCAGCCGCCGGCGTGCCCGCAGGAGGCTCGCGTCCTTGCCGGAGATGCCGATCGCCTTGCCGCCGTGGTGGTTGATGAGCCCCACGATCTCCTTGTTGATCTTGCCGACCAGCACCATCTCGACGATCTCGACCGTTTCTTGGTCGGTGACGCGCATTCCCCCGACGAAGCGCGGCTCCTTGCCGAGGCGCTTCATCAGAGCCCCGATTTGTGGCCCGCCGCCGTGGACGATGACCGGATTGATGCCGACGAGCCGAAGGAGGATCACTTCCTTGGCGAACAACTCCTTCAGGTCGGCCCGCTCCATCGCCGCGCCGCCGTACTTGATGACCATGGTCTTGCCGCGGAACTCGCGGATGTACGGCAGGGCTTCTAGAAGGATTTCGACGTGGCGCGGATCCGTCATGGGCCCGCCCCGCGCTCGGCCATCACAGGATGTACCGCGACAGGTCCTGGTCGCGGGTGATGTCGGCGAGCCGCTGCTGCACGTACTCGGCGTCGATGACCTGCTCCTTGCCGGGCATGTCGGGCGCGTTGAACGAGATCTCCTCGAGCAGCTTCTCCATGACCGTGTACAGACGCCGGGCGCCGATGTTCTCCGTGCTCTCGTTGACTTTCATCGCGATCTCGGCGATCGCCTCCACCGCCTCCGGCGCGAACCGGAGACTCACTTGCTCGGTCTTCAGGAGCTCCACGTACTGCGTGATCAGGGCGTTCCGCGGCTCGGTAAGAATGCGGACGAAATCGTCGCGCGTCAAGGGGTCCAGCTCGACCCGGATCGGGAACCGCCCCTGGAGCTCGGGGATCAAGTCCGACGGCTTGGCGACGTGGAAGGCGCCGGCCGCGATGAACAGGATGTGGTCGGTGCGGACGATCCCGTACTTGGTCGTGACCGACGAGCCCTCCACGATCGGGAGGAGGTCGCGCTGCACCCCCTGGCGGCTCACGTCGGGCCCGTGACCGCCCTCGCGCCCGGCGATCTTGTCGAGCTCGTCGAGGAACACGATGCCGGAGTTCTCGGCTCGGTGGATCGCCTGGGTGACCACCTCGTCCATGTCGACGAGCTTCTGGGCCTCCTCCTGCACGAGGAGCCGCCGCGCCTCGGCGACACGGACCCGGCGCCGCTTCGTCTTGGCGGGCATGAAGTTCGACAGCATGTCTTTGAGATGGATGCCCATCTCCTCCATACCCTGGCCGGAGAGGACCTCGATCATGGGCAGGGAGTGCTGCTGGGTTTCCAGCTCGACGAGGCGCTCGTCGAGCCGCCCGGCGCGGAGCTGGCCACGGAGCTTCTCCTTCGTCGTTTCCCGCGAGGCGTCCGGGGCGATCTCCTCCAGCGACCCGCTCGAGTACGGCTCCGGCGAACGGCGCGGCAGCAGGACGTCGAGCAGCCGCTCCTCCGCGAGCTGCTCCGCCTTCTCCTGCACGTTCGCCATCATCTCGGCCTTGACGATGTTCACCGACAGCTCGGTCAGGTCGCGGATCATCGACTCGACGTCGCGCCCGACGTAGCCGACCTCGGTGTACTTCGACGCCTCGACCTTGAGGAACGGCGCCTGCGACAGCTTGGCCAGGCGGCGGGCCACTTCGGTCTTCCCGACCCCGGTGGGGCCGATCATGATGATGTTCTTCGGCGCCACCTCGTCGCGGAGCTCGGGCGGGACGCTCTGCCGCCGCCAGCGGTTGCGGAGCGCGATCGCGACGGCGCGCTTGGCCTTTTCCTGGCCGACGATGTAGCGGTCGAGCTCGGTCACGATCTGCGCCGGGGTCAGGGTCGAGCCGATGTGCGAGTCGGTCATTGTAGCGGGGTCCATGAGGCCGGCTTCGACCGAGGGTGGCCTGATCTAGATGCGATCCGGCTCCGCACGCCCGGTCTTTCCGAATGCGTGGTACGGCTCTGCTTCATAGGACTTCGACGGTGATGGAGTCGTTGGTGTAGATGCAGATCGCCGCGGCAATCCGCATCGCTTCCGTCGCGATGGCCTTGGCGTCCAGGTCGGAGTGGACCGTGAGGGCGCGCGCGGCGGCCAGCGCGTACGCGCCGCCCGAGCCGATCCCGATCAGGCCGTCGTCCGGCTCGATGACGTCGCCGGTGCCGGAGACGATGAACGAATGCTCGCGATCGGCCACCGCCAGGAGCGCCTCGAGCCGCCGCAGCACGCGATCGGTCCGCCAGTCCTTGGCGAGCTCCACCGCGGCGCGCGGCAGGTTCCCGCGGTGCTCGTCGAGCTTGGCCTCGAACCGGGCGAAGAGCGTGAACGCGTCGGCGGCCGCGCCGGCGAATCCGGCCACGATACCGCCGTTGTAGAGCTTGCGCACCTTGCGGGCGCTCGCCTTGACGATCGTCTGGCCGATCGTCACCTGCCCGTCGCCGGCCAGCGCCACCTGGCCGCGGTGGCGGACCGCCACGACCGTGGTGGCGTGGAACGCGGCTACTGGTTCGGCAGGCATGAGACCGGTATCACTGGGCTCATTGTACGTGGGCGCGCGGGTGGGCGGCGTCGTAGACGCGCATGAGCTGGTCCGAGCCCACGTGGGTGTAGCGCTGCGTCGTCGACAGCCGGCTGTGGCCCAGGAGCTCCTGGATCGCCCGCAAGTCCGCGCCCGCGTCGAGCAGGTGGGTCGCGAACGTGTGGCGCAGCGTGTGCGGGCTGACCCGCCGCGTGATCCCGCTCGCCGCCGCGCTCCGCTTCACGATCGAATGGATCGATCGGACCGTCAGCCGCCGGCCGCGCCGACTGGTGAAGAGCGGTCCGCGCTCCGCGCGTTCCGCCAGGTACGCCTCCAGCGCCGTCGCGGCGCGCCGCCCGTAGGGCACGATGCGCTCCTTGCCGCCCTTGCCGAGGACGCGCACCGTTTGCTGGGCGCGATCGAGCCCACTGACGTCGAGGCCGGCGGCTTCCGAGACGCGGAGGCCGGTGGCGTAGAGAAACTCCAGCAGGGCGACGTCGCGCCGGCGCTCGGCGCCTCCGATCGCCCGGCCTTCCACCAGCGACGTCGCCTCGTCGATCGGCAGGAACGAGGCCAGCTTGCGCGGGAGCCGCGGCCCACGGATCTCGCGCGCCACGTTACGCTCGAGGACTCCGCGCCGTACCAGGAACCGGAACCAGCTGCGGAGGGACGCGAGCTTGCGCGCCACCGACACCGCGTCGAGCCCGCGCCCGTGCAGGTGCGCCAGGTAGGCGCGCACGGCCCGGGCGTCGACGGCGCGGAGCCAGGCGGACGACGCGTCGGCGCCGCCCAGGCGGGTGAACTCGAGGAGGTCGGTGCGGTAGCCGCGCAGCGTGTGGGGCGACGCGCCCTTCTCGAGGGCGAGATGGCGCAGAAACGCTTCCAGCGGATCCTTCATGCGACCGGGAGCTCGGCCTCCAGCTCGAAGTCGCATCCTGCCTTTACGCACCGCCGGACGAGGCGGCTCTTCAGGGCGCGCTCGGTGACGAACGCGGCGCCGCACTTCGGGCACGGCTCGGCGATGGGCCGCTGCCACACGACGAACTTGCAGTTGGGGTACGCCGAGCAGCCGAAGAAGGTCCGCCCGCGGCGCGACCGGCGCTCCACGATCTGTCCCGCGCAGCCCGACTCGGGACACGGAATCCCGAGCGTCACCGGCTTGGTGGTCTTGCAGTCCGGGTAGCCGGAGCACGCGATGAACTTCCCGAACCGGCCGTGCTTGATGACCATGGGCTTGCCGCAGGTCGGGCAAATCTCGTTCGTGGGCTCGTCCTCGGCGCGCGTGCTGCCGTCGATATTGCGGGTGTACTTGCAGTCCGGGTAGGTGGAGCAGGCCATGAACTTGCCGAAGCGGCCGCGCTTCTCCAGGAGCTCGCTGCCGCACTCCGGGCACTTCTCGCCGGTGGGCTCGCCGACCTTCTCGCTGGTCATCTCGCGCTTGGCGCGGGCGAGGTCACGCTTGAACGGCTCGTAGAACTCCCGCACCGTGTCGACCCACTTGCGCTCGCCCTCCTCGATCTTGTCGAGGTTGTCTTCCATCTGGGCGGTGAACTCGACGTTCATGATGTCCTGGAAGTACGGGATGAGCTTGTCGGTGACGGCCATCCCGAGCTCGGTCGGCGACAGCGTGCGCCGCTCGCGGTGCACGTAGCCGCGATCGTTGATGATCGTGCCGAGGATCGACGCGTACGTCGAGGGCCGGCCGATCCCGAGCTCCTCGAGCGACTTGATGAGCGAGGCCTCCGTGAAGCGCGGCGGCGGCTGGGTGAAGTGCTGCTTGGGATCGAGGCCGAGCAGCGTCAAGACTTCGCCTTCCTCCAGCGCCGGCACCGCGCCCTCCGGATCCTGCTCGGCCGGCGTCTCGTCTTCCTCGCGGCTTTCCTCGTAGACGGCGGTGAAGCCCTTGAACTTGAGCGTCGAGCCCTGGGCGCGGAAGAGGCAGCGTCCGGCCTCGATGTCGGCGCTCACGGTGTCGTAGACCGCCGGCATCATCTGGCTCGCCAGGAACCGCTCCCAGATGAGGCGGTAGAGCGCCAGCTGGTCCTTGGTGAGGAAGCGCGCCACGTTCTTCGGCTCATTCCGAACCTCGGACGGGCGGATCGCCTCGTGCGCTTCCTGCGCGCTCCCGCGCGACCGATAGGTCGGCGGCGTCTCCGGCACGAACTCCATGCCGATGCGGGCCACCACCCACCCGCGGGCCGCGGCCTGCGCCTCATTCGCCACGCGAACCGAGTCGGTCCGCATGTAGGTGATCAGGCCCTCGGCGCCGTCGGCGCCGAGATCGATGCCCTCGTAGAGCTGCTGCGCGATGGTCATGGTCTTACGCGCCGTGAAGCCGAGCCGCCGCCCCGCCTCCTGCTGAAGCGTGGAGGTGATGAACGGCGGCGCCGGATTCCGGCGTCGCTCGCCGCGCGTCACGCTCTTGACCACGAAGCGCGCGCCGTCGAGCGACGCGATGAGCTCGCGCGTCGTTTGCTCGTTGCCGAGCGACGCCTTCTCGCCGGCGACCTCCTTCAGCGTCGCCACGAACTCCGGCGGGAGCTTGGCCGACAGCTTCGCGTGGAGCGACCAGTACTCGACCGGGACGAACGCCTGGATCTCGCGCTCCCGGTCGACGATCAGGCGCACCGCGACGGACTGGACGCGCCCGGCCGAGAGACCACGCTGCACTTTCTCCCACAGCAGCGGCGAGAGGCTGTAGCCGACGAGCCGGTCGAGCACGCGCCGCGCTTGCTGGGCGTCGACCTTCTTGAGGTCGATCTTCCCGGGGTGCAGGAACGCTGCTTTGACGGCTCGCTCGGTGATCTCGTTGAACGTGATCCGGAACACGTTCTTCTTGGCGACGTCGAGCTCCTCGGCCAGATGCCAACCGATCGCCTCACCCTCACGATCGGGGTCGGTGGCGACGTAGAGGACGTCGACGCGCTCGGCGGCCTTCTTCAGCTCGTCCAGGATCTTCTTCTTGGCCGGGGAAACGACGTACTTCGGCTTGAATCCCTTCTTGGGATCGACGCCGAGCTGGGATTTCGGCAGATCGCGCACGTGCCCCATCGACGCCTTGACGATGAATTTCGAGTCCAGATATTTCTGGATCGTCTTCACCTTCGTCGGCGACTCCACCACCACCAGCGATCGCTTCGCCACCTACGCTCTCCCCGCACGCGTCGTGACCGAGACCCACCGCTGTCCCGTCAGCTGCCGGGCCCAACCGCCCAGCTCGAGGGCCACGAGCGCCGTCGCCGCCCGCGCCGGATCGAATCCGCCGTGCGTGATCAGCTGCTCGATGTGCTGCGGCTCGTCGACCGCCAGCAGCGCCAGCATCTTTCCCTCGTCGCTCTCCTTCTCGGGTGTCGACTGCGCGCCCATCGGCGCCGACATCCCGCGCACGGCGCGGCGCCATTGATCAGGTAATTCTGACACGACGTCCTGCCAACAAGTTACCAGTTTAGCACCGTCCTGGATGAGCCGATTCGCGCCGGCGCTCGTCGCCGACGTGATTCGGCCAGGAATGGCGAAGGTTTCACGGCCGAGATCGCCGGCGAATCCCGCCGTGATGAGGGCGCCGCTGCGCTCGGCGGCCTCGACCACCACTACCCCCAGCACAAGCCCCGCGATCGTCCGGTTCCGCGCCGGGAAGTGCCCGGCCAGGGCCGGCAGACCCGGCGCGAACTGCGACAGGAGCGCCCCGTGCGCCTCGATCGACCGCGCGAGGTCGACGTTCTCCGGTGGGTAGACGACGTCGACGCCGCAGCCCAGCACGGCCAGCGTGCGCCCGCTGGCCGCGAGCGCGCCGCGGTGCGCCGCGGTGTCGATGCCGCGCGCCAGGCCGCTCACGATCGTCACGCCGCGCGCCGCGAGCTCGGACGCGAGCTGCTCCGCGACGCCGGCCCCGTACGGGGTGGCGTGGCGGGAACCCACGATGGCGATCGCCAGTGCGTCCTCGTCCTCGAGCGAGCCGCGCACGTAGAGCCGCGGCGGCGACGGGATCGCGCCGAGCAACGCCGGGTAGCGTACGTCACCGGGCAGGATCTCGATCATCGGCATGGCAGTCGTGGACATGGAGTATAGCGATGGCGTCAAGACCCGCAACGCCGCGGAACGGATACGGCCGCGGAAAACTATCGCTGCGCGGCCGCGTGCGTGTGGAGCAGCTGCTGCGCCGTGGCCGCCGCCTCCGATCGCGGATACTCGCGGAGCGCGCGCTGCCAGAGATCCTGCGCGCGCCGAACGTCGCGCAGCTTCACCCAGCACAAACCCATCTTGACGAGCGCGTCGGGCGCCTTGGCGGGGCCGTACTCGAAGACCTTCTGGAACTCGACCAGCGCTTGCCGGTAGTCGCGCTGCGCGTAGTACGCCTCGCCGATCCAGTACTGAGCGTTCGCGGCCAGCGGGTGGCGCGGATACTTCGCGATGAAGTCGAGGAAATCGAGGACGGCCTGGCCGTGCTCGCGCGATCTGAACGTTTGAAGCGCGGTGTTGTACACCTGCTCCGGCGCGATCGCGCGCGGCGTCTGAGCCTCGCGCGGCCGCTCGAGTGGCGGCGGCGCGGCGACCGGCGGCGTGGGCGCGGCCGCCGGCGGTGGTGTCGGTGTGGCGCCCGCTGGCGGCGTGGGTGCGGCCGCCGCCGGTGGTGTCGGCGCGGTGACCGCTGGCGGCGTCAGTGGCACGCCTGGAGGCGGCATCGGCGCCGGGACGCGACGCGGCGCGGTCAGGACGGGCGGTGGTGGAGTCACGGCCGGTACCGCGAGGGCTTCCACGCGAGCGCGGGCCTCCCCGACCGCGCGATCCGCGGCGTCGATCCGCTGGCCCAGGCGCGCGATTTCATCGGCGAGGGTCTTGGCGCGCGCCTGGGTCTCGGTCGTGCGAGCGCCGATCGACTGCACTTCGGGAGCGAGACGGGCGAGATCGTTGCTCGTGGAGTCCTGCGCACTGCGGACCGCCGCCAGCTCCACGCGGAGCCTGGCCACCTCCAACTCGAGTCGCGCCACCCGGCCCCGACTAGCGCAACCAGTCGCGAGGATCGCTAGCGCGGCCACCACGCATAGGGCACGACTCATCCGCGCCGACCGTAGCACGCGGCTGAAAACGCTGTCAACGTCGCAGCGTCGTCGCAGCGTCGTCCGGGCGCTCCGCGCGTCAGCTCGGCGCGCGGAGGAGGATCACGTCGACCGCGTCGCCGGCGGGGATCGTCGTGTCGCCCGTGACGACCGCCAAGCCGTCGGCCAACACCATCGAGCGGAGGATCGCCGAACCCTGGTCACCGGTGAGGCGGGCGCCGTAGCCGTTGCCATCGCGCGTGAGGGTCACGCGCAAGTAGCCGCGCCGGAATCCCGGGTTCGCGATCGCTTCCAGCGCGCGGGCGCGTACGCGCGGCCGGTCGACCGCGCGGGCGCCCGCCATCCGCCGCAGCGCCGGCCGCACGAACAGCTCGAAGGTGACCATGGCCGAGACCGGATTGCCGGGCAGCCCGAACACGGGCCGGCCGGCGCGCGTCCCGAACGTGATCGGCTTGCCCGGGCGCATGGACACCTGCCACAGGTGGAGCTCGGCGCCGCACCGCTCGAGCGCATCGCGCACCAGATCGAGCTCGCCGACCGACACGCCCGCCGACGTCACGAGCACGTCGGCGGCCAGGCCCCACTGCAGACGCTCCGTGATGGACTCGAGCCGATCGGGCGCGACGCCGAGGTTGATGGGCTCGGCGCCCGCCTCGAGCACCTGCGCCATCAGCGAGTAGGTATTCGTGTTGGGGATCTGGCCCGGCGTCGGCTCCGTCCCGAGATCCGCCAGCTCGTTGCCGGTCGAGAGCACCGCGACGCGCGGTCGCCGGAAGACGCGCACCTGCGAGTAGCCGAGCGTCGCCAGCAGGCCGACCTCGGCCGCGCCGACGACGTGACCGGGCTGCACGACGACGTCGCCGACGCGCACGTCCTCGCCAGCGGGGCGGACGCACGCGCCGGTCTCGATCCGGCCGCGGATCGTGACGCGCTCGCCGTCGGCGGCCACGTCCTCCTGCGGCACGACGGCGTCGGCTCCGTCCGGAAGCGGCGCACCCGTGAAGATCCGCATCGCCTCCCCCGCCCGCAGCGGACGGGACGGCATCGACCCGGCGACGATTCGGCCGACGACGGCGAGCTTCACCGGCTCGCCTCGCGTGTCGGCGGCGCGGAGGGCGTAGCCGTCCATCGAGGAATTGGCCCACGGCGGAATCAGGGCGCGCGAGACGACGGGCTCGGCCAGAACGCGCCCGAGCGCCGCCATCACGTCCACTCGCTCGACCGCGAGCGGCTCGATGCGCGACAGAATCGCGTCTTGCGCTTCTTCGACCGTCAGCACACGGTAACTCTACTACACGCGGCGATCTCGCCGGGGGTGGTGGCGGGCGAGGGGGCTCCGGCGCCCTGGTAGCGCACGCTGCGTGAGGTTGCGCTGGCGCTTGGCGGCGCTGGCAGTCCTGACTACACAGGCAATGTCGAGGCGCGCCACGGCTGGGCCGGGGCGCGGCCGAGCGCTGGGTTTGGGGGGCCCTTCGAGGCCTCGGGGACGCCGAGCAACATCGAGGAGCGCCACGGCTACACCGGGGCGATCCGAGCGTTGGGGGGCTTGGGGGGCCCTTCGAGGCCCCGGGGACGCCGAGCAACATCGAGGAGCGCCACGGCTTCCGCCGGGGCGATCCGAGCGCTGGGGGGCTTGGGGGGCCCTTCGAGGCCCCCCATCTAATCAATGCCCGGTGTGCGGGAGATTCAGGACCGGCTTGAAGCGGCTGAAGAACCAGCGTCGGCTCAGCACGAACAGCGCCAGGAAGCCCGCGGTGATCGCGAGATCGCGGGGCCCCATCGGCAGACGCGCGTCCGCCGAGACCGACGGGAACACGACGAGCACGCGCTCGAGGAAGATGCCGACCAGCCCGAAGATGGCGATCACGAAGAGCGGCGCGTGGCGCTGGGGTGGGCGGCCCGTCAGCCGCTTGACCAGGTACGCGAACGGGATCAGCCAGCCGATGATCAAGACCACCCAGGCCAGGGTCTGCCAGGGCTGGACGAAGAATCGCTGGACGACGAAGCGCGTCTCGACCGGCACGTTGCCGTACCAGATCACGAGGTACTGCGACCAGAAGAAGTACATCCAGACGATCGAGAACGCGAACTGCAGCTTGGCGACGTCCTGGACCGCGGCCGGTGGAATCGAGGCCTGGCCGCGCGCGTTGGCCCGGATCGCGAAGATCGAGAGCAGGCAGAACGCCGTGTAGAGCGTGCTGACGGCGAAGTATCCGCCGAAGAGGCCGCTGTACCACTTGGGGTCCAGCGACATCACCAGGTCGAATCCCCAGAGCGACACGATCACGAGCCAGAGCGCGAGCAGGGCGACCGAGAGGCGATTGCGGTTCGCGCGGTCGTGTGGGTTGTCCGGCGGGATCGGGTCGCGCAGCAGGGCTCGCACGAAGAAGAAACACACCGCGAACAGCAGGGCGGCGCCTCCGAGCGTGCGCAGCCAGAAGAACGGCACGTTGAGCCACCCGGCCTTGGCCGGGATCGGCGTGGTCACCCACGGGTAGAGCGCCGTCTGCCCCATATAAAGGATGAGGAGCAGGATGAACGACGTCGGCAGGAAACCGGAGGTCGTCAGCGCGATCCGCCGGATGCTCGGTGACCAGCGGGCCTCCGTGATCTGCATCATGCCGGCGATCGCCGGGCCGGTCACCGCGAGGCCGGACCAGAACACGAGGTTGACCAGATAGATCGACCAGACCTGCGCCGCGTCCCCGGAGTTCGCGCCGAGGAGGAAGACGACCGCGCCCACCACCGCCACCAGACCCCAGAACACGTTCATTTCTGTGCGACTGACCGGAGATAGTTGACGATGTGCCACGCCTCGTGCGACGAGAGCGCCTCGCCGTACGCGGGCATCACGGCGCCGCCGACGACGATGTAGCTGTGCCAGTACCCGTCCGTCCGCTGCCGCTGGAGCTCGGCGTTCGTCAGGTCGGGCGTCGGGATGAACTTCGTGGCGACGGGGCCGGTGGTGCCCCCCTTCGCCTCCGACCCATGGCAGGGCACGCAGAACGTCACGTAGCGCTCGCGGCCCAGCGCCACCGACCCCGGGGACGACTTGACCGGGTTCGGGCGCTTGGCGGCGATGTCCCGCTGCTCCCTCGGGATCGTCATCTCGCCCCCGCGCGGGACCACGCCCGCCGGCATCGAGAACACGCGCTCGCCGGGCATGATGCGCGGGGTCTGCGTCATGTTGTCGTTCCAGCGGATCACCACGGCGGTGAGCCACAGGCCGGCCGCAGCGGCGACCACCAGCAAGGTCAGGATGAACACGTATTTCATGCGCGCCGGGCTCTCATCGAGACTGCACCGCTTCGGCGCCGGCCGCGCGCAGGAGGTCGCGCACGGAGCCGCCGCGCTCCGGGGCGCAGTGGACGGCCACGCCGAAGCGATCGTTGGTGAACCGCGGATCGAACGTCGAGCTCGGACGGAAACGCGGCAACCCACCCAGCACGACCATGCCGATCACGGTCGCGAGACCGCCGAAGAGCACCATCATCTCGAACGCGATGATGAAGAAGGGCGGCAGCGACGAGCCGGAGATCCCGCCGGACCCGAGCTGCATGTACTTGCCGCCGGTGACGAGGCCCCACACCAGCGAGCTCCAGATCGTCAGCAGGAAGGCCGAGGCGATTCCGGTGAGTCCCCCGATCAGCGTGAACAGGCGCACCCGGCTCACCGGCCGACCGCGCTCCAGGACCTCCTCGATCTCGTGGACCGGCAGCGGCGTGTACACGGTGAGGTCGTGGTAGCCGTGCGCCCGCAGCTCCTCGAGGGCGCGGACCGTGGTGTCCACGTGGGCGAAGACGCCGAGGACCGTCTCAGTGGGCATGGGGGCCCTCCCGCATCGGCGGCGGGATCGTCTCCTTGACCTCGACGATCGAGAGCGACGGCATCAGCTTGATGAAGCCCAGGAACAGCAGCAAGAAGAAGGCGAAGCTGCCCAGCACGATCGCCGTGTCGGTCGGGCTCGGATAGTAGATGCCCCACGTGTACGGGTAGAAGTCGTGGCCCAGCGACGGGACGATGATGTTGAAGCGCTCGAACCACATCCCGATCAGCACCAGGATCGACACGACGTACAGCACGAACGGGCTCGTCCGCGCCTTCCGCCAGAACAGGATGAGTGGGGCGACGCAGTTGCAGAAGTACATGGTCCACAGCGCCCACGCGTACGTCTGGGTCACCTTCCAGAACAGCGACGCCTTCTCGATGTGCTCGCCGCTGTAGAGGGAGGTGAAGATCTCGCAGATGTAGAAGTAGGTCAGCACCAGCCCGGTGACCAGGATGAGCTTGCCCATCGCGTCGAGGTGCTTGTCCTGGATGTAGGCGTGCAGCCCGAAGAAGTGACGCATGGGCAGGACCAGCACCAGCACCATCGCGAATCCCGAGAAGATCGCGCCGTCCACGAAGAACGGGGCGAACAGCGTCGAGTGCCACCCCGGGACGAGCGCCATCGCGAAGTCCCACGACACGACGCTGTGGACCGAGAGCACCAGCGGCGTCGCCAGCGACGCGAGCAGGCCGTAGGCGCGGCGATAGTGACGCCACTGCGTGTCCGAACCCTCCCAGCCGAGCGCCAGCATCGAGAAGATGCGGCGGCGCCAGCCGGTCGAGGCGTCGCGCAGCGCGGCGATGTCCGGGACGAGGCCGACGATGAAGAACACGGTGCTGATCGAGAGGTACGTGGAGATCGCGAACACGTCCCAGACGAGCGGTGAGCGGAAGTTGGGCCACAGCGTCCGCTGGTTCGGGTACGGCAGCAAGTAGTACGCGAACCACATGCGCCCGGCGTGGATGAGCGGGAACAGGCCCGCCGTCATGACCGCGAAGATCGTCATCGCCTCGGCGGCGCGATAGATCGACGTGCGCCAGCGCGCGCGGAACAGATAGAGGATGGCCGAGATCAGCGTCCCGGCGTGGCCGATGCCGATCCAGAACACGAACGTGGTGATGTACATCGCCCACATCTGGGGCACGCGCTTGCCGGCCATGCCCATGCCCCACCACACCTGGCCCGCCCACGCGAGGAAGAACCCGGCCAGCCCGAGCGCTACCACGCACATCCAGGCGAAGTAGAGGTTGCCCGGCGGGTTCAGCGTCCGCAGGACGTCACGGTTGACGTCGGCGAACGTGGGAGAAGACGTGGTCCGGGAGTCGCTCATCGGCTCAGGCGTGCTCCCGAACGACCTTCTTGAGATACGTCACCGACGGCCGCGTGCCGATCTCGTCGAGCACGTGGTAGGCGCGCGGCGAGCGGGCGAGCTTGGCCGCCTCGCTGGCGTCGTCCTTGAGATTGCCGAACGTGATCGCCTTGGTCGGGCACGTCTGCTGGCACGCCGGCACGATGTCGCCGTCGCGCACCGAGCGCTTCTCGTCGCGGGCGCGGTCCTTGCCGGCGACGATGCGCTGGATGCACATCGTGCACTTCTCCATGACGCCGAGCTGGCGGACCGTGACGTCGGGGTTCAGCTGGACCTCGAGCGGCGCCGGGAACTCGTACTGGAACCAGTTGAAGCGGCGCACGTGATACGGGCAGTTGTTGCCGCAGTATCGCGTGCCGACGCAGCGGTTGTAGACCTGACCGTTGAGCCCCTCGTCCGTCCGATACGCCGCGTACACCGGGCACACCGGCTCGCACGGCGCGACCTCGCAGTGCTGGCAGAGCATCGGCAGGAACATGTTCATGGGATGGGCCGCACTTCCCTCGGCCCAGCGCTCGAGGCGCATCCAGTGGAGCTGGCGGCCATAGGCGGCGGACGCTTTGCCGACGACGGGCACGTTGTTCTCGGCCTGGCACGCGACGACGCACGCCTGGCACCCCACGCACGCGTCGACGTCGATCGACATGCCCCAGCGATAGCCGGGATACTTCTGGTTGTCGTACATCGTGACGTGCGCTTCGGCCGGTCCCTTGCCCCGCAGCGCCTGCTCGCGCGCGGCGCGGAGGTCCACGTGGCGCGCCAGCTCGCGGTCGTCCTGGTCGTGCGTCGCCTGCAGCACCGCCAGCGGACGGCGCGTGCCGAGCTTCGTGAGCGTGACCTTCACCGCCATGAACGCCAGACCGCCCGAGGTCGCGTCGGCCGTGGCCGGCAGGAGCGCCATCGGGTTCAGCGAGCGCAGGTCGGCCGCGACGTACCGGGGGCGCTGATACGGCGAGTAACGGTGGCCGAGCGGAATCGCGACCGTCCCGGGGTGGAGCGTCGGCGAGATGTACGCCGGAAGCTCGAGACTGCCGTGCGGCGACTTGACCGCGAGCATGTCGCCCTGCGCCACGCCGAGCTTCTTGGCGGTCTCCTCCGGAACCTCGACCCATGCGTCCCACACCGCCTGCGTGATGCTGTCGGGCGCTTCCTGGAGCCAGGAGCTCACCGCGCTGCGGCCGTCGTAGAACCGCAGCGACGGATACGCGAGCAGGGTCAGGCCGCCGGCGTCGCCCTCGAGCTTGGCCGGCGCCGGCTCACCGGCGGTCACCTTCGCGGTGACCGCCACCGGAGCGACCTCGCCGAACAGGCCGCCGCGCCGCAGCGCGGCTTCGAGCTGTCCTTTCACGAGAGGTTCCCACGCTGCCTTCAGATATTGCTCGAAGGTCGGCCACGGCAACGGCCCCTTGCCTTCCTCGGCGCCGAGCGCGACGCGTCCGATGCGGAGCAGCGTATCGCCCATGGGCCGTGCGTCGCGGATAGGCGCCATCGTCGGCTGGAGAAGCCCGAGCACGCCCTCGCGCGGCGCGTAGTCGCCCCACGACTCGAGCCAGTGCGTGTCAGGCAGGCTCACGTGGGCCAGCTCGGTCGTCTGATCCGGCAGGTTCGCAAAGCTGACGACGAGCGCCACCTTGCGGAGCGCGTCGGCGAACTTGAGGCCCGACGGCAGCGTGAAGACGGGATCGACGCCCCCTCCGAGCACCAGCACCTCGATCTCGCCGCCGGCCATCGCGCGCGCCAGCGCGGCCACCTCGGCGTGCGGGGTGACCTTGCCGTACGCGGAGTCGGGGCCGAAGCGCACGGTCTTGCCGACGTTGCCGGCCGCCGCGTTCAGGAGGTTGATGGCGACCTGGGTCTGCGTCGCGTTGGAACCGGTGACCGCCACGCCGCCGCCGATCGCCAGCCCGGGCTTAGCGTGAGCGAAGACCTTCGCGAGGCGCTTGATCGTCGGAAGGCCGACGCCGGTTTCCTCGGCAGCCCGCTTGAGGTCGACCTGGGCGACCGCCTCGGCGAAGCGCTTGTCGGCCGCGCCCTCGTCCACCATCACCCGGAGGATGGCGAGGGCGAGCATCGCCTCCGTCCCCGGAACGTTGCGAACCCACTCGTCCGCGTTCGCCGCCGTCAGCGACTGTCGGGGCTCGACGTGGATGAACGTGCCGGCGCGTCCGTCGCGGAACGAGTGCATCCGGGTGAACGTGCGCGTGTAGTTGACGTTCGACAGCCACGTCTCGACGAAGTCGGCGCCGAACGACAGCACGACTTCCGCGTCCTCGAACGCGTAATGCGGGATCGCGTCCCGATTGAACGTGATCTTGTTCGCGGCCCGGATCGACTCGTAGCCGAACGGCTCGAGCGTCACGCGCGGGCGCGCCCCCAGCGCCTGAATCCAGCGGTCGAGCAGCGCGCCGAGGTTGCCGGTCTCGAGCTGCGACACGACGGCGATCGCGCGGCCCTTCCCGGCCGCGCGGAGCGCGCCGATGCGTTCGGCGACGAGCTTTTCGGCCGCGTCCCAGAGAATCGGCTTCGCCGGGCCGCCGGCCTCGCGCACGCTCGGGCCGGAAAGCCGGTCGGGATGGTAGAGGCCCTGAAGCGCGGCCTGTCCGCGCAGGCACAGCGCGCCTTCGTTGACCGGATGGTCCGGATTGCCCTCGAGCTTCACGACACGCCCCTCGCGGTTGCGCGCGATGACGCCGCAGCCGGCCGGGCATTCGCGGCACACCGTGGCGTACCACGAGGCGACGCCGGGCACGATCTGGTCGTTGGGCACCACCAGGGGAAGAATGGTCTCGGTGGCCTGCTGGCACCCGCCGCTGGCCGCGGCCGCGCCAGACGCCGTCACGATCTTGAAGAAGTCACGCCTGTTCATTTATCGATTGCTCGAGGCCGGGTCCAACCGAGGGTGGCGAGTGATAGACACTGGTGGCTCCGATTCAGCGGTCCAACCGAGGGTGGCGAGTGATAGACACTGGTGGCTCCGATTCAGCGGTCCAGGTGCGATCGGCGACATCTGGCCACGGGTTTCCCAATCCGATCGTTGGCGGCGAATCTTGGATTTTCAATGGTGGCAGGTCACGCAGTCGAGCGGCGCTTGCTTGCCGGCCGCGTTCTGTTCGCGGTGACACTCGATGCACCAGCCCATCGAGAGCGGCGGCCCGCCGGGCTTGAGACCGACCAGGTACAGGAGGTCGTTGGTCACCCGCGGCCCCGTCGTCGCACCGAACGTCGTCATGGTCTCGACCGCGCCGTGACAGGTCTGGCACTTGAGGTTCGCGCGGATGTGCGCCTTGTGGGGAAAGTACGTGAACTCGGGCAGCTTGTTGACGCGCACCCACGGGATCGGCTTCTTGTCGGCGTGGTACGCGGCGAGCTTCTTGATCTCTGGCTTGTCGGCGGCGGCAATCTTGTGGCAGCCCATGCAACGCTCCACCGACGGCAAACCCGCGTACTCCGAGCGCCGCGCCTCGCTGTGGCAGTACTGACAGTCCATCTTGTACGTCCCGACGTGAACGCTGTGCGGGAAGTTGATGGGCTGGACGGAGGGCTTCGCGTCGGCCGCAGACGATTGGCGACTCCACGATGAGATCGCCAGGAAGATCAGAACCGCGAGGAGCACCACGCCGAGTGCACCCACGGCTGCCTTGCCGCTCATCGACAGTCGATCGCCCTCCGCGGGAATGAACGATGCTTGTGAACCCTATCACGCGCTCTACGCGGCCGTCAATCTCTTCGGGTGCTTCCCCGCCCCGAACGGGGCGCGCGCGAACCCGCCGCGGACGTGTGCGATGCCGGCGATCAGGCGGCGGCGAGCGCCTCGGCGGCGGCGCGCCCGGCCAGCGCGATGTCCGCGTCGGTGTGCGCGAGCGAGACGAAGGCCGCCTCGAACTGGGAGGGCGCCAGAAACACGCCACGCTCGAGCATCGCGTGGAAGTAGCGGGCGTAGCGCTTGGTGTCGGCGCGCTTCGCCGACGCGTAGTCGGTCACCGCGCCGTCGCAGAAGAAGGCCGTGAGCATCGACCCGACCCGGTTGACCGTCAGCGGGACGTTCGCCTTCGCGGCGGCGTCGCGCAGCCCGCGCTCGAGCTCGCTGCCGAGCGCCTCGAGCCGGCGGTACACCTCGCGGTCGCGGAGCCTGGCCAGCGTCGCCAGCCCCGCCGCGACGGCGAGCGGGTTGCCCGACAGCGTGCCGGCCTGGTAGACCGCGCCAAGCGGCGCGACGTGATTCATCAGGCTCCGCGATCCACCGTAGGCGCCAACCGGGAGTCCGCCGCCGATGATCTTGCCGAGGCACGTGAGGTCGGGTTGAACGCCGTAGAGCTCCTGGGCGCCGCCGTAGGCGACGCGGAAGCCCGTGATCACCTCGTCGAAGATCAGGACGGCGTCGTGAGCCTTCGTGAGCTCGCGAAGCCCTTCGAGGAACCCCGGACGCGGCGGCACGACGCCCATGTTCCCGGCCACGGGCTCGACGATCACCGCGGCGATCTTGCGCCCGCGCTCGCGGAAGATAGCCCGCACGCCGTCGAGGTCGTTGAAGGCCGCCGTCAGCGTGAGCTGGGCCAGCCGGGCCGGTACGCCGGCGCTGTCGGGGATGGAGAACGTCGCGCCGCCCGAGCCCGCCTTCACCAGGAGGCTGTCGGAGTGACCGTGATAGCAGCCGTCGAACTTCAGCAGCAGCTCGCGCCCGGTCGCTCCCCGCGCCACGCGGATCGCGCTCAGCGCGGCCTCGGTCCCCGAGCTCACCAGCCGCACGAGCTCGATCGACGGATACGCCGCGGTGATCGCTTCGGCCATCTCCACCTCGAGCGCGGTCGGCGCGCCGTAGCTCGTGCCTCGCGCCGCCGCCTCGGTGACGGCCGCGACGACCGTCGGCGCCGCGTGGCCCAGGATCAGCGGACCCCAGGAGCCGAGGAAGTCCAGGTACGACCGGCCCTCGACGTCCCAGATCCTGGCGCCCTCGCCCCGCGCGACGAAGAACGGCTCGCCGCCGACGCCGCGGAAGGCACGCACCGGGCTGTTGACGCCCCCGGGAATCCGGCGGCAGGCCGCTTCGAACAGGCTCTTCGAGTCCCGCATCAGGCGTTCCTTCCTCGTCGCGCGCCGAGTCCGATCTGCTCCCAGAGTCGGCCGACCGCGAAGAGCACGCGCTCGTGCCACGCCCAACCGTCGACGCCGACGTCGACCGGCGTGAAGTCTCGCTCGCCCGAGTTCCAGCGAAAGCCGGCGCTGGCTTCCGCCCGCCCGCCGACGACCGACGTGACGATGTAGGTGGCCGCGGGATACGTCGGCTCGCCGCCGATCAGGGCTTGCTGCTTGTCCGTGGGCGAAAAGTACGCGCCCGCGTCGACGTGGGAGTGATAGATCACCGCGATGTCGAAGCCGTCACCCTCGAGGCGCCCGATCTTCAGCAAATCCTGAGGATCGATGAAGTACGCCGTCCGCGCGTCGCGCGGATGGCGCTGGGGATCCTTGGCGTGCAGCTGGTCCTGGATGTTCCGGCACTTGATCAGCTGCCGAACTCGGCCCCGCGTGAGCACGACCCCGCACGATTCCCGCGGGTATTCGTCGACCGCCTGCTGGCGGATCGTCTCGAGCTCCTCCGCGGTGACGATCACGGCCGGCCGAGGGCTCGGGCACGACCCCCGCCCGCGAGGGCGGGGATGATCGCAACCTCGTCGCCGTCCTTGAGGAGAGTGCGCACTCCTTGCAGCGATTCGATGGCCTCGTTGTTCACGTAGATGTTCACGTGACGGTGCACTTCGCCCCCTTCGTCGCGCATGAGACCTTTCAGGCCCTGGTACGAGGCCTCGAGCTGATCGAGCAGCCGACTGATGTCGGGCGCGGCGAGCTCGACGCGATCTCGGTTGTTGGTGACCCGACGGAACGACGTCGGGATGTACACCGTCACCGCCATGCCGACCTATCCTCCCGGGCTCAGGTATCGCTCGCCGGTGTCGGGCAGGACGGTGACGACGAGCTGGCCCCCCGCCATCTCCGCGGCCACCTGGCACGCCGCGAACGCGGCGGCGCCGGCCGAGACGCCGACCAGCAGGCCTTCTTCGCGGGCGAGCCGGCGCGACCACGCGAGCGCGTCCTCGTCGCGCACCAGGAGGATCCGGTCGATGATCGCCCGATTGAGGACGCCGGGCACGAACGACGCTCCGATCCCCTGGATCGCGTGAGGCCGCGCCCGGCCGCCGGAGAGCACCGGCGAGATCGCGGGCTCGACCGCGACCACGCGCACCGCCGGGATCTTCTCCTTGAGGACCTCGCCCACGCCGGTCAGCGTCCCGCCCGTCCCGACGCCGACGACGAACGCGTCGAGCCGCCCGCCGACCGCGTCCAGGATCTCCACCGCGGTGGTGCGGCGGTGCGCCTCCGGGTTCGCCGGGTTCTCGAACTGCTGCGGCATGAAGTAGTCGGGATGCTCCCGGAGCAGCTCGCGCGCTGCGTGGACCGCGCCCGTCATCCCCTCGATCGCCGGGGTGAGATGGAGCTCGGCGCCGAACCGGGCCAGGAGCCGCTGGCGCTCGACGCTCATGTCGTCGGGCATCGTCAGGATCAGCCGGTAGCCTCGCACCGCGGCCGCCATCGCCAGCCCGATGCCGGTGTTGCCGCTGGTCGGCTCCACGATCGTGGCGCCGGGCTTGAGCACGCCCCGCCGCTCGGCGTCCTCGAGCATCGCGACGGCGATGCGGTCCTTGACGCTCCCACCGGGATTGAGCGACTCGAGCTTCGCCACCACGGTCGCGCCGCCCGCCTTGGGCAAGCGATTGAGTCGGACCATCGGCGTGTGGCCGACCAGCTCCAGCACCGAGCTCGCGATCTTCGTCGTCGGGGTCATATGTGATACATCGGGCGGGCCGCGCTCCGGCGCGCGAGCGCGCGAGCGGCCAGCTCACCGAACGTCAGCCGGTCGACGACCTTCGACACCGCGCTCGAGATCTCCTCCCACAGCTCGGCGAGGTCGTGCCGCTCGCTCGTGGTCCGGCCGCCCCGGCGCTGCGTCTCGAACGGCGCGCCGGCGCCCTCGACGGCGCGAAGGACGTCGCCGACGGTGATCTCCTCGGGCGGACGCGTGAGATGGTAACCGCCGGCCGATCCCCGCTTGGACGTGAGGAGCTCCGCGCGCTTCAGCGCGAGCAAGACCTGCTCGAGGTACCGCTGGGGAATCGCCTGGCGCGCCGCGATCTCCTGAATGGGCGTGAGCCCGTGCTGCCGGTGGATGGCCAGGTCGAGCACCGCCTGGATCGCGTACTCGCCCTTCGCCGAGATTCGCATGGTCTAGCTCAACCTGCTGTTTTTGATCATAGGGTTCGCCTCGCCGTGCCGAGCACGGCTCAGCTCACACTGCCGCCGCCACGCTCGAGAACGCGCGCCGCGTCTCTGGCGAAGTACGTGATCACGACGTCCGCGCCGGCGCGCCGGATCGACGTGAGCGCTTCCATCATCGCGCGCTCCTCGTCGAGCCAGCCCAGGCGGCCGGCCGCGCGGATCATCGCGTATTCACCCGAGACCGAGTAGGCGGCCAGCGGAACGCCGAACTCCGCTTTGGCCCGCGAGATGATGTCGAGGTACGGCAGCGCGGGCTTGACCATGACGATGTCGGCGCCCTCGTCGAGATCGAGCGCGATCTCGCGCATGGCCTCGTTGCCGTTGGCCGGGTCCATCTGGTACGAGCGCCGATCGCCGAACTGCGGCGTCGACTCGGCGGCGTCGCGGAAGGGACCGTAGAAGGTCGACGCGTACTTCGCCGAGTAGGCCATGATCGGCGTGTCGGTGAAGGTCGCATCGTCGAGCGCGTCGCGGATCGAGCCGATCCGGCCGTCCATCATGTCGGAGGGCGCGACCATGTCGGCGCCCGCCTCGGCGTGCGAGATCGCGACCCGCGAGAGCAGCTCGAGCGTCGCGTCGTTGCGGACGGTGCCGCCCTCGACGATCCCGCAGTGGCCGTGACTCGTGTACTGGCACAGGCACACGTCGGTGATGACGAGCAGGTCCGGGACCACGTCCTTCACCGCCCGCACCGCCTGCTGCACGATGCCGTCCTCGGCGTACGCTTCGGAGCCGCGCGGGTCCTTGTCGGATGGGAGGCCGAACAGGAGCACGGCCGGGATGCCCATGCTCGCGATGTCCTTCGTGTCCTTCACCATCTCGTCGATCGAGAGATGGAACTGCCCGGGCATCGACGCGATCGGCTCGCGGACGCCGCGGCCGTGCACCGCGAAGAGCGGATGCACGAGGTCGTCGACGGCCAGCGCCGTCTCGCGAACGAGCTTACGGAGCAGCGGCTTCTCGCGCAACCGCCGGGGGCGGAACAACGGATGTGCCATCACACGCTCCTTCTGGATCGGGGACCGGCGTTTCGCCGGGTGCGGGAGAAGTAGTCCGCCAGCGCTCTCGCCAGGGCCGGAATCGTGTACTCGGTCGGCATCACGTCGGTGGCCAGGCCGTACTCGGCGGCGGTCGCCGCGGTGATCGGGCCGATCGACGCGACCGCCGTCTTCCCTCGCCACGCGCTCCGCTCGTCCTCGCTGAACTGCTCGGCGAAGTTGCGCGCGGTGGACGAGCTCGTGAACGTGACGGCGTCGACGTTGCCCGACGCCAGCGCCTCGCGCAGACGGACGACGCCGTCTTCCACCCGGCGCGTCTGATACGCGGGCACCTCGGTGACGGAGACGCCCAGGCGCCGGAGCTCCACGACCAGGATGTCGCGGGTGTCCTTCGCCCTCGGCAGCAGCACGCGATCGGCGGGCCCGAGGACCGCCCGTAGTCGCTCCACCAGCCCCTCGGCCCGGTATTCGGCCGGGACCGCCTCGACCCGGACGCCGTGCTCGGCGAGCGCGTCGGCGGTGGCCGGCCCGATCGCCGCCACCCGCTTGCGCGCGATCGCCGCCCACGGGATCCCCCGCGCGACCAGACGCCGGTCCACCATGGCGACGCCGTTCACGCTCGTGAAGATCAGCCAGGTGAACGAGTCGAGCGCCGCGAGCGCGGTGTCGAGCGGCTCCCACGAGGCCGGGGGCTCGATCACGATCGTTGGCGCTTGTAATACGCGCGCGCCGGCCGCTTCCAGGAGCTGAACGAACCGCTGCGCCTGGGCGCGGGCGCGCGTGACCACGATGGTGCGGCCCTTCAGCGGCTGCGGCTCGGCGGTGGCGCGGCTCACGCGGGCCATGGGGCCTCCGGCCGCAGCGCGGTCACCGAGGCGGCGCCCTGCTCGAGCAGCGCCTCGGCGAGCCGGCGGCCCAATCCCTCCGGTGCCGCGGGGCTCGCGCTGGCGCTGCCGCGAAGGACCTTGCGTCCGTCCTCGCTCGCGACCAGCGCGGTCATTCGGAGCGTGCCGGCGGCGATCACGGCGTGCGCCGCCATCGGCGAGTTGCAGGAGGCGCCGAGGCGGCGGAGGTACGCCCGCTCGGCCAGCGCGCAGGCGCGCGTCGCCGCGTGGTCCAGCCGCTCCAGCAAGGCGCCGGCGCGGCGATCGTCGGCCCGCGCCTCGATGGCCAGGACGCCCTGCCCCACCGCGGGCACGAACACCTCCGGGTCCAGCGGCTGCGCGTGCGGGGCGGTCAACCCGAGGCGCGCCAGACCGGCTGCGGCGAGCAGCACTCCGTCGAAGGCGCCGCGCTCGAGTCTGCGCAGCCGCGTATCGACGTTGCCGCGGATGGGCTCGACCACGAGGTCCGGCCGAAGCGCCAGCGCGAGGGCACGCCGGCGGGGGCTCGAGGTGCCCAGCACCGCGCCCGGGCGCAGGTCCTCGAAGCGCGTCCGTTCCCGCGCCACGAGAACGTCGCGCGGGTCCGCGCGCTCGGGAAACGCCGCGAGCGCCAGACCGGCCGGAAGATTGGCGGGCAGGTCCTTGAGGCTGTGGACGGCGCAGTCGAGGGCACCGGCCAGGAGCATCTGCTCGATCTCGCGGACGAAGAGCCCCTTGCCGCCCACGTCGGCCAGTCGCGCGTCCAGACGCCGGTCGCCCTCCGTCCGCACCGGCACGATCTCGACCTCCACGCCCTGCTCGCGCAGGGGGGTCGCGACCGCCTCGGCCTGGACCAGCGCCAGCGGGCTTCCCCGCGTGCCGATCTTGAAGGTCGCCGTCGCGGTCATTTCCGTCCCAGCCCGAAGAGCTCGTGGACGAGCTCGAGCCACGAGCGGGACGACCCGGCGCGAGACGACTCGCGCAGCTTGGTGATCGGCGCGTGCAGGATCTTGTTGACGATCGCCGTCGACATCGCCTCGATCGCCTCGCGCGTCTCCGGCGTCGCGGCGGGCAGCCGTCCCAGCGTGCGCTTGACCTCGCCCGAGCGGATCGCCTCGAGGCGCTCCCGGAGCGACACGATCGTGGGGATCACTTCGACGTCGCCGAGCCGGGCGAGGAACTTGGCCACCTCGCGGTCGACGATCGCCTCGGCCCGGTGGGCCTCGCGGCCACGCTCCCGGATGTTGGCGTCGACGACCTGCTTCAGGTCGTCGATGTCGTAGCAGTACACGTCGTCCAGCGTGTCGACCGAGTCCTCCACGTCGCGCGGGACCGCGATGTCGATGAAGAACAGCGGCCGTCCGCGGCGCGCGTGGATGATCCGCTGGACCGCCTCGCGCTTGATCACCGGCTCCGGCGCGCCGGTGGACGTGATCACGATGTCGACGGCGGCCAGCGCGGTCGCCAGCTCGTCGAAGGGCACGGCGGTGCCGGCCAGCGCGCGGGCCATCTCTTGCGCCCGGGCCCCGGTCCGGTTGGTGACGTAGATCGGGAACGCGCCGTGCTCGACGAGGTGTCGGGCCGCGAGCTCGCTCATCTTGCCTGCGCCGACGAGGAGGACCGCCTTACCGTCGAGCCCCTCGAAGATCTTCTTCGCCAGCTCGACCGCGGCGAACGAGACGGAGACGGCGTGCCGCGCGATCTCCGTCTCCGAGCGGACCCGCTTGGCGACGGCGAAGGCCTGCGTGAACAGCGTGTGGAGCGCCGGACCGACCGTCTCGCACGACTGAGCGAGCGCGAACGCGTCCTTCACCTGGCCGAGGATCTGGGGCTCGCCGATCATCATCGAGTCGAGGCTCGACGCCACCCGGAAGGCGTGGCGCACCGCCTCGGCGTCGGCGTGCGTGTAGAGGAGCGCCTCGACCGGCGCCGTCTCGATCCCGCGGTGACGGCACAGCCGGCGGAACAGCGCCCCGCGCGCCTCGCCCGGCACGTCGGCGACGGCGTACACCTCGACCCGGTTGCACGTCGACAAGACCAGGACCTCGCGCACCGCGCCCGACGCGGCGGCGTCGCGGAGCAGCTCGCGCAGCTTGTCCTCGTCGACGGCGAGCTGCTCCCGCAGCTCAACCGGCGCGTTCCGGTGCGAGAGGCCGGCCACGAAGAGCGGCATCTAGCCGTGCCTCCCCGGCAGGAACAGCCCGGCGCCCAGCGTGAGCGCCAGGACGGCGAAGCCGAGGATCGCGAAGTACGCCGTGCGGCGGCCGTGCCACCCCGCGGTCGCGCGTCCAGCCAGCGCCAGGGCGTACACGGCCCACGCGACGAGGGACAGGAGCGCCAGCGGGTCGAACGCGAACACGCTGCCCCACGCCGCACCCGCCCAGAGCGCACCGAGGATCAGGCCGATCGTCAGGAACGGGAAGCCGAGCGCGAGGGTACGGTACGTGAGCCGGTCGAGCGTCTCGAGCGCGGGCAGCCGGTAGTAGAGCGCGCCCGGCCGCTTGGTCTTGAGCTGTCGCTCTTGCAGGAGGTACATCAGCGCGCCCGCGAAGTTCAGAACGAACGCGGCGATCCCGACCAGCGCCAGGAGGATGTGCACCCAGACCCACGCGCCGCGCAGCGTGGAGCCGATCAGCGGGCGCATCGGCATCGACTGAAGGCTGAACGCGAGCGCGACCGGCAGGACGAACGCGCCGAGGACCGGGAGGCCGTAGCGACGCTCGAGCCACATCTCGACGAGAACCACCACCCACACGGCGACCAGGAGCGCCTCCGGCAGGCTCCCGAGCGGCGGTCGTCCCAGGTCCAGCGCCAGGGTCAGGAGCGCGACGGTATGAAGGATCCAGCTCGCCAGCGTCGCGAGCGAGGCAAGGCGATGGATCAGCTCGTCCCGCTGGACCAGGAACGCCAGGGCGAGCCCCGTGGCGATGACGTATCCGACGATCGCGAGGGTCAGCAGAGTTTGGTGCATGGCTCTAAAAGATCAAGCGTAGCGAGAGTTTACCACATTCCCGATGCGGATTATCCCCGACACAGCGCCGAGAGCGGAGCCGGAGCTGGCCTCCCATACCCGGCACGCTCGCCGACCAGATCGAGGTGGGGAGAACCCCAGTCCTCGATGAGCGCCGACTGGGCGTTCCAGCGTACCCGCCGATCGAGCTCCTTCACGTACATGTGGCAGTGCTTGCACGCGATCAGGAGATACCCTTGATCGACGGTCTCCGGCTCGAGCCGCACCAGATCCTGAGAGCTCTCGGTGCCGCAGAACGGGCACTTCACGCGGGAGTAGATCCAGCCCCCACCGCACAGATGACACGCGAGACGCCTCCTGCCGTCCTCGAGCACGTCCGAGAAGCCGGCGGGACCACCGCAGAACGGGCACGCGGCGAGTCTCCACGCGTCCCCGCTCAAATGAGCGCGGACCGATGCGAAGTAGACGTCGAGAGCCGGCCTCAAGCTGCCGTAGGCGAGGAGCGCGACCAGCTCGGGCGCCAGGCCCGACGTTTCTTCGACGAGTCCGGACCCGATGCGTCCGGCAACGGGAAAGAACGCGTGAGGCCGGATCGCACCGCGATCCCACGCTTCGGCCAGTCGTTGCAGCTCGGGGGCTGCGCGCTGGCGCAGCTCGGCGATGCGCTCCATCAAGGCGCCCAACAGGTCCTCGATCTCGTCAGCGCCGATCGGGGCGGGCGCCTCCGCGAGCAGGGGCACTCCCCGTTCCCAACGCTCGCGGCACTCGGCCGCCGTCCACGAGAGCGGAGACAACCGCGTGGCCGACCAGCGTGCCCACAGATCGAGGATGTCGCCGCAGACCGAGAGGGGCGCGTGGAACGACGGCCGCCGCTCGAGCAGATCCTCCCACTCCGCCTTGAGCTTGCCCAGCGTCACGTCAGTCGATTCTTCATCGGGATCCGAAGACACCAAGGGGCCCTGGCGGGCCCCCGGGAAACGGAAGGAGATGCCGGGCTCAGACCTGACCTGCGGCCATGATCAGGGTCTTCACGAGGAATCCACCAACCAGGACCAGCACGGACGTGACTGCGGTCAATCCCACGGACGGGCGCATCAGCCCTACCAGGCCCAGGAGAATCGGGAGAACGGAGCCGGCGACGATCGCGCCGCCCCAGAACAGCATGCTGTATGGACCGCTGGTGATCAGCGCGAGCGCGTTCAGGGCCGGCGCCGACCCCGACGCGCGAACCGACCAGACGAACCCGATCATCGCGACCAACTGGATCACGACGGCCAGCACGGTGGTCGTGGCGAGCCTGGCGATACCGTCCCCGCTGCGCCGGCTGAGCGCTGCCAGCACGAGCGCCATGGCCGCGGCGCCCGACGAGGCGCCAACCGCGAGGAACAGGGCGCCTAGCGTGTGGGCGTTGATCCACAGCGGGCGCGCGGTAGCGCCGAGGAGAACGCCGGGGTACGCCGCGAGGAAGAAGCCGAGGAACCCGCCGACCACGCCGATCACGGTCTTCGGCCGAGACAGGTTCCGAGCTTTCCCGAGGTCCTCGAGCAACGTGAGGAGCGCGGCCAGGAACGCCGCCGCGGAGAAGCCGAGCAGCGCCCATGCCCCCATGCTCATCGGCGAGCGCGGGTTGAAGGTCATGACCATGTTCATGAATCGCACGGGTACGCCGAGATCCACGATGAGGATCACCGGACACGGCACGAGGGCGACGAGGGCCAGGTAGTACCCGACTCTTGAGACGTCGCGGTATCGAACGGAATCGACGATCAGCGCGGCGGTGGCGATGACGAACGCGCCGCCGGCGAGGCCCCCCAGGAAGAAGTACACGTCGATCAGGAAGGGCCAGTGCGCGGACTGGAGCAGGCCGCCCATGTTAGGCCTCTCCGCCCGTGCCGCGCTGCCGGAACGCGACCAGCGCGCCGATGCCGACCAGCAACGCGGAGCCAATCGACAGCAGCGAGTCCACGAAGATGTTCTTCTGCGGGAGCTTCGGGTTCTCCGGCAGCCCGTATGTCGACGGCTTGGACAGGAGCAGGAAGAAGGCGTTCAGGCCGCCCAGGAAGCCCGACGAGTCGGCGCCGTAGAGCTGAGCGTCCTTGAAGCCCATCGCCTTGAGCGTCTCGACCCGCTTCTGCGCTCGGCCCACGAGCTCGTCGCGGAAGCCGAACTGGATGGACTCGGTCGGGCACGCCTTGGCGCACGCCGGGCCGAGCCCGTTGTGGATGCGGTCGTTGCAGAACGTGCACTTCTTGGCCGTGCCGGTGTTCTCGTTGAAGCTCACCACGCCGAACGGACACGCCGAGACGCAGTAGCGGCACCCGTTGCAGACGTCCTGGTTGATGTTGACCGTACCGAACTGCGTCCGGTAGATCGCGCCGGTCGGGCACGCGTTCAGGCAGCCGGCGTCCGCGCAGTGCTTGCACACGTCCGACATGAGCAGCCACGCGAGGTCGCCGCTGGGCTTGGGCTCCTCGATGAAACGCACCAGCCGGAAGGTCTTGTCGGTGAAGTGGGTGTGATTCTGGTAGGTGCCGGTCCACTCCGGCAGCTCGAGGCCGAGCTCGTTCCACTGCTTGCAGGCGACCTGACACGCCCGGCAGCCGATGCACAGCGAGGTGTCGGTGAACATGGCCAGCGTGCGCGCCATGGCTACACCACCCCCTTCTTCACGTTGCAGACGAAGGCTTTCGTCTCCTGGATGTAGACGTTGGGGTCTCCGACCGTCGCGGAAAGGTCGTTGGTGATGTCGCCCTTGCTACCGGGCAACTGTTCGATGCCGTTGTAGCCCCAGTGCCAGGGCACGCCGATCTGGTGCACCGTCTTGCCGTCGATGATGAACGGCTTGAACCGGTTCGTCACCATCGCCCTCACGTGGATCTTGCCCCGCGGCGTCATCACCGTGACCATGTCGCCGTTGGTGAGGCCCAGCTCCTTGGCCAGCTCGTGGCTGATCTCGGTGAAGTGCGAGTAGTGGAGCTCCGCCAGCATCGGCAGGTAGCGGGACATGACGCCCGAGAGGTGGTGCTCGGTCAGCCGGTACGTCGTGATCACGTACGGATAGTCGGTCGATCCGACGCCCGCCAGCTCGTTCTTCTGGTCGGGCACCTTCCAGATCTTCGCCACCGGGTTGTTCTGCTGCTTCGACAACAGATTTTTGACCGGCGACTCGATCGGCTCGTAGTGCTCGGGGAACGGGCCGTCGTTCAGCGGACCGAAGAAGCCGCCGACCAGGTCGGTGCGCATGATGAACGGCTTGTCGCCGTTCTTGGCGTCGGGCGCCAGGAAGGGGTTGAAGTCGGGAACGTCCAGGCCCACCCACTTGCCCTTCTTGTCGGGCGCGTTGCCGGGGGCCTCCGCGTCCCACCAGATGAGCTTCTTCTTCTCGCTCCACGGCTTGCCGGCGAGGTCGGCCGCCGCGCGGTTGTAGAGGATGCGCCGATTCGCCGGCCACGCGAACCCCCAGCCGTGACCGAGGTAGTCCTTCTCGTCGGCCGGCTTGCGCGCGTTCGCCTTGTTGATGAGCTTGCCGTCCGCGTCCTCGACGGTGACGCCGGTGTAGATCCAGCAGCCGCCGGCCGTCTTGCCGTCGTCGGTCATGTGGGCGAAGCTGCTGAGCGCCTGGCCCTTCTTGTAGACGGGCTTGCCGTCCTTGTCGACGATCTCCTCGGTCGCGTAGCCGTTGACCTCCTTGAGGACCTCGACCATCTCCGGCTCGTTGGGGTTGCTGCCGTACTTGAAGCTCGCCGCCAGGAACCCGCGATCGCGCTCCTTCTTGGAGCCGGCGTAGAGCTTCTGGAGCCGCTGGGCCAGCGTGCACACGAACTCGGCGTCCGAGGTGACGTCGCCGGGCGGGTTCACCGCCTTCTCGTGCCACTGGATGAGCCGCATCGTGTTCGTCAGCGACCCGTCCTTCTCGGCCGCCGGCGCCGCCGGCATGAAGAAGACCTCGGTCTTGACGGTCTTGGGATCGGTGCCCGGCGCCTTCCACACCTCGGCCGTCTCGGTCAGGAAGATGTCCTTCACCACGAGCCAGTCGAGGCGCTGCATGGCGCTGCGGGCCAGCTTGGCGTTGGGGCCGCCGACCGCGGGGTTCTGGCCGAGGGCGAGGAACCCCTTGATCACGCCGTTGTACATGTCCACGAAGATGTGCTGGTGGCTGTACGCGTCGGCCGACGCGCGCTTGGGCAGCCACTGGTAGCCGAACTCGTTGTCCTTCGTCGCCGCGTCGCCGTAGAACGCCTTGAGCAGGCTCACGAAGAACTTGGGCTTGTTGACCCAGAAGCCGCCCTTCGGCGTCTCCTTCTCCAAGTAAGCCGTGAGGTCCGGATGGGCGTCGCGTAGCGGCTGGGCCATGTACCCGGGCAGCTCGTGGTAGAGCAATTCCAGATCCGTGGCGCCCTGGACGTTGGCGTGCCCGCGGAGCGCGGTGACGCCGCCGCCCGGCCGTCCGATGTTCCCGAGCAGGAGCTGCAGCATGCACAGGGCGCGGATGTTCTCGACGCCGTTGGTGTGCTGCGTCAGGTTCAGCGCGTAGGTGATGGTGCCGGTCTTCTCGGGCCCAGAATTGGAGCAGAAGAGCTTGGCCACCTCCTCGAACTTCGCCTGCGGAATACCGCACACGCGCTCCACCATCTGCGGCGTGTAGCGACTGTAGTGGCGCCGCATGAGCTGGAAGACCGAGTTGGGATCCTTGAGCGTCAGGTCGCGCTTGGGATTTCCCTCGCCGTCGAGCTGATACTTCCAGGAGGTCCGGTCGTACGTCCCCTTCGCCGCGTCGAACCCCGTGAAGAGGCCGTTGCCGTCCGTCGCGGTCTTGAACGCGGGGTCAATCAGGTACGGCGCGTTCGTATAGTGGACGACGTAGTCCTTGAAATAGAGGTTGTTCTGGATGGCGTAGTTGATGAGGCCACCGAAGAACGCGATGTTCGTGCCCGACCTGATCGGGACGTGGATGTCGGCCGCGGCGCTCGTGCGCGTGAACCGCGGGTCCACGTGGATGAACTTCGCGCCGCGCTCCTTGGCCTTCATCACCCACTGGAAGCCCACCGGGTGGTTCTCGGCCATGTTGGAGGTGGCCATGATGACATCCGAGTTCTGGATGTCGATCAGGTTCGTCGTCATCGCCCCGCGACCGAACGTGGTCCCCAAAGCTGGGACCGTGGCGGAGTGTCAGACTCGGGCCTGGTGTTCGTGGTAGACGATGCCGAAGGTGCGGTTGAGCTTCGACAGGAGGTAGCACTCCTCGTTGTCGGCGCACGCCGACCCGAGCGAGGCGATCGCGTCCAGCCGATTCACCGTCACCGCCAGGCCGTCCTTGTTCTTCTCCTTCTCGATGAAGTGCTTTTCGCGCGCGTCGTAGTAGCGCCGGGCGATCTGGTCGTACATCCAGTCGAGCGGCTTCTCCTCCCACGTGTCCGACCCGGGCGCGCGGTAGAGCGCCTTCGTGGGCCGCAGCGGGTTGTTGGAGAGCTGGATGGTCGCCGCGCCCTTGGGACAGAGCCGGCCCAGGGTGTGCGGAGTGTCGGGATCGCCCTCGATGTCGATGATCTTGCCGTCCTTGGCGTAGATCAGCTGGCCACAGCCCACCGCGCAGTACGGACACACACTACGGACGGCCTTCGCCTCTTTGATTTTCAGTGACGTCGCCGCGGCCTCGACCGGGGCGAGATCGAGCGCCTCGCCCGCAACCGCCACGCCCGCGGCGGTCGCGCTGCCGAACTTCAGAAAATCACGCCGGGACAGGCTCATATGAGTTCCTCCTCATCACGGCATTCGCGATGCGGCGCTTACCACTCGGGACTGGTGAGCTCGTCCCACGCGCGGCGTACGACGACGATCCGCTGGGGACTTCCCGTGTTGCCTTCGAGCTTTACGATGTCACCCGGATTGAGCGTCTGAAGATCGGTGCTCGAACCCTCGTCGGAGACGACAAGAGTTTCCCCCGAACACGTCAGGTCGGTGCAGACTTCGGATGCCTCTTTGACCCGAACATGCCTCGAGGTGTGATCCACGGCCACGACGATCATTCGATTCTTGAGGAGGGATTCGGTGAAGCTCTGCGCCATCGCCTGGTCCTCCTTGACGAAGGTGGCGTACGTCCGGCGATCGTAATGTGGTCAAACCAGATTTGTCAAGATACGCCGCGCTCTAAGTGCGCGGCTTCATGTGAAGAATCTCTCACCCTTCCTCCCGGCCGGTCCCCTCCATTCTCGCGTAGAGCGCCAACCGCTCGTCGAGGAGGCCCCGGGCTTCGTCGGTCCGGGAGGCCTGGAGGAGCTCGACGATGCGGCGACGGGTGGCCAGGTCGACGATCGGGCCGTGCACGAGCGGGTTGTAGAATTTACCGAGCTCGAGCAGGATCCGGTCGACGCGGGCCACGTCCCCCAGATGGGCCTGCGCTTCCCTGAAGAGCTCGACGGCATAGTCGTCGCGCTTGCGGAACCGGAGGCCACGACGGTGGCGCTCGGTCTCGGCCGCGTCGTCGCGGGGCTCGTCAGCCACGGGGCCCCGCGGCTTCCGCGTTGAGCAGGGGCTGCTCTCGCACGACCTCGCCGGAGACCTCGTCACCGCGATTGCCGCGGACTCGGATGTACGTGCGCATATTCGGCTCGCTCGACGATCTTAGCCCGGATAGAGGACGCGGACCAACGCCAGCCCTTGCGCGGGCGCCGTCTGGCCCGCGCGCGTGCGATCTCGCGAGGCGCGCACGGCCCCGAGCCAGTCGGCGTCGCGGGCGCCGCGTCCCACGGCGACCGCGCTGCCGACGATGTTGCGCGCCATGTGATGGAGGTAGCGATCCGCCGACAGGAGCACCGCGAGCCGCTCCTTGCGACGGATCACGTGGAGCCCACGCACGACGCACATCGGATCCGTCGCGCGCCCCGGCGCGGCGCAGAACGCGCCGAAGTCGTGACGGCCGCGGAGCGCCGCCAGGGCCCGCCGCATCGCGTCCGCGTCGAGCGCCTGCGGGATGTGCCAGGCGTAGCGCGAGAGGAGCGGGTTCGCGACCCGCCCGTTGTCGATGAGGAACGCGTAGCGTTTGCCGATCGCCCCGCGCCGCGCGTCGAAGTCGGCCGGCGCCTCGAGCGCCTGCAGGACGCGGATGTCGCGGGGAAGGTCGGCGTTGAGGGCGCCCCGAATGCCGGCGCCGGCGACCCGCGCCGCCGTCGTCAGCGACGCGACCTGCCGCAGGGCGTGCACGCCCGCGTCGGTCCGGCTGGCGCCGGTGACGCGGGTGTCCCCGCCGAATCGTTGACGCGCCGCTTCGAGCAGGGCGCCCTGCACCGTGCGGGCTCCCGGTTGGACCTGCCAGCCGTGGTAGTCGGTGCCGTCGTAGGACAGCACCAGGCGGAAGGTCGAGCGGGCCTGGGCTATCGCGACCGCGGACGGCGGCGCGCGCCGCGCGCCGGGACGAAGGTGAGCCAGACGGCCGCGACCAGGAGGAAGAGGACGGCGTCGATCGCGATCTCCCACGACACCCCGGGAAGCACGGCCGGGACGACTTGGCGCCCGAGCCAGTCCTGCCGCTCGAAGTCCTTGGGCTCGTAGTAGGCGGGGTTGTAGCCGCTGATGGCCTCGACGAATCGGACGACGGGCGGCACCAGCACGTACGCCACCACCAGGATCGTGAAGATCATGGCGATGTGGAAGCGCTCGCTGTAGCCGAAGCGTCGATGGTAGTAGCGACGGGGGGAGATCATCCGCCCGACGCGCGCTCAGAACTGGAGCAGCAGTTCGGCGATCTGGACCGCATTCGTGGCCGCGCCTTTGCGCAGTTGGTCGCCGACCACCCAGAAGCTCAGTCCGTTCGGGCTCGAGAGATCTTCGCGGATCCGGCCCACGAAGCAGTCGTCCTGCCCCTCGACCGCCACGGGCATCGGGTAGCGCTGCTGGGCCGGGTCGTCCCACAGCTTGAGGCCGGGAAAGCGCTCGAACAGATCGCGGGCGCGCCCGGCGCTGATCTTGACCTCGGTCTCGGCGATCACCGCGATCGAATGGGACGTGAAGACCGGCACCCGCACCGTCGTCGGCGCGATCGGGAGCCCGGGCGCCTCGAGGATCTTGCGCGTCTCGTTCACGAGCTTCATTTCCTCGCCGGTGTAGCCGTCGGGCCCGAACGTGTCGATCGCCGGGATCAGGTTGAAGGCGATCTGATGCGGGAAGTGACGGGGCACCATCGCCTCGCCGCGCGCCCACGCGAGGGTCTGCTCGCGCAGCTCGGCGATCCCGTTGACGCCGGCGCCGGAGACCGCCTGGTAGCTGCTGGCGATCACGCGGGTGAGCCGTCCGGCGTCGTGGAGCGGCTTGAGCGGCATCACCGTCACGATCGTCGTGCAGTTCGGGCTCGCCAGGATGCCCTGGTGGCGCCGGGCCGCGTGCGCGTTGATCTCGGGCACCACGAGTGGCACCAGGGGATCCATCCGGTAGGCGTTCGACTTGTCGATCACCGTCGCGCCGGCCTTGACGATCATCGGCGCGTATTCCTTCGACTGCGCCGAGCCCGCCGAGCAGAATGCGATCTCGACACCCTTGAACGCCGTCGGCTCGATCTTCCGGATCGGGACGGGCTCGCCGCGGAACATCACGGTCTTGCCCACCGAGCGCTCGGAGGCGAAGGCCCGGAGCTCCCGCAGGGGGAACTTCCGCTCCTCGAGGATCCGGAGCGTCATCTGGCCGGCCGCGCCGGTGGCGCCGACGACGGCGATCGTGTGGCCCGCGGCCATCAGTACTCCCGCTCGACTTCCTTCACGATCAGGTCTCCCATCTCGCGTGTCCCTGATACCTTCGCCCCGCGCGACGCGATGTCGGCCGTCCGGTGACCGTGCTCGAGCACCCGCAGCACCGCCCGCTCGACGCGGTCGGCGTCCTTCTCGCGGTTCAGCGAGTACCGGAGCAGCATGGCCGCCGAGAGGATGGCCGCGATCGGGTTCGCGATCCCCTTGCCCGCGATGTCCGGCGCGGTCCCGTGCACCGGCTCGTACATGCCGACCGATCCCCCGAGCGACGCCGACGGCAGCATGCCCATCGAGCCGGCGAGAATCGCGGCCTCATCCGACAAAATATCACCGAAGGTGTTCTCGGTCACAATCGTGTCGAACTGCGTCGGCCGGTGTACCAGGGCCATCGCACAGTTGTCGACGAGCACGTGCTCGAGCGTCACGTCGGGGTATTCGCGCCCGACCTGGTTCACGACCTCGCGCCACAGCTGCGAGACCACCAGCACGTTCACCTTGTCGACCGAGGTGAGGCGTCGCCGGCGCTTGCGCGCGACTTCGAATCCGGTCCGCGCGATCCGCTCGATCTCGCGCGACGTGTAGGCCATGGTGTTGATCGCGCGCGCCCCGCCGTCGGCGAAGCGCTCGACCCCGCGCGGCTCGCCGAAGTAGAGGCCCCCGGTCAGCTCGCGGATGACGATCAGGTCCGTGCCCTCGACGACCTCCCGCTTGAGGGGTGAGGCGTCCACGAGCATCGGGAAGCACTTCGCCGGCCGGAGGTTGGCGTAGAGGTCCAGCTCCTTGCGGATCGCCAGCAGCCCGCGCTCAGGTCGCTGCTCGTGCGGGACGTCGTCCCACTTGGGACCGCCGACTGCCCCGAACAGGATCGCGTTCGCCGCGCGGCACAGCTCCAGCGTCCCCGGGGCCAGCGGCTTGCCGGTCGCGTCGATCGCGGCGCCGCCCACCAGTCCCCGCTCGAACTCGAACCCGATGCCCGCGTGCTTGCCGACCGTTTCGAGCACGCGGACGGCCTCGGGCGTGACCTCCTGGCCGATGCCGTCGCCGGGCAGGACCGCGATCCGGAACGTCGTCATCAGGGGCCGACTTCCTTCACCCGCTGGGCCGACGGCTGGGCCACCCGGTTCAGTGCGCTCAGATAGGCTCGGGCGCTCGCCTCGATGACGTCGGTCGATGCGCCCTTGCCGGACACGAGCGTGCCGTCGAAGTCGATCTTCATCGCGACCTCGCCGATCGCGTCCTTGCCCGACGTCGCCGAGCGCAGCGAGTAGTCTTGCAGGCGGCCCTTCATCCCGGTGATCGCGTCGATGGCCGCCAGCACCGCGTCGACGGGCCCATCGCCCACGCCCGAGTCCTGGAACGTCTGGCCCTCCTTCTTGAGCCGCACGGTGGCCGAGGGCACGACCCCGGTGCCGCTGATGACGTGGAGGTAGTCGAGCTCGTAGAGCGGCGCGACCGTCTGGGTCGCCTCGTCGGTCACGATCGCCATCAGATCCTCGTCGAAGACTTCCTTCTTCCGGTCGGCGAGGTCCTTGAAGGCCTTGAACGCCCGGTCGAGCTCTCCGCCGGCCAGCGAGAAGCCGAGCTCCTTGAGGCGCGACGCGAGGGCGGCCCGTCCCGAGTGTTTGCCGAGGACGAGCTTGTTCGACGGACGCCCGATGTCCTCCGGCCGCATGATCTCGTACGTCAGCTTCTCCTTGAGGACCCCGTCCTGATGGATGCCGGCCTCGTGGGCGAAGGCGTTTTCGCCGACGATCGCCTTGTTCGGCTGGACGTGCACGCCGGTGATGTGGGAGAGCAGCCGCGACGTCTTGAAGATCTCCTCGGTCCGTACTCCGGTCTCGATCACGAAGAAGTCCTTCCGCGTCCGCAGCGCCATCACGATCTCTTCGAGCGACGCGTTGCCGGCGCGCTCTCCGATCCCGTTGATCGTGCACTCGATCTGACGGGCGCCGTGCATGAGCGCGGTCAGCGAGTTGGCGACGGCCTGCCCGAGGTCGTTGTGGCAGTGCACCGAGAGGACGACCTTGTCGACGCCCTGCACCTTCTCGCGGATCCGGGCGATCCGCTCACCCCACTCACGGGGGACGGCGTAGCCGACGGTGTCCGGGATGTTGATCGTCCCGGCGCCCGCCTCGATCACCGCCGACAGGACGTCGCACATGTAGTCGAAGTCGGAGCGCGACGCGTCCTCCGGCGAGAACTCCACGTCCTCGCAGTACGCCCGCGCGTGCCGGACCGCGTCCACCGACGCCTTGAGCACCTCGGCCCGCGACTTGCGGAGCTTGTACTTCAGGTGGATGTCGGAGGTGGCCACGAACGTGTGGATGCGCGGCTTGCGGGCGTACTTCACCGCCTCCCAGCAGCGGTCGATGTCGCCGAGCCCCACGCGGGACAGCCCGCAGATGGTCGGCGCGTTGTCGAGCGTCCCCACCTGCTTGGCAACCTCGCGGGTGGCCTCGAAGTCCTCGTCCGAGGAGATCGGGAAGCCGGCCTCGATGACGTCGACTTGCAGTCGGGCCAGCTGACGGGCCATCTCGAGCTTCTCCATCGTGTTCATGGAGAATCCGGGGGCCTGCTCGCCGTCGCGAAGCGTCGTGTCGAAGATAATGACGCGGTCCATAAGTCCTCCTACACCCCTTCTTTGCTGGGGATCTCGGACGGTACCGATAGCGACCGTCCGACGACCAGGCGCCGTAGCGGTCCGGAGAGCGCGTAGCCCGTGAACAGCACGAACAGGAAGAGATCGTGCTTGGTGGCCACGATCATGATCGCCAGGACGACGACCAGCAACGTCTGGAGCGGTCGGCGTCGGACGAAGTCGACCTCCTTGAAGCTCCAGTAGCGGAACGTCGACACCATCATCAGCGCCAGTACTCCGGCGGCGGCCGCGAGCGCGACCTGGGCCCACCGCGGCGGCTGGCCGTCGCCGAGCAGCAGGATGCTGGCGGCGACCACGCCCGCGGCCGCCGGCGTGCTCAAGCCGATGAAGAAGCGCCGATCGACGGTCCCGGTCTGCACGTTGAAGCGCGCCAGCCGCAGCGCGCCGCAGATGACGAACAGGAACGCCCCGAACCAGGCCGGCCGGCTCAGGTCCTTGAGGGCGTAGGAATACACGAGGAAGGCCGGCGCGACGCAGAACGAGACGACGTCCGCCAGCGAGTCGAACTCGACGCCGAACTG
>QHSI01000022.1 GCA_003221515.1 Candidatus Rokuibacteriota bacterium
GACGTAGAAGCGGTTGGGCAGGCCGAGGACCAGCGCGGCCGAGAACGAGCCCAGCATCTCGGCGAACACGAAGACGGCCGCGCCGAGCACGCCCGGCAGGACCAGGGGCAGCGTGACGCGCAGCATTGTCCGCAACCGTCCGGCGCCCAGCACTTGCGACGCTTCCTCCAGCGCCGGGTCCATCGACTTCATCACGGCGCCGATCATCACGAAGGCGACGGCGCCCTCGAAGAGGGCCATCACCCAGGCGATTCCCCACGGCGTGGTGATGTCGACGAGGTGGCCGTCGCCCCCGAGCGCGCGCCAGAGCTGATTGACGAACCCGCTCGCCGGGGAGCCGATGAGCGCCCAGGCGAGCGCGCCCATCAACGGCGTCACGTAGTACGGCAGGGCCATGAGCTGTTCGAACGCCGCGCGGCCAGGCACGTTCGTCCGCGAGAGGATCCATCCCATGACGAACCCGAAGACGATGGCCAGCACGGTCGCCACGCCCGCCACCAGCAGCGTGTTGCCGAAGATGTGCGAGTAGCGGGGGAGGTCCGCAAAGTTGGCGAGGCCGTAGGCCTCGGGTGGGCGGGCCTGCGGATCGCCGACGCTCAGCGAGGCCTGGAGGAGATAGGCGATCGGATAGAGGACGAGGACGGCAGCGCCCCCACCGACGAGCACGCTGACAAGGCGCGGGCCCGGCCGCCAGGACCGGGCCCGCTGCAGGTACCTCACCGCGCTGAGGCTCACAAACCCATGATCGAGTTCCACTCCTTCACGAACACGGGGTGGCTCGCCACGTAGTCGTTCCAGTCCGTGGGGAAGAGGAGCTTGAAATCCGCCAGCCGCTTGCCCGTGGGCATCGGCGGGGCGTCGGTCCGCAGCGAGCCGTAGAGGAGGATCTTCTGGTTCTGGTAGACCGCCTGGCCGCGCTTGGCCAGCGCCCAATCCACGAAGAGCTTGGCCGCCTCGGGATGGGGGGCGCGATTGACGACGCCGATGAAGAACGCCGTGGCCGGCAGTCCGTCGGGCGGCGCCACGAACTCGATCTCCGCGCCCTTCTCGGCGAAGAGCGTGTAGCCGGCGTACTCGGCGAGCACGCACATGCGGTCGTCGCCTTTGGACAGCCGGTCGAAGAGCTGGGCGCGGGCGTCGAAGCCCTTCGGCCGCTGCTTGGCGAACTCCTGCCAGAAGTCGTTGCCGTAGAGCTTGCGCAGCACATACCACTGGGCGTGCTGCATACCGGAGGTGGCGAGCTTGGCGCTGACCCCGTCCTTGAACGCCGGGTTGAGGATGTCCTTCCACGTCTTCGGCGCCTGCTCGGGCTTCACCTTGCCGCGGTTGTAGGAGATGCCGGCGAAGCTGACGCCGCCCCAGGTGTAGTGACCGGCGGGAGCCGACTGGTGCTCGGCCTTGTACGCCGTGAGCTCCGGTGAGACGTGGACCTCCCAGCCGCCCTTCTTCTGGAAGTCGATGGCCGGCGAGATGTCGGAGAGCTGGAGCACGTCGACGCCGAAGCGGCCGGCCGAGCGCTCGGCGGTGATCTTCGCGTAGAGCGCGCCGGTCTGCAGCCGCACGTAGCTGGTCTTGATCTTCGGAAAGTCCTTCTTGAACGAATCGAGCAGGACGCCGATGCCGGCCTCGCCGTCGTGGCCGTAGTAGACGACCTCGCCTTCCTGCTCGGCCTTGGCGACGTCGGCGAGGGTCTGGAAGTCGAGCACCTTGGTGGCGGTCCGCGACTGGGCCGCCGCGAACGGCGCGTGAGCCAGCGGGGCCGCCGCGGCGAAGGTTGCGGTCTTCACGAAGCCGCGTCGATTCATTCAGAGATCTCCTCTTTCGATTTGTTGATGTCGGGGCGACGTCTCGCCCGCCGCCGTAGCGTAAAGCTACCCGGCCTTCCCTGGCCATCTGCGGTATCCTAGCGCCGTCCAAATTCCCCGGGTGAGGTGCTGCATGCTCTACGAGCTGCGTCGTTACGATGTCGCCGCCACCAAGCTCCCCTCGCTCATCGACCGCTTCGGCTCCTTCACGGTGCACAAGTGGAAGGAATACGGCTTCCGCTTGATCGGCTTCTGGACGCCCGTGGTGGGCGAGAAGAGCAACCAGGTCGTCTACATCTGGGGCTGGGAGAGCTACGAGGAGCGGACCAAGAAGAACGCCGCCTGGCGGGCCGACCCCGAGCGCGCCAAGAAGTGGGCGGAGACCGAGAAGGACGGGCCGCTGGTGAACCGCGTGTACAACCAGCTCATGGAACCGACCTCGTACTCGCAGATGGATCGCGGCGAGCCCTACGGGCCCGACGCGTCGAGCCGCAGCCCGTACCTCTTCGAGCTGCGCGAGTACCAGGCGATGCCGGGCAAGATCAACAACATCACCGACCGGTTCGGCAACTTCACGTGCGGCGCGTTCAAGAAGCACGGCTTCCGCCAGGTGGGCTACTGGCACAACCGCATGGGCGGCAACGACCACCAGCTCATCTACCTGCTGGCCTGGGAGAGCCTGGACGAGCGCATGACCAAGTTCGACGGGTTCGCCAAGGACCCGGAGCGCGCCCGGGTGTTCGCCGAGAGCGAGAAGAACGGGCCGATCGTGCAGCAGGTGACCAACGCCATCCTGCGCCCGACCGCTTTCTCGCCGATGAAGTGAGGCGATTGCAAGAACAGGGGCGGGGCGGACCAATCTCCGCTACGGCTTCGTGGCGCAGTCCACCAGTTACGGGCGCAGCACGCGGAGGGGCTGGCCGGCCAGCCAGGCCTTGACGTCCTCCAGCGCCTGTCCGTAGAAGATCCGGTAGCCTTCTTCGGTGACGTAGCCGAGGTGCGGCGTGATCACCGTATTCGGCAGATCGCGCAGCGGATGGTCGATCGCGAGCGGCTCGTCGTCGTACACGTCGAGGCCCGCGCCGGCGATCGTGCCCTTCCGCACGGCGGCGACGAGCGCGCTCTCGTCGACGATGGGGCCACGCGACGTGTTGATCAGATAGGCGGTGCGCTTCATCAAGGACAGCTCGCGGGCCCCGATGAGCCCGCGGGTGCGGTCACTGAGCACGAGATGAATGCTCGCCACGTCCGCGCGCGCCAGCAGCTCGTCCTTGGCCACCAGCTTGGCGCCCACCTCGGCGGCGCGCGCCTCCGTGAGGTTCTGGCTCCACGCGATCACGTCCATCTCGAAGGCGCGGCCCACCTTGGCCACGCGCGAGCCGAGGCCACCGAGTCCGATCACGCCGAGCGTCTTGCCGTTCAGGCCGAGCCCGCAGCTGATCTGCCACCGTCCTTCGCGGGTCGCGCGGTCTTCGACGGGGATGCGACGCACGAGGGCGAGAATGAGTCCCCACGTCAGCTCGGCGGTCGGATAGGGAAGCCCGGCGGTGCCGCAGACGACGATCCCGCGCGCGGTGGCCGCCGCCACGTCGATCGACGCGTTGCGCATACCGGTCGTGACCAGCAGCTTCAGCTTGGGCAGCCGCTCCAGGAGCGCGCGCGGAAACGCGGTGCGCTCACGCATCGCCACCACGGCCTCGAAGTCGGCGAGCCGGGCGGCCACCGCGCCCGCGTCCTTGAGGTGGTCGGCGAAGACGACGACGTCGGTGCCGGCGGGCAGGGTGGACCAGTCGGCCATGCGGCGCGCCACGTGTTGATAGTCGTCAAGAATTGCTACGCGGGCCATGTCGGTCTCCTTGTTGAGGGGGGCGACCCCCCGCAAACTCCCCCGGCACTCGATGCTCTACAACTTCGGCGCTCATTGCTCTACTGCTTCGGGGCATTCATGGGATAGACGTCCGACGTGTCGAGGAACGTGATGCCGCCGGCGGCGGCGCGCTCGAGGATGGCGACGGAGGTCGCCTCGTCGCACTGCAGGCCGAAGGTACAATACCACCGAGCGCTGTGCGCTTGACACCCGAACGCCCGGCGGGCTATTCGTCGAGCCTGCCGATGACTTCCGGCGACCGTCCACGACGCGCCGCGAGCCCCACGCAGGGGCGCGCGCGCCACAAGACGAAGCGCGGCGCCCTCCGGACGTCCGGCCGCTCGCCCGTCGAGCGGCTCCGCGCGATCTGCCTGGCGCTGCCGGAGGCCACCGAGAAGGTGGCGTGGGGCGAGCCGACGTGGCGCGTGAAGGACCGGCTCTTCGCGCAACTCGACGACCATCACCACGGCGCCGAGCACCTCGCGGTGTGGCTGCCCGCGCCGCTGGGCGAGCAAGAGGCGATGGTCTTCACGGACCCGGTGCACTTCTTCCGGCCTCCTTACGTGGGGCCGCGGGGCTGGGTCGGCGTGCGCATCGACCGGGAGCTCGACTGGACCATTGTGGCGAAGCTCGTCGGGCAAGCGTACCGGCTGGTGGCCCCGCCGCGACTGCGCGATGCTCTGGAAACGGGAGCGGCGGCGCCTCGCAGCGTGCGCCGGCGGGCAACGACAAGGAGAAGCTGAATGCGTGTGATCGACATGGAGTGCAGCGTTCCGAAACGGGAGAACGGCGCCGCGCAGGCGCCGGCGGCGACCGCGACACCGAGCGCTGCGCCGGAGCGGGTCACGGGCTATGGCATGGCCAACTACGAGCGCATCTTCCGCTCGCGCCGCGCCGGCGGCGACACGCGCCCGCACACCGAGCTCGACGACTACGTCGACCTTCTGGAGCGCGTTGGCAGCGTGCGCGCCGTCCCGTTCGGCACCTCGAACGACGAGGTGGCCGATCTGATGCGCGACTTCCCGGGCCGGTTCATCGGCCTCGCCCGGATCAGCGGGCTCATCGGCATGCGCGGCGTCCGCGAGCTGGAGCGCCGCGTGCGCGAGCAGCAGTTCCAGGCCCTCGGCGTCTCGGCGCTGGTGGACGGCATCCCGGCCAGCGACCGGCGCTACTATCCGCTGTACGCGAAGGCCGTCGAGCTCGACATCCCCGTGCGCATCTACTCGTCGATGAACTACGCGACCGACCGGCCGTACGACCTCGGCCACCCGCGACACCTCGATCAGGTGGCCATCGATTTCCCCGAGCTGACGATCATCGGCGGTCTCGGCGGCTGGCCCTGGGTCAACGAGATGGTCGCGCTCGTCCGCCGCCACCCGAAGCTCCATCTCGACACGTCGGCCCATCGCGCGAAGTATCTGGGCCAGCGCGGCTCGGGGTGGGAGATGCTGATGCAGTTCGGCAACACGCTCATCCAGGACAAGGTCCTGGTCGGGCTCTCCGCGGGCCTGGTCGGGCAGCCGCACGAGACGCTGATCCAGGAGTACCTGGCGTTGCCGCTGAAGGACACCGTGAAGGAGAAGTGGCTCTACCGCAACGCCGCGCGCGTCTTCCGGCTCGAGTAGAGCGTCTACGCGGACCGCCTAGTTCAGGTGGGCGACGCGGGGCGCGACCTGCTCCATCAGGAGACGCAGGCTCTCGTGGTCCCAGCCGGCGTCGTCGGAGTCGGTCGTGATCGAGAGCAGGCCGCCGAAGCCGCCGCTCTCCTCGTAGAGCTGGTGGATCTTGTCCACGCACTCGGCGGCGTCGCCCATCTGGACCGTGCCACGGCGATTGGGATGCTGGTGCTCCAGGTAGTTCCGTCCGAGCACCGCGCGCGCCCGCTCGCGGGCGACCGCCGGCGTGGGCCCGACGAGAACGTCGCGCGCGATGCGCCACTCGCTCCGCTTCGCCGGCCGCCCGGCGCTGGTGGCGCCGTCTTCGACCAGCCGCCAGTGATCGCCGAGGTAGGTGCGCGACAGCAGCGAGCTCGACATCGGGATCCAGCCACGCTCCCCGGCCTGGCGCATCGAGGTGGATTTCGGCGTGCTGGCCGCCACCGCGATCGGCGGGTGCGGTCTTTGGTAGGGCTTCATGTAGTACCCGCGTTCTTTCACCGGATCGAACACGGGCGTGTCGATGTCGAAAAACTTGCCGTGATACGTGAAGCGGCCGTCCGACTCCCAGAGCTTGAGCACCACGTCGAGCACTTCGGCCGAGCGCGCCCGCACCGCCACCGGGTTCGAGTGATCCAGCCCCAGGAGCGAGAGATCGGTGGGGATGCCGCCCCCACCGATCCCCCACTGAAAGCGGCCACGCGCCATGTGATCGAGCATCGCCAGGCGATGCGCGAGGTACACCGGATTGTGCAGCGCCAGCAGGGTCACGCCGGTCCCCAGCCGCACGTTCTTGGTGAGGGCCAGCGCTTGTGCCAAGAGGAGATCGGGCGCGGGCGCGTTCTCCCACCGCTCGGTCAGATGCTCGCCCACCCACACTTCGCGAAAACCGAGCCGATCGGCCAGGACGATCTGCGCGATGTCCCGGTCGTAGGCATCGGCGAACGCCCGATAGGGCGGGTGCAGCGGCATCATGAACAAGCCGAAGTGCATACGCGCCGCGCCCGGTCCTTTACCGGAGCTGCTTGTGCGTGAACTCGGCGATCAGGTCGAGCGCGCGGTTGGACGCCGGCGAGCCGACCTTGCGCATGATGAAACCCTGGCCCTCGCCGTTGAACAGCTCGAGATCGACCACGCCGCCCGCCTTGCGGTACGCCGCGACGAAGCGGTCGAGGTGCGGCCGCGGATGCGCCACATCCTCGGTGCCCTGCAGGTAGAGCACGGGCGGGAGCTGCATCTTCTCACCGCGCTCGAGTGCGGAGGCCGGGGCGCCCTCGTCCATCGCGGCCTCGGTCTTCCAGTACGCGTCGTGGCACGGCAGCACCTCGTCCACCAGCGACGGATACGGCTGGCCCTTGGCCTTGAGATCCTTGGCGTAGCGGTAGCGGCCGAGCGGATCGATGACGGGCGAGGTCATGATCACGCATTTCACCGTCGCGTCGATGCCGGGCGCGCCGACCAGCGGCAGCGCGGCGTAGCGCGCGTCGAAGGGACGCATCGCGAGCAGCATTGCCTGATGCCCGCCGCTCGAGTTGCCCATCGAGCCCACCAGGTCGGCCCGGCTCCGGAAATCCGCCGCCCGCGACTTGAGCCAGCGAATCCCGTAGTGGATGTCCTGGAACGAGGCCGGATACGGCGCCGTCGGCGGCTGCCGCCAGTCGAGCGCGGCCACGACGACGCCGGTCTTGGCGAGCGCCTCGTGGATCACCTTGTCGCCGTGCCGATCACTCCGGCACCAGGCGCCGCCGTGGAGCTCGACCATCATCGGGAACGGCCCGCCGCCCTGTGGCCGATAGATGGTCGCGAGATACCCCGTGGTCCCGTGACGGATGTACTCGACGTCCTCGACTCTCACCTCGTAGCTCATGGTGGCCTCCTCAGGTGTTCACCGCGCATCGCTGATGTTTGCTGGGCGCCGCCAAATTCCCTCAGCTTGGCCCCGGAGTCAAGTGTCGGTCACCCGAGGCCAGCAGAGGCGCGACGTCGGCCAGGTCGGCCGTCTTGTCCAGACCACCGACCGCGTCGACGATGGCCGTCGCCCGCTGGGCGCTGAGCACCGACGCCGTGTAGCGCCGAAACTTCTCGACGGCATCGTCCCAGGTGAAGGGGTTGAGCGGTGAGCCCTTGTGCGGACGGGTGTGCAGCGTACGGCGCTCGCTCCCGCACTCGATCGTGATCTCGGCCGGCCAGAAGCCCGGGCTCTCGTGGTGCGCCTCGGGCAGCGGCTCGAGCTCGATGCGCCGGGCCAGGTCGCGGACGAGCGGATCGGCGACGGCGCTGGCGTCGTAGACGAGCGGGTTCGACATGTCCCGGGTCAACGCCACCGCCGTCGTGAACGGCAGGCTGTACTGTCCGCCCAGCACGTCGAGCGGCTCGCGCGCCGCGTGCCGTTCTTCCATGATGCGCGGAGCGCCGCGGATCCCGATGCGCGTGATCGTCCGAGGATCGAACGGCCACTCGCGCTTGAGCGACTGGATCGCGTCGACCACCGCCTGCTGCGTGACGTGCGTCGCGTACGATTTGTGCGACGGCGGCTCGATGGCCCACACCGTGCCCAGATCTTCCAGGAGCCGCTCCATCCGTGGCGGCGTCGAGAACGCGTTGAAGTAGCCGTAGCGGCCTTCGAGGACCGTCGCCGGTCCGCGCACGTCCTGCCGCGCGAGCAGGGCGCTCTCCAGTCCGAGCTGGGCAGCGCGCCCAAGATGCAAGCGCTTGGTGTCGCCGCCGCTCCACGCGAACTCGAGCAGGCCGGCGCTCGACGAGCCCGCGATGCCCATCGCGCTGGTGAGCCGCTCCTCGTCGAGGGCGTATAGCTTGCCCACCGCCGCGGCCGCGCCGAAGGGCCCCTGCGTGCCCGGATTGTGGAAGCCGCGCACGGTCTCGAGCCCCACGGCCGTGCGCGCCAGCCGCGCGGACACTTCGAATCCCACGGCCAGCGCCGTGAGGAACGCGGCGCCGTCGAGCCGCTCGCGCTGGCATACCGCGAACGCCGCCGGCAGCACGGTGCCGCTCGCGTGCGACCCGGTGAGCGGCTCGCACTCGAACGCGCCGATGAGGACCCCGTTGGCGAGCGCGGCCCGCGAGACGTCGGCGCGCCAGCCGTGATGGATGACGGATGCGTCGGGCGGCCCGCCGAGCGCGCGGACCACCGCCACGATGCGCTGAGCCCACGGCTGCAGCGCGCCCACGAAGCCGGCCCCGAAGGTGTCGAGGACGGCGATCTTGAGGTTGTCGACCAGGCGCCGCGGCAGATCGGTGAACTGCGTCTGCGCGACGAACCGGGCGAGGGCCTGGGTCTCGTTCACGCGTTACAGCAGCCCGTACAGCTTGCCGGCGTTCTCGCAGACGATCTTGCGCTGCACCGCCGGGCTGACGCCGCCGAGGTCCGCGGCGATCCACTTCTGCGAGTCTGGCCAGATGCCGTCGGGATGCGGGTAGTCGGAGCCCCACATGATGTTGTCCTCGCCGATGAGCGGGATCATGGGAGCGACCGACGGCTCGTGCTGATACGTCGAGTAGCCCTGGCAGCGCCACAGCTCGCGCGGCTTCATGTCGATGTGACAGTCGGCGGAGATGACTTGGTACTCCATCGGCCTGACCTCGCTTCCGATCGAACGTGCACCGCGTCGCGCCGAGCGCCCCCGGAGTATACCTCGCCGAGGCCTTGCTATCCTGTGAGCCGTGTTGTGCGCGCCCCAGGCCGTCGCGGGGCTGGGCCCCGCCGGCCGAGGCGCGCCTACGAACTATGACGAGCTCTGGCATCGGCGCGTCGGTCAAGCGACGCGAAGACGTTCGGCTGGTGACCGGGCAGGGGCGCTACGCGGAAGACTACGACGCGCCCGGCCAGGCTTACGCCGCGTTCGTGCGCTCGCCGCACGCTCACGCCGACGTGGTCGCGATCGACGGCACGCCGGCGCTCGCCGTGGTGGGCGTGCTCGGCGTGTTCACCGGTCGCGATCTCGCCGACGGCGGCGTCGGCGCGATTCCCACGTTGATCGCCGAGCGCGGCGGCGGCATCCGGAGCCGCGACGGGTCGGCGTTCGCCGAGCCGCCGTGGTACGCGCTGGCGACCGATCGTGTCCGCCACGTCGGCGAGCCGATCGCGGTCGTCGTCGCGACCACGGCCGCGGCGGCACGCGACGGCGCCGAGGCGGTCGTCGTGCGCTACGCCGCTCGCCCGGCTGTCGTCGACGCCGTCGCGGCGCTCGCATCCGGCGCCACACGGGTGCACGACGGCGTCACCGGCAACCGCGCCTACGACTGGGAATGCGGCGACGCCGAGGCCACCGCGCGGGCGCTCGCCGCCGCCGCGCAGGTGACGCGGCTGACGCTCGTCGACAACCGGCTCGTCACCTGCTTCCTGGAGCCGCGCGCGGCCGTCGCCGAGTGGCATGCCGCCACCGGCCGCTACAGGCTCCACGCCGGGCTGCAGAGCGTGCACCAGCTGGCGACGAATCTGGCGCGCGTGCTCGGTGTCCGGACCGAGCAGGTGCACTGCCTGACCGAAGACGTCGGCGGCGGGTTCGGCTCGAAGATCCAGCTCTATCCCGAATACGTAGCGCTCGCGTGGGCCGCGCGACGCCTCGGCCGCCCGCTGAAGTGGGTCTCGAGCCGCTCCGAGGGCTTCGTCAGCGACGTCCAGTCGCGCGACCATGTGCTCGACGGCGAGCTGGCCCTCGACGCGACGGGCCGGATCGTCGCGCTGCGCGTCCACTCGACGTCGAACCTCGGCGCCTACGTCGCGCCGACCATCCCGATCTCGACGCTCTCGAACATGGAGCGGATGATCTCGAGCCTCTACGCGATCCCGGCTATTCATTTGCGGGTCGTGGGTGCCCTGACCAACACCGTGCCGATCAACGTCTACCGCGGGGTGGGGCGGATCGAGTGCGTCTACACGGTCGAGCGGTTGATCGGGCGCGCGGCGCGCGAGACCGGGCGCGATCCAGTCGAGCTCAGGCGCGCCAACATGGTGCGCGCGTTCCCGTATCGGACGGCGACCGGCGCCCTCTACGACTCGGGCGACTACGTGGCCCGGCTCGACGAGGCGATCGCCCGCGCCGAGGTTGCTGGATTCGCCGCCCGGCGCGCCGAGGCCGCCCGACGCGGCAAGCTGCGCGGCATCGCCGTCGGGCCCTACATCGAGGGCACTGGCGGCGTGCCGCAGGAGTTCGCCGAGGTCCGCGTGCTGCCGACGGGCATCGTCGAGGCGCCGATGGGCAGCAACTCCCAGGGCCAGGGCCACGAGACCGTCTTCGCGCAGGTGATCGCCGAGCGGCTCGGCGTTCCGTACGACGCGGTCCGCATCGTGATGGGCGACACCGACCGGGTGGCGAAGGGCGTGGGCACGTTTGCCTCGCGGTCGATGGTCAGGGCGGGCAGCGCGGCGGTCGAGGCGACGGCCGCCGTCGTCGCGGCCGGCACGACCATGGCGGCCCATCTCCTGGAGGCGGCCGCCGCCGACATCGAATTCGCGGACGGCGCGTTCCGCGTCGTCGGGACCCACCGGTCGATCGCGATCTTCGACGTCGCGCGCGCCGCCGCCGCCGGAAAGCTGCCGCCCGCACTCGGCACGACGCTCGGCGCCGCGCGGATGCACGAGAACGCGGCGTTCGCGTTCGCGAACGGTTGCGAGGTGTGCGAGCTGGAGGTCGACCCGGAGACCGGCGCGATCGAGATCGTCGCGCTGACGGTGGTCGACGACTCCGGCCGCGCGGTGAACCCGATGATCGTGCACGGGCAGATGCACGGCGCGGTGGCGCAGGGGATCGGCCAGGCGTTGATCGAGCGGTGCGCGTACGATCCGGCGACGGGCCAGCTGCTCTCCGGCTCGTTCCTCGACTACGCGATCCCGCGCGCCGACGACCTGCCGGCGATCTCGGTCACCAGCCGCGACGTACCGAGCCCGACGAACCCGCTCGGCGTCAAGGGCGCCGGGGAGGGAGGGACGGTCGGCGCGCCGGGCGCCGTGATCCACGCGATCCTCGACGCGCTCGCGCCGCTGGGCGTGACCCACCTCGACATGCCCGCCACCCCCGAGCGCGTCTGGCAGGCGATCCGTCACGCGCGCGCGAACGCTTGACCTCAGGTGCTACATGTAGCACAATCGCCCCATGCGCACCGCAGGCATTCGCGAAGCCCGTCAGAATCTGTCGATCCTCCTCGACGAGGTCAAGAAGGGTCGAGAAGTCGTCATCACGGAGCGCGGGCGTCCGGTGGCGAAACTGGTGCCGCCCGATCCGCCCAAGAGGCGAGGCGTCCCCGACCTGACCGCGTTCCGCCGGACGATGCCGGTGCTCGATCCTCCACTCTCGTCGACGATCACCGGAGAACGCGAGGATCGCGCCTAGACCGCGGGCCCGGGCAGCCGTTCGCGAGCGGCGTGCGGCCTACCAGGCCGCGCTGTCGGGGCCTCTCTACTGCGACACCAGCGCCCTGGTGAAGCTCTATCTGCCGGAGCCTGGAAGTGACGAGCTCAACCGACTGGTGGAGGGGCGCGTCGATCTGCTGGTTTCCGATCTTGCCGTGACCGAGGCGGCCTCCGCGCTATCACGTGCGCTGCGTGAGGGCTCGATCACTGAGGCAATCGCGCGACGCGTGCACCAGGCGATCGTGGGACGCCTCGACGAGGGAGTGTATCGGCGCGCGGAACTGACGCGCGACGTGCACCGCCGCGCGGAGCAGTTTCTGCTGCGGCTCGTGGCGACTCCACTCCGCGCGGCCGACGCGCTTCATCTGGCGCTGGCGACGACCGCCCGAGCGGCGTCGCTGGCCTCGTTCGACCCGCGGTTGGGGGCCGCGGCCCGCGCCGTCGGTCTGGCGGTCTACCCTAGCTGAGCGCGCCGGATCAGATACCCGAGCCGAACCCGCCGGCGGCGCGGACGGTCGCCGCCTCGCCCATGTGGCCCGCCGAGTGAAAGAGCGCGATGCCGCTCAGCACCGCGGCGCGGGGCCGGCCGGGGAACATCTTCGTCATCTGCTCGGTCCGGGCGCCGAACCCGCCTTCGGCCGCCGCGCGCTGAACGCCGTCGGCCGTGACCTGGCCTTCCCAATCTTGAGATTTGAAGGCACTGACCACATCGCGCGTGCGGAGCCCGACGGCGTCGCGGTACTCGCGGAGCGCGCCGAGGTCGATCTGCCGCGTCAGCTCGGTGACTTCGGGGCTGGTCATGCCGATGCCGAAATCGCGACGATTGATGCCGAGCTTCTTCATACGGGCGTCGTCGAAGACTTGTGAGCGCCCCGCGAGGATCACGTTGACCATGATGTCCTCGGCGCGCGCGATGTGGAACATCAGCCACGCCAGCGAGTTCAGGTCCTCGCGCGGGCGCACCCGCATCTGCTCGTCGGTCAGGCCGGTGAACGCGCGCTCCGCCGCCGACATCTTGTTGCCGCCGACGGCGGCCGAGTGCATTGCGGCGTGCTGGTCCAGGAACAGCTCGCGGATGTCCATGTGAATCCTCCTGTCTGTCTGCGAGCGACTCTGCCCCGACCCCGGAGTGGTGTCAAGCGCGGAGGTCTACAATTCCTCTGACGGGAAGGGGAGGACGCCATGGACGACCGGCAGCTCGAAGCTCGCGACGCGGCCACCGTCGCGCATACGCTGGAGCGCGCCCACGACGCGGACGTCGCCGAAGCACTGAACGTCATTGATCCGCCGGCGGCGGCGCGCGTGCTGGCGGCGCTGCCGTTCGATCTCGCGGTGCGCGCGCTGAACCAGCCGGAGCTGGATCGCCGCGCGCGGCTGTTCGAGCACTTGTCCACCGACAAGGCGGCCGTGCTGGTCGGAGCGATGTCGGCCGATCAGCGGACCGACCTGTTCCGCGAGCTCCCCGAGCGCACCGCCGCGCGACTGCTGTCGGCGGTCGACACCGGCACGCGCGAGTCGCTGCGCGCGCTGCTGAGCTACCCGCCCACCACCGCCGGCGGCATCATGACCACCGAGCACGTGGTGGCGCCGGCCACGTGGACGGTCGAGCGCACGCTCACTCAGATCCGGGCCGTCGCCCAGCCGCGCCGCCCGGTGTATGCGGTGTACGTCGTCGATCCGGTCGACCGCCGGCTCGTCCACGTCGTCACGCTGCGCGAGCTGGTCCTGGCCGATCCGACGCTGACGTTGCTGGAAGTCGGCGATCGGCGCCCGCCCGTCACCGTGACGGTGTGGACCGATCGCGAAGAGGCGGCCCGGCTCATCGCCAAGTACGACTTGCTGGCGGTGCCGGTGATCGACGAGGGCGGCCACCTGCTCGGCATCGTCACGGTCGACGACGTCATCGACGCGCTGGTAAAGGAGCAGACCGAGGACGTTCACAAGCTCGGCGGCGTGCAGGAGCTGGACGAGCCGTACACGCGGATCAGCTTCGGCACGATGATCCGCAAGCGCGGCGGCTGGCTCTGCGCGCTGTTCCTTAGCGAGATGCTCACCGCGACCGCCATGCAGCACTTCGAGGGCGAGCTGAGCCGCGCGATCGTGCTGACGCTCTTCATCCCGCTGATCATGAGCTCCGGCGGCAACTCCGGCTCGCAGGCGACCTCGCTCATCATCCGCGCCCTCGCCCTGCGCGAGGTGCGGCTCCGCGACTGGTGGTGGATCGCGCTGCGCGAGCTGCCGGCGGGCATCGCGCTCGGGTCCATCCTCGGCGTCATCGGGATCGTCCGGATCGCCGGCTGGCAAATCCTCGGCTTCTACGACTACGGGCCGCACTGGCTCCTGGTAGCGCTGGCGGTCGCCCTCGCGCTGGTGGGCGTCGTGACGTTCGGCTCGCTGGCGGGGTCGATGCTGCCGTTCGTGTTGCGTCGGGTGGGGTTCGATCCGGCGAGCGCGTCGGCGCCTTTCGTCGCGACGCTGGTGGATGTGACGGGGCTGGTCATCTACTTCACGGTCGCGTACGTGGTTCTGCGCGGCACTCTACTGTAGGCGGGTCGCTGAAACAGGCCCATCTGCTTCGTTGACGCCCTCGGCCCTCCCTGCGGCGTATGCGGCATACGCCTCAGTCGGGCTCTCGGGCGTCGCCTCGCATCTGGACCTGTTTGAGCGACCCGGTTGCGCTTGCCACGCCGACTGGGGCGAAACGTCGGCGACATTGCGTACTATAGCGGCGCGGTAGCGATGCACGTGGCTGAGGGTTCTGGAACGAGATAGTTGACGGAGTCGGAGAGGGAGAACTCGCATGGGGATTGTGGCGCGGATGGTGACGTTGGAGAAGGATGGGATCCCGGGGTACGTGGCGCATCCCGGGGGGCCGGGGCGGCGGCCTGGGGTGTTGATGGTGCACCATGCGCACGGCGTGACGGCGGACTACAAGATCGACGCATATCGGTTGGCTCAGCTGGGATTCAACGTCTTCGCGCCGAGCCTGTTCAACATGTTCGGGGTCCTCGGCTCCACGCACATCGGCCAGGGCGCCGAGCTTCAGGCCAAGCACTCCGACGGCGAGTTCCTCGGGAAGATGGACGAGGCGTGGCGGTATCTCGTCGAGCGCATGGGCTCGGATCCGGCGCGGACGGCGGCGATCGGACACTGCATGGGGGGCCGGCTGCTGATCCCGTTCGCGGCCGACCATCCCTCGCTGCGCGCGATCGTCCTCTACTATCCGTCCGTCCGCGACGAGCCCGAGACCTCGCACCGGCCTCGCCACGCGTTCAAGCTGGCGCGAACGCTCACGTGCGCCTCGCTCGTGTTCGCCGCCGGCAAGGACTTCATCGCGACGCCGGCGATCCAGGGGCCGCTCTGGCAGAGCTTCATCGCCAACGGCCAGCTCGTCGAGTGGCACTTCTTCTCGGACGCCACCCACGGCTTCCGCCATCCCGACAACGACGGGTTCCAGCCGTACTACGCTGACCTCGCCTGGCCGCTCGTCACCAGCTTCCTGCAGCGCGTGGTGTAGGCCGCGACCGGTGGTCGTCTGCCCTAGCGGGTGTCAGACGCGCTGCGGCTCCGACGTCGCCACCGCCGTCCGGCTCCGCTCCCACAGGCTCGCGCGCCACTTGAGGCCGATGAGCAGGGTGAAAACGAGCCCGACCGCGCAGTAGACGCCGATCGTCAGCACGTAGCCCGCCAGCTCGATGAGGGCGCCCGAGGCCATGAGCCCCACCGGCATGCCGTAGATCGCGAGCGTCCGGACGCCCATCACCCGTCCGCGGAAGCGGGCCTCGGAGGCGGCGAGCAGGCTCGCGGTCATGGAGATCATCGCCACGCTCTGGGCGACGCCCGCGAGCAGGAGCGTGAGCAGTCCGATGCCGAAGGTCTGCACGGAGCCGAAGGCGAGCAGCAGCGCGTACCAGATCATCGTCTGCACGAGCACCGTGCGTTCGGGGTGGCGCGTGCCGCCCGTCGCCACCATGACGATCGACGCCAGGAGTGCGCCGAACGAAAAGCTGGCGACGAGCCAGCCGAGGCCGGTGGCGTCCGCCCGGTAGACGTTCCGGGCGACGTAGGGCAGCAGGCCGCTCGACACCGGATACGCGGTCAGGTTGATCAGGAACGCGAGCCACATCAGCGCGAGGAGCCGCGGCGTCGTCAGCACGTAGACGAGCCCGTCCTTGAGCTCGCGCCAGCTCGAGGTGCGGAGCGCCCCCGCCCCGCGCGGCGCCTCGGCCGGATCCGGCATCGCGGGCCGCCGCGACACACCGAACGTGAGCGCGAGGCTGGCCAGGTAGAAGATCGTGACGACGACGTAGGCGTAGCCGAGCCCGAGCAGCGTGGAGAGCCCGGCGCCCACGAGCGCGCCGGCGATGCGCGCGGAGTCCGCGTTGGCGCGCGACATGCCGACGGCGCCCATCACGCCGTCCGGCGGGATCGTCTCGCCGATGAGCGCGTGGCGCATCACGAGGTCGTTCGGCCGCACGATGCCGGTGAGGGCGGCGACGATGAACACCCAGAGGGGCGTGAGCATCCCGGTCAGCCCCAGCACCATCAGCACGGCGGCGAGCGCGGCGCAGATCGCGCGCATCACGCACAGCAGGGTCCGGCCGCCGAGCCGGTCGCCCAGCACGCCGAACATCGGCGCCGCGAGCGTGCCGAGCAGCTGCAATGAGCCGAACGTGGTGAGCAGCAGGACCGAGCCCGTCTGCACCATGACGTACCAGCCGAGGATGAGCGTCTCCATCTCGAACGCCCAGGACATCAGGAGATCGGCGGGCCACTGATAGCGGAAGCTACGGACGCGGAAGGCGGCGAGGATCAGAGGGACTCGATCGCCCGTACCTCGTCGGCGGAGAGGGACAGGTCGCGGCTGGCCAGATCCTGCTTCATGTGCTCGGCATCGGTGGTGCCGGTCAGCGGCAGCATCCCGATCGCCTGGGCGAATCGGAACACGACCTGCGCCGGCGTCGCCCGCGTGCGCGCGACGATCCGGGCCACCAGCCGATCGCGCAGCACCTCCGGGTTGGCGGTGAGCAGTGAGAAGCCCTGATAGACGATCCGCCGCGCCGCGCAGAACGCGCGCACGTCTCCATCCCAGCCGAGGCGAGCGAAGCAGCGGTTCTGCACGAAGGCCGGCGGCTCGGCGCCGGTGGCGACCATCTGCTCGAGGTGCTGCAACGACACGTTGCTCACGCCGAGGAAGCGCGTGCGGCCGGTGTCGCGCTCCTTGATCATCGCGGCCCAGACCTCGACGTCGTGATGGCTCCACCCGTAGCCTGACGAGGGCCCGTGCAGCACGTAGCTGTCGACGTAGTCGGTGCCGAGATGCTCGAGCGAGCTGGCCATCGACTGGGCGACTTGCGTGGACAGGCTGGCGGTCGGGTCGTACGGCAGCCGGTGGTCCTGGCCGCCCTGATAGGTGAACTTCGTCTGCAAGAACAGATCCGCGCGCGTGACGACGCCCGCGCGGTAGGCGGCGGCGAGCCCCTGACCGACGCCGGCTTCGAAGTAGTGGCGCCGCTGGTTCGCGGTGTCGATGCCGCGGAAGCCCGCGCGCAACGCGAGCTCGGTGAGCGCGGCGGTGCGATCTTCCTTCCAGGCGGTGCCGTAGAGGAAATCGGGGGCGGATCTAGGACGTTGAGCCGGCGTCATCGACGGAGCGTCCGCAGCACGAGCCTCAGTCTACCCGATAGCGTCGGATCGCCGCTTCATCAAGCTCGAGGCCGAGGCCGGGCGCCGGGGGCGCGACGAGCTCGCCGTTCTCGATGCGTGGCATCGCCGCGAGAATGCCGACTGACCGGGGCACGTACTCCACCATGTGGCCGTTCGGGACGGCCGACAGCAGGTGCACCTGGACCTCGGGCACCACGTGGCCGCACACCGGTGTGCGGTGCGCCTGCGCGAGCGCGGCGATCTTTCGCCAGGGCGTCACGCCGCCGACGCGCGCCAGATCCAGGATCACGACGTCGACGGCCCGCATTTCCAGAAGTGTACGGAAGGCGTCCAGGTGGTATAGGTGCTCTCCACCGGTGATGGGAACATCGAGCTCGCGGCGGAGCGCGGCCAGCCCGGCGACGTCCTGATGGTGGACGGGATCCTCGAGCCACGCGATGCCGGCGGCCTGCAGCGCGCGGCCCGCGCGCCGCGCGCGCGTCAGCGTCCAGCTCTCGGTCGCGTCGACCATGATGCGCACGTCGGGCCCGACGGCGTCGCGTACCGCGCGGACGCGGCGGACTTCGGCCTCCGGCGTCGCCTCCTTGCCGAGCCGCAGCTTCACCGCGGAGAACCCGGCGGCGGCGTGACGCTTCGCCGCGGCCGCCAGCTCGTCGGGCGAGAGACTCACCCACATGCCGTCGCTGGCGTAGGTCGGCAGTCGGTCGCGATACCCCCCCAGCAGACGGTGCAACGGCTGACCCAGCGTCTTGCCATTGGCGTCCCACACGGCGATGTCGAGCGGCGCCAGCGCGGTGTGCAGCAGCCCGCCCGGCCCCACCCAGTCGCCCCGTCGGGCCAATCGCTCCCACGCCGCTTCAGGCTCCAGCACGCTCATCCCGATCAGGTGCTCACCGAGCTCGCGTGCGGCGTGGCCGATCGTCGTCATCAAGTCCGGACGCGGGTAGACCACGTAGCCGAACCCGCCGACGCCGTCGGAGGTCGTGATCCGGGCCAGCACGTGCCAGTTCGCATCGACCGTCCGGCCACCCGCCGTATAGGGACGATCGACGGGAACCCGCAACACGTTCACGGTCACCTGCGTGATCTTCACCGGACTCTCCTCCCCTGATCGAGCGCTCACGCCGCCACGGCCTTGCAGGCCTCAAATACAACGAAGCGGCCCGCCGGGCAAATCGGCTACGATGCACCCCGCTGGTAGGTCGCCACCCGATACATCTTTCCGAGCCAGGAGGTCGTCATGATTCTCGAGCGCTTCAAGGTTCCCGTGAAAGACCAGGTCTTCGTGTCCGAAGCGGCGCTGCGCAAGACGGTGACGCAGATCTTCGAGAAGCTCGGCCTGACCCCGGAGGACGCGACGGAAGGCGCGGACGTGCTGACGATGACCGACCTGCGCGGCGTCGAGACGCACGGCGTGTCGAACATGCTGCGCGCCTACGTGCGTGACTACAAGGCCGGCAAGCTCGACCCCAAGCCCGGGTGGCGCATCGTGCGCCAGACAGGGGGGACGGCCGTGATCGACGCCGAGCGCCGCCTCGGCATCATCGTCGGGCCGAAGGCGATGCGCCTGGCGGTCGAGAAGGCCCGGACGGTCGGCGTCGGCGCGGTGACCGTGTACAACAGCGGCCACTTCGGTGCGATCGGCCACTACGCGATGCAGGCCGCGCTCCAGGGCATGGTCGGCGTCTGCTTCACCGGCGCCGGGCTGAGCGTGGTCCCGACGTTCGCGGCGAAGCCGCTGCTCGGCACCAACCCGATCGCGCTCGCCGCGCCGGCGCGCCACGAGGCGCCGATGCTCTTCGACGCCGCGACCTCCGCGATCGCCGGCAACAAGATCCGGCTCGCCATGCGCGTGGCCTCGCCGCTGCTGCCGGGCTGGGTCACCGACAAGGACGGCATCCCGATCATGGAGGAGAAGCCCGTCTTCGATCGCGACGAGTTCTACCAGGCGCCGCTCGGCGGCACGCGTGAACAGGGCTCCCACAAGGGCTACGGCTTCGCGCTCATGGCCGAGGTCCTGTCCACGATGCTGGCCGGCGCGCTCCCGACGATGCTGGCGCCCGGCAGCGGCTCCAAGAACCATTTCGCCGCGTACAACATCGAGGCCTTCACCGACGTCGAGAAGTTCAAGGACACGATGGACCAGATGCTCAAGACGCTCCGGACCGCCCAGCCGGCGCCGGGCCAGGAGCGGGTCCTCTATCCAGGCTTGTCGGAGGCCGAGGAGACCGCGCATCGCCGCGAACACGGTATCCCGCTGCACAAAGAGGTCGTGCAGTGGTTCGCGACGTGCACGGGCGAGATGGGCCTCCCCGCGCTGGCCGTGATGCGCTGAACGCGCGCGCTCATTCGAGCGCGCCGCGCTGCCGCAGCAGCTCGGCGATCCGCGGCTGGTCGCAGTAGACGGCCCAGCCGAGCACGCGGTCGCAGGCGTTCGTCGACGCCAGGCGGATCGGCGCCATCAAACCTCGACGACCTTGCCGTCCTCCGCGGTCTCCTCCGGCACGTCGCCGACGTGGGCGAGCATCTCGGGGCCCATGTGGGTCAGGATCACGCGGCGGGCGCCGATCCGAGCCAGGCTCGCCTTGAGCGTCGCGTAGTCGAGGTGATACTTGACCTTCCGCTCGTAGAACAGGGCCTCGGCGATCAGCAGATCGGCGCCGCGGCCGACCGCCAGCAGACTTTCCGTCCACTCCGTGTCGCCGGTGTAGGCGAGCACCTTGTCGTCGCAGGCGAAGCGATAGGCGAAGGGCGGCGCGCCGCAGAGGTGCTGCACGGTGTACGGGGTGACGGTCACCCCGTTGATCGTCACGGTCTGGTCAGGCGGAATCTCGCGGATCTCGGTGACGAACTTTCGCTCGACCTTCGACGAGCCCGGGAAGAGCACCTCCATGGCCTGGGTGAGGCGCTCGCCGAGCCCGGGCGGGCCGACCAGGGTCAGCGGCGCCGTCCGCCGACTGTAGAATTGCCCGTCCAGGATCATGGAAGGAAGGCCACCGAAATGATCGCCGTGCAGATGCGAGACGAAGACGGTGCCGATGCGATTGGGATTGACGTGGAACCGTCGCATCGCGATCATGCTCGAGGCGCCGCACTCGACGAGGAACGTGCTCGCGGTCGTCTCCACGAGGAAGCAGGCGTTGAATCGTCCGCCGCTCCCGAAGGCGTCGCCGCTTCCGAGAAACCGGAGCCTCATGGAGGTATCCATCGTACCCGGCGCAGGTCGACGATGCTCAGGCTCGGTGTGGCGCTGGTCGGCGCGCTCGTGTTAACGTCCAGCGCCATGGCAACCGGAATCACTCCCGCGATCCGCTCCGAGCTGGCGCCGTCGGGCAAGCTCCGCGTCGGTCTCAACCATGGGAATTTCCTGCTCGTCACGCCGGGCTCGTCGGCGACGGACCCACGCGGCGTCGCGCCCGACGTGGCCCGGGAGCTCGGCCGGCGCGTCGGCGTGCCCGTGGAGTTCGTCCGCTTCGACTCCGCCGGCAAGCTCGGCGACGGCGTGAAGACCGGCGCCTGGGACGTGGCGTTCCTCGGAGCCGAGCCGCAGCGCGCCGCCGAGATCGCCTTCACGGCGGCCTACCTCGAGATCCCCTCCACGTATCTGGTGCCCGCCGGGTCGCCGATCCGCGCCGTCGCCGAGGTGGACCGCGAGGGCGTGCGCATCGCGGTGGCGGAGCAGAGCGCCTACGGGCTCTATTTGAGCCGCACGATCAAGCGCGCGCGGCTGGTGCTCACCCAGGGCGTGGATGCGTCGTTCGACGTGTTCGTGGCCCAGAAGCTGGAAGCGCTGGCCGGGCTCAAGCCGCGCCTGCTCACCGACGTCCAGAAGCTTCCGGGGTCACGGCTGCTCGACGGCCAGTTCACGGCGGTCCAGCAGGCGATCGGCACGGCGAAGGCCCGCGTCGCCGGCGCCGCGTTCCTGCGCGCGTTCGTCGAAGAGGTGAAGGCCTCGGGCTTCGTGGCCGAGGCCATCTCGCGGAACAACTCGCAGGGCGTCTCGGTCGCCCCGCCCGGCCCGTAACCGGCTAAGCCACGTCGCGCTGGCGCGCGGCGTTGTAGTTCGCGTCGTACCACCAGTCGAGGTACTGCGCGTAGGTGATCGGCGCGTACCGCGGCGGGTTCCCCGCCGCCTGGCACGTCGGCAGGCACGCGATCACCGTGTCGAGATGCGGTCCCATGAAGTAGGGGATCGCGTAGCGCTCGCGGCCGACCGGCGGCAGCGCGCGGTGCGCCGTGGACTTGAACCGGTGATTCGTCCAGCGCTGCATCATGTCGCCCGAGTTCACGGCGAACGATCCCGGCACGTAGGGCACCTCCATCCACGCGCCGTCCGGCATCCGCACCTGGAGCCCGGGGACCTCGCTCTGGGCGAGGAACGTCATGAAGTTCGCGTCCGTGTGCGGAGCGATGCCGAACTGGTTCAGCTCGGCGGCGACCGGCGGGTAGTGGGTGAGCCGGAAGCTGAACTGGCTCTCGGCGAACGCGCCGTCGAAGGTGTCGGGCGGGAGATCGAGCGCGGTCGCGCAGAGCGGCAGGAGCTTGCGGCCCAGCGCGTCGACGGCGTCGGTGTAGGCCAGCACCGTCTCGCGAAAGCCGGGCAGGGTCTCCGGCCACTGATTGGGCCCGGCGAAGCGCCGGCCCGCCTGCACCAGCGGGTCGTCGGGCCCGCGCTCGCGCTTCACGAAGAACGCCTCGTTCAGATCCGGCTTGTCGTTGGCGTTGACGTCCGACGTCCACACCGCGTAGCGCCCGAGCATCATGTAGCCGTTGTTGTGCTCGTTCATGCGCAGGGCGAGCTTGGCGTCCATCGGCTGGGCGTGGAAGCGTCGGGCCTCGGCGAACGCGCGGTCGATCAGCGCCTGCGGAATGCGGTGGTTCACCACGACGAAGAAGCCGACGTCCTCGAGCGCGCGGCCGAGCTCGGCGGCCGTGGCGGCGAACGCGCGCGGATCGCCCGCCAGGAACGGCTCGAGGTCGATTACCGGAATCACGATTTCAGGAAGTAGCACCGATGGCGGGCTCCGGTCAACAGGGGAGCGTAGACTGAGGTATTATCACCCGAATGTTTTCGCGCGTCTTGATCCTTGGTGTCGCCGCTCTCGCGCTCGGACTGAGCGGCTGCTCGGGGGGCGGCACGGTCGGCGCCCAGGAGCCCAAGGCGAACGCTCTCGCCGCGGCGCCGCGCGAGGTGAAAGTGACACCCGCCGCGGAGCGCACGGTCGCGCGCACGGTGTCGGCGACCGGCACGCTCGCCGCCGACGAGCAGGTCGTGCTCGGCACCAAGGTCGCCGGGCGGCTCGCCGAGATCACCGTCGACCTCGGCAGCCGCGTGCGGCGCGGTCAGATGGTCGGCAAGCTCGACCAGAGCGACTTCAAGCTGCGCGTGGAGCAGTCCGAGGCCGCGCTGCAGCAGGCGCGCGTGCGGCTCGGCCTTCCCCCCACCGGCTCGGACGAACGCGTCGATCCCGAGAAGACCGCGATCGTGCGCCAGGCCCGGGCGATGCTGGAAGACGCGCGGCTCATCCGCGATCGCAGCGTCAAGCTCATGGAGATGGAGCTGATCGCCCGCGCCCAGCTCGACTCGGTCGAGGCGAGCCTGCAGGTCGCCGAGGCACGCTACCAGGATGCGCTCGAGGAAGTGCGCAACCGGCAGGCGATCATCGCGCAGCGCCGCTCCGAGCTCGAGCTGGCCCGCCAGCAGCTGGCCGATACCGTGATCGCGTCACCGCTCGACGGCGCCGTGAGCTTCAAGCAGGCGTCGATCGGCGAGTACCTGCCCGCCGGGACGCCGATCGCGACGCTGGTGCGCGTGCATCCGCTCCGTCTGCGCGTGCCCGTCCCCGAACGCGAGGGCGCCGGCGTCCGCGCCGGCCACGCGGTCACGCTGACCGTCGAGGGCGATCCGACCGTGTATCGCGGGCGCGTGGTACGCCTCTCGCCGATCGTGCAGGAGCAGAACCGCACGCTGATGGTGGAGGCGGAGGTGCCGAACGAGCGCGCGTTCCTGCGGCCGGGCTCCTTCGCGCGGGTCGACATCCTGACCGAGGTCAGCCAGCCCGTAGTCACGGTGCCGGCCAGCGCGGTCATCGTGTTCGCCGGCGTCGAGAAGGTGCTGGTCGTTCGCGCGGGCAAGACGGCCGAGGTTCGCGTGACGACCGGGCGCCGGCTGGGCGAGGACGTCGAGATCGTCGACGGCCTCAAGAAGGGCGAGCAGATCGTGACCCGCCCCGGCAACCTCACCGGCGGCCAGTCGGTCAAGGTCGCGCCCTAGACCATGCAGAAACTCGCCGAGGTCTGCATCAAGCGCCCGGTGTTCGCGACGATGCTCGTCATGGCCTTCGTGGTCATTGGCGCTGCGAGCTGGTTCCGGCTGGGCGTCGACCGCTTTCCGGCCGTGGACCTGCCGACCGTCAACGTGCGCGTCGAGCTGCCGGGCGCCTCCAGCGAGGAGATGGAGTCGCTGGTCTCGCAGCGGCTCGAGGAGCAGATCAACACGATCCAGGGGATCCAGGAGCTGCGCTCGATCTCCGGTACCGGCGCCACGATCATCATCGTGACGTTCGCGCTGAGTCGCCAGAT
>QHSI01000023.1 GCA_003221515.1 Candidatus Rokuibacteriota bacterium
CGCCCGAGATCAAGACGGTGGACATCTATCGTGGGGTGGTGCCGTTCGTCGCGCTGCAGCTCATCGGGCTGACGCTCGTGATCGCGTTCCCCGATCTCGCCAGCTGGCTGATCCGCGCGCTGCGCTGATCGCGGCTCCGTGAGACGCGAACGGGGCGGAGCCGCTCGGCTCCGCCCCGTCGCCGCGCGCCGTCCCGACCGGTCAGGCGGGCGCGACCTGAGCGTGGTAGGCCGCTTCAGAGATCAGGCGCCAGTCGTTCAATGACGCCTCGAACTTCTTGACCGAGGCATACGCCTTCTTGGCCTGGGGGCTCTTCTCGGATTCCTCCTTGATGACCCCGTCGGCGAGCTTCTTGAGCTCCTTCAGCGTCGCCTGCGAGAGCTGCACGATCTCCACCTTGCTCTTGAACTCGGTCTTGAGCTTCTGCAGGGCGACGGTGTTCTTGTACTCGTACTCCATCAGCGTGTGGACCTGGGTCGACTGGCACGCGTAGTCGACCACCGCTTTCAGGTCGGTCGGCAGCGAATCGTACGCCTTCTTGTTGAAACCGAACTCCGCGGTCGTCCCGGGCTCGTGCCAGCCTGGATAATAGTAGTTGCGGGCCGCGTTGTGCAGCCCGAGCTTCATGTCGTCGTGCGGTCCGACCCATTCGGTCGAGTCGATGACGCCGCGCTCGAGCGCCGTGTAGATCTCGCCGCCGGGCGTCAGCACGACGGTACCGCCGGCCGCCGCGACGATCTTCCCGCCCAAGCCCGGGATGCGCATCTTGAGGCCCTTGTAGTCGGCGATGCTGTTGATCTTCTTCCTGAACCAGCCCGCCATCTGCACGCCCGTGGAGGGGCCGGGGCGTGGCACGAGATTGAAGGTGGCATAGGTCTCCTCCCACAGCTTGAGACCGTCGCCGTGGAGGTACCAGGCCATCATGCCCTGGGGGTTCAGGCCGAAGGGCACGGCCGAGAACCACTGCAGGCCCGGCTCCTTGCCGGCCCAGTAGTAAGGTGCTCCCATGAAGGCCTCGGTCGTGCCCTGGGAGGCAGCGTCGAAGCAGCCGAACGCGGGCATGAGCTCGCCGGCGGCGAACACCTGAATCTTCAATCGCCCGCCGCTCATCTCGTCGATGATCTTGCCGAGGTGCTGGGCCGATCCCTGCAGGACGTCCAGCGCCGGAGTCCAGGTCGTCGACATGCGCCACTGGAATTTCGGCTGGGCGATGACGTTCGGCGCGTCGATCGCCGCCATGGCGCCGGCCGCAGCCAGGACGCCGCCGGCCTTCACGATGAATCTGCGTCGCTCCATACCTGCCTCCAGTCGAAATGGAAAGATCGTTTCGGTGAAATCGGCTGGAGAATAGCATCGCCGCGTCGTTCCCCGGGCAGGAAACCTCGACACCCCTCGCCGCTGCTGGCTATAATCCGACCGTCGGCCTGCGGGCCGTTCAATGTTCCGCCGACGAGGCGTGGAGGTGAGCACCTGCATTTCGCCGACGAACGATTGATCCCCGTCTGGAACCACGTCCAAGCCGGACAGCGCCTCACTCGCGACGACGGGCTCCTCCTCTTCGAGACCGAGGACTTACTCGGTCTCGGCCGGATGGCCGACTACGTCAAGTCGTCGCGCGAGGGCGATCGCGTCTACTTCGTCCTCAACCGCTACATCTCGCCCACCAACGTTTGCGTGCTCTCGTGCTCGTTCTGCGGCTTCGCGCGCAAGAAGGGCGAGGCCGGGGCCTTCGAGTACTCCGTCGAGGACATCATCGGCATGGTCAGCGACGAGGTCCGCGAGGTCCACATCGTCGGCGGCCACCATCCCGATTGGCCGTTCGAATACTACGAGCGCGTGATCGGCGGCCTCCACGCCGCGCGCCCGGCGGTCCAGATCAAGGCCTTCACCGCCGCCGAGATCGACTACCTCTGGCGGCGCTGGAAGATCGAGCCGCGCGAGGCGCTGACGCGGCTGAAGGCCGCGGGGCTCCAGACGATGCCCGGCGGCGGCGCCGAGATCTTCTCGGCGCGGATCGCGAAGCAGCTGCACTACACCGGCAAGGCCGACGCCGACCGCTGGTGCGAGATCCACGGCATCGCCCATTCGCTCGGGATCCGGACGAATGCCACGATGCTCTACGGCCACGTCGAGACGCTCGCCGAGCGGGTCGACCACCTACTGCGCTTGCGCGCCCAACAAGACGCCTCCGGCGGGTTCCTGACCTTCATCGCGCTGCCGTATCAGGTCGGCACCACGAAGCTCGTGCCGCGCTCCACGCCGCCGGCGGACAATCTAAGGACGATTGCCGCCGCGCGCCTGCTCCTCGACAACTTTCCCCACGTCGAGGCGTACTGGGTGCTCCTCGGCGAGGACACCGCCTCGGTCGCGCTGCACTTCGGCGCCGATGACGTCAACGGCACGCTCGAGGACGAGCGCGTCCAGCACATGGCGGGCGCCGAGACCCCGGCGGGCCTCGCGCGCGAGCAGCTCTTCCGCATCATCCGGGACGCCGGCAAGACCCCGGTCGAGCGCGACGCGCTCTACAACGTCGTGCGCGTCTGGGATGTGGCAGCGTGAGCCGAGGCGGTGCCTCCGCCGAGGCGAACCTTTCAATGATTGAACGGATTCGCGACACACTGCTCGACGGCAAGCGGCTCGATCGGGCGGAGGGCCGCTGGCTCCTCACCGACGCGCCGCTGCTCGAGCTGGGGGCGCTGGCGGCCGAGGCGCGGTTCAGGCGCTTCCCGGAAAAGGTCGTCACGTTCGTGATCGACTCGAACCCGAACTACACGAATGTCTGCATCACGGATTGCCAGTTCTGCGCGTTCTACCGCAAGCCCGGCGATCCGGAGGCGTACACGCTGACGGTCGACGAAGTCCTGGCCAAGGTCGAGTTCGCGGCGTCTCGCGGCGCTACGACGGTGCTGCTGCAGGGCGGCCACAACCCGGCGCTGCCGCTCGACTACTACACCACGCTCGTGCGCGAGACGCGCCGGCGCTTCCCGCAGGTGACACCGCACTTCTTTACCGCCTCCGAGATCCACACGATCGCCGACGTCAGCCGCCTGACGATCGTCGACGTGCTCGAGCGCCTGTGGGAGGCGGGCCAGCGGACGCTGCCGGGCGGCGGGGCCGAGGTGCTCTCGACGCGGGTGCGGCGGCGCATCGAGCCCAAGAAGGGCGGGCCGGACAGCTGGCTCGAGGTCCATCGCGAGGCCCACCGCCGCGGCTTCAAGTCGACGGCGACGATGATGTATGGCCACCTCGAAGAGACCGACGACCTGCTCGACCACCTCGACGCGATCCGCGAGCTCCAGGACGCCCACGGCGGCTTCACCGCGTTCGTGCCGTGGTCCTTCAAGCCCAACAACACCCTGCTCGCGAAGTGGATCAAGCACCCGAAGGGCCCGAACATGTACCTCCGGATGCTCGCGGTCTCGCGCCTCTACCTCGACAACTTCCCCCACGTCCAGGCGTCGTGGTTCTCCGAAGGCAAGCGCACCGGCCAGATCGCGCTCCACTTCGGCGCCGACGACTGGGGCGGCACGCTGCTCGAAGAGAACGTGCACAAGGCGGCCGATTTCGTGAACACGATCGGCGTCGAGGAGATCGTGACGCTGATCCGCGAGGCCGGCTTCACCCCCGCCCAGCGCACCACCGAGTACGACATCCTCAAGCGCTACTGATTTAGATCGGGGGAGCGAGCGCCGCTCCCCCCCACCGGCCACCCCGCGCCGTCCGACTTGTCGACCCGATTGCGCCGGCAAAGCCGGCGCTCGAACGATGTCTATAACGCCAGAATGGGGGGCTTGGGGGGCCCTTCGGGGCCCCCCAAAACCGCATCGCCAAATCGAGGCGCGCCACGGCTCTGCCGGGGCGTGTCCGAGCGCGGGAGGGTATGGGGGGCCATTTCGGGGCCCCCCATCTAATCAGATCGGGTCGATTGCGGGGATCGCGGGGATCAGGCCCTGGGCGTGGGCCATCGCGAACAGGCGCTCGATCGCGGCGCGCCCGTCGCGGCCGAGCGCCAGCGTGAAGTCGTTCACGTACATGAGGACGAACCGGCGGCAGGTTTCCTTGTCGATCCCGCGTCCGTAGCGCATCGCGTACTCGAGCGCCTCGTCGACGTTCGCGTGAGCCCATGCGATCGAGTCGCGGAGCCCCTGCGACAGCGCGCGGTGCAGGTCTTCGCCCAGATCCCGGCGCATCACGTTGACGCCGAGAGGCAGCGGCAGGTTCGTGTCGCGCTGCCAGGCCTCGCCGAGGTCGAGCACCTTCACCAGGCCCATCGTCTGGTGGGTGATCTGGCCCTCGTGGATGAGCAGGCCCAGATCGGCCTGGCCGTCGAGCACGGCCTGCGGGATCTTGTCGAAGGCCACCTCGATCAGTGGCGGATCGCCCACGTAGAGCCGTAACAGGAGCGCCGAAGTGGTGTGCTTGCCCGGGCTCGCGACGACGTGGTTCTCGAGCTCGGACCGAGGAATAGGCTCGCGCGCGACCAGGATGGGACCGTAGCCGAGCCCCATCGACGCGCCCGGATCCATCATCCGGTACTGATCGGCGATCAGCAGATAGGTCGCGAAGGACACCGCGGTCACCTCGAGCTCGGCGGTGCGCGCCCGTCGATTGAGCGATTCGATGTCCTCGAGCACGTGCGCGACGGTGACGCCGGGGATCGTCACCTTCCCGGCGGTGAGGGCGTAGAACATGAACGCGTCGTCCGCGTCGGGGCTGTGACCGATCCTCACCGTGGGCATCTGATGCTCCCGCGACTGCGCGTGCTCGAAACGAGGGACTGACTAGTCGGTGGCGAAGCCCAGCCGGCACTCACCCGCACGGATCGCGCGAATGATCGCGTCGCGCTTGCGCGGGGCGTCGACCTCGATCCACGCCTGGCCGAAGTGGATGGGTCCGTGGGCGTCGTCGGTCGCGATCTTGGCCAGCGGGATCGCGGCGGACTCATAGATCCGATGGCGTCGGCCGGTCTCCGTCACCTCGATCGCGTCGAGGGCGATCCCACCCGCGCGGATGCGCCCGATGCGCTCGATGGTCTGGGCGACGTCGAGCCGATAGCGCGCCGGATGGTTCAGCACGTGGAGCGTCTCGCGCTCGCCGATGACCTTGCCGATGTGCTGATCGAACCGCGGCCAGTTCAGCTCGATGCCGTGGAACAGCAAGAGATTCGACGTGAGCCGAGGCAGCGCCTGCCAGTAATCCTCTTCTTCGATCCAGTTCTCGTGGTCGGTGATGGCCAGGAAGTCGTAACCGAGCGCCTCGTACGCCGCGATGAGCTGGTTCGCGTCCTTGACGCCGTCGGACCAGGTCGTGTGGGCGTGGAGGTTGCCGCGGAGCCAGGGCATCAGCGGGGCCCCTTTCGGGCAGAGCCCGAAGTCATCGGCTCAGGGGGCTAGAGCGGGCGGTCGAGCGGGCGGCGGGCCGTCCCAGGTCATCGAAAAGCCCAGCGCGAAATACCCGGTGACCTCGCCCCACCCGGAAACGGGAGAGCCGACCGGCGTGTTGGGAGACACCCAACCTGCTATGCCCACGCGCCCGGTCGACGTCGGCGTGGAGCGGCGGCTGGACAGCGGCCCGATGAAGGCGGGGTCGTGCTCGACCAGACCGCCCCGCGGATAGTGATCCGCGTCGCTCGGTCGCGTCTGGTCGGAGAGGCTCGGCGTGATGACGTTGGGCTCGCGGTCGCGTGCCGTGGGTGGGGACGGTTTCTGGATCTCGACCTGCTGGGCCAGCGCCGGCGCCGCGACGAGCAGCAGGAGCGTTGCGGCGACGATGTACTTCATATGGTCATTGTACCGGATCGCCGGCCCGCCCACTAGCGATTGGCAATGCGTCTGTCAACGTCCGCCAATTCCGGAAAGGGCAGCCGTTACGCGCGGCACGCACGCATGAGCGCGGAAACGTCGGCGAGCGAGTCGAGCGAGAGGGCCAGTCGCGCGAGCCGGCGGGCCAGTGTCACGGCGCCAATGATACGCTTGCGCCGTGCCGGGGATTCTGGCAATCGTCGCGCTCGCCGGTCTCCTCACCGCGTGCGCCGAGACTTCGCCGCGGCGCGAGGCGATTCCCGTCCGCGCCTCCGATTTCAGGGCGAGCGAGATGCGCCAGCCCGTCGTCTTCGCCCAGATTCGCTTCGGCCCCGGCGAGTACAGCGGCGAAGAGCGGAAGTCGATGGAGCAGGAGCTGGAGGGAGCACTGCTCGAAGAGCTGAACGCGCGCGCGCTGCTCGCAAAGGAAGTGCGGGTGTCCGTCGCCCGCGGCGACGCCGAGCGCGATCCGGGGCCTGCGCTGGCGCGCGCCCGCGAGCTCGGCGCCGACCACGCTGTCCTCGCAGAGCTGCGGGTGAGCCGCGGTCCTCAGGTGTTCTGTCAGGGTACTCGCAAGCGGTTTCACGCGAATGCGACGCGATGGGAGCAGACGGCCGAGGTCGTGCGCGCCAGCGACGGGAACGTGCGGCTTCGGGTCGCGCCGGGCTCGATCCTCCCGGTGCTCGACCTCGACGCCGACTGCGACAACCCACGGGACTCGCGCCGCCTCACGTCCGGCGAGGCCGTCGCCGACGCGGTCAAACGGATCCTGACGCGGCTCCTGTCGCCGTAGCGCGCCGGCGTGCCGCAGGCCGTCGCGGGGCTGGGGCGCCGCCGGCCGCGGCGCGGCTTCAAGCGTCGAAGGGGTGGGTCGGCCGGGCTAACCGGGCAGCGCGACGTTGCCGTCGGGCTCGCGGACGTTGCCGTCCCGCTCGCGGGCGCGGATCGCCGTGACGCTCCGGCCCTCGGCGTCCTTGACCTCGAACACCTCGGCGAGCCCCGCCTCGATCAGCTGCTGCACCAGCGCCTCTCGCTCGGCGCCGACCGGGGGAAGCTGGTGGGACTTCCAACGCATCACGAAGTAGCCGCGGCTCACGTGCGGCAGCCGCGCCTCGGCCCGCTGGAGCTCCTGGAGCGCGCGCTCCAGCACGATCTCGGAGGCCGGTAACGCGGCCTGAGGGGCCAGCCGTGACGGCGCCAGACGAGTCGGCGCGCGCTCGAACGTGCGGGGACGCTCGACCCGGAACGACCCGACGCCCTCGCTCAGATGGATCTGGCCGAAGCAGCGGACGCGGAGGTCCTTGGACAGCTCCTCGGCCGACCACGTCGCCACCCAGACCTGCCGGCCGAGGGCGTTGACCGCCTCGACGGCCGGCACGAAGTCGTCGTCGCCGGAGACGAGCACCGCGACGTCGAACGCCCCGATCGCCGCGTACTGGATGATGTCGGCGACGAGCCGCGTGTCCACGCGCTTCTCGGTCGTGTATTCGTAGTCGCCGCCGCACGCCGGGCATCGCCCGGTGCGGCGCACGCGCGGCTCGCGCTTGACGAAGTAGCCGGGCCGGAGCTCGAGGCCCTTCAGGAAGCCTTCGACCAGGGGCGGCGCGTCGGCGGAGAGACCGACGTAGTAGTAGGCCCCGCCGAAGATCGCGGTCGCGCCACCCACGGCGTGGGTGATCCAGGCGGCCAACCGATCGTAGTCGACACGGAGGGCTTCGTCGTAGCGCTGAAGCGAGCGATAGAAGTTCTGCCCGTCAAAGAAGATGCTGACCTTCATCCCAGCTCCCGAGCAATCACATCGTGGTGATTAATAGTGGACGATATTGGACTCGAACCAGTGACCTCTGGCATGTGAGTCCAATACGTCGGTACCTCTAAGTGGGCGGAAGTATGCACACGCGAAGGGAACTCCGCAAGTAGGTGTTGTGCCTACAGATATCTCAGAGTGCCGGGTGGCGACTGCGGCGCACCGGCCATCAGACCCGCGACGTGTTCGACCGCTACAACGTCTGGGACGAGCAGGACGACCGCCGAGCGGTTGAGCTGCTCGCCAGGCGCAGTGGCGGTCACCGCCGCAGAGTCGAAGAGCACCCCGAAATCTGCGCTGCGGCTGGTCAGGAGTGGCGCTTAAGTGCGGAGGTTAGGTGGTGGACGATACTGGACTTGAACCAGTGACCTCTGGCATGTGAGGCCAGCGCTCTGCCAACTGAGCTAATCGTCCGTGGTTTGGGAAGTTAACCACTCAGGCGAGCCCTGTCAAGCGCGGGGTGTATGCCCGGCCAATCGCCCGAGCGCACGCGCGCGAGAAAATCCTCGACGCGTAGCCCTCCCTGTCGTAGACGAAGATCCGCTCCGCCCGGTCGATCCGATCCAGATGCGCGAGGATGGCGGCGCGCGCCTCGTCGCCGGTCATCGTGACGGGGTCTCGATGGAGCTCGGGCGTCGGGCACTCGAGCATCTCGGCCCAGTGTCGGAAGCTTCCGCAGAGACACACGGTCTGGGCCATGGCGCCGCCGAGTCTACTCCAAGAGGCCTACCGAGAGGGCATCGCGCGCCGGGGCCATATATCACACGGTGATGGTCCAGCCATCACGCCGTGATACAGTGCTTCGGTGCCTGCTCGCATCCGCACGCGCCCCCCGGCCGCCGGGCGGGTCGACTACGAGACGCTGGCCGATCTGCGCTATCAGGTGCGCCGCTTCCTGCGGGTCCGCGAAGAGCTGGCCCGGGCCGCGGGGCTCGAGCCGCAGCAGTACCTGCTCCTGCTCCAGGTGAAGGGCATCGAGCGCACGCGGGTGCCGACGATCGGCGTGCTGGCCGAGCGCCTGCAGATCCGACACCACGCCACCGTTCAGCTGGTCGACCGACTCGTCGACCGCGGCCTGGTTCGGCGCCGCCGCGCCGAGGCCGACCGACGCGCCGTCGTCGTGGAGGTGCGGCCACGTGGCGACGCCGTCCTGAGGAAGCTGACCATCCATTCACTGGCCGAGCTGCAAGAGGGCGCACCGGCGCTGGCGGCGGCGCTCGGCCGTCTCATCGGTGAGAACAGCCCCCGGCGTTGGCGGCCAGCGCGAAGGGCGAGCCGCCGTCGATAAAACTTCCGGACTGCCGAGGCTTCCGGCGAGGATCGAAGCCAAGGAGGGTCCAGTGATGAGAAGCATCCTGACAGTGCACGCAGCTCTGCTCGTCCTGTTGCTGAGCGGGTGCGCGAAGCAGCCGGTGGCGATGAGTCCTCAATCGTCGGCGCCGTCGCCTAGCGGCATGCCGAGCGCGGTCAGCCCGTCGTCGCAGCCGGCCTTCAGCCAGTCCACGCCGCCCCCTGAAGCAAATCAGCCGGTCGTCGGCCGATCCGACAGCGGGTCGGCCAGGCCCGCGATCAGGGAGTTCGTGGAGAACGCCGCGCTGAGGGACATCTACTTCGAGTTCGACAAGTACGATCTGCGTCCCGGCGATACGAAAGTCCTCGACGTCAACGCCGGCTGGCTGAAGGCCAACCCGGGCCACCAGATGTTGATCGAGGGACACGCCGACGAGCGGGGCACCGACGCCTACAACCTGGCGCTCGGCGAGCGGCGCGCGCAGGCCGCGATGAACTACCTCGTCGCCCAGGGCATCCGCGCGACCCGGATCTCGATCGTGAGCTACGGCAAGGAGCGCCCGGTTTGCAATGAGCACAACGAGGCCTGCTGGGCCCGGAACCGCCGCGATCACTTCCTGACGAAGGCCCAATAACACGACCGCCATGCACTGAGAAGTCGGGCGGCCCGGGCGGGCCGCCCGACTCAGCCACACCGGACGCGAAGCGTATAATCCCGCCCATACCCCGGTCAGGAGGCGACATGGCGACCCCTGAAAGCTCCGCCCCGGCCCCGAGCGGCCGCGCGGCCGTCGTGCGGCAGGACCTCGACAACGTACTGCACCCCGCGGTCGCGCATCGGCAGCTCGAGGCCGAGCCGATGGTGATCGTCGAGGGCCACGGCTCGACGGTCGTCGACGCCGACGGCACCGAGTACCTGGACGCGATGGCCGGCCTCTGGTGCGTGAACATCGGTTACGGCCGGACCGAGCTCGCCGACGTCGCCGCCGCCCAGATGCGGGCGCTCCCCTACTATCCCCACACCGCCATGAACGCGCCGGCGGCCGCGCTCGCCGAGCGGGTGAACGGTCTGCTCGGCGGTGACAACCACGTGTACTTCGTCGCCTCCGGCTCGGAGGCGAACGAGGCGGGGTTCAAGCTCGCCCGGCAGTACACGAAGCACGAGAGCCCAGGCCGCTATCGCTACAAGACGATCAGCCGCTACCTCGGCTACCACGGGACGACGCTGGCGACGCTGGCCGCGGGCGGGATGGGCGACCGGAAGACGAAGTTCGAGCCGCTCGGCGGCAACGACTTCGTCCACGTGGCACCGCCCTACTGCTATCGCTGTCCGTTCGGCCTCACCTACCCGTCCTGCGAGCTCGCGTGCGCGAAGAACGTCGAGGCGACGATCCAGGGTGAGGGCCCGGACACGGTCGCGACGGTCCTGGTGGAGCCGATCATGAGCGCGGTCGGCGTCGCGGTGCCGCCCGACGAATATCTGCCGGAGGTCGCCGCGATCGCGAAGAAGTACGGCTGCCTCCTGCATGTCGACGAGGTCATCAACGGCTTCGGCCGGACCGGCAAGATGTTCGCGCACCAGCACTACGGCGTCCGCCCGGACATCGTGGCGATCGCCAAGGGGCTCGTGAGCGCCTACCTGCCGATCGCCGCCACCGTCGTCCGCAACGACGTGTTCAAGTCGTTCGTCGGCGAGCCGTCCGAGAACCGGCAGGTCTTCCAGATCTCGACGTACGGCGGTCATCCGGTCGCCGCCGCCGTGGCCAACCGCAACGTCGAGATCCTCCTCGAGGAGCGCCTGGCCGAGCGCTCGGCCGAGAACGGGGCCTATCTCTTGGACGGGCTCCGCACGCTCGCGCGACATCCGTGGGTCGGTGACGTGCGCGGCAAGGGGCTCTTCGCCGGCGTCGAGCTCGTTCGCGACCGCGCCACCAAAGAAGCGATTCCGCCGGAGCGCGTGAAGGGCGTGGTCGACTTCGCCCGACGCAACGGCGTGATCGTCGGCCGCTCCGGCGGCGGCCGCCACCTGGGCAGCACGATCGTGCTCTCGCCGCCGCTGATCATCACCCGGCCCGAGATCGACCGCGTCGTCGCCGTGCTCGACAAGGCCATCGCCGAGATGGGCAGCCTGCTCGGCCCGAGCTGATCGTGGCCCCGCCCCGCTTCGGGCTGAACCGGTTCGACGCGCGCTCGGTCGACGCCTTCGCCGCCGACGTCCGGCGCGCGGAGGCGCTGGGCTGGGACGCGGCGTTCCAACCGGACTCGCAGCTGCGGCGCCGCGACACCTACGTGCTGATGGCGGCGGCGGCGCGCGTCACCGAGCGCATCGTCCTCGCCACGCTGCTGGCGAACCCGATCAACCGCCATCCGAGCGTCACCGCGTCCTCGATCGCGACCGTCGACGAGCTGGCGCCGGGCCGCACGCTGCTCGGCTGGGGCGTCGGCGACACCGCCGTTCGCCTGATCGGGCTCCGCCCGGCGCGCGTCCTCGAGCTCGAGTCGAGCACGCGCCTGATGCGCCAGCTGCTCGACGGCGAGGCGGTCGACGTCGGCGCGCGCGAGCCGGCCCGCCTTCCGCATCACCGGCCGGTGCCGATCTGGATCGCGGCCGGCGGCCCGCGCACGCTCCGCATGGCCGGTGGCGTCGCCGACGGCGTCTTCGTCCGGGTCGGCACGCACACGGCCAACCTCAAGAAGTCCATCGACGAGATCCGCGCCGGCGCGGCCGCCGCCGGGCGCGATCCGTCGTCGGTCCGCCTGGGCGCCGTGTTCCACACCGTGCTGGTCGAGGATCGTGCCCGCGCGCTCGCGATGGGCAAGTCGATGGCGGCCGGTTACTACGAATACTCGCCGATGCTCTTCGACCCGCCCGGCCTCGTCTGGTCGGGTCCGGATCCCGAGAAGCTCAAGCGCGAGCGCTCGGTCTTCCCGGACTTCCACCACGCGCCGGATCTCGAGGCGAGCGGCCGCGTCGTCGACTTCCTGCCGGAGGCCGCCGCCGACGCGTTCTGCCTGCGGGGCGCCGCGTCCGAGATCGTCGCGCAGCTGCTCGCCGTGCTCCGCGCAGCGCCGACGAGCTTCGACTACGTCTGCCTGCACCCGATCCCGAACCCGACGGCACCGGACGATCCCGAGCGCGGCTTCATGGCGCGCGTCGCGCGCGAGGTGCTCCCGCGCGTGCGCGCTGAGCTCGGCGCCGGCGCCTGAAACGGAGACCCGCGACGGCGACGCCACCTCCCGGCCTCAAGGTGCGAGGGCGATCGCACTTCGCAGCCCGGTGATCCTCATCGAGTTCGATCACCAGCGGGGCATCGCGTTCGACAACGACGCGCCGTCGCGGCACCACATCCACACGGTGGTCCGCACGCCGAACGGCAACGACTACGGGCGGGATCTGCTGCGCCAGCACCACGCGCGGTTCGACCACAGGCACCCCGACCACCGTCACTGACGCGAACGCCCCGGGCGTTTTCCGGGGCGTGTCGACTCCGAGCGGCGCGGCCGCCGGCACTCTCCGGAGGCACCGCGTTCCGGACGACCACGGGAACGCCCAGCCTCCGTCGTACGGGTTTGACCGGGTGCCTTTCGCAGGAGTTCACCTCCTTGCTCACCTCGCTCAACAGCCTACGCTGTCCACGGTGGAAAAAGACGCGTTGGGAGAGAGGGGAGACGACCGATGACCAGACGGTGGCACGTGATCGCAGTGCTGATCGGGCTCCTCGCCCTCCCGGGCGCGCCTGCGCTCGCTCAGCTCCTCCCGGGTCTTCCTCCCGTCCCGCTCCCTCCCACCCCGATTCAGCTGACGGTCGAGATCGATCCCACTCTCCAGCAGAGACTGGCCACCGTGACGCCAGACCAGCCTGTCGAAGCCGTCCTGACCTTCAGCCGGTATCCGAGCACGATCGACCTCTTCCTCGTCGCGGCCACCGGCGTTCAGACTCTCCCCTTCCGTATGCTCCCGATGGTGGGCGTGCGGGGAATTCCGGCCCAGATTCAGAGCCTCTTCACCCTGCCGGGTCTCAAGTCGATCTACGACAACCGTCAGCTCCAGTACTTTCTCGACGAGAGCGTTCCGCTGATCGGCGCCGATCGAGTCAGGACCGAGCTCGGTGTCACCGGCAGGGGTGTGGCCATCGCAGTCATCGACAGCGGCATCGATGGGATGCACCCGGACCTGCCCTTCGGTCCCAAGGTCATCCAGAACGTGAAGGTCGGGCCCGACCTGTTCGGGAGCGGCCCGATCGTCGTCGAGAACCTCACCAACACCGACACGACGAGCGGCCATGGAACCCACGTGGCCTCCACAGCCGCCGGGACAGGTGCCGCCCTCGCGGGGAAGTACCGCGGCGTCGCCACCGGAGCAAATCTTGTGGGCCTCGGAGCCGGCGAAGCGCTGCTCGTCCTCACGGCGCTCGAGTCGTTCGACTGGGTGCTCTCGCACCGGGGTCAGTACGGGATCAGGGTGATCTCGAACAGCTGGGGGACGACCGGCTCATTCTCGGCGAACGATCCGATCAACGTGGCGAGCAAGATGGCTCACGACGCCGGGCTTGTGGTCGTCTTCGCCGCTGGGAACGGCGGGCCAGACCAGAACACCCTGAACCCGTATTGTGTCGCGTCATGGGTCATCTGCGTCGCAGCCGGCCTCAAGGACGGCAAGAGCCTGGCGGACTTTTCGTCTCGCGGCATCCCCGGCGATGCGGTCTATCACCCGACCATCACCGCCCCTGGCGTGCACATCGCCGCGGCCCGCGCCACCACCGGCATCGTCATCAACACGTTCTTCGTCGTCGACCTCGTCGACCTCGGCGCTGATGCGGTCTACTATGCGGCGGCAAGCGGCACCAGCATGGCCACTCCGCATGTGTCCGGCACCGTCGCCCTCCTGCTCGAGGCGAATCCGGCGCTCACCCCCGATCAGGTCAAGTCCGCGCTCGAGACGAGCGCGACGCCGATGCCGGGCTATCAGCAGTATCAGGTCGGCGCCGGCTACCTGAACGCATACGAGGCAGTGACGGCGGTGCGCCCCTGACGCCGAGCGCGAGCTCAACCGCACTCCGAGCGCCGCCATTGACGGCGGCGCTCGGGGCGGTGGCGTCGCTCAGTCACGGTAGGACGGGTCGACGCGATCGAGGCGCCGCAGGAGCCCCGGCCAGATCGCGGCACCCCGGCCGCGAGGCCTGGCCAGCCCCATCGGCGAGTAGGCGGCGTCGAGGACTTCCTTGGGCACGGGAATCAGCTCACCGCCGCCCGACTGGGCGCGCACCTGGATCGCGCACGAGGACTCGAGGAAGTACATCGCGACGAACGCGTCGGCGACCGTCTCCCCGACCGTGAGCAGCCCGTGGTTCCTCAAGATCAGATGCGTGTTGTCGCCGAGGTCGGCGACCAGCCGCGGCTTCTCGTCGTCGCGCGTCGCGATCCCCTCGAAGTCGTGGTAGCCGAGGCTCGGGATCACGGACATCGACTGCTGAGAGATCGGCAGCAGACCCTCGCGCTGCGCCGAGACCGCGATCCCGCTCACGGTATGCGTGTGGAGCACGCAGCGCGCGTCGTGCCGCGCGGCGTGGATGGCGCTGTGGATCACGAAGCCCGCCGGGTTCACGCCGTACGGTGAGTCGTCGAGCTTCTTGCCCTGGAGGTCGATCTTCACGAGGCTCGAGGCGGTGATCTCGTCGAAGAACAGCCCGTACGGGTTGATCAGGAACTGGTCGTCGGCGCCGGGCACCCGCATGGTGATGTGCGTGAAGACCAGGTCCTCCCAGCCGTAGCGCACCAGCAGCCGGTAGCAGGCGGCCAGGTCCACACGCACCGCCCATTCTTCAGCCGACACCTTGTCGCGAACCGCAGTCATAGCGTGTCCTTTCTGCTTCTCATCGGCTGCTCAAAAGGGTCCAGATGCGAGGCGGCGCCGTCGGCGCCAACGAAGCAGATGGGCCCTTTTCAGCAGCCGATGCGGTAAAGCTTTGCCGCGTTATCCCGCGTGATCTTCCGCTGCACCCGCTCCGGCAGCCCGCCCAGGTTCTTCTCGAGCGTGCTGTGCGAGTTCGGCCAGATGCAGTCGGGGTGCGGATAGTCCGCGCCCCAGATGATGTTGTCCTCGCCGATGAGCGGGATGATCGGCTCCAGGTACTGGTCTTGCTGATAGGTCACGTAGCCCTGGCGGCGGAAATAATCGCTGGGCTTGAGCGAGAAGCCGAGGGACCGCGCGCGGTCCTGGTATTCGGTGTCGAGCCGATCGAACACGTACGGCAGCCAGGTCACGCCCGATTCACCGAGCACGAAGTTGAAGTCCGGATACTTCTCGCAGGCCCCCGAGGCCAGGATCGACACGAGCACTTCCATCGTGTCGAGCTGGAAGAGCGCCGAGCGTACCAGGCGCCACTGGGTGAAGTACTGCTTCTCCATCTCCGGCGTGTCCGGCGCCCGCAGCGCCTTGAAGCCCGTCGAGTGGAACGCGATCGGGAACCGACACTCGGCGGCCGCCTCCCAGAGCGGGAACCAGCCGTCGTGGTAGAGCGGCGGCGACATGCGCTTGAACGCGAGGTCCCCGCCCCGCAGCCCCAGCTTGGCGCAGCGGCGCACCTCGGCGGCGGCCTCGACGGGATCGGTGTTGGGGATGATCGCCAGCGGGAACACGCGCTCGGGGTTGGAGCGCTTCGCGAAGTCGGCGGCCCAGTCGTTGTACATCCTGTCCGCCCACGCCCGCATCGCCGCGTCACCGATCAGGTCGTTGATCATCAGGCAGCCGTAGACGACCTCGGCGTCGATCCCGTCGCGGTCCAGGTCCGCCAGCCGCAGCTCGGGCGTGGTCGGCCGCGGCTTGGCGCCCCGGCGGTAGTCCCATTCGAACCCGATGTCGCGCATCTCGTCGATGTGGCCGAACATGCCGCGCTGGTACTTGAGGAACCCCGGCCCGACGCCGTTCCACATGCCTTTGTCCTGGGCGTCGACGAACCAGTGGAGCCCGTCCTCCAGCTCCTCGACGCGCGGGACCATGAGCTTCCACTTTCCCGGCGCCTGCGACGACCAGAGATCGGTCGGGAGATAGGTCAGGTCGATGTGGTTGTCGCCGGAGATCAGCCGGTATTCCATGTATTCCCCCTTATCCTTGCCGCCGGAGCTTCGGATCCCACGCATCCCGGAGAGTATCACCGAACAGGTTGAAGCCGAGCACCGCCAGGCTGATGGCGAGCCCGGGAAAGATCGCGAGCCACGGCGCCTGCTCCATGAACGCCCGGCCCGTGCTCGACAGCATCAGTCCCCATGACGGCGTGGGCGGCTGGGTGCCGACGCCGAGGAACGAGAGCGTCGCCTCGATCAGGATCGCGTTGCCGAGCCAGATCGACGCGATCACGAGGATGGGCGCCGTGACGTTCGGCAGGATGTGGGTCGTGATGATGCGCGGATGCCGACAGCCCAACGCCTGCGCCGCCTCGACGTACCGGTTCTGTTTCGCCGAGAGCACGGCGCCGCGGACGATGCGCGAGTTGCCGGGAATGATCACGATCGCGATCGCCAGCATCGCGTTGGTCGTGCTCGGCTTCAGAACCGAGACGATGGCCAGGGCGAGCACGAGCCCCGGAATCGCCTGGATGGCATCCATGACGCGCTGGACGATGAGATCGAGCCGGCCCTCGCAGTAACCACACAAGAGCCCGATGACCATCCCGGCCGCGGTGCCGATCCCGACCGCGAGCAACCCGACCCAGAGCGAGATCCGGCTGCCGTAGATGATCCGGCTCAGCACGTCGCGGCCGATGTCGTCGGTGCCAAACGGGTGAGCCCGGCTCGGCGCTGACAGGCGAATCTCCGGCTGGGTCGCCAGCGGATCGTAGGGCGCCAGCACGTCGGCAGAGATCGCGGTCAGGACGAGCACCACGAGGAGCGCGGCCGAGACCGCGCCCAGCGGCTTGCGCTTCATCGTGAGCCAGAGCGCGTGCGCCCGGTTGATGGTGGTACCCGCCGGCTCCTCGAACGGCACGCGAAGGGGAACCGTCGCCATCAGGGCCTCACTGGTAGCGGATCCGCGGGTCGAGCCACGCGTAGGTGAGATCCACGATCAGGTTCAGCGTGACCAGGATCGCCGCGACCAGCATCACGTTGGTCTGGACGACCGGATAGTCGCGGTACAGGATCGCCTCGACGGTGAGCCGGCCCATCCCCGGGAGCGCGAAGATCTGCTCGATGACGAAGGTGCCGGCCAGCAGGGTCCCGAGCTGGCCGCCGATGATCGTGACGACCGGGATCAGCGCGTTCTTGAGCGCGTGCTTGTACACGACGATGCGGCCGGCCAATCCCTTGGCCCACGCCGTGCGCACGTAGTCCTCACGGAGCGTCTCGAGGACCGTCGAGCGCGTCATGCGCATCGTGGCCGCCGCGAGGCGGTAGCCGAGCACGGCCGCCGGCAGCAGGAACTGCTGCAGGTTGCGCCACGGCGAGTCCCAGAAGCTCACGTAGCCGATCGGCGGGATCCAGTGGACCCAGATCGCGGAGAAGGTGAT
>QHSI01000024.1 GCA_003221515.1 Candidatus Rokuibacteriota bacterium
AACGACCGATCCGCGAGGGGTCCTGAGCGTATTGACGCTGATCGGGGGCCCGCATAGCATGAGGCGGCTCGCGTCGCCCACCTCGCACCAGGCTGGAGGACCGCATGAACGGACGAGGTCGAATCGCTCTCCTGACAACGCTGCTGATCGCCGGGCTCGCCGCGCCCGCGCTCGCGCAGAAGCCCGTGAAGATCGGCGTCCTCACACCGCTCTCGCCTCCGGGTGACGCGGCCGCCGGGCAGTTCATCGCCCGCGGCGCCAAGATGGGCGCCGAGGACGTCAACGCGCGCGGCGGCGTGCTGGGCGGGCGGAAGATCGAGCTGGTCGTCGAGGACGACGCGGGCACGCCGGAGAAGGGCGGAGCCGGCTTCCGCAAGCTCGCCTCCCAGGATCAGGCGGTCGCGGTCGTCGGTCAGTTCCACAGCTCGGTGATGACGGCGGTCCAGGTGCTCGCCGAGCAGTTCAAGGTTCCGGTGTTCTCCACGCAGGCCTCGGCGCGGCGCCGCGCTGATCACCGAGAACACGGACTACGGCGTGGGGCTGGTCGAGGAGACCAAGAAGGCGTTCGCGTCACTGTATCCGGGCGGCGAGCTGAAGACGATCATCTTCGATCGCCAGGTCGTCGATCTCACCCCGCAGCTGCTCGAGATCAAGAACTGGAAGCCGGACATCCTCCTCAACGGCGGCATCGGAACGCCGACGTACTTGATCATCAAGCAGGCGTACGACGTGGGGCTCCATCCCTCGGTGCCGATGCTGATCTCGTACGACGCGCCCTCGCGCCCCGAGTACTGGAAGACCCTGGGCGAGAAGGGCACCTGGGCCTCGTTCATCGTGTACTACCACCCGACGATGCGGCTGACGGCGCGGGGCGAAGCGTTTCGCAAGAAGTACATGGCCGAGTTCAAGGAAGATCCCGTCTACGGCGCCCTCAACGCATACGCACAGGTGCTGCTGCTGGCCGACGCGCTCAACGCCGCCAAGAGCGATAACTCCGAGCAACTGGTGAAGGCGCTCCTCGCCAACAAGTTCGAGGGCTGGAACGGCACCATCAGCTTCACGCGCGGCGAGGGGCCGTACTGGCAGCAGTGGACGCCCCCGATGCTGGTGACCCAGTACACGAAGCCGGAGATGGCGTTCTCCGAGGTCAAGATCGTCTATCCATCCGAGCTCAAGACCGGAGACTGGATGGCGGCGCCGAAGCGCTGACGACGCCGGGGCGCCGGGGTTGGACGCGTTCCTGCTCTCCCAGTACGTGCTGTCGGGCGTGGTCATCGGCGTGATCTACAGCCTGATGGCGCTCGGAATCACCTTCATCTACAGCGTGATGAAGATGATCAACTGGGGGATGGGCGAGTTCTACATGGTCGGCAGCTACGCGCAGTACGCGCTGATCGTGACCCTCTTCGGCCCCCGGCTTTGGTACCTGGCCCTCCCGGTGGCGATGGCGAGCGTGTTCGTCCTGGGCGTGGTCATCCAGCGTTTCCTGCTCCGCCCCATGTTCGTTGGCGGGATCGAGCGGCGTGACGAGTACGCGACGATCGTGACGATCGCGCTGATGGTCCTCTTCCGGAACCTGGCGATCGTCCTCGGCGGTCCCAACCAGTACGCGCCCCCGGACTACGCCCGGCCCACTACGATCGGCACGCTGCCGATCTCGGGCAATCGCTTCGTGGCGCTCGTCGCCACGCTAGCGCTGCTCGGCCTGTTCTACCTGGTGATCAAGAAGACGTGGGTGGGCCGCGCGCTGCGCGGCGCCGCCCAGAACCGCGTCGGCATCCAGACCGCGGGGATCGACGTGCTCAGGCTGGACATGCTGGCCTTCGGCATCGGCGTCGCGCTGGCCGCCGCGGCCGGCGCGCTGCTGGCCCCGGACTTCCTCGTGTACCCCGAGAACGGCGCGATCTCGACCTTCAAGGGGTTCGAGATCATCGTCATCGGCGGGCTCGGCTCGGTCCTCGGCAGCATTGTGGGCGGCGTCCTGCTCGGCGTGATCGAAGCGCTGGGCTCGGTCTTCATCTCGGCGGCGTACAAGGACCTCTACGGCTTCGTGCTGCTCATCGCGCTGCTCGTCCTGCGGCCCACCGGGCTCTTCGGCGAGCGCGAGCGGAGCGTGTAGGCGAGCTTGACCTTCGTGACGGCCTGGTCGGGATGGGCGGGATTGGGAACAAGCCGTCTGCGCTGACAATCGACGAACAGGTCGAGCTTCTGGAGCACGGTCTGGCCGATCAGAACCTCGTCGCCCAGGATCAACGCATCCTCGAGCGTACTTCGTCCTTCGAGTTCGACCACGACCGGCCCGGTAACGTCCACCGCTTCCGTCCGTCCGTCGGCGTACTCCGCGAGCTGCTGGCCGCGCGTGGCGAGCCCGAGGCGAGCCACGACCTCCGGGGGCAGCACAGTCCGCACGGCGCCGGTGTCCACGAGTGCGTCCGCGTCATAGGTCCTGACCTGGTCAGCCGATAGCACTCCGCGCCGGACCAGCTCTTCGTCGACGGCGTTTGTCAATCTCGCTTTGACCCGAACCTCACCCATGCGCGACGTCAATGATGAGGCCCCTCCCCTCTCGTCGCAATTGTGTGCAAGATCATACACCTCGGAGACCGCTGCTCAAGCAGACGCGGCGGTGGCAATGGCCGATCCGATCATGTCGCCGTTGCAGGCCGGGCATCCTCAGTCGCGCAACTGGCTCGGCGCCAGCGCCGCCGCCAGCGCCGGGATGCGCGCGGCCAGCCGGCGGCCGAGCGCGCCACTGATCCCCACCAGCCCCCCGGGATAGCCGCGGGCGATCAGGATCACCAGCAGGGCGAAGAGCACCATGCGGACTTCGCCCCACGCCCGGAGCGCCTCCGAGAGCACCTCGATGAACACCGCCCCCACGATGGGGCCGGGGAAGGTCCTGAGGCCGCCGACGATCACCATGACGACGATGATCGCCATCTCGTTGAACTTCATCGGCGTCGGCGACAGCAAGCCCACGTAGTGGCCCTGGAAGCCGCCGGCGACCGCGGCGAAGACCGCCGACACCGCGAACACGAACCGCTTCCACTTGAACGTGTCCACGCCCATCACCGCGGCCGCCTCCTCGTCGTCGCGGATCGCGCGCATGTACGATCCGACGCGCGAGTCGACGATCTGCCGCGCGGCGAGGACGGCGGCGAGCGCCAGCCCGAGGAACAGGAAGTAGTACGGCGTGGGACGCGGCGTGCTGAACAGAAACGGCGCGGCCAGGCCGAGGTCGCCGCGGGTGATCTGGTACTCGACGGTGACGAGGAGCCGGAGCGACTCGGCGAACGCCCAGGTGGCGAGCGCCAGGTAGATCGCGCGCATCCGCAGGCACAGCGTGCCGAGCCCGTAGCCGATCGCCGCGGCCACCAGGGCACCCGCCACGATCCCGACCAGAATCGGGGCACCCGCGTACAGGACGAGCAGCGCCGAGGTGTAAGCGCCCACGCCGGCGAAGGTGTGGTGCGCGAGCGAGAACTGGCCCGTGTAGCCGGCGAGCAGGTTCCAGCCGATGGCGAGCACGACGTAGTAGAGGCTCGTGACCAGCACGTGGGTGTGGTACTCGGAGGCGGCCCACGGCAGCCACGCGAACGCCGCGTACGCCAGCAGGCACCAGCCGACGCGGCGGACGAAGCGCGGCACGATCAGGCGCCGAGCAGCGAGTCGCGGATGATCTCGCGCAGCTGGTCGGCGAACGCCTGGCGCGGCCCCTCGCGGCGCACGCGGCCGATCTCGAGCATGTAGAGGTAGTCGGAGACCTCGACGGCCTTGGTGACGTTCTGGTCGACGAGGAGAATCGTCACGCCGGCGGACCGGACCTCGAGCAACCGCGCGTAGACCTGCGCCGCGATCCGCGGCGCCAGGCCCGCCGAGGGCTCGTCGACCAGGAGCAGCGTCGGATCGGTCACCAGCTCCTTGGCGACCGAGAGCATCTTGGCCTCGCCACCTGAGAGCCCTGTCGCGCGCAACCGCCGCTTCTCGCGCAGCCGCGGAAACGCCACGTAGGCGCGCTCCAGCATAGAGGCGACGCGCGCGCGGTCGTGGCGGTACACCCAGCTCCCGATCTGGAGGTTCTCGTGCACCGTGAGCTGGGGAAAGACGTTCGCCCCCTGCGGCACGTACCCGATCCCCAGCCGCTTGAGCGCGTGAGGCGCCAGGCTCTGGACCTCGCGACCGTCGAAGACGATCCGACCCTGACGCGCATGGAGGAATCCGAAGATCGTCTTGAGCAGCGTCGACTTCCCGGCGCCGTTGGGCCCGATGACGCCGGTGACGCTGCCCCCCGCGACGGTCATTCGAAGGTCGTTCAGGATGTCGATCCCCTCGACGTATCCGGCGACGACGCCCTCGAGCTCGAGCAGCGCCATCAGCGCCCCAGGTAGGCTTCGACGACCACGGCGTGGTTGGCGATCTCCTCGAACGAGCCTTCGGCGATCAGCTGGCCCTCGTGCATGACCGAGACGCTGGGGCAGAGCCGGCGCAGCGTGGCCATCTCGTGGGACACGATCAGGAACGTCACGCCCTCCGCGCGGTTCATCTGGAGGATGGTCTCCATGATCGTGTCCTTGATCGACGGGTGAACGCCCGCGAAGGGCTCGTCCATCAGGAACAGATGGATCGGGCTCACCATCAGGCCGCGCGCGATCTGGAGCAGCATGCTCTGGCCACCCGAGAGCTCCTTGGCCACGTCGTGGCGCTTCTCGTCGAGTGTGAGGAGCGCCAGGAGCCGGCGCGCCCGGTCGAGGATGTCGGCCCGTGGGCGCGGCCGGCCCAGATCGATCGCCGCGAGGGCCGGCACCATCGCGTTCTCGAGCACGGTCATGTTCCCGAAGAGCTTCGGGATCTGGAACGTCCGGGCTACGCCGCGCGCGGTGATCAGGTGCGGCGGCAGGCGGTCGATGCGCTCGCCGCGCAGACGGATCTCGCCGGCATCGGCGCGATAGAGGCCCGAGAGCAAGTTCACCGTCGTCGTCTTGCCCGAGCCGTTGGGGCCGATGAGTCCACGCACCTCGCCGGCGCGGAGCGTGAGCGGGAGCCCATCGACGGCCACGAGCCCGCCGAACTGTTTGGTGAGCCCGCGCGTCTCGAGCAGCCAGCCGTCCGCGGCGCCGGGCGCGCTCGTCACACCAGGGGCTCCCACTGCCAGACGACCGCCGGGGCGCGCGCAGTGCGCGCTGCAGGCCGTCGCGGGGCCGCAGTGCGAGCCGCAGGGCGGCCCGGGGGCTGGGGCCCCCAGGCCCGAGGCGAGCAGTACGAACAGGCCCCGCCGGCCGCGGCGCGACTATGAATCATGGTCGCCGGACTCCGGCGGTCAGTCGATCATGCCGGCCGCGGCGGCAGGCCGGCGGCGAGGGAGCCGTGGAGCATGGCGACCAGCGACACGATGTCGAAGACGGGGCGTCCGGTCTCGCGCTGGATGTCGCCGGCATACGGCGGCATGTTCGTGCACTCGAGCACGATCGCGCCGACGTCGGCGTGGTCGGTGACGAGCCGGCGGGCGACCCGCACGTGCTCCTCGCGCGCGACGTCGACGTCGAGGATCAGCTCGTTGCCGAGCAGCACCCGGGTGAACTCCTTCTCGGTCTCCATCCCGGCCACGGCGAGCGGAACGTCCGAGCCGATGCCAGCGCCCGCGAGGTGCTCCGGTGTCAGCGACGCCGCGTTCACGGTCATGATGCCGACGCGCTGTCCCGGCGGCAGCAAGCGATGGACGAGCGGGACCAGCAGGAGGCTCGAGGTGAACACCGGCACGCTGACGGACTTGGCGAGCTCGCGCTGGAACTTGACGAGGAATCCACAGTTCGTGGTGATCGCGCCCACGCCCTCGCTCTCGAGCTGCCGCGCGCCGTCGACGAACGCCCCCAGCAGCCCCGCCGCGCCCTGGCGGACGACACGATCCGGATCGGCGCCGGCGACGCGGTGGTAGCGGACGGGGAACGGGAAGGTCGCGGCGTTGCCCATGTCGCCGGGGATGCGCGGGAACCGCGTGTCGAGCATGAGGATCCCGACCGTGAAGCCGTACTGGTTGAAGCCGCCCGCGACGCGCCCGGACGTCATGGCACCCTACTCTACCCTGCTTCTTCCTTTCGAGGCCGCGTGAGCTTATCCTCATCGGCACCATGAAGATCGACGTTTTCCCGCACATCATGCCGCGCCGGTATTTCGAGCGGATGATCCAGGTCGCGCCGCCGGGCATGGCCCTGCAGAAGCGGATGAGGGGCATCCCGGTCCTGGTCGACGTCGAGCAGCGCCTGCGCATCATGGACCGCTACGAGGGCTACGTGCAGGTGCTCACGCTCGCCAACCCGCCCATCGAGATCGTCGGCCCTCCCGACGTGACGCCCGACCTGGCGAAGCTCGCCAACGACGGCATGGCCGAGGTGGCCGCGAAGCATCCCGACCGCTTCCCCGGCTTCGTCGCGTCGCTGCCGATGAACAACCCCGACGCGGCCGTGCGCGAGATCGATCGGGCGATCGACGATCTGGGCGCGACCGGCGTGCAGATCTACACCAACGTCGCCGGACGCCCGCTCGACTCGCCGGAGTACCAGCCGGTGTTCGCGCGGATGGCCCAGCGCGACCTGCCGATCTGGATGCACCCGGCGCGGCCGGCGGCGTTCGCCGATTACGCCGGCGAGAAGCGGTCGAAGTACGACATGTGGTGGGCCTTCGGCTGGCCGTACGAGACATCGGTGGCGATGGGGCGCCTGGTCTTCTCCGGAATCTTCGACCGCCATCCCCGGCTCAAGATCATCACCCACCACCTCGGTGCGATGGTCCCGTTCTGCGCCGGGCGCGTCGGGGGCGGGCTGGACCAGCTCGGGAGCCGCAGCGACGATCCCGAGGACATGGGGGCGCTCGGCCGTCTCGCCAAGCGTCCGATCGACTACTTCCGGATGTTCTACGGCGACACCGCGCTCTTCGGCGCGTGGCACGCCATGGAGTCCGGGCTCGAATTCTTCGGGGCCGACCACGTCCTGTTCGGCACCGACATGCCCTTCGATCCCGAGAAAGGCCCGGGATTCATCCGCGATACGATCGAGGCGATGACACGCATGCGCGCCACCGACGAGGACAAGGCCAAGATCTACGAGGGCAATGCCCGCCGGATGCTCCGACTGAAGCTCAAGTAGTGGTAGCCGCACGCGCAACAGAGGAGAGAACGCGATGACCAAGCGAGCGAGCGTCGAATCCACCGCCGAAGCCTACCTGGAGCTCCTGGCCGCGCGCGGTGTCGAGTACTTCTTCGCGAATTCGGGCACGGACTTCGCGCCGCTGATCGACGCCTACGCCAAGCGGCTCTCGCAAGGCCAGGCGCTCCCCCGACCCATGACGATCCCGCACGAGACGCCGGCGGTGGGCATGGCCCACGGCTACGCGATGGTGACCGGCCGACCCCAGGTGGTCATGGTCCACGTGATCGTCGGCGCCGGCAACGCGGTCGGCGGCATCATCAACGCCGCGCGCTCGAACGTGCCGATCATCTTCAGCGCCGGGCGCAACCCGCTCACCGAGTCGGGCATGCACGGCAGCCGCAACCGCGCGATCCACTGGGCCCAGGAGTCGTTCGATCAGGCCGGGATGATCCGCGAGTTCGTCAAATGGGACTACGAGCTCCGGAACTTCGGCCAGCTCGAGACCGTCGTCGATCGCGCGCTGTCGCTCGCGCAGGCGGAGCCGCAGGGCCCGATCTATCTGACGCTGCCCCGCGAGGTGCTCGCCGAGAAGCAGGAGACCTTCGAGTACGCCGAGGCGAGCCGGGCGCCCCGTCCCGCCGCGGTGGTCGCGGCGCCGGAGTCGATCGCCGAGACGGCGCGCCTCCTGGCCGCCGCGCGCAACCCGATCATCCTCACCAAGGCGGCCGGCCGCGATCCGCGCGCCGTCCCCGCGCTGGTCAAGCTCGCCGAGGCGCTGGGCGCGCCGGTCATCGATCAGTTCCACACCTACGTGAACTTCCCGCAAGACCATCCACTCCATGCGGGCTTCGACGCGACGCCGTACCTCGACGACGCCGACTGCATCGTGGCCGTCGAGTCGGACGTGCTCTGGTACCCGGCGCTCAAGGCGCCGCGGCCGGAGGCGAAGATCGTCCAGATCGCCGTCGACCCGCTGTTCGCGCGCTATCCGATCCGCGGCTTCCCGGCCGACGCGGCGCTGTCGGGCACGGTGAGCCTGAACCTCGTCGCCCTCGCCGATGCCGTGCGGCCGCGCGTCGACGCGTCGTCGGTCGGCGAGCGCACCCGGCGCTGGCACGCCGAGCACCGGCGGCTTCGCGAGGCGTGGGCCGCGACGGCGCGGAAGGCCGGGAGCGAAAAGCCGCTCGAGATGGTCTGGGTCTCGAAGTGCATCGGCGACCTCATCGACGACAAGACCATCGTGGTCGACGAGTACGACTTCGATCCGACTCAGGGCTGCTTCCGCACGCCGGGGACCTATTTCGGGTCGTCGCCGGCCGGCGGCCTCGGCTGGGGGCTCGGCGCGGCGCTCGGCGCCAAGCTGGCGGCGCCGGACAAGACCGTGATCTGCTGCGTCGGCGACGGCGCCTACATCTTCGGCGCTCCGACGGCCGCGCATTTCGTCTCGCGCGCGTACAACCTGCCGGCGCTGTTCGTGATCTTCAACAACCGCGCGTGGAACGCCGTGAAGCGCGCGGTCCGGAGCCACGCCCCCACGGGGGCCGGGGTCAAGGCCGCGACGATGCCGCTCTCCGATCTCGAGCCGGCGCCCGACTACGAGATGGTGTGCCGCGCCTCGGGCGGCCACGCCGAGCGCGTCGAGGACCCGGCGGCGTTGCCGGAGGCGCTGGCGCGCGCCCTCAAGGTCGTCCGCGACGAGAAGCGCCAGGCCCTGCTCAACGTGATCTGCAAGAAGCCGTGAAGATCGCCGCGACCGGCCCGAGCCCGCGATGGAGGAGTAGCCGGATGCTCATCCTGCTTCTCGCGTGGCTGTCGTTCGACCTCGCCACGCCGCTGCCGGGCGCCTTCGAGTTCGAGGCCGACGACTCCGAGATCGAGGAGTCCATCCACGTCCGCCGCGAGGCTCGAGGCAGCCGTGCCGCCGGCCCCGAGCGCGTGACGCCGCAGGCCCGCGCCGAGCAGCAGCCCACGCCGACGCGCCGAGTCACTTCCCGCCTGCTGGCGGCTCGCCGCTCACTCGGTGACGAGTGGCTCCCGTACGTACGGCTCGCCCATCTGCCCGCCTCGGGCCGCGCTCAGACCTCCGAAGCCCACTAGCTTCGTCATCCCGTCCGTCTCCTGAACCACGCCGCCGTCGGGCGGCGAACTGCGTCCGTCCGCACCACGGGGAGACTCGAGATGACTATCAATCGCTACGAAGGCCTGGCGATCGCCGTTGCGCTGATCGTCGTGGGGCGTGTCCTGGTCGCGATCGTCAAGGCACTGGTCGAGTGACATATGATGTTTCTCATGGATCCCGAGTTCTGGATGCGAGTCGTCGGGATCGTCGTGATCGACCTCACGCTCGCCGGCGACAACGCGCTCGTCATCGCGCTGGCGGTCCGCACACTGCCGAAGCCGCAGCAGCTGTGGGGACGGATCTGGGGGACGGCGGGCGCGGTCGGGCTCCGTCTGGCCTTCATCGCGGTCGCGACGTACCTGCTCAGCGTTCCGCTTCTGCAGCTCGTCGGCGGTCTCGCGCTCCTGTGGATCGCCTTCAAGCTCGTCCACAAGGAAACGGGCGCGGAGGGACACGTGCGTGAGGGCGGCTCGCTCCGCGAAGCCGTCTGGATCATCATCGTCGCCGACGCCGTCATGAGCCTCGACAACGTGCTCGCCGTCGCGGCGGCGGCCCATGGCGATCTGACGCTCGTGGTGTTCGGCATCGCGCTGTCGCTGCCGCTGGTCGTCTGGGGTAGCGGCGTGCTCGCGACCTTGATGAATCGGTTCGCGTGGATCATCTGGATCGGCGGAGGGATCCTCGGCTACGTCGCGGGCGAGATGATCTTGAAGGACAAGATCCTGGCCCGCTGGCTCGATACCTCCGCGGCGCGGCTCGATCTGTTCGACGTGCTGCCGCTCGTCCCGGCGATCGTGCTGGTGGCGCTCGGGTGGTGGTTCTCGACCCAGAACGGCAGAAAGAAGATGCCCGAGCGCGTCTGAATTCAGTATCCTAGGCGCCATGGCGCAGGATCTCCGGAGCTTCCTCGATCTCGTCAAGCGGCGGAAGCCCGGCGACTTCGAGATCGTCTCCCGACCGGTCGACCCGCGCTACGAGCTCACGGCGCTGGTCGTCAAGCTCGAGCGCGAGGCCAAGCGCCGGCCGGCGCTCCTCTTCGAGAACGTCACGGGCACGAAGTTCCCGGTCCTCACGAACCTGCACGCGAGCCGGCCGCGCCTCGCCGCCGCCATGAACGTTCAGCCCGAGGAGACGCAGACGACCTATCTGCGCGCGATGGAGAAGCCGGTCGCGCCGAAGGTGGTCGCCTCGGGGCCGGTGCAAGACGTCGTCCTCACGGGCGACCAGATCAACCTCTACGACTTGCCGCAGATCGTCCACCACGAGGGCGATGTCGGGGCCTACATCACGGCGGCGATCTCCTTCGCGCGCGATCCGTCGCGCGAGATCTGGAACTGCGCCTACAACCGCCTGCAGATCAAGGGCCGCGACACGACGTCGATCCACTTGACGACCGCCAAGCATCTCTGGGAGTTCCACCGGATCGCCGAGGCGCGGAACGAGCCGCTGCCCCTGGCGCTGGTGATCGGCGTGCACCCGGCGATCGCCCTCGGCGCTCTGGCGATCGGGTCGATCGACGAGGACGAGCGCGCGATCATGGGCGGCCTCCTCGGAGAGCCGCTCGAGCTGGTGAAGTGCGCGACGTCCGACGTGCTGGTCCCGGCCCACGCCGAGATGGTCCTCGAGTGCGAGATCCTGCCGCGCGAGCGCACGCCGGAAGGACCGTTCGGCGAGTTCACCGGCTACAGCCTGGGCGAGCGCCAGCGCGAGATCGTCCGTGTCAACGCGATCACGCACCGGCGCGACGCGATCTTCCAGGACATCACGGTCGCCCACCTCGACCACATGCTCCTGTCGACGATCCCGATGGAGGCGAACCTCTACCGGGCCGTGCGGGCGATGGTCCCGTCGGTGAAGGCGGTCCGCGTCCCCAGCCCGTTCACCTGTTTCATCTCGCTCGAGCAGCGCGTGCCGGGCCAGGCCAAGAACGCGATCCTCGCCGCGCTCGGCGCCGACCTCTACATGAAGCGCATCGTCGTGGTCGACCACGACGTCGACGTGTTCGACGACCGGCAGGTGAACTGGGCGATCGCGACGCGCTGCCAGCCCGACCGCGACATCACGATCATCAGCAACGCGCGCGGGTCCGATCTCGACCCCTCGGCGCGCGAGGACGGCTACACCGCGAAGTGGGGCGTGGACGCGACCGCCAAGCCCTCGCTGGCCGCGTACACGCCGCGCCACCGCGTGCCGCCCGACGTCTGGCAGCGGATCAACCTCAAGGATTTCTTCGCCTAGCCCCGGCGGGGCGATCCGGCAGCGGTCGGTGTCGAAGAACTTCGGCGCGCTCCTCGACGCTCAGCTCCAACGCCATTCCACCAAGCCGGCCCTCGTCTGGGACGGCGGCGCGATCACGTTCGACGAGCTCCGTCGACGGGTGGACGACTTCGCCGGCGCACTCGCCGCGAAGGGTGTGGGCGCCAGCGACCGGATCGCGCTGACGATCGGCAACCACTGGGCGTTCGCCGTCGCGCTGCTGGCGGGATGGAAGCTCGGCGCGACGGTCGCCCCGCTCGACGTGCTGCTGAAAGACGAGGAGCGCGCCGACATCGTCGCCGACCTCGGCTCGACGGTGCTCGTCCGAGCCGAGGACGTGGGGACGGAGCCGGCCTCACCGACCGCCGCGCTCGCCTCGACCACCGGCCGGGCCGCCGCGCTGATCCTGTACACGTCGGGCAGCACCGGGCGGCCCAAGGGCGCCCTGCTGTCGCACGCGGCGCTGGAGCTGGCCATCGAATCGTGGGCGGGGCCGGTGATGGCGTTGACCAGGGACGACGTCGTGCTGGCGACGCTGCCGCTCGCCCACTCGTTCGGCCTGAACGGCGCTCTCCTGGCGCCGCTGCTCAGAGGCGCCACCGTCGTCCTGGTCGATCGCTTCGCGCCCGAGGCGGTGGTCGAAGCGATCCATCGCCACCGCGTCACCGTGTTCCCCGGCGTCGCCACGATGTTCCGCCGGCTCCTCGACAGCACCGAGCTCGCCGCCGCCGATCTCTCGTCGGTGCGCATCGGCGTCTCGGGCGCGGCGCCGTGCCCGTGGGCGCTGGCTCAGGAGTGGCGGGCTCGCACGGGCATCCGGATCGTCCGCGGCTACGGGATGACCGAGCTCTTTCGCCCGATCTCCTACCAGGCGGCGGACACGACCGAGTCGCCGGACGCGATCGGGCGCGCGGTGCCGGGCGTGGAGATCCGGATCGTCGACGACGCGGGGCGCTCGGTCACCGACGGCGAGACCGGTGAGCTATTGATCAAGAGCCCGTCGGCGATGGAGTGCTACCTCAACGCCCCCGAGGAGACTCGCGAGGTCCTCGCCGACGGGTGGTTCCACACCGGCGACCTCGCGAGGGTCAGCACCGACGGCCTCGTCACCATCGTCGGCCGCAAGCGCGAGCGCATCCTCCGCGGCGGCTACTCGATCTTCCCGTCGGAGGTGGAAGCTGTCCTGCTCACGCACCCTGCCGTCGCCGAGGCCGCCGTCGTCGGCGTGCCACACGGCGAGCTCGGCGAGGACGTGGCGGCCTTCGTGACCCTTCGCGCCGGCGCGCAGGCCGCGCCCGAGGAGCTGATCGGTCACTGCAAGGATCGCCTCGCCCCGTTCAAATACCCTCGTCGCCTCACCGTCCTCGACGCGCTCCCGAAGGCCGCGACCGGGAAAGTCCTGAAGCAGCGGCTCGCCGCGCCGTCGGGCGAGACGCTCGATTGACATTCCTGGCTGGCCGGCGCCACTCTCACGGCCGACGACTCACGGTTGGAGACGACCGGTCCCGGTCGGTATGGACGAGGCTCGAATGGAAGGAGGAGGAAGATGGCTGAACGACTCGCACTCGCCGTCATTCCGGGGATTGGCTGGAGCGCCAACGAGGTGCAGACGATCGCGCGCGAGGCCGAGGAGGCGGGCTTCGACGCGATCTTCGCCGCCGAGGTCAACAACGATGTGATGGCGACCGCCCAGCTCATGGGCGCGGCGACCCGCCGGATCACCGTGGGGACGTGGATCGCGAACATCTATTTGCGCCATTCCTACGCGTGCGCGCAGGGCGCGGCTCTCATCGCCGACGCCACGGGCGGACGTTTCGTGCTCGGGCTCGGCGTCAGCCATCCGCCGGTCAACAAGGCTCTCGGGATCGACATGGCGGATCCGCCGACCATGCTGCGTCGCTACGTGACGGCGGTGCGGAGCTGGCTCCGGGGGGAAGGGCCGGCGACGCACCTGCCGCAGCGCCCGGCGGCCAAGCCGGTGCCGATCTACGTGGCGGCCGTCACGTCGCGCACCGTGGAGCTCGCCAGCGAGCTGGCCGACGGAATCATGCCGTTTCTGTGGTCGGCTTCCCGCGTGGCGAAGAGCAAGGCCTGGATCGACCGCGGTCGCGCCAAAGCCTCGGGGCTCGGCAAGGCCGACGTCACCGTGGGTCTGCCGATCTTCATTGGCGACAACGTGAACGCCATGCGCGATGTCGCCCGGCAGAATCTCGGCCTGTACACGACCTTCCCGTTTTTCCAGCGGCTCTTCCGGGCGAGCGGCTTCGCGGAGGAGGCGGCTCAGATGGAGAAGGGCGCCGGCGGCGGCGCGCTGAGCGACCGCCTGCTGGACGCGGTCTGCCTGTCTGGTCCGATGGCCCGTTGCCGGGAACAGCTCGCCGCGTTTCGCGCCGCCGGGACCGATCTCCCGATTCTCGTGCCCCCCATCGGCATCGAGGGAACGCGCGCGGTCATCAAGGCCTTTCGCCGCTAGGCCCCAGGGCGTCGCAGCTCGTTCGCGAGTCGGTGAGCGCGGTCGAGCTGAATGGGCGCGTCCACGTCGCGGAGCACCGCCTCGGCGGCCTCGGCGTGCGTCAGGGCGATGCGGCGGTCGCCGCGGCCGGCGGCGACCGTCGCCAGCTCGATCCGCACCCGGCCGATCTCCAGCTGCGCGCCGATCGACGTGAATGTGCCGAGCGCCTCCGCGAGCCGCGCGGCCGATTCGTCGTGGATACCCTTGTCCGAGGCTATGCGCCCCAGGATGCGCTGCGCGTAGCCGACCGCCAGCCAGTACCGGCAGCTCGTCGCGATCGCGAGCCCCCGCTGCGCGAGCTCGAGCGCGTTGTCGGTGCTGCCGCTCAGCCGATGGGCTTCGGCGAGCGCCGACATGAACATGCCGTGCCACTGCGGGAACCCGAACTGCTCCAGCTCCCGCACCGCGTGCTCGAGCAGCGGGATCGCCGCCTCGGCTTCGCCGCGCTCGACGTGCGCGTAGCCGAGAAAGCCGGCGGCGTAGACGCCGCTCACGCGGTCCGTGGCCAGCTTTCGGCTGCGCTCGGCGTCGTCGATGGCGACGGCGGCCTCCCCGCGCATCGACGCTATCCAGCTCGTCGTGAAGGCCGCGTAGCACTGCAGGCGCGTGTCGCTGATCGCCTCGCCTACCGCGGTCGCGCGGCCGGCGGCCTCTTGCACCTCGGCGCATTTCCCGAGAAGGACGTAGTCGAAGCCCATGTAGACGTGCGCCATACCGAGCCACCACTGCTGCGTCGTGCCCTCGAGCCGGGCCACCGCCGTCCGGCCATGCTCGATCCCGTCCCGAGCGTCACCCGACCAGTGGCCTTCCAGGGCGAGCAGGCCGTGAGCCTTGCCCACCGTCGCGTCGTCGCCGCAGCGGCTCCCCTCGTCGATGGCGCGCCGGGCGCACTGGACGGCGAGCTCCGACCGTCCGAGGCGGCTGTACATGTGGGCGAGCCAGAAATAGTAAGGCCCCGCCAGCGCGGCGTCGCCGAGCCGGTCCAGCCGCTCCCGGTGCTCCAGCAGGCACTCCACGCTCTCGGCGAAGCGGCCGAGGAAGTAGAGCGAGAATGCCCGTCGCTGCGCGACGTCCAGCAGCATGCGGTCCCGCTGGAAGCCTTCCGGCAGACGCTGAACGTGCGCGAGCGCCTCGGTCAGATGTGTCAGAGCTTCGGCGTTCGCGTAGACGCGCGCCGCCTTGTCGGCCACCCGCGTCAGATACGCGACCGCCTTGTCCGCGAGCTCCGATCTGGCGAAGTGGTGCGCGAGGGCGCCGTAGAACTCCTCGAGACGGTCGGCGTAGAGCTCCTCGAGCGCGAGGCCGGCAGCGCCGTGGAGCGCCTGTCGCCGGTGCGTCAGCAGGCCCTCATACGCGACGTCCTGGGTCAGCGCGTGCTTGAAGACGTAGACCGACTCGTCCGTTCCGGGCCGCTCGTAGACGAACTCCAGCCGCTTGAGCTCGAGCAGGTGGGGGTGGAGCGCTCCGGGGCCGTCCCAGACGCGATCGAGCAGCTTCTGCGGGAACTCGCGGCCGAGCACGGCCGCCGTTCTCACCAGTCGCTTGGTGTCCTCGGAGAGCCGATCGATGCGCGCCATGATGACGCCCTGCACCGTGTGCGGAATCGCGTGGTCCGATCTCGGCTGGTCACCGACGGCCAGCGCCAGCTCTTCGAGGAAGAATGGGTTGCCCTCGGCCCGGGTCAGGATCGTCTCCGACAGCGATGTCGACAGGCGGTCCCCCTGAAGCGCCGACTGGACGACCGTCAGGCTGTCATGCCGTGGAAGCGGCCGAAGGGTGATCTGCGTGGCGTACGAGCGATCCAGTCCGGACGGGCGGTAGCCGGGACGGTACGTCGTGACCAACAAGATCGGTGCGGCGATCAGACTCTCGACCAGCGAGGCCAGATACTCCTCGGAGGTCTTGTCGATCCAGTGCACGTCCTCGACGATGAAGATCAACGGTCGGAGCCGGCTGCCCCTGAGGCTCAGCTGGCGCAGCGTCTCGAACGTCCGCGCCTTGATGGCCTCCGGGCTCAGCGCGTCGATGCCGCCGCTCTCGTCCTTGATGCCGAACAAATGGAGCAAGTACTGCCCCCATTCCCCGGGCGCCATGCCGACCTCGCGAAGGCCGGCGGCCAGACGATCGGCGACGATGCCGGGGCCGTCGCCGTCGACGATCCCGCAGTTGTTTCGAATGATCTCGACGATCGGCAGGTAGGGGATGGCTCCACCGTAGGAGACGCAACGACCCTCGAGAACCGTGGCGGCGCGGCCGCTGAGGCCCCGTCGAAACTCGTAGAGCAGGCGAGACTTCCCCATGCCGGGCTCGCCGACCACTCCGACGACCTGCCCGCGCCCCTCGGTGACCTGTGTGAAGAGGTCGTGGAGCACGCCGGCGTCGCGCTCGCGTCCCACGAACCGACCGAGCGACCGCGTGGGTCGCTCCTCCATCGCCGAGCGGCGCGGCGCCAGCCCGAGGAGCCGGTAGGCTCCGACCGGCTCGCTCTTGCCCTTGACGCGGAGAGGCGCCACGCGTTCGGCGTGAACGGCTCCCTCCACGAGCCGGTGTGTCGCCTCGCTGATCAGCAACGAGCCCGGGTCGGCGGTCTGCTGCAGCCTCGCGGCGAGGTTGGTCGTGTCGCCGACCGCGGTGTAGTCCATGCGCAGGTTGTCGCCGATCGTGCCGACCACCACCAGGCCCGTGTTGAGTCCCATCCGGACGGTCACGTCGCCGCGCACGTCGATCGGCCCTGACGGACGATCCCGAAGGCGGCGTTGGATGCTGAGGGCCGCGAGCACGGCGCGGCGCGCGTCGTCCTCGTGCGCGATGGGGGCACCGAAGAGCGCCATGAAGCCATCGCCCAGAAACTGGTTGATGGTGCCCTCGTAGCGGTGGACCTCAGCCAGCGCCAGCTCGAAGAATCGCTCGAGCACCTCGTGCATCGGCTCCGCGCCGAGGCGCTGGGCGAGCTCGGTCGAATTGGCGATGTCGCAGAACAACACGGTGACCTGCTTCCGCTCGCCCTCCATCGCGTTCTTGGACGTGAGGATCTTTTCGGCCAGATGCCGCGGCGTGTAGCTTTGGGGCGACGCGAACCGCGCCGGGTCTTTTTCCGCCGCCGGAACGAGCCCAAGCGCGCGGCCGCAATTCTTGCAGAACTTGTACGCCGAGCCGTTGTCGGTCCCGCACTCTGGGCACGTGATCGCCAGGCGCGCCCCGCACTCCGGACAGAACTGCGCGTCGGCGGGGACGTCGTGACTGCACCGGCGACATTGCATGTGATTTTCCCGCCCAGCCTCGCGGCGGGTCGGGCCGAGATTATGCTCCCGGCATCAGATGGTCAACCTAAGCCTCAGCGGGTGCCGTCAGGATCACCAGTCAGGATCACCAGCCGTCAGGATCGTGCCGTCAGGATCGCGCTCGACGGTAAGCGGCGGGGTGGGGCGGGAGGGGGTGCGGGGGGCTGGCCGCGCCCTGTGTAGTCAGGACTGACCAAACGAAACGTGTCCGACATCGACGCCACGGAATGTCCGCAACCAGGGCGCGGGCAGCCCTCCGCACCCCCTCCCGCCCCACCCCGCCGCCAGCTACCGGTCGAGCTCGACGAGGTACTCTTTGATTCTCCGAGCGTCAGGAGCATCAGGCTTGAGCGCGAGGTACTTCTTGAACGCGTCCTTGGCCTTCTCGTTGTCCTTCTGCTGGTAGTACAGAAAGCCGAGCTGCCGGAATGGATCCGGGAACATCGGGTCGAGATCGGCGGAGCGCTCGTATCGCTCGAGCGCCTTCTTCGCTTTGTCGTTCTTGTCGGCGATGTCCCGCGCGCGCTGCGATTGCAACCGGTAGAGGTCGCCGTAGTAGAGGTGGGCGACTGGATCCTTGGGCGTGATCGCCAGCACGCGCTCCAGCTGATCCTCGGCGAGCTTGAAGCGGCCGGCCTGGATGTCGAGCCGCGCGTTCTCGCGGACGACCGTGCGCATGCGCAGACCGAAATCCTCCGTGTCCTTGACCACGGCGGACGACACCGCGGCGGACGCGTACTTGGTCTTGACCAGCTCGCTGGTGGTCTCGACCCGCTCGGTGAGCTTCGGGTGGCTCCCGAAGAAGAAGGCCTCGAGGCTCCCGCCCTCTTTCGCCTGGCTCCGCAGCAGCTCGAAGACCTTCGGCGCCTCGTTGGGGTCGTAGCCTGCGCGCACCAGCTTGTCCATGCCGCCGGAGTCGGCGTCGCGCTCGAGGTCACGCCCGTAGCCGTTGATCGAGGCGATCGCGGCCAGCTGCAGCCCCAGGCCGAGTAGCACGTTGGCGGTCTGGCTCAGGACGGCGGCGCCGACGTAGTCCCCGCCCTGCGCGCGCGATCCGGCCGCCACGGCGACGCCGATCGAGGCGGCCACGGCCAGCACGGTGTAGAGGATCTGCTTGTTCTGCACATCGCGCGTGAAGCTGAGCGCGTGCCGGTTCGTGACGTGGGTCATCTCGTGACCGACGATCATCGCCAGCTGCGCCTCGTTGTCGAGTCGGCTCAGGAGCCCGGTGTGGATGTAGATGCGCCCGTTGGGCAGCGCGAACGCGTTGAGCGTGGGGTCGCGGATGACGCCGAAGCGGAAGCCAGGCCCGCCGGCGGCGCGCACGTCGTCGGGGAGGAGCTTGTCGCCGATCTTGCCCAGGTACTCGTCGAGCAGCGGGTCGTCGTAGGGCTTGGCCTTCTTCTGGAGCTGCTCCTCTTCCTTCTCGGCCTGGGCCCAGAGGCGGAGCTCGTCGGATTCGGGCTTGAAGAGCTTACCGTCGGCGCCCATCGGCGGAACGCTGCGCGAGGCGCACGAGCTCGTCAGGAGGGCCGCGATGATCAGCCACGCGCCGGAGCGATAGGCGACGTTCCATGATCCCCGCGCCCTCATTCCGGTCGCCTCCCCTCAGTTCCGCTCGGCCAGAGTCTGGCGCACTCGCCGCAGCTCTTCCTTGAACGCCGCGGCGTCCCGAGCCTGAGGATACTGGGTCAGGTAGCGTTCCCACTCCGACGCGCCGTGGTGCAGGTCGCCGAGCTTGACGAGCACGGTGCCGCGATCGCGCAGGTGGGCCGGCACACCGGAGTCGATGACGAGGAGCCGATCGATGACCGCCAGCGCCTTGGCCCAGTCCTCGCGCCGCGCGTAGATGGTCTCGAGGTTCCGGAGCATCCGCACCACGATCTGGGGCTTCGGCGTCGGGGCGAAGTGGGCGTCGGTCAGCTTCACGGCACGCCCGACCGCGCGCGCGACGATTGCTTCGGCCTCCGCGCGCTCCAGCACGCGGCCGCCGCCGAACGGGTCCAGCACCAGCAGCTCGTCGCCGACGCGCGATCCCACGCAGAAATGGCCCGGCAGGCCGATGCCCACGATCTCCAGGCCGACCCGGCGCCCGACTTCCATGGCCAGGACCGAGAGCGTGATCGGGATGCCCAGCCTCCGTTCGAGCACGTCGTTCAGACAGCTGTTGCAGGGATCGTAGTAGTCGTCGGCGTTGCCGCGGAATCCCTCCTCGCCGAACAGGAACTCGCGGAGTCGGTCGAGGGCGGGCCGGCCGCCGCCGGTCTTCGTCACGCCGGAGCGCGCCGCCAAGTCGTCCAGCGCCGCCAGCGAGGATTCGATCGAGAGCTCGGGGTGCTCGATGCGCGCGACCGCCAGCGCGGCGCCGCCGAGATCGATTTCGGGCGCCCGCAAGAGGTCCCGAAAATCGCGCAGCGCCCCGTCGAGACTCAACAGCGCGCTCCATTTAGGTTCATAGACTCGCCTCGCCTTCGGCTGCGGCTCGCACTGCCGTTAGCAGCCGGGGGCGTGGTGGATGCCCGCGCCGGCGAGGGCCTTGCGCTGGAGCTCGTCGGCGAGCTCGAGCGTCTTCCGCGCCGCCGCCGCGGCCGCGGCCTGCGTCTCCGGCGTGGTGGCGAGGCGGAGCAGGAGCATCCGCCCGAGCTCGTGATGGTAGCGCTCGTCCGGCTCGATCACGTCGCGGTACATCGCCGCGGTCTCCCGGTCGCCGGCGTGCTCGCAGAACTCGATAAATTGACGGTTCTTCACGACCGCGATCGCCTCGCGCGTGAACTGCCCTGCGGCCACGCGCTCCACCGTCGACTGGAGCGTATCGAGATAGTTGAACAGTGGGCCGTAGCCCTTGGCGAGCGGATCGAACGAGCGCGCGTCGAAGCCGAGGGCGCGGAGCCGGTCGGCGATCATCCGGTAGTGCTTGGCCTCGTCGCCGACCTGACGCGCCAGCGCCAGCTTGACGTCGACCTCGTCGGTGGTGACGAGCCAGCGCGCGGCGATCTCGGTGGCCTCGATCTCGTTCTTGAGCGCCACCTTCAGGAGGTTGAGCACGGTCAGATCGCCGTGGACCTCCGGCTTCAGCGTGTCGTCCGGCGCCAGCCCCTTGAGCCGCCGCTGGTTCTCCCCGTCGAGCTGCGCGACGAACTCTTCGGCCGTCATTCCCTCACTCCCTCCTTCAACAGACGCGGCAGCTCCTGCGTGAGCGTCTCCTTGGTCACGACGCGATCGCATCGGGCGTGCCAGGGCTGGGTCTGGCGGGCCAGCGCGTGCGTCGTGAATCCGAGCACCGGCGGGCGCGCGCGCGCGAGCGCGCCGAAGAGCCGCTCGTAGTCGAAGCCGGCGGTCAGATCGACGAGGACGAGCCGCGGGGACCGCGCAAGCGACGCCGCGACCTGCTCGGGCGTTCTCGCGAACTCGACCGGCACGCCGGCGAGGCGGCCCGTCTCGCGGATGCGGGCGACGAAGAACAGGTCGCTGACGACGGCGAGCGCCGGAGCGTCGGGCCGGGCCTCGCGTTCCGCGCCGGCGCTCGCGCCGCCGGCTCCGCCGGGGTCAGTCGCTTTGTTCACGGAGGCCGAGCCAGTGCTTGTTCCACTCGGCGATGTGCGTGAGCGTGGAGAGATCGCGCATCCGGTCCAGGTATACGAACCCGTTCAGATGGTCGGTCTCGTGCTGGATGACGCGCGGCAGCCCTCCCACCCCTCCTCGAGCTCGTCGCTGAGCGGTGTGACGACGGGGTTGACGACGACCATCAGGGGGATCGCCGGGGCCTCCGGGTAGCGCGGGTTGCCGAGCACCTCGATGACCGCGATCTGCCGCGGCGTGTGGACCTGGTTGGCCGCCAAGCCCGCGCCGTCGTATTCGCGCATCGTGTCGATCATGTCGTCGATGAGGCGCTGGGTTTCCGGGGAGCGCACCGCGCCCGGATCGAGGGGCTCGGCGCGCTGCCGGAGCACCGGGTGACCAAGTCGCGCGACCTTCAGAATCGCCATGGCTGCTCGAATCTTACCACGCTCTCACTTGGCCTCGATCCTCCCCACCTTGCGAACGCCGGCCGCCAGTCGGCGCGCGTCGGTCTCGAAGAACTTCGCGAATTCGTCGCCCTGCTTGAAGACGATCGGCGTCTCCAGCTTGTCCATGGCCGCCTTGAAGTCAGGATCGCCCACGGCCGCCCGCAAGGTCTCGCGCAGCTTCGCCAGCACGGGCTCGGGCGTACCCTTGGGCGCGAAGACGCCGGCCCAGATGTAGAACTCGGCGTCCGGGTAGCCGAGCTCTTTGAACGTCGGGACTTCGGGCAGCGCGGCGACGCGCTTGTCGCCCCATCCGGCGAGGGCGCGGAGCGCGCCAGACTTGATGTGCGGCAACACCACCACCGGACCAGACGCGAGCGCGTCCACGTGACCGCCCAGGACCGCCGTGAGGGCGGGCCCGGCGCCGGCATACGGCACGTGGCGGAGCTTGACGCCGGTCGCGTGCGACAGGAGCTCCATCGCCATGTGGAGCGTGCCGTAGACCCCCGAGGAGCTGTAGGAGATCTGGCCGGGCCGTTTCTTCGCGTCCTCGATGAAGTCCTTCGCGGTCTTCCACGGCTTGCCGGCCGGCACCACGAGGATCGTGGGATCGGCGGAGATCAGCGCGATCGGCGCGAACTGATCGACGGTGAACGCCGGCGGCCGCTCGAAGAGCTTGTCGGCCTCCGGGATGATCGAGATCGACGACAGCGCCAGGAGCAGCGTGTAGCCGTCCGGCTTGCTCGTCGCGACGAACTGCATCCCGACGGCACCGGCCGCTCCGGTCTTGTTCACGACCCCGACCGGGTTCTTCAGCGCCTTCTCCATTGCGGCGGCGACGGGACGCGCGGTCAGGTCGGCGACGCCGCCCGGCGGAAACGGCGCGACCATCGTGATCGGGCGCGTCGGATACGGCTCCTGGGCGCTCGCGAGCGACGCCGGCACGGACCAGAGGACGATCGCGGCGAGGGCGCAAACGCGGATGAGTCTCATGGATGCTCTTCTCCCTTCTCGGCGAGGGCGAGCCGCGCGCGCCAGTCGAGGCCGCGCGTGACCAGCGGCCGCAGCGCCAGCAGCACCAGCACGAGCCCCACGCCCAGGAGCGTGGCGGAGATCGGTCGGGTCACGAAGATCGCGTAGCGGCCGTCCGACATCGCGAGCGACTGGCGCAGGGCCATCTCGATCATCGGCGCCAGGATGACGCCCAGCACGATCGGCGCGGTCTCGAAGTCGAGCTTTCGCAGCACGTAGCCGAGCGCGCCCATCACGAGCATGATCCAGATGTCCACGACGCTCGAGTTCACGGCGTAGACGCCGAGGATGCAGAAGACCAGGATGGACGGGTAGAGGATCGGGTACGGAACGCGCAGCAGGTTCACGAAGACGCCGACGAGCGGCAGGTTCAGGATCAGGAGCACCACGTTGCCGACGTACATCGAGGCGATGAACCCCCAGAAGAGCTCGGGCTGCTGCGTGACGAGGAGCGGCCCCGGTGACACGCCGTGCACCATCAGTGCCGCGAGCATGACGGCCGGAATCGGCCCGGAGGGCACGCCGAGCGCCAGCATCGGCACGAACGCGCCCGACGTCGCGGAATTGTTCGCCGACTCCGGCCCGGCGACGCCG
>QHSI01000099.1 GCA_003221515.1 Candidatus Rokuibacteriota bacterium
CTACGCCGACCGGCAGGTGATCCTGGTCGGCAACTTCACCGGCGCCCAGCCCCAGCGCGAGGATCCGTACGTCGAGCAGGTGTTCAACATCCGCGCCTCATACCGCCAGGAGATGATGGCGCTGGTCGACCGCTTCTGGCAGACGGGTGCCCGAAGGTTCGGCGTCTACTACCAGATCGACGCTTACGGCCGCAGCGGCACCGACGGCGTCGCGCGCGGGCTGGCCCAGCGCGGCGCGCGCATCGTCGCCGAGGCTACGTACGTGCGCAGCACGGCCAAGTTCGAGGACGACGTCAGCCCGGCGGTGCAGGCGCTCCGCCACGCCGGGGTCGACGCGGTGCTGTGCACGGGCGCCTATCAGGGCTGCGGCGCGTTCGTCCGGACCGCGCGCGACCTCGGCTGGACCGTCCCCATCTCCAACGTCTCGTTCGTGGGCTCCGAGGCGATGCTGGGTCTCCTGCTCAAGCACGGCAAGACCGCCGGCCGCGACTACACGCAGGCGCTCGTCAACTCGCAGGTGGTGCCGAGCTACGACGACCTGAGCCTGCCCGGCGTCGTCGAGTACCGCGCGCTGATGGATCGGTACAAGCCCGTGATGCCGGAGTCGCTGCGCGATGCCAAGTACGCGCCCGAGCACCTCAGCTTTCGCAGCCTCGAGGGCTTCGTGAACGCCAAGGTGATCGTGGAGGGCCTGCGGCGCGCCGGCCCCAACCCGACGCGCGCCAGCTTCCGGCACGCGCTCGAGTCGCTGCGCGGCTTCGATCTCGGGATCGGCGCGCCGCTCACCTTCGGGCCGGAGCGTCACCAGGGATTGGACAGCGTGTATTTCACCAGTGTCGTCAACGGACGGTGGGTCCCCGTCACCGACTGGGCCGCCGCGATGAAGGCATGAACGGATCACGCGCGTTCCGCATCGGTCTGCTCGCGAAGATCGTCCTCTTCATGACCGCGGTGCTCGTGCCGCTGGCCGCGATCACGTGGTGGATCTCCGTCCAGCGCATGACGGCGAACCTGACCGACGAGTTCACGTCCAAGGGCACCGCGATCGCGAAGAGCCTGGCCAGCTCCGGCGTGGATCTCCTGCTGACGCGCGACGCGTCGACGGTACAGGCGATCGTCGACCAGTTCGCCGCGATCAACGGCGTCAAGTACGTGATGGTGTACGATCCGCAGGCGAACCTGGTCGCCCACACGTTCTCGCCGCTGGTCCCGCCGGGCATCGTGGAGCGCAACGCCGTGCCCGGAGAGGTCGCGCAGCAGGTCCGGGAGATCTCGTATCCCGATCCGGTCACCGGCGCCGGCCAGAGCATCATCGACATCGGCGTCCCGGTGCTGGCGGGCCAGCTCGGAACGGTGCGCGTGGGGATGGACCGCGCGATCATCGCGGCGGCGGCCTCCCGCTCCGGCGAATACTTGTTATTGGCCTTCGGCGGCGCCGCGCTGCTGGCGATCGGCGCCGGCGCGCTCTTCGCGCATCGGATCATCCGGCCAGTGGGCCAGCTCGTCCAGGTGGCCGAGCGCGTCGGCCAGGGCGATCTGTCGAAGCTGGTCCCCGTCCACTCACGCGACGAGATCGGGCAGCTCGCGATGACGTTCAACGAGTCGATCGTGCGCCTGCGCTCGCTCGTGCAGACCGAGGCCGAGCGGGACGAGGAGCGGCGCAAGCACGAGGACCTCCAGCGCAACATCACCCGGTTCCTCGACATCGCCACCGAGATCTCGCAAGGCGACCTGACCCGGCGGGGCGAGGTCACCACGGACGTCCTCGGCAGTGTCGTCGACGCCATCAACGTGATGGTCGGTGAGCTGGCGACGATCATCGACGACGTGCGCGACGCCGCGCAGCAAGTCCTGACCAACGCCAACGAGATGATCGACGCCATGGAGCAGACGGCCGGCGGCGCCCAGACCCAGTCGCGTGAGGCGGTCTCCGTCTCCAACGCCATGGAGACGCTGACGCGCTCGATGCGGCGGGTGGCCGCGGATGCCGAGGCGTCGTCGGCGTCGGCCCGCCGCGCGTTCGACGCCGCGACGAAGGGCGAGCAGGCGGTGCGGGCGAGCCTCACCGGCATGCAGCGCATCCGGGGCGAGGTGCAGCGGATCTCGCGGAAGGTCAAGAGCCTCGCCGACCGCTCGCTCGAGATCTCGGAGATCGTGAACACCATCGAGGACATCGCGTCGCAGACCCACTTGCTGGCGCTGAACGCCGCCATCGAGGCGGCCGGCGCCGGGGAATCGGGCCTGCGCTTCGCGGTCGTGGCCGAGGAAGTGCGCAAGCTCGCCGAGCGCTCCGGCAAGGCCGCCAAGGACATCGTGGTGCTCATCAAGGCGGTCCAGTCCGAGACCCAGCAGGCGGTCGTGGCGATGGAGGAGGGCACGAAGGAAGTGGAAGCGGGCTACAAGGTCACCGTCGAGGCCGGCGACAGCCTCCACCAGATCGGCGAGATCTCGCAGAAGTCCTCGGCGCTGGCGTGGGACATCTCGCAGGCGACGCAGGAGCAGGTGCGCGGCGTCGAGGGCGGCGCGGTCGCCGTCCAGTCCATCGCGGGCGTCGCCGTTCAGACCGAGAAGGCCGTGCTCGAGACGCGCAAGACCATGGACCAGCTCGTCCGCGTGGCCGAGGCGCTGATGGCGAGCCTCTCGCGATTCAAGCTGGCCACCTGAGGCCGGACGGGAGCGTAGCGTGAGCGACCGCACCGATCAGCAATTCTTACAGAGCGTCTTCCTGATGGAGGCGTGGGACACCCTCGCCTCGATCGAGGACGGCCTCGCTGCGCTCATGCGCTCCCCGGAAGCGACGGCCAGCGTCGCGGAGATGCGCCTGGTGACGCACCGGGTGCGCGGCTCGGCGGCGCTCAACGGGCTGCCACACCTGGCGGCCCTCGCCGCGACCATGGAGGAGACCGTCGAGCACCTGGCCGCCGCGCGGCCGGGCGCCGGTGGCCGCGACGTCGAGGCGCTCTGCGCGATGGCGGTCGTGCTCAAGGCCGCGCTCGACACCATCGGCACCACCGGCGCCGAGGATGGGGAGGCGATCGCCACGGCGCTCGCGCGCCACGCGCCCTCGTCCGCGCAGATGGCCTCCACCGAGACGGGGCGCAAGCTCGCCGAGCTCGACACCTTCTTCAGCGAGCGGATGGACGTGCTCGAGTACTTCGTGCCGGAGGCCATCGAGCACCTGGAGTCGATGGCGCAGTCGCTGCTGGGCCTCGAGCGCGACGGCTCGACCGACTCGGAGATCGCGACGCTGTTCCGCGCCGTCCACACGCTCAAGGGGGCGGCCTACACCGTCGGTTGCGGGATGATCGGCGATCTCGCCCATCGCATCGAGGACATGCTCGGCGACGTGCGCGACGGCCACCGGACCTTCACCCGGACGGCCATCGAGACGGTGTTCGCGGGCATGGACGCCCTGCGGCTGCTGGTGCGCAGCGCGGAAGACCCGGTAGAAGGGCGCGGGGCCGCGTACGATCGCGCGCTCGCGCTCCTCGTCGCGCCGCCGGCGCTCGAGACCGAAGCCACCGGCGAGCCGGCGCCCGAGGTGGCGCGCGAGCTCGCGACGCGCGTCACCGGGCTCGGCGAATCGACGGTCGTCGCGCACCGCGCGGAAGCGGCGCGCCCGATCCGTCCGAGCATCCGGGTGAACCTCGACCGGCTCGACTCGCTGATGAGCCTGGTGGGCGAGCTGGTGATCGCGCGGAGCCGGCTGGAGCGCCACCTGGTGCAGCTCGAGCAGGCCGGCGATCTCTTGTCGTTCACGCAGTCGCGGATGACCCAGACCGTCGCCGAGTTCGAGTCCAAGTACGCGAGCCGCCAGGCTCCCGCCGCGGAAGAGGCGGCCCGGCCGGGGGACGGCGCGGCGGTGCCGCTGGGCGACGTGTTCACCGAGCTGGAGTTCGACCGGTACGACGACTTCAATCTATTGGCCCGCCGGGTCGGTGAGATCTCCAGCGACCTGACCGAGATCCAGCTCCAGCTGAACGGGCTCGTGCGCGTGGTGCGTGACGACGCGGGGAGCGTGCAGCGGCTCAGCGGCGAGCTGCGCGGCCACGTCACGCGCGCCCGCCTGGTGCCCATCGGCCGCCTCTTCGCGCGCTTCGCGCGCCAGGTGCGCGAGGGCGCGCGGGCGGCCGGCAAGACTGTCGTGCTCGAGGTCCGCGGCGAGACGGTCGAGATGGACACCGCGATCGTGCAGCAGATGGTCGGCCCGCTCCTACACCTGGTGCGCAACGCGATCAACCACGGCATCGAGACCGAAGAGGAGCGGCGCCGGCTCGGGAAGTCGAGCCACGCCACCATCCACCTCGGGGCCGCCCACACCGGCGGATCGATCTACCTCGAGGTCGTGGACGACGGTCGCGGGATCGACATCGAGGCGGTCGCCGAGGCCGCGCTGCGCGCGGGCTTCATGACGCCGGAGTCGCTCGCGCGGCTCGGCGAGCGCGAGGTCCTCGATCTGATCTTCCTCCCCGGCCTCACCACGGCCCCGGCGGTGACGGCGGAGGCGGGCCGCGGCGTCGGCATGGACGTCGTGCGCACGAACGTGAGCCGATTGGGGGGCGAGATCGAGGTGCAGACCGCGATGGGCCGGGGCACCCGCTTCCGCATCAAGCTACCACTCACGATCGCCATCTCCGACGTGCTCAAGGTGCGCGTGGGCTCCGAGGTGCTGGCGGTGCCGGTGTCCGCGGTGCGGTCGATGGTCCAGGTGAGCCCCGACGAGATCCGCTCGGTGGCCGGCGTCGAGACGGTCGAGGTCGAGGGCCAGGACGTGGATCTCGTCCGGCTGGACCGCCTGCTGGGCCTCGGCAGCCGTCTGCCGGGCGCCCTCGTGTCGATCGTGGTGTTGCGCACCGGACGGAAGCTGCTGGCGGCGGCGGTGGACGAGCTGCTCGCCAAGGAAGAGATCGTCGTGAAGGGGCTCGGCCCCTTCCTGCAGGGGTTCGGGCCGTTCTCGGGCGCCAGCGTCGTCGGCGACGGCGGGGTCATGCTGCTGCTCGATCCGCTGTCGCTTCTGGAGATGAGCGCCGTCGCCGCCCTGGGGCCCGAGCCCGCGATCGAGTCGGGCGGCCGCCACGCCCTCGCGGGGGCGACGTCCGACGACCGGCCGTGCGTACTGCTCGTCGACGACTCCGTCAGCGTCCGGAAGTTCGTGGGGGGGATGCTCGAGCGCGCGGGATTCCGCGAGGCCGCCGCCCGGGACGGCGCCGACGCGTTGGAACAGCTCGCGGCGCTGCCCGTGAGCGTCGTGGTCACCGATCTGGAGATGCCGCGCGTCAACGGCTACGAGCTGATTCGCGACCTCAGCCGCGAGCCAGCCACGCGCGACCTGCCGATCGTGGTGCTGACCACGCGGGCGGGCGCCAAGCACGTGAGCCTCGCGCGGGAGCTGGGCGTCGAGCACTACGTGGCCAAGCCCGTCGACGAGGCGTCCTTCGTCCAGCTCATCGGCTCGCTGGCGGGGACGGCGCCCGCGCGGGTGGCGTGAGGCCGCGATGCCACGCCTGCTGTTGATCGATCCCGACCGCGACGGTCTCGACGCCCTGCACGCGGCGCTGCGCCGCGCCGGCTTCGACGACGTCGCGACCGTGACCAGCGGGGCGTTCGCGCTGACCACGCTGGAGCGCAACCGCCCCGACGTGATCGTGAGCCGCGCCGGCGTGCCGGACATCGACGGCTACGAGCTGTGCGCGATCGTCCGCAACGATCCGTCGATGACGGGCGTGCTGTTCCTCTTGCTGGAGGGACCGGGCGATCACGCCCCGGAACCCCGGTACGAGGACAAGCCGGACCAGGTGCTCGCCGGCGACCTGCCGCTGGCCACGATCGTGTCCGCGGTCGCCGTGTTGTTGCAGCGCGACGACGCGACCGACGCCGATGAGGCCCCGGTCGAGCTCGCGCAGAGCCCCGCGGCGGAGGTCGCGCCGGCGGCGCCGGCGGAAGAGCCCGCGCCGCCCGGCGTCTTCGACCTGATGAAGCTGGCCGAGGCCATGCAGGAGATCGTGGTGGGCCAGAAGACGGGCCACCTGGTCCTCACGCTGCGCTCCGGGCGCGGGGTCATCGTCTTCGAGCGCGGCAAGGTCGTGCACGCCGAGTTCTTCGGGCTCATCGGCGAGACGGCCTTCGCGGCGCTCCTGGTCGCGGCGCACGGAGAGGCTCAGGGGACCTTCGCCTTCGAAGCGCTCACGGCGCTGCCGGCGAACGCGATGCGAACGATTGACCGCGATCTCAAGCAGCTTCTGATGAGCGCTGCCATCGGGATCGACGAGGGCCGCACGGGCGCGGCCGTGGCTCCGTCCCGTAGGAGGGTCTGATGGCCAAGGTGCTCGTGGTGGACGACAGCCTGAGCGTCAGGAAGGTCGTCGAGAAGGCGCTCGAGGGTCGCGGCATGCAAGTGCTGTCGGCCGCGTCCGGCGCCGAAGCGCTCGAGCGGATCGAGCGCGAGCGGCCCGACGTGGTGATCTGCGACGTGATCTTGCCCGACAAGGACGGCTATCAGATCTGCCAGTTCGTACGGAAGCACCCGTCGATCAGCGCGACGCCGGTGCTGCTCATCTCCGGCCTCGACAACGGCACGGTGCAGGCGCGGGCCGCCGAGGTGAAATCCGACGAGGTGATGTTCAAGCCGTTCGGTGTCGACGAGCTCGTGCGGAAGATCGAGGGCCTCCTGACCGCCGCCGCGCCAGCGCCGCCGATGGTGGCGCCGCCGCCACCGACCACGTCCGACGCGAGCGATCGGGCGACGCTCGGCGAAGGCCTGAAGCGGCGACTCGAGGAGCTGACCGGCACGCCCGGCGTCCGCTTCGCCGTGCTCGCCGATCGCGAGGGATTCATCATCGAGACAGCCGGTGAGCTGACGCCCGGCGCCGACGAGGTCGCCGGGGCGCTCGCGTCCTGTCTCGCGGAGGCCTCCAACGGTATCGGTCGCGAGCTCGGCCAGGGCCAGCTGCTCGGCACGATCCTCGAGTACGAGAGCGGTACGCTCCTGCTCCACGCCGTCTCGCCCTCGGCGCTGCTGGCCGTCCTGCTGAGCGATCCCGGCGCGCTCGGCAAGGTTCGCTACTACGTCAGGAAGGCCGTCCCGGAGCTCGCGCGGACCCTCTGATGCCCCCACGGCGCGTCGCGAAGGTCACGTCGGCCACGTGGCTCGGGCTCTTGCTGAGCCTCGAGCTCTACGCCTGCGCCATGCTGGCGCTCCGCAGCTTCGCGGCGACGCCGCTGCTGCCGTCGTGGCCGTCGCTGGTGATCCCACCGCTCGTGGTTCCGCCGATCGTGTACGTGGTGGTGGGGCTCCTGGGCCTGCGCCCGCTGTCGCTGTCTCGTCGCATCGTCGGGGTCGGGGCGATGTGCATGCTCCACGCCCTGCTCATCCTGGCGACGGCCGCGCTCTACGCGGGCCCGGACTTCACGGAGTACGACACGGCGCTCGCGGTGGCGCTCTGGGGCTCGCCGGCGGTGACGCTGCTCCAGCTCATGGCCGTGCTCCTGGTGTCGGCACGCCTCCATCCCTTGCTCCAGGTCCGCCGGCGCGCCCCGCGCGTCGAGACGCGCGTGGCGCCGCTGCTGCGCCATCCGGCGGAGATGACGCTTCGGCGGCCATTGGCCTCCGAGCGCCTCGAGGCGGCATGGGCGGAGTCGGCGAAAGCGGCGGCGCGCGTGATTGCGTCGGCTTCGCTCCCCGTGCCGCCGGCTCCTCAGCCGTCGCCGTCGGACGCGGCGGTCGAACCCGCGACGCCCGCGTTCGTGCTCTCGCCGTTCAACGCTTCGGAAAGGATGATTCGCGTTCCATTCGGCCGGGTGGCCGACCAGCTCCCGGTCGAGATGTTCGTGCGGGCGCGTGAGGGACTGAGCAACACGCTGCGCCCCGGCGTCTCCCTGCTCATCCCGCTGCGTCTGGTCGTGCCGCAGCTCAGCGAGGGACGCGTGCGGGTGCGCTGGGAGGAGATCGCCGACCAGTTCCCGCACGAGGAGCTCGCGCTGCCGCACGCGGAGATCGCGCGGCGGCTTCCGCACGGCTCGCTGCTGCTCCCGCTCGACGAGGTCGTGCCGCAGGTCCCGGCCGAGATCCTCGAGCGTGTGTCGCCGCCCGCCGATCTCGACGACATCGAGGACCTCCTGCCGCCGCCGGTCGACGCGCCGGAGGCCCCGCCGCGGCCGGCGCCCGAGCCGTCGCTGGCGGCGCCGGCGCCCCACGCGCTCACCGGCGAGGCGCGCCGCGTCGCCGCCATGCTCGCGCCGCTCATGAGCGGGCTCGAGGTCGGCGAGCGGCGCGACGCCGGCACGACACTCGTCACCGTGGTGGCGCCGCCGCTCCGTGAGGAGTCGATCGTCGGCGCGGCGCTGCGCGTCCGGCCGTTTCTCGCCGACCCGCGGCTCTCCGCGCCGGCGGCTCAGGCGACGCTCGTGGGGAGGGAAGCGACGATCGTGCTGACGCCGTTCGGGTCATCGGACGCCGACGGCGCCTTGCTGGTGGCGGCGGTCGCCTCCCGCTCGTCGCTGGCGTGGCTCGAGCGCCTCTCGCGAAGCGCGGTCGGCGATGCGCGGACGACCGAGCGCAGCGAGACCCATTCGGGACGCAACGGTCGCACGGCCGGGAAGCCGGGGCTGCACGTCGCGCGCGTGCCCTCGCCCGTGCGCGAGCTGGCGGACTCGCTGACGGCCTTCGGCCCGGTGGCGCCGACCGTGCTGCGGGACGGCGAGGGATCGCTGAGCGCCTGCCTCTTCCTGCCGCCCTCCGTGGAGGCCGTGCCGCTGGCCGAGCTCGCGCGCGACCTCTACGCCGCGCTGGATGGAGCCGAGATCGGGCCGGTGACCTCGGTGACGCTGCGCCTCGGCGAGCATCGCATCGTCCTGCGCACCCTCACCGGCACGTCGGTGCTGCCCACGATGCTGGTCGGCGGCGGGCCCATCGATCGGCCGGGGCTGGCGCGAATCGAGCTGGAGCGCGCGGCGGAGCGGCTGGGCGCGCTCGCGGAGGCCTAGAGCCGCGTCTTGATCCGCTCGATCGCCTCGGCGGTCTGCTCCTTCGAGCCGAACGCCGTCAGGCGGAAGTAGCCCTCGCCGCTCGGCCCGAAGCCGGAGCCGGGCGCCCCGACCACGTGGGCCTCGGCGAGGATCCGGTCGAAGAAATCCCAGGACGAGACCCCGCGCGGCGTGCGGGCCCAGATGTAGGGCGCGTTGCGCCCGCCGTAGACGGTGAGCCCGGCCGCGGCGAGCCCGGCGCCGATGATCCGGGCGTTCTCCATGTAGATGTCGATCAGCGCGCGCACCTGCTTCTGGCCGTCGGGCGTGTAGACGGCGGCGGCCGCCTTCTGGATGATGTAGGGCGGCCCGTTGGACTTCATCGCCACGCGGCGCGTCCACAGGGCGTTGAGGCTCGTCGTCTTGCCGTCGGCGCCGCGCCCACGCATCTCCTTGGGGACGACGGTGTAGGCCAGCCGCATCCCGGTGAAGCCCGCGTTCTTGGAGAAGCTCCGGCACTCGATCGCCACCTCGCGCGCCCCCTCGATCTCGTAGATCGAGTGCGGGACCGCGGCGTCGACGATATAGGCCTCGTACGCCGCGTCGTACAGGATGACGGCGTCCTCGGCGCGGGCGTAGTCGACCCAGCGCTTGAGCGCCTCGCGGGTCACCACCGCGCCGGTCGGGTTGTTCGGGAAGCAGAGGTAGATCAGGTCAACGTGGCGATCGGGCAGCGAGGGCTGGAACTCGTTCTCCGCGGTGCAGGGCAGGTACACGACGCCGGCGTAGCGGCCGCTCTCGTCGGCCGCCCCGGTGCGCCCGGCCACCACGTTGCTGTCGGCGTACACCGGATAGACCGGATCCATCAACGCGACCACGCAGTCCTGCGCGAATATCTCCTGGAGGTTCGCGCTGTCGCTCTTGCCCCCGTCGCTGACGAAGATCTCGTCGACGCCGAGCTTGACGCCGCGCACGCCGAAGTCGTGCGCGGCGATCTCGGAGCGCAGGAACTCGTAGCCGACGTAGGGGCCGTAGCCCTTGAACGTCTCGCGGCGGGCCATGTCGTCGGTGGCCTCGTGCAGCGCGCGGATCACCGCCGGCGGCAGCGGCTGGGTGACGTCGCCGACCCCGAGGTCGATCAGCCGCACGTCCCGGTGCGCGTCCGCGAACACCTTCGTCCGTCGCCGAATCTCCGCGAACAGATAGCTCTGCCGGAGATTGAGGTAGTACTCGTTGAACCTGGGCACGGCGCTCTCCTCGTCCGCTACGGCTTCTTCAGCCGCATGTCCTCGTACGGCGACGTGAAGTAGAGCTGCGAGCTCAGCCCGACGCCCGGCTCTTCGACGCGCGGTCCGATCCCGTGCAGCGTCGCCGGCTCGAAAATGCCGCCGTACATGACGCGGTCGTACATCAGCCGCTGGATCTGGTGCAGCAGCACCTCGCGCTTCTTGTGGTCGCGCTCCTGCCCCTGCTGCCGGAACAGGTCGTCGATGTCGGGATAGCCGCCAGTGGCGAATGGCGCGGTGCTGATCACGAACGACTCGATCCGCGACGCGGCGTTGCCCGGCGCCGCGGTGACCGTCACCAGCAGGCCCGACAGCTTCTTCGTCCGCCACGCCTCCATGAACGTCGCGCGCTCCATGCCGCGGATGCGGGTGCGAATGCCGACCGCGGCGAGATAGTTCGCGGCACCCTCGCCCATCGTGATGAACGGCGGGAGCGGCGTGAGGTCGCCGGCGTCGAAGCCGTTCGGGTAGCCGGCTTCCGCCAGGAGGCGCTTGGCGTGCGTGGGGTCGTAGGGATAGGGCTCGAGGCGCAGCGCGAAGTCCATGACGCTCGGGATGATCGATCCGGTCAGCCGCGAGTACCCGAGCCGCTCGGCCTCGTTGAGCCCCTGCTTGTCGATCGCCGTCGTCGCGGCCAGCCGCACCCGGCGATCGTGCCACGGCGATTTGGGATTCCACTGATCGGGAAAGTCGAGCCACCACGCCGCCGGCGAGATCACGCGGGCCAGCCGGAGCTTCGGATCCGCCTTGATCGTGGCCGCTTCGACGCCGACCATCAGGTAGCCGATGTCCGCCTCGCCGGTCTTCAACATCGCGAGCCGCGTCGTGCGATCGGGGACGCCCTTGAACACCAGGGTCTTGATCGTCGGCTTCTTGCGCCAGTACTGCTCGTTGGCCTCGAGCACGAGCTCGAGCCCCGGGCTCTGCCGCACGAACCGATAGGGTCCGAGGCCCACGGGCTGGCGCTTGAAGCCGTCCTCGCCGACTTTCTCGAGGTATTTCTTGGAGACGACCCAGGCGGCGCCGGTGGCGGGGCTGGCGTAGAACACCAGGAAGTCCGGCCACGGCTTGTCGAGCACGAAGCGGATCCGGTACGGATCGGGGATCTCGATCGCCTTCACCCGATCGTGCAGGAGCTTCGCCGACGCGCCTTTGTAACGCACGAAGCTGAACTTCACGTCCTCGGCGGTGAACGGATCGCCGTTGTGGAATTTGAGCCCCTGGCGCAGCTTGAACTCCCAGGTGAGCCCGTCCGCGCTCTCCTTCCATGACTCGGCCAGGCACGGCGCCATGTCGTTGCCGGGCAGCGGCTTGATCAACGCGTCGTGCATCGCGTAGAGGAAGGCGAAGGGCGTGCCGATCCCGGGCGTCTCGGCGGGATCCAGGAACGTGGGGGCGATGGACGCATCGAAGGCGATCGTCAGCTGCCCTTCCGGCTGGCCTTGCGCGCCGGCCGTTCCCCTCAGCATCGCCGCGACGGCGAGAGAGGCGAGCGCGATCACCCTCGCGAGCTCGCGCACAGCGGGTCTCCTCATTTTTTTCGGGCGTCGTTCGCCGCGCGCCACAAATACCAGGCGGCCGTCGAGCGGTGGGGCTTCCAGCGCTCGCCGTAGGCGCGCAGGATCTTCGGCGACGGACGGAGGCGTCGCCCGTAGGCGACCCGATAGCCTTCACGCACGCCGAAATCGTCGACGGGCAGCACGTCGGGCCGCCCGAGGGTGAAGATCAGCAGCATCTCGACGGTCCAGCGGCCGACGCCGTAGATCGGCGTCAACCGCGCGATGATCTCCTCGTCACTCAGGCGCAGCGCGGCGCGCCGCGTGGGTACCGTGCCCTTGAGCGCGTGCCGCGCGATGTCCTTGATCGCCTTCACCTTGCCCCGCGAGAACCCGGCCAGCCGCAGCCGGGCCGGACTCGCGGCGGCGACGGCGGCCGGCGACGGAAAGCGTCCGTTACCGAAGAGGCCCACGAAGCGGGTCAGGATCGTCTCGGCGGCGCGGCCGTTCAGCTGCTGGTGGGCGATGGCGCGAGTGAGCGCCTCGTACGGTGTCCAAGAGAGCGCTTCGAGACGGTAGACGCCGTGACGGCGGATCAGGCGACGCATCACGGGGTCACGCCCGAGATGGCGCCGCGCGCCCGCGGTCACGAGAATCGTGCCTCCATCGAACCCGGATACAGCGGCGGCGACGCCCGCGTCAAGCGTGAAGTTTCAGATGCCGCTCCCAGCGCACGCCGCAGCCGCCGCACACCATCCACGCCACCGCCCACGCCGCGTCGCGCTGCTCCGCCTCGACGATGGCGGCGGCGAGCGCGGCGCAGCCGCGGTGCTCGGCGAAGTACGCCTCGAAGCTATCGACGAGGTCGGTGAGGACGTAGACGCGCTGTCTCATGGCAGCTGCCGTTCGTTGACCGGCGGGCGCGTGCCGGCGGGGAAGTCGACGGTGCCACCCTCGCGGGTGCGACCGGTCAGCGGCGGCGTGTAGACCTCGTGGTCGCCGAGCCGCCGCTCCCAGTGCCCGGGCACGTAGACCGGACTGTCGGTGCCCGGAACCTGGACGAAGCGATCCGGAACCCACGTCGACTCGGGCGGCCGGACCACGGGCGGGCCCACCTGGGGCACCGGGCGCGTGGTCGCGTCGTGAAGCCGGTCGAAGATCGCGCCGCTCGGCGTGGTGCCGCCCGAGGGCGACTTCATCTCGCCCAACGCGAGCCCGGGCGCGCCGATCCCGGCTGCGACCACCGCGACCACGAACGCCGTCGACCACCGCATGACCGTGCTCCCTTTCCGTTTCGTCATCGTCTCATACCTAGCGATTCGACCATCGAGCGCGCGCCGTGACGGAGCGCTGACCCTGAGAGGATTTTCATGGATCTCTCATCGGCGTCTCATCTCCCCTCGCTACGCTGGTCGGTGAAAGGAGATCGCCATGACGCTACGGAATGGAACGGCGGCGGGGCTGCTCGTCGCGCTGTCGTCGATCGCGATCGTGTTCGGGCCGGGACTCGGGAGGAGCGCCTCGCTATGGACCGACGGGCCGCTGGTCGCCCAGCCGGCCGTCGCGGCGGCGTCGCCGTGGGTGGCGCTGGCGCGCGCGCTCAAGCCCGCCGTCGTCAACGTCAGCACGACGCGCGTCGACGGCAACCTGCGCCGCCACACCGAGAAGAGCCTCGGCTCGGGCTTCGTGATCAACCCGGACGGATTCATCGTCACCAACAACCACGTCGTTGACGGCGCCAAGGACATCCGGGTGACGCTGGCCGACGGCCGCGAGCTGCCCGCCACGGTGCTGGGTCGCGATCCCCGGACGGATCTGGTGCTCCTGAAGGTCGACGCCAAGGGCCTCCCCGTCGTTCCCCTCGGCGACTCGGCGCGGCTCGAGGTGGGCGAATCCGTCATGGCGATCGGCAACCCGTACGGTCTCGAGCAGACCGTCACGACCGGCATCATCAGCGCCAAGGGACGCGTGATCGGTGAGGGCCCGTACGACGACTTCATCCAGACCGATGCGTCGATCAATCCGGGCAACAGCGGCGGGCCACTCATCAACGCGCGCGGCCAGGCGATCGGCATCAACGCCGCGATCGTGACGCAGAGCGGCGGCTCGGTGGGGATCGGCTTCGCGATCCCGATCAACCTCGCCAAGCCGGTGCTGACCCAGCTCGCGGCCTCCGGCCACGTGGTGCGCGGCTATCTCGGCGTCACGGTCCAGCCGGTCACCGCGGACCTGGCGAAGAGCTTCAAGCTCGGCGCGCCGCGCGGCGCCCTGGTGAGCTCCGTGGCCGACGGCTCCCCGGCGCTGAAGGCCGGCCTGAAGCCGGGCGACGTCATCGTCGCCTACGACGGCCACACGATCACGCGCTCCGACGAATTGCCGCGCCTCGTTGCCGAGACGCCGGTGAACCGTGCGGTCGGCGTCACCCTCGCCCGCGACGGCTCGACCGCGACGGTGACGATCACCATCGGTCAGCTCGCTGACGCCGCCGAGCGAAGGGCCACGGCCGATGCCCGGCCCACGCTGGGCCTCGCGCTCCAAACGGTGACGCCCGAGCTGGCGAAGCGCCTGCACCTGCGCGCGCAGACCGGCGTGATCGTGCGCGGCGTCGAGGAGGACAGCCCCGCCGCGAACGCCGGCCTTCAACCGGGCGACGTGATCGGCGAGATCGATCGCCAGCCGGTTGCGAACATCGACGAGCTCGAGCGGGCGATCATCCGCCGGGTGCCGGGCACGCCGACGCTCCTCCTGGTCCACCGTGACGACGGCGACCTCTACCTCACGATGGACTCGTGATGGTCTTCCAGTGGCAGCCGCTCACGCACGACGTGGGGCTCGAGGCCGGCGGCGCCGCGCCGGCCATCGGGGTCGCCCGCTGGTACCGCGACATGACGACCTGCTGGATGTCGGCCGAGCCACTCCGGCGCCGGTGTCTCGTCCTTCGCGTCCACCGCTGGATTGCCGATCGCGTGCTGATCCCGATGGCGCGGGGCGAGGAGCCCGCGGTCGCGGACCTCGACGCCGACGGCGTGCTGGCCCTGACGCTGATCAGCATGGTCCCGCCGCGGCGGCTCGGCGCGTGGCACCCCTGGATCGTCCTCACGCTCGCCGATCTCCGGCTAGCGCTCGCGCAGCCGCCGACGGTTCGCGACGAGGCGTGGGCGCGCCACTTGTTCCTCATTCCCTACAGCATTCCGCTGCGACGAGACGTCACGCGGATGGAAGGAGACACACATGCGTAACCATCGAGTCGTTCTGACCACGCTGGCGCTCGGGATGGCGGTCTGGGTAGGCCAGGCCGCGGCCGACGGACCCGGTGACACCTACGGCGCCCAGAAGCTGGGCACCGTGCGGTTCCTGGATCGTGCGATGAACCTGCTGCAGCTCGACGACGGCACCGAGCTGCGCACCACGGACTCGCGGCTGCTCCGCAACCTTCGCGAGGGCATGAGGGTCAAGGTCGACTTCACTCACGACGGAGAGCGGAACGAGCTCAACAGCATCGAGGCCATCGGCGCCGGCGCCACCGTGGGCGCCACCCCGACGACGGTCGGCGGTATCTCGAACCACAGCTGAGCGCGCGGCTACCAACACAGGAGAGCGCCATGGTCGAGTGGTCGACCGAGCTCGAAGATGAGATCCTGCGCATGTGCCTCATGGAGCTCACCGAGCAGCCGGTCTGATGCGCATCCTCGTGGTCGAGGACGAACGAAAGGTCGCGGGCTTCATCCGCCAGGGGTTGGCGGAGGAGGGCTACGCCGTCGAGGTCGCGTCCGACGGCGCCACCGCGCTCGACCTGCTCGTCGACGGCCCGCCGCCGGACCTGGTGGTGCTGGATCTCATGCTGCCGCGGCTCGACGGCTTCTCCCTGTTGAAGGCCGCGCGCAGCCGCGCCGTCCCGACGCCGGTCCTGGTGGTGACGGCCCGGGACGGCGTCGCCGACAAGGTGCGGGGCCTCGACCTCGGCGCCGACGACTACCTGACGAAGCCGTTCTCGTTCGACGAGTTCCTCGCGCGCGTCCGCGCGCTGCTGCGGAGGAGCGCCGAGCGGCGCGAGCCGGTGCTGCGCGCGGGCGACCTCACCCTCGACCCGGCCACGCGCGAGGTGATCCGCGCCGGCCGCCGGATCGCGCTCACGGCTCGGGAGTACGCGCTCCTGGAGTACTTCCTGCGCAGCCGCGGCCGGGTCCTCACGCGGCCGGTGCTGGCCGAGCACGTCTGGGGCCTCGACTTCGACCCGGAGAGCAACATCATCGACGTCTACGTCGGCTACCTGCGCCGGAAGATCGACACCGCCGGCGAACGCCGGCTGCTCCACACCGTGCGCGGCGCCGGGTACGCGCTGAGGGCCGACGACCAGTGATGCGATGGCGCGCGCCCGCGTCGATCCACACACGGCTGACGCTCTGGTACACGAGCGTGCTGCTGATCACCCTCCTGGTGACCAGCGGCTTCTCCTACTGGCTCTTGACCCTGGCGCTGGCCCAGGACGTCGACCGCGCGCTCCTCGGCCTCGCCGAGGTCATCCGAGAGGCCGTGGCCGCCGACCGCGCCCCGGAAACCGCCGAGGCGATCGCCGACTCCGAGTTTCGCGATCAGTTCGTGCAGGTCGTCGACGCCGGCGGCGCGCCGGCCTACCTCTCGCGGGGTCTGAAAGGTCAAACGTTGCCGCTCTCCGCGGCGGCGCGCGAGGGCGCCAGACGCGGCCGGCCGACGCTCGAGACGGTGCAGGTGGGCCGCCGGCATCTTCGTCTCGTGACGCTCCCGGTGCTGCGCGACGGACGGCCATCGCAGCTCGTTCAGGTCGGGGTGTCGCTCTCGCGCAGTCATCGCGCGCTCGCGCGGTACGCCGAGACGCTGGTGATTCTGGTTCCGCTCGGGCTCGCGCTGGCCGCCCTGGGCGGCGCGCTCGTGGCCCGCAAGGCGCTGAAGCCGGTCGACGAGATGTCGCGCACCGCCCGGCGCATCACCGCCGAGCACCTCGCCCGCCGCCTGGAGCTTCGCGGAACCGGCGACGAGCTGGATCGGCTCGCCGAGACCCTGAACGAGATGCTGGCCCGGCTCGAGGGCGCCTTCGCGGAGATGCGGCGCTTTTCGGCGGACGCCGCCCACGAGCTGCGCACCCCGCTGACGGCGCTCAAGGGCGGGCTGGAGGTCGCGCTGCGCGCCGCGCGATCGCCTCGGGAATACCGAGAAGTCCTCGTCGCGAGGCTCGAGGAGGTCGACCGGCTCATCCAGCTGGCCGAGGATCTCCTGCTCGTCGGCCGCTCCGGGGCCGAGCCGGCGTCACGGTCGCCGGTCGATCTGGAGCAGATCGCCCTGGAGGCTCTCGACATCGGCGCGCAGCTCGCGCAGCCGCGCGGCGTCACCGTTCGCATGGAGGTCGGCGAGCCGGTGACGGTGCTCGGCGACGCGGCGGCGCTTCAGCGCGCGGTGCGCAACCTGGTGGAGAACGCGGTGAAGTTCACGCCGGCCGGGGGCCTCGTCGAGGTCAACGTCGACTCGAGGAACGCCAGCGGCGTGTTGAGCGTGCGGGACACGGGGCCCGGCATTCCGCCGGGCGACGTCGAGCGCGTGTTCGAGCCGTTCGTCCGGCTCGACGCCGCCCGCGATCGGGAAAGCGGCGGTGCGGGGCTCGGGCTCTCGATCGCCCGGTCGATCGTGACCGCGCACGGCGGCACGCTGACCCTCGAGACGGCGCTCGGGCGCGGCTCCCGCTTCACCATTCACTTGCCGGCGGCGACGGGATAGCGTCGTGGACCTTCTGATCGGGGTCGTCACCGCGCTGCTGGGGCTCGGCTTCATCGCCGCGCCGTGGGTGCTGAGGGTCACGAGCAACTCCATCGCGTCGACGACGGTCGTCGCCGGCGGCGTCATCGTCACCCTGCTGGGCCTGCAGCTGGCCCGCCGGGCCCCGCGCACGCCGCGGGGCAATCGGCGCCGCTGAGCCCGTTCTCAAAGCGCCTTCAGCATCGTGTCGGCGTCGCTGACCTCGAACTTGCCGGGCTGCTCGACGTTGAGGGCCTTGACCACGCCGTTGTCGACCAGCATCGAGTAGCGCTGCGAGCGCACGCCCATGCCGCGCGCGGTCAGGTCCATGTCGAGCCCGAGCGCCTTCGTGAAGATCGCGCTGCCGTCCGCCATCATCCGGACCTTGCCGCCGGCCTTCTGGTCCTTGCCCCAGGCGCCCATCACGAACGTGTCGTTCACCGAGACGCACCAGACCTCGTCCACGCCCTTGGCGCGGAGCTTGTCGAAGTTCTGCACGTAGCTCGGGACGTGCCGGGCCGAGCAGGTGGGCGTGAACGCGCCGGGCAGGCCGAAGATCGCGATCTTCTTGCCCTTGGTGATGTCGCTCACCGCGAAGCTGTTCGGGCCGATCGTGCACCCGGGCCGCTCGGCGTCGATCATCTCCGTCAGAGTTCCATCGGGAATCCGGTCACCGACCTTGATGGCCATGAGAGTCTCCTTTTCGTGTGCGCGCGGGCGGCGCCGCGACCTGGAGTATCCGACGTGTCCGGGAAAAATTCCAGCGCTAGCTTCGCGAACGCGCGAGCCAGGTCGGCCGCCACCAGTTCCAGCGCCCCATCAGCCGCATCGCCGCCGGCACCAGCAGCGCGCGGATGATCGTGGCGTCGACCACCACGGCGATCCCGATCCCGATCCCGACGGCCTGCACGATGACGGAGCGCGCCATCCCGAAGCCGAAGAACACCGCCGCCATGATCGCGGCGGCGCCGGTGATGAGCCGCCCGGTGCGCTCCAGGCCCATCGCCACCGCCTGGGCGTTGTCGCCGCTGCGCGCGTACTCTTCCCGAACGCGGCTCAGCATCAGCACCTCGTAGTCCATCGAGAGCCCGAACACCAGGCAGAACATGATGAGCGGCGTCGCGGTCTGGATCGGCCCCGGGGTGAAGCCGAGCCACGCGGACAGGTAGCCGTCCTGGAAGATCAGCACCAGCGCGCCGTAGGAGGCGGTGATCGACAGGAGATTCATCACGATCGCCTTCACCGGGAGCACGACGGAGTCGAGCAGCAAGAAGAGCACCAGCGCGGTCACCACCACGACGAGCCCGATCGCCAGCGGCGCGCGGCGCAGGACCAGGCCGATGAAATCGAGGTCGAACGCGGTCTGGCCGGTGACGAGCACCTCGCCGGCGTACGGCGGGTGCCCCGTTCGGATTTCCCGCACGCGCGCGCGCGCCTCCTCGCCGGCCGCGCGCAGATCGGTCTGGGCGATCAGGATCGCGATGTGCTCGCCCACCAGGAAGCGTAGCGCGGCGTCGAGCTGGGGCGGACGAGCCGCGCGCGGCAGCGCGGCGATCTGCTGGTACGTCGCCAGGTCGAGCGACCGATCGAGGTCCACGAAGCTGTCGACGCGGCTCACGTGGGGCCGGCCGGCCAGCCAGCGGCTCAGCGCGAACGTCTGCGCGACCCGTCCGGGCTCGAGGGGCGAGCCGTCGCCGGCGTCGAGCACGACGACGATCTGGTTGGTGTCGCCGCCCGGGAACTCACCGCGCAGCAGCTCGTCGCCCCGACGGGATTCGGCCTCCGCCGGCAGCGAGGTCGCGTCGCCGGAGCCGACGCGCAGGTGCAGGAACGGGACGCCGAGGAGGAGCAGCACGCCGACGACGGGAACCAGCACGCGCCAGGGATGCGCCATCACGAGTGCCGCGAGGCGATGCCACAGCCCAGGGCCTTCGCCGAATCGCTCCGGGTGCAGGAACGGCAGACGGAGCGAATTCACGCGCGGGCCCAGGACGGCGAGGACCGCCGGCAGCGTGGTGAGACCGTAGACGACGGCCAGCGCGACCACGATCGTGCCGGCCCAGCCCATCGAGCCGAGGTTGCCGAGGCCCAGGAAGATCATGCCGAGCAGGCCGATCGCCACGGTGAGGCCGGAGTAGAGGATCGCGCGCCCGGCGGTGGCCACGGTGCGCGCGAGCGCCTCCGGCCCGGGATGCTCGCGGATCTCCTCGCGGAAGCGGCTCACGACGAACAGCGAGTAGTCGATGGCGACGCCGAGGCCGATCATGCTGACGATGTTCGGCGCGTAGATCGACACCGACACGAAACGCGCCAGCAGGAGCGTGCCCGCCATCGCGCCGGCCATCGCGAGCCCACCGACCACGAGCGGAAGCGCCGCGGCGACGACCCCGCCGAAGACGAGCAGCAGCAGCAGCGCCACCACGGGCAGGATGACGAGCTCCACGCGGCCGAGGTCCTGGCGGGCCACCTCGGTGAAGTCGTGGTTCAGCGCGATGTTGCCGACCGAGACGATCTCGAGCGTGGGCGCGCGCACCAGCTTGCGCAGGGTCGGATAGAGGTCGGGCGGGAGCCCCGAGAACTCGAGCGACGCGAAACCCGACACCTTGCCGTGCAGCTCGACGACGACCAGCGTGCGGCGGCCGTCGCGCGAGACGAGCGGGGCGGCCGCCGACGGCTGCCCGTCGGGCGCGTCGTAGACGGTGAGCACGCGGGCAACGCGTGGGTCGCGCCGCAGCGGCGCCAGCGCCTGCTCCACCTCGGCTCGAAAGGCCGGATCGCGCGCTCCGAGCGTCGCGCTGCTGAAGATCAAGCTGAACGCGGGTGGCTGGCCGGGCAGATCGCGCTCGATCAGCCGCCGGGCGCGTCCCGACTCCGTCTCGGCCGGGACGTCTGGTGGGTCGAGCCGGCCGCCGGCGACGATCACGCCGACGGAAACGAGCAGCGACAACGCGGAGGCGACGAGGACGGACCAGCGGGCGCCGTGGACCCACCGGCCCCAGCGCGCGAGCTCGGCGCCGTTCATCGCGCGGCGGCTTCCCGCACGACGGGTGCGACTTCGTCGGCCACTCGCCGCAAGTGCGCGAGATCGAGCGTCGGCACGCCCAGCATGAGCCGGCTGATGCCAGCCTCCACGTGCTCGCGGAGCCGCGCGGCGACCTCCGGCGCCGGTCCGAAGATCGCGTGCTGGTCCACGTCGACGCCCGTGCCGTAGTAGCCGTGGAGGAAGGTCCGCAGCGCCTCACGCGCCCGATCGCGCTGCTCGTCGACGGCCACGTAGACGAGCCGACCGGCGGTCAGCGTTTTCGGGTCGCGGCCGGCGGCGCGCGCGCTCTCGCACACGATGGACCACGCGCGGGGGAAATCCGCCACGGTACCGAACGGTGACATGATCCAGCCATCCGCCAGCTCTCCGGCCCGGCGCAACGCCCCCTCGGCCTGACCACCGACGTAGAATGGCACCGGCGCGGCCGGCCGCACCGTTGCGCCCTCGAGGTGAACGAACTCGCCGTCGTGGCGCACCGGCTCTCCGGCGAGCAGTCGGCGCAGCGCGGTCACGCTCTCGCGGAAGACCGTCACCCGACGCGCCATCGACACGCCGACCGCACGGTATTCCTCTGGCCGACCGCCCAGCGAGACGCCGAGCTCGAACCGCCCGCCGGAGAGGTGATGGAGCGTGGAGATCTGGCGGGCCACGACCGCGACGTTGCGCAGCGTAAGGACCAGGACCGCGGTGCCGAGCTGGATACGGCGCGTGCAGCTCGCGGCCGACGCCAGGAGCATGAGGGGATCGAGCAGATTCGCCTGGTGGAAGATGCGGTCCTCGGTCCACAGCGCGTCGAGCCCCAGCGCCTCGGCCTGGCGAAAGAACTCCACGTAAGACTCGCCGGAGCCCAGCGGAGCGACCGCGGCGGCGGGCACGTGGATGCCGACCGAGACGCCCTTCACCTCAGGGCTTCGGCGCCGATTTGGGCCCGAAGGGCTCGGGACGGAAGCCGCCGTCGCGCGCGTCCAGGAACGCCTTCAACCCGCCGGTCTGCATCGCCGCGATCAGCTCGGCGCGCTGCGCGTTGTACGAGGCGTGGGCCATGCTCGACAGCGGGACGTTCATCAGCATGCCGGCCCCGAGGCCCATCGCCAGCAGCCCGTAGCACGTGACCGCCTTGTTGAAGCGCACCGACGGCTCGGGAACGCGCGCGATCCGCTCCGCGAGCGCCCGCGCGCGCGGCAGCAGCTCAGCGTGGGGCACGACCTCGTTGACCAGGCCCAGGCGCAGCGCCTCGCCGGCGTCGAAGTGATCGCCGGTCAGCGCGTAGCGATGCGCCGCCTTCCAGCCCGCCAGCGCCGCGAACAGGAAGGTGGTGTTGGAGGTGTGCCGGACCTCGGGCTGGGCGAACACGCTGTTGTCGGCCGCGATCGTGATGTCCGAGGCGAGCGCGTACCAAAAGCCGCCGCCCATCACCCAGCCGTGGACGGCGGCGATGATCGGCTTCGTGATGTGCCAGAGGTGCATCAGCTCCATCGACGAGTCGCGGTCACGCGCCCACCACCGGTGGATGTAGTCGGCAACCTCGATGCCGGTGGCGTCCAGCGACGACCGGCCGTCGGGGCGGCGGGCGATGTCGAATCCGGCCGAGAACCCGCGCCCCGCGCCGGTCAGGATGATCGCGCGCGTTTCGGCGTCGGCGTCAGCCTGATCGAGCGCGGCGTGGAGCTCGGCGGTCATCTGGGGATTGATCGCGTTGAGCGTATCGGGGCGATTGAGGGTGATCGTGAGTACCGGACCCTTCTTCTCGTAGAGGATCGTCTCGTAGGGCATCGCGTCGCCTCCCATTGTCGGTCACGCAAACTCGACCAGCCAGTCCACCGCCACGACGCCCCGGCCGGCCTCGAGCACCAGCAGGGGGTTGATGTCGAGGGCCCGCAGCGATTCCCGATGCGCCGCGGCCAGCGCCGCGAGCGCGACGATCGCGTCGGCCAGCGCCGCGGCGTCCGCCGGCGGCCGGCCACGCACGCCCTTCAAGAGCGCGGCGCCGCGCAGCTCGGCGATCATCGCGAGGGCGTCGTCGCGACCGAGCGGCGGCACGCGCAGCGATACGTCGCGAAGCTGCTCGACGAAGATCCCGCCAAAGCCGCAGACGACCGCCGGACCGAAGAGCGGATCGGTCTTGACGCCCAGGATCATCTCGATGCCGCCGGCGACCATGCGCTGCACCAGCACGCCGTCGAGCCGCGCCGCCGGCGCGTGCCGGCCGACCGCGTCGAGCACGTCGCGGACGGCCGCGCGCACCGCGGCGGCGTCGGCGCACCTGACGCGCACCCCGCCGACATCGGTCTTGTGAGCGACGTCGGGCGAGTCGATCTTGATCACGACCGGGTAGCCGAGCCGCTCCGCCGCGCGCACCGCCGCCTCCGCGTGGTTTGCCGGGATCGTTTCTGCCAGCGGGATGCCGAACTCGCGGAGGATGCGCGCGGCCTCCACGTTGGCGAGCACGCCACGTCCCTCGGGGCGCGCGGTCGACCGCGGCGGGCCCGTCTCGGCGCGTGCCGCGACGGGCCGATCAAGAAAGTGCCGGTGTTCGCGCGCGTGGCGCAGGGCCTGCATCGTGGTCTCGGTCGACTCCAGAAACGGCACGCCGGCGTCGACGAGGGTCTGGATGACCTCGGGGTCGAGGTCGCCGCCGGCGAACGAGCTGAAGGCGACCACCAGGCGGTCGGTGGGCTGCTTGAGCCGCTCGCGCATCGCGCGGCTGAACTCGCGCGAAGGCGCCGAGCCGCCGGGCTTCGGGACGTTGACGCGCAGATTCACCGCCAGGATATCGAGGGCGTCCTCACGCAGCAACACGTCGAAGAGCTGGGGAAAGATCCGCGCGTCCTCGTACATCGCGCCGGTGCCGTCGAGCGGATTGCGGGGATTGGCGAAGTCCGGCATGAAGACGCGCAGCCGCTCGACCGACGCGTCCGACAGCGGCGGCAGCTCGATCCCGGCGCGATCCGCGGCGTCCGCGGCGCGCCCGCACTCTCCGCCGAGCCCGCTGGTGATCCCGACCCGCCAGCCCTGACGGCGATAGCCGGTCGCCGCCGACAAGAGCGCGACCGTGTCGATCATCTCGTTGATGCTCGAGACCTGGACGGCGCCCCACTGTTTGAGCGCCGCCTCGATGATCTCCGGCGTGCCGGCGAGCGAGCCGGTGTGCGCCAGCATCGCCTGCCGCGCGTTCTCCGAGCGGCCGACCTTCAGCACCACGATGGGCTTGCGCAGCTCCCGCGCGCGCGCGGCCGCCCGGCGAAACCGCTGGGGCTGCTTGAATCCCTCGACGAACGCGCCGACAACGGTGGTGGCCGGGTCCTCGACGAGGAAGTGGACGTAGTCCTCGACCGTGAGCCCGGCCTGGTTGCCGCACGAGACGATGTAGCTGAGCCCCACGCGGCGCTGCTGCATCAGGTATTCGCCGATCGCGTGACTGAAGCCGCCGCTCTGCGAGACGAGCCCCACACCGCCGGGCCGCAAGGGCTCCGCCACGTCGGCGCTGAACTGGCAGGCGCCCTGGCGGATGTTGAAGACGCCGTAGCAGTTCGGGCCGCAGATGAGCAGCCCCCGCTCGGCCAGGCGCTCGAGCTCGGCCTGCCGCGCGCGGCCGTCGGGCCCGGCTTCGCCGAACCCACTCGACAGCACGACGGCGCCGCGCACGCCGGTGGCCAGCGCGGCCGTGAGGACCGCGGGCACTTGATCGGCCGGGATCGCGACGACCACGCTGTGCGCCGGCTCCGGCGTCGACGTCAGGTCGGGATAGCAGGGCAAGCCGAGAATCTCGGTGTACCTGGGATTGATCGGGAAGATCCGGCCGCGGTAGCCGAAGCGCTGGAGATTGGCGACGACGCGCGTCGCGCGGGTCATCCGCTGCGAAGCGCCGACGACTGCGATGCTCGCGGGGTTCATCAAGGGTGTCAGATCGATAGAGCGCACAGCCGCACGACTATCGCGTACGGCTTCGCGAGTGTCAACGCGGGTAGCGCCGGCTGGGCGAGGGTTGGGGTGGTGGGTGGATCGTTCGACCACGCGGCACGCGTGCGCATGACCCGCTCGCCTGGGCTCCATCCGGGCGCGCCGCGCCCGCCGTCGCTTGGAGGGAACGGGTCTCATCGACCCACCCACCACCCCAACCCTCGCCCAGCCGGCGACTCTGCATTTCACTCACGAGACCGCGCATTGCCAGCGGTCGAGATCAACGGTCCGGCACGCGTGCGGCCGGCGCGCGCACGGGGCTTGGGTGGCTTGGGACTGGGTCAGCGAATCGTCGAGGGCGGACCGGTGTGCGGCTGGAGGTAGGGGCTCGCGTCGCCCTGATAGGGGAAATAGCGGGTGGAGCCCGGCACCTGTTGGTTGTCCGCCGTCAGGCAATAGCAGGCGACGCCGAGCGGAGCGGACAACGTCGGCAGCTGACACCACCCCCATTGCGTCGTGCAGATGTTCGCTGGCGGTGACTCGACTCCTTGAGGCGGTCGCGCAGGCGGGAGGGGGCGCGGCGGCGACTGAGCATGGAGCCCAGCGGGTCCGGTCACGAGCGCCAGCGCGAGCAGGGCGAGCGCCACCGATGAGCGGCTCAGCGGAAGAACCTACTTCAGGCGCGGGTCGAGCGCGTCGCGGAGGCCGTCGCCGAAGAGATTGAAGCCCAGCACCGTCACGAAGATCGCGATGCCCGGGAACAGCGAGATCCAGGGGTTGGACTGGATGAACGAGACGTTGGCCTTCAGATCCCAGCCCCAGCTCGGCGTCGGCGGCTGCGTGCCGAGGCCGAGGAACGAGAGCGTGGCTTCCACGATGATCGAGGTCGCGATGCCGAGCGTGGTCGTGACGATGATCGGCGCCAGGCAGTTCGGCAGGATGTGGCGCAGCAGGATCCGCGGATCGCGAACGCCGAGGGCGCGGCACGCTTCGATGTATTCCTTCTCCTTGATGGAGAGCACGCTGCCCCGAACCAGCCGCGCGTAGATCGGGATGCGGACGATCGCGATCGCGCCGGTGACCTTGATGGTGCCGATGAGCCCGGCGGTGGGCGCGAAGATGACCATCAGGATGATCGCGAGCAGGTAGATCGGGAACGCGAGGATCAGGTCCATCACGCGCATGATGAGCGAGTCGACGCGGCCGCCGTAGTACCCGGCGATCAACCCGAACGGCACGCCGACGAAGAGGGCGAGCAGCACCGAGGACACGCCGATCGCCAGCGAGATGCGGCTGCCGTGGATGATGCGGCTCAGCATGTCGCGGCCGAGTTGGTCGGTGCCCAGCGGGAAGTCCCGGCTCGGACGCTCGAAGGTGTGGGTCTGGTCGCTGGCGATGGGGCTCTGCGGCGCGAGCACGTCCGCGAAGAGCGCGACCACCAGCAGCACGGCGACGATGCCCGCGCCGATGAGCGCGGTCGTGCTCTTGCGGAGCCGGCGCATGCCCTGCGCCAGCGGCGACTCGGGGTGAGCGGCCGCCCGCCAGGTGACGTCGGGCGCCGCCGAGAGATCCTGTTCCTGAATCGCCATGAATGTCCTCTAGGTGTACCGGATCCGCGGATCCAGGAACGTGTACGTGAGATCGACGATCAGATTGATGACGACGAACGCGAACGCCGTGATGAGCGCGAAGCCCTGCACTTGCTGGTAGTCACGCGCGATGATCGCGTCGATGCCGTAGGTGCCGAGGCCCGGCATCGCGAAGAGCGTCTCCACCACGATGGCGCCGCCGATGAGGAAGCCGACCTGGAGGCCCATCACGGTCACCGTCGGGATCAGCGCGTTCTTCAGCGCGTGCTTGAAGATGACCGGGCGCTCGCTCAGGCCTTTGGCGCGGGCGGTCGTGACGTACTCGCTGCGGATGACCTCGAGCATGCTGGCCCGGAGCAGGCGGGTGAGGAGCGCGGCCCGGCCCACGCCGAGCGCCAGGGCGGGCATCAGCACGTGCTGGGTATTGCCCCACAGACCCGCCGCGCAGACCACGGTCTGACACGTGCCCGGTAAGTAGACCCAGCCCGAGCTCGGCAGCGCTCCGCCCATGCCGACGGAGAAGACCAGCAAGAGCAGGACGCCCAGGAAGAATTCGGGAATGGAAACGCCGACCATGGCCACCGAGGTCGCGCCGTAGTCCGCCCACGTGTTCTGGCGCAGGGCGCCGATGATGGCGGCGGGAATCGCGATCGCCAGCGCCACCGCCATCGAGAGGACGATCAGCTCGAGGGTCACCGGCAGGCGCAGCATGACGTCCTTGAGGACGGGCCGCCCGCTCAGGATCGAGGTGCCCCAATCGCCCTGTACGAGCTTCCCGAGCCAGATCACGTACTGCAGCAGGATCGGCTTGTCGAGCCCGTAGTCGTGGCGGGCCTTGATGGCGTTCTCCTCGGTGTAGGCGTCGCCGAGCAGGGACACCACGGGATCGCCGGGGATCGACCGCATCATCACGAACACCACGAACGTGATTCCGAGGACGGTCGGAATGATCTGCAGCAGCCGCTTCAGGAGGTAGGTCCGCATCGTCTATTTGTCCAGCCAGACCCGGTCCCAGTGCACTTCGAACTCGGCGTTGTAGACGTACCCCTTCACCCACGGCTGCGAGACCATGTAGAAGGGCGAGCCCGAGACCGTATTCCAGTACATCTTGTCGGCCATGTACTCCAGCAGCTCCTTGCCGATCGCCTTGCGCTTCGCGGAATCCATCTCGCGCGCGTAGCGGGCGTAGTAGTCGTCGACCTTGGTGTCGGTGTGGCGCGGATGACTCCACACCGACGAGTTCTTCGACACGTATGCGGTCGACAGATAGCCGTTGCTGTCGATGGTGAGCAGCGACAGCAGGTCCTCGACGTACATGTCCCACGGCCCGTCCTGCAGGGTCGTGTTCATCCAGCTGACCTTGTCCACCACTCGGATGTTCGCCGTCACTCCGACCCGCGCCAGCTGTTCCTTGACGACGGTGGCGATGACGCTGAACACGCTCTTCTCGTTGTTGGTCATCAGCTCCAGCGTCAGCGGCTTCGCCGGCCCGTAGCCGGCCTCGGCCAAGAGGGCCTTCGCCTTGCCCTGGTCATAGGGACACATGTGGTTGACGTTCACGGACTCGAGCGTGCCGGGCGGCGCCATCCCGACCCACGGCGTGGCCTGGCCCTTGAACGCGATCTTCACGATTTCCTGGCGGTCGATCCCGTAGCAGCCGACGGCCTTGCGCACCCGAACGTCACCGAAGATCGGGTGCGGCGCGCGCTCCACCGACATGGGCTTGCCGTCCTTCGGGACGGTCACCTTCATCTGCGCCACCATCGGCGTCGTTTCCTTGCCGCTCATGATGTGGGCCTTCGGGCTCTGCGCCTTCAGCGTGTCCACGTGGTCGGGCGAGAACGAGGCGATGAAGTCGATCTCGCCGTTCTTGAACGCCGCCATCTCGGTGACCGGATCCTTGATCACGCGGATCATCACGCGGTCCACGTAGGGGCGCCCCGGCTCGAAGTACTTGTCGAACCGATCCATCACCAGATGGCTGCCCTTCACCCATTCGACGAGCTTGAAGGGGCCGCAGCCGACCACCGCCTCCGGCTTGCCCTGCTTCCGGTCCTCCACCGTGTACTTCTGGGTGGCCGTCGGCGAGTAGAGCACGAGGCCTGTGCGGTACCCGGCGAGCATGTGGAACATGAACGCGTACGGGTGCTTCAGACGGACCTGCACGGTGAGGGGATCGAGCACCTCGACACTGTGCACGGATTCGTAGAACGGCCGCATCCCCGACTTGGTGGCCGGATCCATGATGCGCTCGATGCTGAACTTGACCGCGGCAGCGTCGACCGGGGTGCCGTCGTGGAAGAGGACGTTCTTCCTGAGCTTGAAGGTGTAGAGGAGACCGTCGGATGACATCTGCCACGACTCGGCGGCGTCGGGGACGAACTTGCCGTCGGGCGTGATGTTGATGAGACCGCACCCGACGTTCATGCCGACCCACATCATTTCGTAGCCCGGGGAGGTGTGGAAGTCGAGGCCCGCGATCTCGTTGCCGTAGGAGACGCGCAGCGTCCCGCCGCGCTTCGGCGTCTGCGCCTCGGTCGGCGACGCGTCGATGAGGCCCAGCAGCATGACGGTTCCGAGCAGGAAGCCGAACAGCGGACGGGTCGAGCGCATCGGGATATCCCCCATCATCGGATGGCCGTCAGCGTGGCCACCCGATCACTTGTCGAGCCAGACCTTCTTGTAGAGGATCTTCCACTCGGCGTTGTAGACGTAGTCCTTCATCCACGGCTGGGCGACCTCGTAGAACGGCGACCCGGAGATGGTGTTCCAGTAGAGCGTGTCGGCGCTGAACTCCTGGAACTCCCGGGCGATGATCTTGCGCTTCGCCGGGTCCATCTCTCGCGCGTAGCGGGCGTAGTAGTCGTCGATCCGGGTGTCGGTGTGGCGCGTGGTGTTCCACGCCGCGGTGCTATGCGAGAGCAGGGTGTTCTGGTCCAGGGTGAACAGCGACGCGAGATCCTCGACGTACATGTCGAAGGGCCCGTCCTGAGTGGCCACGTTCATCCAGGTCACCTTGTCGACCAGCCTGATGTTCGCCGTCACGCCGATCCGGGCGACCTGCTCCTTGATCACGGTGGCGATGACGTTGAACACGGACTTCTCGGTGTTCGTCATCAACTCGAAGGTCAGAGGCTTCTGCGGCCCGTACCCGGCTTCGGCCAGCAGCGCCTTGGCCCTGGCCGGGTCGTAGGGGCACATCGGCATGACGTCCACGGCGTCCGGAGTCCCCGGCGGAATGATGCCGACCCAGGGGGTCGCGTGTCCCTTGAAGGCGATCTTCACGATCTCCTTGCGGTCGATGCCGTAGCAGCCGATCGCCTTGCGGACCCTGATGTCGTTGAAAATGGCGTGCGGGGCGCGGTCCCTGGACATGGGCTTCGCGTCCTTCGGCACCGTCACCTTCATCTGGGCCACCATCGGGGTCGTCTCTTTTCCGGTCATGATCTGGGCGCGCGGATTCTGCGCCCTGAGCGTGTCGACGTGCTCGGGCGAGAAATCGACGATGAAGTCGACCTCTCCGGCCTTGAACGCCGCCATCTGGGTGACGGGATCCTTGATCACGCGGATCACGACCCGGTCCAGATAGGGCAACCCGTGATCCCAGTACTTGTCGAAGCGGTCCATGACCAGGTGGCTGCCCTTCACCCACTCGACGAGCCGGAACGGCCCGCATCCGACGACCGCCTCCGGCTTGCCGCTCTTCCGGTCCTCGAGCGTGTACTTCTGCGTGGCGGTGGGCGAGTAGAACACGAGCCCCATGCGATAGGCGGCCAGCATGTGCAGCGTGAACCCGTACGGCTCCTTGAGGCGGATCTGTACGGTGTGCGGATCGAGAACCTCGACCGAGTGCACCCGCTCGTAGTACACCCGCATGCTGGACTTGGTCGCCGGATCCATGATGCGATCGATGCTGAACTTGACGGCGGCCGCGTCGACCTTGGTGCCGTCGTGGAACAGGACGTCCTTCCTGAGCTTGAACGTGTAGAGGAGCGCGTCGGGCGAGATCTGCCACGATTCGGCGGCGTCCGGGACGAACTTGCCGTCGGGCGTGATGCCGAGAAGCCCGCAGCCGATGTTCATCGCGACCCAGTTCAACTCGTAGCCGGGCGCGGTGTGGAAATCGAGGTTGGAGATTTCGTTCCCGTAGGAGACGCGCAGCGTCCCGCCGCGCTTCGGGGTCTGGGCATCGGACAGGATCGACGACAGGGCGATGGTCAGGACGAGCGAGATCGCGCCCAGCCGGAGGCCGGGCCGAAGGCGTCGCGGGATCATGGCGTCATCCCTCCCCGCATATTTACGGAAGTGTACGTAATCCTGTCGAGAAGTCGCGCTACTTTACAGGACTCCAACCCTGTCAACAAGCGGTCGTTTGTCACTTGTCCAGCCAGACCCGCTTGTAGCTGACCTTGAACTCCGCCTGGTAGACGTAGTCCCTCATCCACGGCTGCGCGACCTGGTAAAAGGGCGAGCCGGAGATCGTGTTCCAGTAGAGCTTGTCGGCGCTGTACTCCTGGAACTCCTTCGCGATGACCTTACGCTTCGCCGGATCGATCTCTCGCGCGTAGCGCGCGTAGAAGTCGTCGATCTTGGTGTCGGTGTGGCGCGAGTGGTTCCAGGCCGCCGCGCTGGCTGACAGGTAGGAGTTCTGGTCCACGGTCAGGAGGGATGCCAGATCCTCCACGAACATGTCGAACGCGCCATCCTGCGTCGACGTCACCAGCCAGGTCGTCTTGTCGACGAGCTTGATGTTCGCGGTCACACCGATCCGCGCCATCTGCTCCTTGATGACGGTGGCGATCACGTTGAACACCGACTTCTCGGTGTTGGTCATCAGCTCGAAGGTCAGCGGCTTCTGCCGGCCGTAGCCGGCCTCGGCGAGCAGCGCCTTGGCCTTGGCCCGGTCGTAGGGACACATGTGGTTGACGTCGACCGTATCCATCGTGCCGGGTGGGATGATCCCGAGCCACGGCGTGGCCTGACCCTTGTAAGCGATCTTGACGATCTCCTTGCGGTCGATCCCATAGCAGGCGACGGCCTTGCGCACCCTGATGTCATTGAAGATCGGGTGCGGCGCACGGTCCTTCGACAGCGGCTTGCCGTCCGCGGGCACGGTGACCTTCATCATCGCCACCATCGGCGTCGTTTCCTTCCCGGTCATGATGTGAGCGCGCGGGTTCTGGGCCCGGATGGTATCGACGTGATCAGCCGAGAGGTCGGCGATGAAATCGATCTCACCGGCCTTGAAGGCGGCCATCTGTGTCACGGGATCCTTGATCGTGCGGATCACCACGCGATCCACCGAGGGGAGTCCCGGCTCGAAGTACTTGTCGAAGCGATCCATGACCAGGTGCGCGCCTTTCGCCCACTCCACGAGCTTGAAGGGGCCGCAGCCGACCAGCGCCTCGGGCTTCCCGGCCCGCCGCTCCTCGGGAGAGTATTTCTGCGTCACGGCGGGCGAGATGATGATCATCCCCATGCGGTAAACCGCAAGCACGTGCATCAGGAACGCGTAGGGTTGCTTGAGTCGGATCTGGACCGTGTGGGGATCGACCACCTCGACGGAGTGCACCGAACCGAGGAACTGCCGCATGTTGGACCGGTTCGCGGGGTCCAACACGAAGTCGAACGTGAACTTGACGGCGGCCGCGTCGACCGTGTTGCCGTCGTGGAACAGGACGTTCTTCTTGAGCTTGAACGTGTACAGGAGGCCGTCGGGCGAGACCTGCCACGATTCGGCAGCCTCGGGGATGAACTTGCCGTCGGGCGTGATGCTGACGAGCCCGCAGCCGACGTTCATCGCGACCCAGGCCATCTCGTAGCCGGGCGTGGTGTAGAAGTCCATGCCCAGGATCTCGTTGCCGTAGGCGACGCGCAGGGTTCCCCCCCGCTTGGGTCCCTGGGCTTCTCCGGCGATCGGGAGCACGGCGAGCAAGACGAAAGCGATCAGCGCGGAAGATCCGCGCCCTGACACGCGGTGTCGTGAGTGCATGGCGTTCCCCCATGGTCGAGCGACGGGATCGGGCCGCGCCTACTTTACAAGAGACTCCTCCTGTCAACAATCGCTCGACCCCTTAGTTCCGGGGGCTTAGCCGGCGCCCGGGCAGGTCATCCATGGCTTTTCCTCACCCGCCAGATCTCCTCGGCCGGCCACTTGCGCGACCACTCCAGCGTGACGTACGCGTACCTGGTCGTCGCGGTTTCCGGAGGCTGCACCTCGATCAGCTCTTCGATCTCGAACCCGCTGGATCGGAGCCGCCGGATCCAGTCGCCGTGCGTCAGGTGGAACTCCACGCCCGGATCGCCCGGCCATTCGACCCGGAACATCCCGAACGCGGGGCGGAGCAGCCGGTCGGTGGCGGGAAGGTCGTCCTCCTGGGGGATGCAGAGCGTGTGGAGCGAGGAGTTCACGAGGAAGATCAGCTCGCCGTCCGGCCGCAGGAGTCGCGCCGCCTCGGGCAGCCAGCGATCGGGGTCCGCCCACAGGCAGGCGCCGTACTCGGAGATCGCCAGGTCGAACGAAGCATCGCGAAGGGGCACCGTTTCGGCGTCGCCGTGGATCAGCGGAAACTCGAGCGCGTGCTGGCGCTGAAGTCGCCGCGCGGTCGTCAGCTGGGCCATCGACGCGTCGATCCCGACCACGCGCGCACCGCGGCGGGCGAGCCACGACGACACGTACGCGGTACCGCATCCGAGCTCGATCGCGCGCTTGCCGGCCAGATCCGTGGGGAGCACATGAAGCTGCGACTCAGCCACTCGCCACACGCCCCACGCGGGCTCCTCGCGCGCCCACGCTCCCTCGCCCGCCGTTGCGTAGTCCTTGGCCTCGACGTCCCAGCGGGCGCGGTTGCGCTGTACGTGCTCGAGCGGCTCACGATCGTGCGCCATCGCCGGCGCGTTACCCTCGGGCCGCTCCGAGATGCACGTCGCGCTTCGCCTGCAGGGCGGGATCGGCGTAGGACATCAGATCGGGCCGCGCGCGCCCGAGCATGACTTGCAGGTAGGCGGGCTCGAGGCCCACGTTCTCGAAGCCGTGCAGCACGCCGGCGGGCGCCGACACACAGTCCCAGCGTCCGAGCACCGTCTCTTCGCGCCGACCGGCGCCGTCCTCGAAGAAGACCTTCACCTTGCCGTCGAGGATGAAGAACACCTCTTCGACCTCGTGCGTGTGCGCGGCGTTGCCCTGGCCCGGGGGCACGAACATCACGCTGAGCGTGAAGTGCTCGGCGGCGATCGCGCGCGGGTCAGTCTTGCCCGAGGCGCCGGCGCCGATGTAGCGGTGCTGGGCGCGACGGAAGCCCTCGACGCGCGCGTCGGCGAAGGCGTCCCAGTCGGGCTGGCGGTCCACGAAGCGGGCCACGCGGGTGCGCAAGAGCTCTTCGAGCGTCGTCATGGGCGTCATCCTTTCATAGCGGGTAGAATACGCCCGTGCGGATCGGCTTCCACCTCACACCGTTCTGGAGCCCGACGGACCGCGCGCCCACGGCCATCATCGACGACGCCATCGAGGTCGTGCGAGCGGCGTCGTCGATGGGCTTCGCGTGGGTCTCCATCGGCCACCACTGGGTGTCGCACCCGACGGTCTGGCCGCAGCCGATCCCGATGCTCGCGCGGCTCGCGCCCGAGACCGGTCAGATGCGGCTCAAGACCTCGATGCTCCTGCTGCCGCTCCTGAACCCGGTGGACGTCGCCGAGAACGTCGTCACGCTCGACCACATCACGCACGGGCGTCTGGATCTCGGCGTCGCGATCGGCTATCGCGAGCGCGAGCTGGAAGCGGCCGGGCTCGGGCGCACGGACCGCGTCCCCAAGCTCGAGGAGTCGCTCGCCGTCATGAAGCGGCTCTGGGCCGGCCAGGAGGTCACCTACGACGGGACGTATATAAGGATGGCCGGCGGACGCCTGGGCTTCGGGCCGTGCCAGCGGCCGCACCCGCCCCTCGAGATGGGCGCCCAGAGCGTGCGTGCGACACAGCGCGCGGCCCGCCTCGTCGACGCCGTGTTCTTCGGGCCCCAGGTCGCCTGGGCCGACGTCGGCCGCCTGGTCTCCGTCTATCGAGAGACGCACGCCACGAACGGGCCGGGAGCCGCCGGCACCGCGATCGCCTCGCGCAGCCTCATCGTCGGCGAGAGCAAGGAGGCGGCCCACGCGGCGGCGCGCGGCTACCTCGAGCGGACCTTCACGATGTACCGGACGTGGGAGATGCAGGAGCCCGGCATGGTGCAGCTCCAGCTCGGCTTCGACAAGAACCTGGACGACTGGACGATCAACGGCACGCCGTCCCAGTGTCTGGAGACGATCACGCGGGCCCACCGCATGGGCCTCGACGGCATCGGCCTCACGATCTACAGCCTGCCGCGCGGCACCGCGGCGCGCATCGAATACCTCCAGATGATCGCCGAGCAGATCGTGCGCCCGGCGGCAGCGCTCGGGCGCTGACCCTTGCTCCGGCCGTTCACGCTCCACCGTCCCGAAACGGCCGAGGACGCGTGCGCGCTGCTGGCCACGCTTGGTGAGGACGCGGCGCCGTACGCCGGCGGGACCGAGCTGCTCCTGCTCATGAAGCTCGGCCTGCTTCGCCCGCCGCACCTGGTCGACGTCAAGCGCATCGCCGGATTCGGCGACATCGCCGACGGGACGCGGCTCACGATCGGCGCCACGGTCACGCATCGCACGCTCGAGCGGTCGCCGCTCGTGCGCGCGCGCTGCCCGCTCGTCGCCTCGGTCGCGCGGCACGTGGCCAACGTGCGCGTGCGAAACGTCGGGACGGTGGGCGGCAACCTCGCGTTCGCCGACCCGCACAGCGACCTCGCCACGCTGTTCCTGACGCTCGACGCCACCGTCGAGCTGGTGTCGCCACGCGGGCGGCGCGAGCTGTCGCTCGCCGAGTTCGTCCGCGGGCCATGGGAGACCGCGCGAAGGCCCGACGAGCTGCTCGCCTCCGTGCGGCTCTCACCATGGCCGACCGGGACCGGCGCCGCCTACGTGAAGTTCGGCGTTCACGAGCGTCCCACGCTCGGCATCGCCGTGGCGCTTCGCCTCGACGGCGCCGGCGAGCGCGCGCGAGTCGCCGACGCGCGCGTCGCGATCGGCTGCGTCAGCCCGCGACCGATGCGGGTGGAGGCGGCGGAGGCGCGCGTGAACGGAGTGGCCGAGGCCGAGCTCGGCGATGTCACCGGTGCGATGGCCGATGCGGCCGCCGAGAGCGTGGACCCGGCCGACGATCTCCACGGCTCCGCGGAGTACAAGCGCGAGATGGTCGCGGTGTTCGTGCGACGCGCGCTCCGCGTCGCCGTGGCCCGCGCCCGCGGCGCCGAGCTGTCGGCAAGCTTTCCGCACGCGGTGGTCGCGTGATGGACGGCGCGCCATGAACCTCACGATGGTCGTCAACGGCAGCTCGCACGAGCTGGACGTCGCCCCTCACTCGCTCCTGCTCGACGTGCTGCGCGACTCGCTCGACCTAAAAGGAGCGAAGCGCTCGTGTGACACCCAGGTGTGCGGCGCCTGTACGGTGCTGGTCGACGGTCAGGCCGTGAGCGCCTGTACCTATCTGGCGGTGGAAGCCGACGGCTGTTCGCTGCTCACGGTCGAAGGACTCGCCGACGGCGAGGCGCTCGATCCCCTTCAGCGCGCGTTTCTCGACGCGGGCGCGGTCCAGTGCGGCTTCTGCACGTCGGGCATGCTGCTGACCGCGCGTGCGTTGCTCCGCGAGAACGCCGCCCCGAGCCGGGAGGACATCCTGCACTACCTGCGCGGGAGCCTCTGCCGCTGCACCGGCTACCGGAAGATCGTCGAGGCGATCATGACGGCCGCGAGGACGACCCGATGAGCGCCCGCCCGCTCCGCGTCGTCGGCCGGCCGGTGCCGCGCGTCGATGGGCTCGAGAAGGTCACCGGCCGCGCGCGCTACGTGACCGACCTGGTGCTCCCCGGCATGGCCCACGCCAGGGTGATGCGCTCACCCTACGCCCACGCGCGCGTGCGAAGGGTTGACGTGACGCGCGCCCGCGCGCTGACGGGCGTGCTGGCCGCACTCAGCGGAGCCGAGCTGACGTGGTGCGAGCCCTATTATGGCCCGGCGTACCGTGATCGGCCCGTGCTCGCGATCGACGTCGCCCGCTACGAGGGCGAGCCGGTCGCGGCGGTCGCCGCGGTCGACGAGGCGACGGCGGACGCGGCGCTCGATCTGATCGAGGTCGACTACGAGCCACTGCCGCCGGTGATCACGCTCGAGGAAGCGCTGGCGGCGGGCGCACCGCTGGTCCATACGGGGAAGCCGCAGGCCGGCATCTTCGCCGACCTCTCGACGCTCCGGCCCGAGCCCGGGACCAACATCTGCCACCAGTTCCACTTTGCGCGTGGCGACAGCGCCGGCGCGCTGGCGTCGGCGGACCTCGTGCTCGACGACACGTATCGCTTCCCGCCGGTGCAGCACTACGCGATGGAGCCGCATGCGGCGGTGGCGGTGTGGAGCGAGACCGACGGGCTGACGATCTGGGCCTCGAGCCAGAACCCGTACTCGGTGCGCGTCGAGCTGGCGAAGATGTTCGACGTGCCACTCGCGCGGATCCGGGTCGTCGTGCCGCACCTCGGCGGCGGCTTCGGCAGCAAGACCTACGCGAAGCTCGAGCCGCTGGCGGCGGCGCTCGCGCGCGCCGCGGGCCGGCCCGTACGGCTGGCCGCGTCGGTGGCCGAAGCGTTCCAGACCGTGCGCCGCTGCGCCGCCCGCGTCCACGTGCGCGTGGGTTTCCGCCGTGACGGCCTGCTCGTGGCGGTCGAGTGCGACGCCGACTACGACGTCGGCGCCTACGCCGACATCGGCCCGCGCGTCGTCCAGAAGGCCACGTACACGGCGACCGGCCCCTATCGCGTCCCGCACGTCGAGCTCGCCGCGCGCGCCGTCTACACGAACACGACCCCCGGCGGCGCGTTTCGCGGCTTCGGCGTGCCGCAGCTCGCCTGGGCGCTCGAGTCGCTCGTCGACGCGGCCGCCGACCGGCTCGGCCGCGATCCGGTCGAGCTCCGGCGGCAGAACTTCCTGGCCCACGGCGAAGAGTTCGCGCCGGGCGACACGCCGATCGACGGCAAGCTCGAGGAGAGCCTGTCGCGCGCCGCGGAGGCGATCGGCTGGACTCGGGCGAGCGCGGCCGACCGGGGGCGCGGCGTGGCCGCGATGCTGAAGGCTTCGGTGGCGCCGAGCGTGTCGGAGGCGATCGTGCGCCTGCACACCGACGGCAGCGTCAGCGTGCTCGCGAGCGCCGTCGAGATGGGGCAGGGCACCCGCACGGTCCTGGCGCAGATCGCCGCCGAGGTGCTCTGCGTCCCGCTGGCGCGCGTGACCGTCGTCCAGCCCGACACCGCGGTGACCCCGTACGATCAGACCACCAGCTCGAGCCGCTCGACCACGATGACGGGCCGCGCGGTCCAGGTCGCCTCGGAAGACGTCCGCGAGCAGCTCCTGCGCATCACCGCCGAGGCGCTCGGCGTCGCGACGCGCGACCTGACGCTGGATGAGGGCGCCGTCGTCGCGCCGGCGCGGCGCCTGCCGTACGCCGAGGTGCTCCTGCTCCGGTTCGGCATGTCTGGCGGCGAGCTGATCGGCCGCGGCGTGATCGCGCCCGGGCGCACCGCCGCGCCGCTCGGCGGCAGCACGCCGTTCTGGGAGATGGCCGTCGGCGCCGCGGAGGTGAGCGTGGACGAGGAGACCGGCGCGGTGCGGGTCGAGCGCTACGTCTCGGTGGCCGACGTCGGCCGCGCGGTGAACCCGCTGCTGCTGGAAGGCCAGGACGAGGGCGGCGTGGTGCAGGGGCTCGGCCACACGCTCCTCGAGGAGATGCTGTACGCGGACGGCCACCTGCTCAACGGCACGCTGCTCCTCTACCGCGTGCCGCGCGCCGACGACGCGCCACCGGCGCTCGAGTGCCACTTCGTGGAGAACGCCGACGGCAGCGGCCCCTTCGGCGCCAAGGGCGCGGGCGAGGGAAGCCTGATCCCCGTGAGCCCGGCGGTCGCCAACGCGCTGGCCCGCCTCACCGGCGTGCGGCTGCGCGATCTTCCGCTGACGCCCGAGCGCGTCTGGCGCGCGCTCCGCGCGCGTCGCTGAAGGACCCCCGCGCTACAGCGCCCGGTAGACCTCCGTCTCGAACCGCGCGAACAGGTCGATCGCCGTGTGGTCGTAGAACGGCAGGACCTGCGACAGGAACACACCCGAGACGCGTTTGGTGCGATCGATCCAGAAGTACGTGTTCGCGAGCCCCGCCCACGCGAGGCTGCCGGCCGAGCGTCCGGTGGGCGCCTGCTGTGTGTTGATCAGGAAGCTCAGGCCCCAGCCTTTCCGCATCCCTGGGAACAGCTCGACGTCGTTGGACAGCGGTGGGATCGCCGACTTCATGGGCGGAATGTCGAGCGGCGCGATGTGGTTCTGGGCCATGAGCTCGACGGTCTCGCGCTGCAGCACCTGCGTGCCCTTGTAGCTGCCGCCCTGCACGATCATCTGCGTGAACGTCAGGTAGTCGCGGGCGGTGGAGTAGAGCCCGCCGCCGCCCATGAGAAACTCGGGATCGTCCGGCAGCGCGAACTCGATCGGCGCGAGCACGCCCTTCTCGTCGCGCTGGTGCACGCCCGCCTGCCGCGCGCGCTGGGCGGGCGAGAGCTTGAACGAGATGTCCTTCATGCCGAGCGGGCCGAAGATGTTGTCCTGGAAGTAGCGATCGAGCTTCTGGCCGCTCGCGGCCTCGACCATCTTCCCGACCCAGTCGATGCTGATCCCGTACTCCCACCGATCGCCCGGATCGAACAGCAGCGGCGTCGTGAGCGCCGCATTCGTGCACGTCGTGATCCCCGGCGTGCCGGTCATCGTCTGATACTGGGCGATCTCGGGCCGCCAGATCTCGTAGCCGAAGCCCGCGGTGTGGGTCAGCAAGTGCTTCAGCGTGATCGGCCGCCGGGGCGCTCGCAGCCGCGGCTTGCCCGCCGCGTCGAAGCCCTCCAGCACCTTGACCGCCCCGAGCTCGCCGACCACGTCGCTCGCCGGCTTTTCGAGGCTCAGCTTGCCGCGCTCGACGAGCTGCATCGCCGCGGCGCCCGTGATGGCCTTGGTCATCGAGGCGATCCACACCACCGTGTCGATGGTCATGGGCGCGTCCTTGCCGAGCTCGCGCTTGCCGAAGGCGCCCTCGTAGAGCGGGCCGCTGTCGGTCGCGGCCACCGCCACGATCCCGGGCATCGCTTTCGACTCGACCGCTTCACTGAACATCGTGTCGAGCGTGGTGTTGGTCGGCATGGTCTCCTCCTTCGGGGAGCTCGGATGGACTGGACGAAGCTTAGAGCAGGTGTCCAGGCGCCGCAACGTCGCGCCCCATACGCCATCGTGTAGACTGTGCGCGCCATGAGACGGATCAACGTCGAGTCGCCGATCGACGGATGAACGTCGGGATCGTCGGCGGCGGCCCCGCCGGACTGTTCTTCGCCTACCTCATGAAGCGCCAGGACGCGACGCACCGCATTCGCGTCGTCGAGCGCGACCCCGCCGACGCCACCTATGGCTGGGGCGTCGTGTTCACCGACATCGCGCTGGCGTTCGTCCGCGACGTGGCGCCGGAGCTCTACGCCGCGATGACGCGCCATCAGGAAGTGCACGACGCGATGCGCATCGTGCACCGCGGCCAGGCGGTGGCCCTCGCCAACAACACGTTCCACCGGATGGCTCGGATCGATCTCTTGCGCACGCTGCGCCAGCATTGCGCGGATCTCGGCGTCGCGATCGAATTCGGACGCAGGGTCGACGGCGTGGACGAGTTCGCCGACTGCGACCTGATCGTGGCGGCCGACGGCGCCGCCAGCACCATCCGAACGCGCTATCGGGAGCACTTCGAGCCGACGATCGACCTGCGCCCGAACTTCCTGGCGTGGTACGGGACGACCTGTCTGTTCGAGCCGTTGTCGCTGATCTTTCGCGAGAACGGCGACGGGTTGCTGATCGCGCACACCTATCGCTACAGTCGCACGCACAGCACGTTTCTCGTCGAGTGCGACCCGCAGACCTGGCGTCACGCCGGGCTCGATCGGATGGCGGAGCCGGAGAGTCTCGCCTATTGCGCGCAGGTGTTTCGCGACGACCTGGACGGGCATCCCCTGCTCTCCAACAAGTCCGACTGGTTCCGCTATCCGATCGTGCGCAACCGCCGCTGGTCCTGGCGCAACGTCGTGCTGCTGGGCGACGCGTTGCGCACGGGCCACCCGTCGGTGGGATCGGGGACTCGCCTGGCGATGCAGGACGCCATCGCGCTGTTCGACGCCTGGCGGGCCTGCGGCGACGACGTTGAGGCGCTCCTCGCCGAGTTCGAACGCCGCCGCCGGCCCGGATCCGATGCCCTACAGGCGGCGGCGGTGAAAAGCACGGAGTGGTACGAGTCGGTGCGCTCCCGGATGCATCTCGACCCGATTTCGTTCGCGTACGACTATCTGCGGCGCACCGGGCGCGTCGACCACGCGGACGTGAGGCAACGCGACCCGGCGCTTGCCGCCGCCTTCGAAGCGTTGCACCCCGAAGGCGTTCCCCCCTAATCGAACATGAGCACCGTGCGCGCGACCTCGCCCGCCTTCATCGCGCGAAACGCCTCGTTGACGTCCTCGAGCCGGCCGCGCCGCGTGATCATCTCGTCGAGACGCAGCAGGCCCCTTTGGTAGAAGTCGACGTAACGAGGCATGTCGACCTTGAAGCGGTTCGAGCCCATGCTGCATCCCTGGATCTTCTTCTCACGCAGGAACACGCTGCCCTCGAGCTCGATCTTCTGACCGACCGGGATCATGCCGATCACGGTCGCGGTGCCGCCCGCGCGGATGCACTCGAACGCCTGCTCGGCGGCCTTCTTGAGGCCGATGGCCTCGAACGAGTACTCGACGCCGCCGTTGGTGAGCTGGCGGATCTCCTTGACCGGATCCACTTTGGACGCGTCGAGGGCGTGGGTGGCGCCGAGCTCACGGGCCTTGGCCAGCTTGCTCTCGAACACGTCGACCGCGATGATCATGCCGGCGCCCGCGATGCGCGCGCCCTGGATCGCCGCGAGGCCGACGCCGCCGGCGCCGAACACCGCGACCGTCGCGCCCGCCTCGACGCGCGCCGTGTTGAGCACCGCGCCCACGCCGGTGGTGACGCCGCAGCCGATCAGCGCGCCGCGGTCGAGCGGCATGTCGTCCTTCACCTTCACCAGCGCGTTTTCGTGGACGAGCATCTGCTCGGCGTAGGCCGAGAGGTTGGCGAACTGGTTCACCGGCGCGCCTTTCCAGCTGAGCTTGGGCGGCTCCTGCGGCGTCCGCGCCGGACGGGACGAGCAGAGGTGAGTCCGCCCGGTCAGGCAGTACGAGCAGTGGCCGCAGAACACCGACAGGCACGCGATCACGTGATCGCCGGCCACGAACTCGGTGACGTGGGGGCCGACTTCCTGGATGATGCCGGCGGCCTCGTGGCCGAGGATGGCCGGCGCCGGGAACGGATAGAAGCCGTCCACGAAGTGCAGATCGCTGTGGCACACACCGCTGGCGACCGTGCGCACCAGCACCTCGCGCCCGATCGGCTTGGCGATGTCGACGTTCTCGATGGTGAGGGGCTTCTGGGGTCCGTGGAATACTGCGGCTTTCATGAGATAGCTCCTTTCGCCTGATGCCTTCCGCTCGATTCTACGCCAGCCGTGTGCGCAGGGCGGGGAGCACCTTTTCGCCGAACAGGCGCACCGCCCGGACCGGATCAATGGCGAGGCTGACCGAGAACATGAGCCGGCGCACGCCGGCTTCCTGCGCGGCCCGTACCTGCGCCAGACACTCCTCGGGCGTGCCGCACACCGCGAGGCGTCTCGCGAGATAGTCGAATAGACCGAGCTCGGCGACGAGCGCCGCGTCGGCGTCGCTCGGGCGCGTGCTGTACCGGCGGCGCAGCTCGCGAAGCGGCTCGCGGTGCTCCGGCGGCACGCCGCGGCGCGCGGGATCGCCGCCGCCCACCACGTACGCCGCCACGAACGCGAGGATCGCGCCGATCTTGCGGCGGGCCGCGTCGCCGTCCTCGTTGCAGTCCATGCCGGCGATCTGCCAGATCTCGACGTCATCAGGCCCTCGCCCGGCTTCGCTCGCGGCCTGCGCCACTGCGCCTTCGGACTCCCTGACGTTGTCGGCGCCGAGACCGTAGTTGATGAAGGCGCCGTCGGCGGCGGCGCCGGCGGCGCGGAGCGAGGCCGGGTGCGAGGCGGCGAGAAACACGGGGCTCCGGTGTTTCACCCACGGCAGGTGCGCGGTCCCGCCACGGTACGTGGCCGCGCGACCGCGCAGGAGCTCGCGGATGAACGTGACGCCCTCGCCGAGCTGGCCGGCCGGAAGACTCGCCATTCCGAGATTCTTCGTACCGCTGTGGCCGACGCCGATGCCGAGCACGACGCGTCCTGGAGCCAGTAGCTCGAGCGACGCCGCCGAGGCCGCCGAGACCGCCGGATGCCGCGTGACCAGGTTGGTGACACAGACAGCGACCCGCGCTCGTCGCGCAGCGGCAGCGAGCAGCGTGGTCGCAACCCAGGGATCCATCGCGTTCCCCGGCGTGTCGGCGATGCCGACCATATCGTAGCCAAAGGCGTCGGCGGCCTCGGCCATGGAGCGGATCAGGGCCGTGTCGTACGGCCAGAAGAAGAATCCGACTTCCACGCGCGTCCGCCCTCCGGGGGCGATTGACTTTATGGTGTGCCCGGTGTCAAACGCGGGTGTGAAGGTGTCCGCCACGGCTCACTTGCCCGGGGATGCAACACGTCGATCGCGTAGCCGACGTCGAGGCGCTCGCCGAGCCAGTCCGGCGTCGGGTATGCGAATGCAGGACGAGGCCTGCGTTCTTGTTTCGTAGTCGTAAGATCTTCAACGCATCGTACGAGATAACTATCGGAGCGGGAACCTCGGGAAACACGCGACCGTCCGGCCGGCGGAACTGAAGCTCGCCATCCGGCTGTCGAGTGACCTGATAGCCCTCCTCGTGGACGGCGCGGTGGTGGCGCCGACAGAGCATGGCGAGATTCGAGAGCTTGGTGGGGCCTCCCTGGGCCCAGTGCCGGATGTGATGCCCTTGAACAAAGCGCATGCCGCAGCCTGGGAAGCGACAACCGCGATCGCGGTAGTGGAGCGCGCGGCGTAGGGCCGGCGGAATCGTTCGCGTCCGGGCCGCTACCTCTACGACACGGCCGTCGCGCGGGTGCTTCATCACCACTCGGCTAGCGTCGCAGGCCAGGCGCCGGGACGTTTCCGCGGAAACGTGTTCGCCGTTGTCGAGCACGGACTGGCCGGGCGCATCGGGATCGGCGAGCGCCGGCGCGTCGACGTGGACCACCACCTGGTAACGCTCGCCCGGCGCGCCCGGGTCGATGCCGTGATGGAGGGCCGTCTCCGCGAGCAGCGCCAGCGCGTCGGCCTGCTGCTGCTCGAACGTGGGAGGGTCCTCGACGTCTGGAGTGCACCCGGCGCCCACGAAGGTCCTGTGAGTGCGTTGATACAAGGTCTCGCGCGCCGCGGCCAGCGCCTGCATGAGCAGTTCGCCGACCTCGGGCTCGAGCCGTCCGCGGAGCCTGAACATACCGTCATCGTCCCGATACACGTGCAACGCCCGGCTTCGATGCCTCGTGGCCGCTTCGCGGGCCTCGGCGTTGCGATCTACCCGCCGCCAGCCGCGCACGATGAGCTCCACGTGCTCCGCGGTGCCGGCGCGCCCGACGCCCAACAGCCGCTCTTCCGTTTCAGGCGTGGCCACGCGAGTCAGCGCGCGGACCTTGGCGTACGAGAGCTCGCCGCGCGCGAGGGCGCGGGCCAGGCGGGGCAGGGTACCGAGGGCCCGCGCGACGCGCACCTTCTCCCGCGCAGCGCCGATGTCGAGCCCAACCCGCCAACTCAGCCAGTGGGCGCAGGAGCGGAAGCCATTGCCCCAACCGCCGCGGGCGTCGAACTGGCGGATGAGGTCGAGCAGGCGAGCAGTGGCGGCTTCGAGGTGCGCCGAGAGCTCGGCGATCTCGTCGCCGAGGCGATCGAGCTCGGCATTAGGATTGCCGGGAATCGAGCTTGTGCGAGTGAGGGCGTTCGCGGCGAGCATGTTCATGCTGAATCGCCTCCTGCTGAGCCGACTCTACACCGCGATTTCGGAGGCGCCTGCGTGGCGCAACGCGCGACGATCGCGTCGCGATCCGAGTTTCCGCGACAGGCTCTAGCCGCCGTGTCTCTCGAGCATTCTGAGTGACGCTGAGATGCCATTCGCGGCGCGCTGTCTACTCGAAGCGATCGCGTAGGAGAAGCCTGTCAAGAGCACGTTTTTGATACACGTACGCAGACGTCGCGTGAATGCGAACGCGCGAGCGACCGTTCGTGGACTACGCGTGCGCGAGGACGACTACGGCAGGAGATCGCTGACGCGAAGGCGCAAGCTCGGAACGGCCAAGAGCTCGACCGAAGCGTCGTGCGCCAGCACCTCGCGCGACGCGTAACGCCATCCGTACGGCGCCGACGAATCAGGAACGGGCTGACGGTAGACCTCGACGACGCGATCGATCAGATTCACGATCCAGTAGTCGTCCAGGTGTGCGCGGGCGTAAAGGCTGCCCTTGTAGTCACGGTCGAGCGCAAGGCTCGACTCCGAGACCTCAATCACCAGGGCCGGACGGGCGGGGTGCTGCTGTGCGTACGCGCGCCGGGCGCCCGGAATGAGCGCGACGTCGGGCTCGGGCTCCGAGTCGTCATCGAGCGCGAGCGGGCCCTGGGAGCGCACGAACCAGCCTGCCGGGAGCGCCGCGCGGAGGGCATCTTCGACGAGCCCGATGGCAGTGTGATGGGCGCTGCCCTGAGGCTCGCTGACGACGAGGTCGCCATCCATCAGCTCGACGGGCTCACCGGGGCGGAAGATGCCGATCTCGATCAGGTGCTCGTATTCCGCCCGCGTCCACCGTCGAGTCCGCGCCGAGTACTCCGTCATGGTTGGGACGCTACGTCACGCGCTCCAGGCCGTCAACGTCCACAATTTCAGATGTCCACAATTTCAGACACCACGCGAAGACCTAGGAACGGCCCTCGGGGTCGCGATCGACTGGACGCCCGGCGGCGGCCCAGCCGTTGAAGCCGACCTCGAGGTGCGCGACGTTGGGGAATCCCATCTCGCGCAGCACGTCCGCGGCGAGCGCCGAGCGCTGGCCGCCCGCGCAGTAGACGATGATGCGCTTGGTGGGATCGACCTTGCCCGTGTAGTAGTGCGACGTCGGATCGAGCCAGAACTCGAGCATGCCACGCGGCACGTGCTGCGATCCGGGAACGAAGCCGAGCTTGCGCCGCTCGCGCACGTCGCGGATGTCCAGCACCTGCACGTCGCCGCGGGCCATCTCGGCCTCGACCTGCTCGATCGAGAGATTCTCGATCCGCGTCTTCGCCTCTTCCACCATCTGCCCGACGGTCTTCCTCGGCTTCCACATGATCTGGCCTCCTGCTATGGCGCGCCGGCGCCCAGCTCGGGCAGCGCGCCGACAGCCGCGAAGCGATCGATGTCTTGCCGCGCGCGATCGGTGAGCTCGTACGTCGCGCGCTCCCGCCGGCGGAACCAGCCGTACACGTCCCGCTGGAGGATCTTCGAGGCGTTCGGCACGACGCCCGTCTCACGCAACATCTTGATGTTAGCGTGCCCGCCAAGCCGGATGAGCAGCGCGCAGCGCAATGCTTCCTGCCGATACGCGGTCACGATGGGCGTCCGCGTGACACCACCGCGGTTGGGATCACCGGCGCGTCGCGCGTGCTCGCCGAGCAGGCGCGTCAGCTCCTTCGTCCGCCTGCGCGGCCGATAAGGTGCCGGATCGGTGACCACTTCGACGGCAGCGGCCGTGCGGCCGGGCGCCACGGTCATCAGGCCGAGCCCGACCCGCCGGCAGAGGCTGCGGACTTCTCGGCGATAGACCGACACGCCGCGTGGGCGACGGCCTCGCGGGCGGCTGACCGCGAGATAGACGCGGTCGCTGAGCGAGAGGCGGTCGATGCCCTGCAGCAGCAGCGCGAGACTGAACGTCAGCTTGAGCTCGACGATGACGGGCGGCTCGCCGGCGCGCAAGGCGACCACGTCGCAGCCGCGGATCTCGGACTTGACGGTATAGCCTTGGGCTTCGAGGAAGGCTTTGACGGCGGGGTAGAGGTCGGTCTCGGCGGGCCGCGTGGCGAGCGACGCCATCGAGCGTGATTCTACGGGACGTCGCTCACCCGGCCGCGCATATTCCGCCAGTCACGCGGCTTTTCGCGCGAGCGCCTCGACGTGCAGGAAGGACCAGAACGCGTCCGGATGCACCGCCCAGGCCCGGAAGGCCGCGGCCATCGCCTCGAGGTCCGAGCGCGACGCGTACCCGTACTCGACCGCGCGTTCGCCCATCGGAGAGGTCAACAGGCGCTGCGCATACGATTCGCCCCACTCCACGGTCTCGGCCGGCGTGGCGTAGCACCAGACCGCGGGCGTGATCCGGAGGTCGCTGACGCCAGCGGCGTTGAAGAGGGCGCGCAGGCGCCGCCCCATCCTGGGCTCCCCGCCGTTGCGGTACCACGTCTTGAAATGGACCTCCACGAAGCGGTCGATCCAGGGATCCAGTGGCCAGTAGGTCATCGTGCCCCAATCAACCTCTCGCACGGCGATGAGACCGTCGGGCCGCAGCACGCGAAGCATCTCGCAGAGAGCGGTGCCTGGCTCACGAAGATGCTGGACGACCTGGTGGGCGTAGACAACGTCGAACGACGCCTCGGCGAACGGCAGCTCGTACACGCTGCCCTCTTGGTAGCGGAGATTGTCCAGGCCTCGAGCGGCCGCGTCTGCCCGGGCGGTCGCCAGGGTCTCACGCGACAAGTCGAGACCGATCGCCTGCCCCGGAGCGACGCGCTCGGCGAGCCCTCGCGTGATGCTTCCCGGCCCGCAGCCGACGTCCAGCAGTCGCATTCCCGGCCGCAGCTCGGGGAGGAGGAAGGCCGCCGCTTCGTCGGCCGTCCGCTGCGCGTGCTGCCGCACCGTCGCCGCGGCATGCCCGTGCGTGTATTTCTCGTGTCGCAACGGCTCGCTGGTCATCCGTGGTCCTCTCGAAAATGCTTGTGCGTGGTGCTGCCCTGGTGTCGCGACTTGTGAATTGTCATGGTACGGCCACAACCCTCTCCTGTAGTTTTGGATCGTTCCGTCAAGCCACGCAGCCAATGAAAAGATCGCAAGGAGCGCGATTGAATAGCGTGACCAGCCTCGGAGGCCCCATATCCCCCAGCCGCTAGCAAAAGAGAGCGCCGCCCACGCCAAGGATGAGCTGGACCATGACTCAACAGCTAAGTAGGTCTGATAGAGTCCATTTAGGATCAAACCCAGGACAATCACCCACACGGTCAGCGTTCGCGTCATCCGTCAATTCGCTGAAACATCACTATAAGTATCTTGAACCGCGTAACACAGTGGACCAAGCGCCGAACCCGCGGTTACAGAGACCTGGATATCCGCCCTACCTCCGCGTCAGCTCCTCCCGCAATCGCGCCGCCACGATCGCCACATCCCCCGGCTGGAGGTTGATCGGGTCGACGGCGATCTCGTCGAAGTACCCGCCCTGATGCGCGCCCTGCTGGACGTAGATGTGCGGATCGCCCTGGGCGAGCGCCACCTGCACGACGTGGCCCGACGGCCCGTCCCACTCCGGCGTGAAGTAGATGACCGCGTGGGGGATCACGCGGTTCACCGGATCGTGCTCCACCACCGCGCGCAGGCCGGGGATGTCCGTGAGCTTCTCCACGATGGTCGCGCAGATGTCGGTGTAGCGCTTCATCTCGGCGGTCTCGTCCTCGGCCATGAAGAGCTCGAGCGCGACGACCAGGCCGGCGATCTCTTCCTTCGAGGTCTTCGCGCCACGGCCCAGCGCCTGATTCGGGCTCGCATTCAACGATACGGCTCGCACGAGGTCGCGGCGGCCGGCCAGGATGCCGGTGGATTGCGGGCCGCGGATGCCCTTGCCGCCGCTGAAGCTCACGAGGTCGGCGCCCATCCTGAAAAACTTCGTGAGGTTCTCGCGTGGCGGCAGCATCGAGGCGGCGTCGACAATCACCGGCACGCCACGGCGGTGGGCGATCTCGATCACCTGTGGCAGCGTGAGGATGCCGGGCGGGCTCGTGAAGGGCGAGATCAGGTACGCGACCGCCGCCGTGCGATCCGTGATCGCCTGCTCGAGCTCGAAGGGCTGGGTGCGGCGGGCGAGACCGATCTCGACGAGCGTGCCGCCGGCCACACGATAGGCCTGGTCGTAAGCGAACCGATGGGCGCGCTGGATGACGATCTCGTTCCGCATACCGCTGGTGTCGGGCAGGCGAGTGATCTTGGCCGGGTCGTCGCCCGCGATACACGCCGCAGCCTGCAAGATCAGGCCCGAGCTCGCTCCAGCGGTGACGAACGCCGCCTCGGCGCCCAGCATGCGGGCGATGGCCGCGCCGGCGGCCGCGTTGAGCTCGTCGATGTTCACGAGGGCGCGCGAGGCGTCGCGCATCGCCTCGAGCGCCTCGGGGCGCAGCAGGGAGCCGCCGTAGCGCGTGGTCGTCCCCGAGCCATGAATGACCGGGCGGACGCCGAGCTTCGCGTAGATGGGCGGGATCATACGAATCCTTCTTCCTTCATCGCGCGGATCGCGGCGTCGAAGGCGGCGAGGGTCTCGGCGATGATCTCGTCGGTGTGGCAGGTGCCGACGAGGGCGCGGGCGCCGTTGAAGTCGACGCCGTTCAGGATGAGGGCCTGGCGCAGCGCACGGCTCTGCTCGGCGTTCTTCGCGTCCAGGCGGCGCCAGTCCACGTTGGCGACCGACTGGTCCGATCCGTCGCGCGGCGGCGCGTCGGCGCCGAAGTAGATCTTCCAGTCGCTGTGCTCACCGTAGATCTTCCAGGCGACTTTCTCGCGCGCCAGGGTCTCGTTCATGCCGTGACGCAGCTTGGCCGCCTGCTGATTCGCGAAGCGGATGGCCTGGCCGTCGGCGACCGTCGAGAGCATGGCGACGCCCGCGGCGGCCGAGAGCGGGTTGGCGTTGAACGTCCCGGCGTGGGCGATCTTGGCGCGGCGGTTCTCCGCCGGGTCGCTCTTGGTCGACAAATAGCCCATCACGTCCGCGCGCCCGGCGCAGGCGCCGCCGGGGAGCCCGCCGCACAGAATCTTCGCCATCGTCGTGAGGTCCGGCCGGATGCCGAGCTTCTCCTGCGCTCCGCCGGGCGCCACCCGAAATCCCGTGACGACCTCGTCGAAGATCAGGAGCGCGCCGGCGCGCCGCGTCTCCTCGCGCAGCGCGGCCACGAAAGCCGGGGGCGTGGGGATCGAGCCGAAGTGGCTGCCGGTCGGCTCGATGATCACCGCGGCGACGTCACCCTGCGCGAGGCGCTCGCGCACGGCGGCGATGTCGTTGGGCGGAAGCACGGAGACGAGACTCACTACTTCCGGGAGCTGGCCGGCTTCGGGCTCGGCCTCGTAGGGCGGACGCACGCCGACCTCGAGGCCCTCGTGCCAGCCGTGGAAGTGCCCCGCGAATTTGACCACGTGTCGCTTGCCGGTGGCGGCGCGAGCGAGGCGCACCGCCATGTGCGTCGCCTCCGTGCCCGAGGCGGTGAAGCGCACGCGCTCGGCGCTCGGCACGAGACGGCATACCCATTCGCCCCACTCCACTTCTTTCTCGTGGCAGGCGCCGTAATGCGTGCCCTTGAGCGCCTGCTCGCGCACCGCGTCGCGGACGGCGGGCGGATTGTGGCCGAGGAGCAGCGCGCCGTGTCCCATCCAGTAGTCGACGTAGCGGTGGCCGTCGACGTCCCACTTGTAGGCGCCGTCGGCGCGCGCGACGTAGAGCGGGAACGGCTGCATCCGGCGGTTGTCGTGCGTCACCGCGTCGGGGAAGATCTTGCGCGCGCGCTCGTACAACCCCTGCGAAACAGGCAGCGCGTCGGTGTAGGCGTTCTGGATCTTGGGCGAGGTGGTGAGCCTGGCCATAGGAGCTCTCCTCTCGAATCACCGCCGGATGAAGCTACTTGCGTCCCGGCCGTGACGAGGCCACGGCCGGGACGGTTCCGCGATGACGGTCGGGGTTACTCGAGGTCTAGCGGATCGCGCTTGGGGCCGACGCTCTGCATGGTCTCGAAGCCGTTCTCGACCATGTCGCAGTAGAGCTCCACGCGGTTGCCGTCGGGATCCCAGAAGTACACGCTGCGCGTGACGTTGTGCTCGGCGGTGCTGTCGAGCGGGATGCCCATCCGCTTCAGCTCCTGGTACGCGGCCTTCAGCTCCTCGAAGTTGTCGAGGCGCCACGCCACGTGATGGAGCCCGGGCTGCGTCCTGGCCGGCGGCTCGCCGGTCGCCTGCTGGAACAGCGCGAGGTCGTGGTGCTCCTTGCCGAAGCTGAGGAATACGGCGCCCCGCTCCAGGTTCTCGTGGGCGACCTTCAAACCCAGCGTCTGCGTGTAGAAGTCCCTCGATTTTTCCGCGTCTCGGACGTTGAGCACGACGTGACCGAGCCTCTTCGCCTGGATCATGATCCCCCTCCCACCCTAGTGCCTCGCGCGATCGCCCTACTGTACTCCCGTTGGCCCCCGATAGGTAAGCGCCGAAAGGCGCGAGGCTCGGGTAGATAGAACGCGTCCACTCAGACGCGCCGCGGCGGCTTCGGGACGATGGCCGCGACACCAGCGTCGCGACAGAGGGCGTTGAACGCCGGGACGTCGGTAGCGACGCAGCGGTCGAGCTTGGCGAGCTCCATCTCGGTCCTGAGCGCCAGGTTCTCGTGGAGCTCGCGAAGCGCCTGCGTGGGCGCGGCGTCCGAGTATTCGATCAGCGTCACGACCGTGGCCAGCCGCGTGTTGAGCTTCGCCGGGAACATCCGGGGGTCTTCGGAGCGCACCTGGATCAGCTCGTCCTCGATCGCGCTGAGCGTCCAGGCAAGCGCCCCCGCCGGGTCCTTGATCGGCGAGGCGTCGAGCCGCGCCGCCCACGCTTCGGCCTGCGCCCGGAGGTCGCGCAGCATCACGACCGCGTCGTGGACGCGGTTGAGCAGATCGTGCGCTCTCCGCGCCCAGGTGTACTGCTCGCGCAGGTCGTCGTCCGTCGCCGGCACGCGCGGGTCGCGCACGACCGTGAACGGCTGCATCAGGGTGCGGCCGCCGGCCGTGAGACGGACCTGATAGTGACCCGGTGGCACCCTGGGGGCCGTGAGCGCGTCGGTCGTGCCGCCCCGGCCCTTGTTGTCCGGGAGCTTCGTGGCGTCGGGGCCGCGCAGGTTCCACACGAACCGGTTGGCGCCCGCGTTGCGAGTCGGCCGCGGCTCCTCGTCGCTTCCGGCGGCAGCCGTCGCGCTGCTCGCGAACGATCTGACGGTGCGCCCGTCGGCGTCGAGGAACGCGAGCGTGAGCTCGCCCGGCGCGTCCTTCAGCCAGTAGTGGACGACCACGCCGTTCGGCGGGTTCTCGCCGGCGTCGAGCAAACGCTCCTTCTTCTCGCCGGTCGGCGCCTCGACCTGCCGGTACGCATAGCCCATCGAGCCGACCATGCGGTACGCGACCTCACGGCCAGGCCCCGGCTTGTTGCCGTGACCGCGATACGCCCGCCAGCGGATCGTCGGCCGCGGGGCGAACAGATGCGCGTCGGCGCCTGGGATCGCGTCGGCCATCTGGTGGAGCGGCGAGAGGTCGTCGAGGATCCAGAACGAGCGGCCGTGGGTCGCGACCACCAGATCGGTGTCCTTCACGATCAGGTCGTGGATCGGCGCGACCGGCAGGTTGCCCGGCAGCCGCTGCCACGAGCCGCCGTCGTCGAGCGACACCCAGATCTTCGTCTCGGTGCCGCAGTAGAGCAGCCCGCGGCGGTTCGGATCCTCGCGGATCACCCGGGTGAACTCGCCATCCGGCAGGCCGTTGGTGATGCGCTTCCACGTGCGTCCGTAGTCGCTCGTCTTGAACAGATACGGGCGCGTGTCATCGAGCTTGTAGCAAGTGGCCGCGACGTAGCAGGTGGCCGCGTCGTGCGGCGACGGCTCGAGGATGCTGATCAGCGCCCATTCGGGCAGGTCCGGCGGCGTCACCGGCTGCCATGTCCGGCCGCGGTCGCGCGAGAGATGGACGAGGCCGTCGTCGGTGCCCGCCCAGAGCACGTCGCGCTCGTGGGGTGACTCGACGAGGGCGAAGATCGTGCAGTAGACCTCGGCGCCGGTGTTGTCGCGGGTGACGGGGCCGCCCGACAGGCCGAGTTTCGCGCCGTCGTTGCGCGTCAGATCCGGGCTCGCGATCTCCCAGCTCTGCCCATCGTCGAGCGAGCGGAAGACGCGGTTTCCCGCGATCCACAGCTCGCGCGCGTCCCACCGCGAGTAGAAGACGGGGAACGTCCACTGGAAGCGGTAGCGGTGCTCCGCGGGCGCGGTCCCCATGCCGTAGGCCTCGGGCCAGACGCTGATCACGCGCTCCTGCCCGGTGCGATGGTCGTAGTGGATCAGCCGGCCGTTGCCCGGACCGGTGCCGATGGAGCCGCCGACGACGACGTTCGGATCGCCCGGCTTCACCGCGATGTAGCCGCTCTCGCCGCCGCCCGGCTGGACCCAGTCGATCGCGGCGATCACGCCGCGATGGGACTGGCTCGGGAGACTGATGGCCCAGTTGTCCTGCTGCGAGCCGTAGATCCGGTAGGGCCGCTGGTCGTCGGCGCACACGTGGTAGAACTGCGCGGTCGGCTGGTTGTAGATCGTCGACCACGACTGCGCGCTGTTGAAGGAGACGCAGGCGCCGCCGTCGTTGCCCTCGATCATCCGTCGGTGGTTCGCCGGATCGATCCAGAGGTCGTGGTTGTCGCCGTGGGGCGTGGCGACCTCGCCGAACGTCTTGCCGCCGTCGGTCGACTTCCACAGCGAGTAGTCCGCGACCCAGACGGTGTCGACGTCCACCGGATCCGCGAAGACGTGCATGTAATACCACGGGCGGCCGCGTAGCCCGGCCTCCTCGCTGCCGCGCTGCCACGTGGCGCCGCCGTCGTCGGAGCGGAACAAGGCGCCGTCCTCGGCCTCGACGACCGCGTAGACGCGCCGGCCGTCGGCGGGAGAGACGGCCACGCCGATCCGCCCGAGCATGCCGCGCGGCAGCCCGGGGTTTCGCGAGATGTCGGTCCAGCGGTCGCCGCCGTCCGTCGTCTTCCACAGCGACGACTCCGGCCCGCCGCTCGTCATGCCCCACGGCGTGCGCTGCGCCTCCCACACCGCCGCGTACAGGACGCGCGGGTTCTGCGTGTCCATCGAGAGGTCGACGGCGCCAGCGCGCGCGCTCTTGAGCAGGACGTGGTCCCAGTGGGCGCCGCCGTCGCGCGACCGGAACACGCCGCGCTCGCGGTTCGGCCCCCACGCGCGGCCGAGCGCCGCGACGTACACGAGGGCGGGATCGCGCGGGTGGACGCGCACCCGGCCGATGTGGCGAGTGTCGCGCAGGCCCACGTTCGTCCACGTGAGCCCGCCGTCGGTCGACCGGTAGACGCCGTCGCCGTGGGAGACGTTGCCCCGGATGCATGCCTCGCCGGTGCCGGCGTAGATCACGTTGCCGTCCGACGCCGCGATGGCGATCGCGCCGACGGCGGAGGTCTCGAAGAACCCGTCGGAGACGTTCTCCCAGTACGTGCCGCCGTCGGTCGTCTTCCACACGCCGCCGGCGCACGCCCCGAAGTAGAACGTCATCGCGTCGGTTGGATGGCCGGCGACGGCCACGACGCGGCCGCCACGATACGGCCCGACCAGTCGCGCCTGGAGAGAACTGAGCAGCCGAGGATCGACGGTCATCGGAGCCTCATGATCGAGGTACGGCTAGGATTGGATGGCCGAGCAGGCTGCTCAAAGAGGTCCAGATGCTAGGCGGCGCCCGAAGGCTGCACGCGAGCCGTACTTCGAGTACGGTGAGCGTGCAGCCGAGGGCGCCAACGACGCAGATGGGCCTCTTTCAGCAGCCTGCGCTAGGCGATCACCCGATTCAGGAACCGTTCCGGTGGCCGCTCGCCCCACTGCGAGATCAGCCCGTCCTCGGCCGAGATCAAGTTGGAGCCGTTCTTCACGTTCAGCCGGTCGGTGTCCGACCAGTGCTCGTGCACGCGGCCCCACGGATCCGACCAGTAGTCGTAGATCTGGCTGCCGAGGAGATGCCGTCCGATCCCCCACATGTGCTCGTACTTGCCGAGCTTCGCCAGGTACTCGTGGCCCGTGAAGACGTCGTCGATGTCGGCGACCTCGAACGACAGGTGGTTCAGCCCCGCGCGCTCGTTCTTGACGCAGAAGAACACGTGATGGTCGACGTAGGTGCTGCCGCGGTCGCACCGGTTGAACGATCCGATGATGTTGTCCTTGCTGCCGGCGTAGACGTCGTCCGAGCAGATGAACCCGAGCGTCTCGCGAAACCACGCCGCGGTCTCCACGACCCTCGGTGAAGCCATCACGCCGTGGCCGATGCGCTTCACTCGAGCCGGGCCGCGATGGATGCGCATGACCTTACCAGCCCGCTCGAGCCCTTCCGACCCCAGGTTGAGGGGCTGCCGTGGGACCTTGATCGGCTTGAGCGGCTTGATCCCGTAGACGACCTCGACCTGGTAGCCGTTCGGCTCCTTCAGCCGCACGCGCTTGCCGCCGCCCGGTTCGTCGATCGACTCGATGCCCGAGGCGCCCGGCGCCTTGGCGACCTTCTTGAGATCGTCCAGGCTCGCCGCGTAGTACGCGAGTCCCACGAAGCCCGGGTCGCCCTTCTCGGTGACGTGAAGGTGGTGGGGCGCATCGGTGCCGCGCATGTAGAGCGCCGTCGGCGTGCGCGCCGACCGGACCATACCGAAGTGGGTCAGGAATTCCTCTGCCGCGTCCAGATCCGGCGCGCGAAGGCGGCCGTACGCGAGATCCGTGACCTTGATGAGTGCCATCGTCGTCTTCCTCCTTTTCTCGCCGTCGGCGAAGAGGATACCTGGACGCGCGCCCCGAGGGCAAGGCGCGCAATACGCGGTGCGCAATACGCGGGGCCTCACTGCTGGCCCAGATAGGCCTCGCGGATCCTCGGGTCCCGCGTGAGGTCGGCGGGCGCCCCCTCGGCGACGATGCGCCCCTGCTCGAGGACGTATGCGCGCGCCGCGATGGCGAAGGCCTGCACGACGTTCTGCTCGACCAGGAGCACGGCCACGCCATCGGCGTGGATCCCGGCGATCACCGCGAACACCTGGTCGACGATGCTCGGGGCGAGGCCGAGTGAGGGCTCGTCGAGCAGCAGCAAGCGCGGCCGCGCCATGAGGGCCCGTCCGATCGCCACCATCTGCTGCTGCCCGCCCGAGAGCGAGCCCGCGAGCTGTCGCCGCCGCTCGCGCAGGATCGGAAACGTCGCGTAGACGCGCTCGAGGCTCTCGCCGCGCATCCGCCGCGCCGCCGCCGCGTAGCAGCCGATCTCGAGGTTCTCCTCGACGGTCATCGCCGGGAAGAGGCGGCGACCTTCGGGAACGAGCGCGATGCCCCGGCGGCAGAGCTCGTGCGCGGGCACCGACGCCAGATCGTCGCCGTCGAGGCGAGCGGATCCGGCCCGGATCGGCAACAGCCCGGCGATCGCGTTGATGAGCGTCGTCTTGCCAGCGCCGTTCGGTCCCACCACGGTCACGAGCTCGCGCGGCCGCACGCCGAGCGAGACGTCGCGGACCGCGACAGCCTCGCCGTGAGCGACCTCGAGGTGCGTGATCTCAAGCATAGGCTTTCCCGAGATAGGCGCGGACCACCTCGGGGTCTCGCACGACCTGTTGCGGCAGCCCCTCGGCGATGACCTGTCCGTAGCTCAAGACCACGACGCGGTCGGCGAGATCGAGGACCGCGCGCATGATGTGCTCGACGAACACGACGGTCGTCCCGCGGGCGCGAATCCTCCGCACGAGCCGGAGCGCGTCGGTCATCTGAGCCGGCGTCAGTCCCGACAGCACTTCGTCCAGCAGCACCAGCCGCGGCTCGGAAGCGAGCGCGCGGGCGAGGTCGAGGAACTTGCGCTCGAGTAGATTCAGCTCGTCCGGCAGCGCGTCGGCGCGGGCCTCGAGGCCGGTGAAGGCGAGCCAGGACCGCGCGAGGTGCCGCGCGCGCTCCCGCCGGTGGGAGGCTCCGCCGAACATCGCCGCGAGCGCGACGTTGTCCAGGGCGGTGAGCCCGCCGAACGAGCGTGGGATCTGGTAGGTCCGCGAGAGGCCGAGGCGGGCGATCCGGTGCGCGGCGACCCGCGCGATATCGCGGCCGCCGAGCGCGATGCGCCCGCCATCGGCCTGGTAGTAGCCGCTGACCACGTTGATCAGGGTCGACTTGCCCGAGCCGTTCGGCCCGATGAGGCCGAGGATCTCGCCCGCCCGCACCTCGAGCGTCACGCCGGCGAGCGCCTGGAGACCGCGGAACGCCTTGTGCACGTCCGCGCAGGCCAGCAGCGTCGCCTCGGCCGGTCGCGCCCGCGGCGTCGCTTCGACGGCCGCGACGGCGATGGGTGGGGCGAGCGGTGCGGGTCGACGCCGGCGTCGTACCCCGCCGGCCACGCCGTCCGGAAGAAAGACGATCACCGCGATCAAGATGGCGCCGATCAGCGCGCGGTTCAGGATCGCGCGGTGGCCGCCCGTGAGCGACTGCGTGAGCGAGGTGACGATGAGGGCGCCCAGCGCCGGACCGTACCAGATGCGCGTGCCGCCGAGCGCCGCCATCATGATCGCGTCGACGGCGAGCCCGACCGAGAACGTCTCGGCCACGGTCACGTACGACACGAACATCGCGTGGATCCCGCCGATCAGCCCGGCGATGAAGCAGCTCAGCGCGAAGGCCACGAGCTTGTAGCGATAGGTCGGCACGCCGAGTACCTCGGCCACGTCCTCGTCGTCGCGGATGGCAAAGAGCCCCATGCCCCACCGCGAGCGGAAGATCGCCCGCGCGCCGGCCGCGGAGAGCAGCGCGACCACGAGCGCCAGATGATAGAGCGTGGTCGCCGGAGCGCCGAACAGCTTCGGGATCGCGACCGCCGCCAGGAAGACGCCGGGGCCGCCGTCGATCCGCGTGTTGAGGGCGATCGTGGACAGCACGAACGTCACGGCGAGCGTGAGGAGCCCGAAGAGCTCTCCGCGGACTCCGCGGACGCGGAAGACGACCGCGGCGATCGCGGTACCGAGGAGCGCCGCCACCAGGCCGGCCGCCGGCAGCGTCCAGAGGAATGGCACGTCGAGGGCCGTCGCGAGCGTGGCCGTGGTGTAGACGCCGGCGCCGAAGAAGGCGGCGTGGCCGAAGCTGAAGTAGCCGGCGTAGCCGCTGAGGATGTTCCAGCTGGTCGCCAGGGAGACCCAGAAGAACACCAGATAGAGGAAGGTCTCGTAGAAGGCCGGCAGCCCGAGCGCCGGCACGAGCGCGAACGCGACGCCGACGGCGACGAGCGGCACCACCGAGCGGAGCCGGGACGCGCTCACAACTCGGGCCGCAGCAGCAAGATCAGGATCAAGAGCGTGAACGACACGAGCGGCGCCCAGCCCGGCGCGGTGACGGCCATCGTCAGCGCCTCGCTCGCGGCGATGAAGACCGCGGCTCCCAGCAGCCCGAGCGCGTTGCCCAGCCGGCCGATGATCACCGCCGCGAACACCACGCCGATCCACGAGTAGATCTGCGAGGGCGCCAGCGTGTGGTTGAGCGCGATGAAGAGCCCGGCGACGCCCGCGTACGCCGAGCTGAGCCCGGCCAGGAGCAGCGCAAGGCGGCGGCGGTCGACGCCGAAGGCTCCGGCCATCGGGCCGTCCTGCGCGCTCGCCCGGGCGGCCTTGCCGAGATAGCTCCAGCGAAGCCACGCCCAGGTCGCGAGCGTCAGCACGGCCGCGGCGGCGAGGCCGAGGAGCCCGCTCAGTCCCACGAAGAACGGGCCCACCTTGAGGGACATGCGCGCATACGGCGACTCGAGGCGGCGGAAGTCGGCGGTCCAGAACCACTGGATCACGCTCTCGAGGATCACGGTGAGGCCGAAGGTGACGATCAGCGAGGTGAGCTCGTTGATCTTGAATGTCAGAAAGCCCATCTCCAGCGCGACGCCGGCCGCGAAGAAGCCGGGGACGATCACCACGAGCGTCAGCATCGGATCGACGCCCGACACGGTCGCGATCTGGTAGGTGAGGTAGGCGCCCAGGAACGCGAGGGCGAAGTTCGCGAGGTTGATCACGCGCAGCAGGCCCCAGGTCAGGCTGAGTCCGAGGCCGAGCAAGGCGTAGAGACCACCGGTGAAGAGCCCCGCGATGAGCGACTGGCCGATCAGCGTCAGGCTGGGCAGGTCGCGGACCCCGGACTCAGATTCGGACGTGCTCGGGTCGGACGCCCATGCCGACCAGGCGGCCTGGGATCCGCCGCAGCAGCGGGATCCGGACGAGCAGCCGAAGCGCCAGCGGCACCGAGAGCTTGCGCGCGCGGCTGCCGAGAACGGGCGTGACGATTCGATCCTGCACCAGGATCTGCAGGCGCTGGACGATTCGGGTCGCGGGCAGTCGTCGCCGCTGGACCTGTTGCAGGTGCTCGAGCGACAGGCTCCCGTCGCGCAGCGGCGCCGCCAGGATGTTCGCGGCGGCCACCGCGTCCTGGATCGCGAGGTTGATCCCGACGCCGCCGACGGGAGACATCGCGTGCGCGGCGTCGCCGAGGCAGAGGAGCCCCGAGCGGTACCACGTGGGCAGGCGGTCGACGAGAACCGTCAGCAGCTTCACGTCGTCCCAGCTCCGGATGTCGCTCACCCGATCGCGAGGGACGGCCGCGAGCCTGGCGACCTCGGCCCGAAACGCCTCGAGCCCGGCTTGTCGGATCTCGTCGATCGTTCCCTTCGCGATGACGAAGCCGCACTGCCAGTACTCGCCGCGGTTGAGCATGATGAACAGCCGGCCCGCGGTGAACCGGCCGAGACCACCGACGGCGTCCTCGGGCCGGCGGGCGAGTCGAAACCACAGCACGTCCATCGGCGCGCCGAGCTCTTCGATTCGAAGCCCGGCCTCGCGCCGGACGACCGAGTGCCGGCCGTCGGCGGCGATGACGAGCGTCGCCGGCACCTCGAGCCGGCCCTCGGGCGTGTCCACCTCGACGCCGACCACGCGGCCCGCCTCTTCGATGAGCCCGGTCACCTCCGCGCGCATCCGAAGCTCGAAGGTTGGATAGCGGCGGGCCCGCTCCGCCAGGAAGTTCAGGAAGTCCCACTGCGGCATGAACGCGATGAACCCGCACCGCGTCGGCAGGTGGGTGAAGTCGGCGACCGGGACCCTGACGTCGTCGATCTGCACGACCAGCTCGCGCACCTTCTGGTGCGGCAGCTTCAGGAAGTCGTCCAGGACTCCGAGCTCGTGCATCACCTCGAGCGTCGACGGGTGGATGGTGTCGCCGCGAAAGTCACGCAGGAAATCGGCGTGCTTCTCGAGCACGACGACCGGGACGCCCGCGCGCGCCAGGAGCAGGCCGAGCATCATGCCCGCCGGCCCGCCGCCGGCGATGCAGCAGGTCGTCGCCCTCACGAAGACAAGCGCGGTAGCCGCTGGCCCGGAACGACGTTGGCAACCGCGTCTTCGAGCGTCCGCGCCTGGCGCCACTCACTGGCCGGCCGCACGTGGCCGTTGGTGCCGACCTGGTCGATGCCCCAGTAGACCTCGAGGTTGTTGCCGTCGGGATCCTGGAACTCCACGGCGATCTGGCAGCCGGCGCGCCGGCGGCCCTCGAAGACGATCGGCACGTCGTGCTTGGAGAGCCACGCGCGCGCGCGGAACACCTCGTCGAGCGTCGCCACCTCGAACGCGAAGTGGTTCAGGCTGCTCCGCTCGGTCTTCGAGGCGCCGCCGACCAGCGCGACGCCGTGGTGGTCGGCGTTGCAGCGCATGAAGACCATGCCGCCGGGCACCATGGTGTCCGGGTAGCGATCGCTGACCTCGAGACCGAGCACGCCCGTGTAGAAGCGCACGGAGGCCTCGAGATCGGTAACGTTGAGCACGACGTGACCGAGCTTGCGCAGCTGGAACGGGAGCATCGGGTGGCCTCCTAAAGAGGAGTCTTCACGATTCGGCCGTTCGCCTCCACGAACCACTTCTCGCTGGAGAACGACTTGCCCGCGAGCGTCACCGCCATCCACTCGTCGAACTCGCCGGCGAGGCAGTGGTACGGTGCAAGTGGACGGACAGGGGGAACTATACTGCGGCGGGCCAACT
>QHSI01000025.1 GCA_003221515.1 Candidatus Rokuibacteriota bacterium
CGCGATCTACGGCACCACCAACAATCCCTGGGACGTCCGCCGCGCGCCCGGTGGCTCCTCGGGCGGCTCGGCCGCCGCGCTCGCCGCCGGGCTCACCGGGCTCGAAGCCGGCAGCGACATCGGATCGTCCATCCGCAACCCGGCGCACTTCTGCGGGGTCTACGGCCACAAACCGACGTGGGGCATCGTGCCGCGCGAGGGCCAGGCCCTGCCGTGGCAGAAGGCGCCCGTCGATATCGACGTGGTGGGACCGCTGGCGCGCAGCGCCGACGATCTCGCGCTGGCCCTCTCGGTGATGGCCGGGCCGGATGAGATCGACGCGGCCGGATGGCAGCTGCGGCTGCAGCCGCCGAAGCAGAAGCGCTTGCGCGATTTCAAGGTGGCCCTGATGCTCGACGCGCCGGGGATCCCGGTGGACCGCACGGTGATGGACCGGCTCCAGGCGCTCGCCGATTTCCTGGGCAAGCGGAAGACGACGGTCGACGATCGCGCGCGCCCGGCCATCGACACGCGGGAGGCGTTCGCCGTGTACGTGCGGCTCCTGCGCGCGGCGACGTCGGACCGGCAGAACGACGCCGACTTCGACCGGAACGTGGAGCTGGCGCGGGAGCTCGCGCCCGGCGACGAGAGCTACTACGCGCGGGCGACGCGCGCGGCCGTGCTCTCGCATCGCGACTGGCTCGCCGCGAACGAGGTGCGCCACCGCATGCGAGCGGCCTGGGCCGAGTTCTTCACGAGGTACGATCTGCTGCTCTGCCCCGTCGCCGGCACCGCGGCCTTTCCGCACGACCAGAAGGGCGAGCGCTACGACCGCACGTTGACCGTGAACGGCAAGCGCGTGCCGGTCACCGATCACCTGTTCTGGGCCGGCTATACGGGGGCGAGCTTTCTCCCGTCGACCGCGGCGCCGTGCGGGTTCACGCCGAGCGATCTTCCGGTCGGCGTGCAGATCGTGGGGCCGCAATACGGCGACCTCACGTGCCTGGGGTTCGCGCAGCTGCTCGAGCGCGAGTTCCAGGCGTTCGTGCCGCCGCCAGCGTTCGCGTGAGCCCGGCGGGCGCCGGGCCGCGCGCGGAGTCTCAGACGCGGACGACGATCTTGCCGACCTGGGCGTCCGACTCCATGAACTTGATGGCGGCGGCCAGATCGTCGAGCTCGTAGACCTTGTCGACCAGCGGCCGGAGCCGGCCGTCGTCGAAGTACGGCAGGACGTCGCGCGCGAACGCGCGCACGGTCTCCGCGCGCTGCGCCGCGGTGCGAAGCCGGTTGCTCACGCCGAACAGCGTGAGGCGCTGGCGGTGCAGCGCCTCGACGTCCAGGGTGGTGGTGAACACGCGGTCGAGGTGCCCCACCATCGCCAGCCGCCCCTCGAACGCCAGCGACTTCACGCACTCGGCGAAGACCGAGCCGCCGACGTTGTTGACCACGAGGTTCACGCCCTTGCCGTCGGTGGCCTTCATCACGGCGTCGTGGAAGTCGGCGACCCGCGTGCGGATGCCGACGTCGAGGCCGAGCTTCCCGAGCCGGGCCAGCTTCTCGGCCGAGCCGGACGTGCCGATCACGCGCGCTCCGAGCGCCTTGCCGGTCTGGAGCGCGGCGACGCCGACCCCCGACGACACGCCGGTGACGAGGAGCCATTGCCCGGCCGCCAGGTGGCCCTGAGCCACGAGCATGTCGTAGACGACGATGAACGTGAGCGGCGTCGCCGCCGCCTCTTCCCACGAGAGCTTCGCGGGGACCGGCATGGCCTCGCGCGCGTCCATGAGCGCGTACTCCGCGTAGCCGCCGCCGCAGCGCCCCATCATGCGCGCACCGACTGACACCCCGCTGACGCCGTCGCCGACCTTCACCACCTCGCCTGCGCACTCGCCGCCGCCGGGCTTCGGGGCCGCGCCGTGCGCGCCGCCGAGCAGCTCGCCGCGGTTCAACGACGCCGCGCGCACGCGCACGAGGATCTCGCCGGCCTTGGGGACGGGCGTTGGCGTCTCGCGTCGCTCGACGCTGGTGCCGGTGGCGCCGGGGCTGATCCAGTAGGCTTTCATGGGAGGCTCCTAGGGTGGCGGCGGCGGCTTCACGTACACGGTGTCGGCCTCGACGCGCACCTCGTAGCTGGGCACATCGGCCGAGACGGGCCCGGTGATGAGCTTGCCGGTGCGCGCGTCGAAGCACGCGTAGTGCAGGGGGCACTCGACGACGTAGCCCGTGAGGTTTCCCGCCGACAGCGGCGCCCCCGCGTGCCCGCAGATATCCGACAGCGCGTAGAAGACGCCGCCGACGTTGGCGACGAGCACGCGTTGGCGATTGATGACCACGAACTTCATGTCGCCCGGCGGAAGCTCGGAGGTCGCCATCACCGACACGAACCCGTCCAGCATCGCAGTCCCCGGCGCGCTAGTTCAGCTTGAAGCCGAACAACCGCGCCGCGTTCTCCGAGGTGATCTTGCGCAGATCCTCCTCGGGAGTCTCCGCGAACATGCGATCCAGGAACTGCCTGGACCTCGGCCAGGTCGACTCCGCGTGGGGGAAATCGCTCCCCCAGAGCATGTTGTCGACGCCGATCGTCCCGCGTAGCTTGACGCCGAGATCGTCCTCCATGAACTCCACGAACATGTTCCGCCGCCAGTAGTCGCTCGGCAGGAGGCCGTCCTTCGACCGCCAGCCCTTGGTGAACACGGGCCGCTCCAGATACGTGAAGTCCATCTGCTTGAGCCAGTGAGGAATCCACGCGGCCTCGTGCTCGACGGAGCCGACCTTCAGCTTGGGAGTCCGATCGAAGACGCCGGCAAAGATCATCGCCGACAGCGAGTAGCGCACCCAGTAGTCCGTGGTGGAGCGGCCGGCCCCGGTGAGCTCGCCGAGGTTCATGGTGAACTCGCACCCTGGGATACCGCCGCGGGGCGTGCCGATGTGCAGGAGCAATGGAAGCCCGAGGTCCTGCGCGGTCCACCAGAGCCGGTCGTAGATCGGGTGCCGATACGGCCGCTCGGCCAGCGGCGCGACGGGAATGAACGCCCCGACCAGCCCGAGCTTCGCGCAGCGCTCGAGCTCCTGACAGGCGTCGTCGACGTCGTCGACGTTGAGCATGGCGATGCCCTTGAGGCGATCGGGATAGGGCTTGCAGAACTCCGCGATCCAGTCGTTGTACACACGACAGATGGCGGAGAGCAGCCCGCTGTCCGGGATGCGGTACCAGAAGAGCCCCTGGCTCGGCTGCAGGCACGCGCCCCAGACTCCGTCCATCTCGTTCTCTTTGATCATCGCCTGGGGATCGTAGCCCCCGAGCCTGACGTCTTCCCATATCCCGAGGAAATCGATCTGCGACGGGTCCTCGAACCGCTGTCCTGCCTGAATCACCGCGCCCAGGGTGCCGACCTGCTGGCCGTCGATGAACCACGCATCGTACTTGCGACCGGTGGGGGTCTCCATCCGTTCCATCCGGGGCGCGCGGTCCTTGAATCGAGGCTCGATCCGCTTCGCGTACAGGTCCGGCGGCTCGATGATGTGGGAGTCTGCCGAGATGAGCTTATACGTCGTCATCGCACCCTCCTCGCTGAATCGAAGCACCCTCACGTGACTCGACCTGTCGCGGTATCCTCCGTCCACGCGCAGGGCACCGTACGCCTGCCAGCGCGCGTTGTCAAAGGGCGTCGGCCGTGTCCGCGTCCGGCCGAAGATGCTTAACTAAAAATTGCCGGGGCGGGCCGATTTTCACCCATAGTCGTAGGGGAGGGAGGGAATTATGTGGCTCGTTGACGCCTTCCTGGCGCATTGGTTTCTGTACTCGCTCGCCGGCGTGGTCGTGCTCTTCCTGCTGCGCGGGATCCGCTACATCCCGAACACGAAGGTCGGTCTCGTCGAGAAGCGAACGAGCGGCAAAGGATCGGTCAGCACCGGAATCATCGCCCTCAACGGCGAGGCGGGCTTCCAGCCCGCGCTGCTCCGCGGCGGCGTGCACTATCTCCTGCCCGGCCAGTACAAGATCCACATCCATCCGCTGGTCACCATCCCCCAGGGCAAGATCGGCTACGTGTTCGCGCGCGACGGCGTGCCGTTGCCGCCCACGCAGGCGCTGGCCTCGAATGCGGTGGCGGATGATCTCCAGGACGCGGCGGCCTTCCTCCAGAACGGAGGCCAGCGCGGCCCGCAACGGAAGATCCTTCGCGAGGGCACGTACGCCGTCAACCTCGCGCAGTTCGTCGTGATCACCACCGAGCGCGTCTATTTCCTGCCGCTCGAAAAGTCGGACGAGGAGATCTTCCAGCGGATGACGAAGGTCATCCAGGACCGCGCCGGCTTCGATCCCGTGGTCATCAAGGGCACGGACGATCTCGTCGGCATCGTGACCGTACATGACGGGCCCTCGTTGCCGCCCGGACAGATCATCGCGCCGACGGTCGGCGACACCGCAGCGCAGCCCGACACCTACCACAACAGCTTCCAGGACCCCGAGCGCTTCCTGCGCGCCGGCGGGCAGCGTGGTCGCCAGCTCCAGGTGCTGGTCGAAGGCACCTACTACATCAACCGGCTCTTCGCGACGGTGGAGATGGTGCCGAAGACGGTGATCGAGGTGGGCAACGTCGGCGTCGTCGTCTCCTACACCGGCGAGACGGGCGAGGATCTCTCCGGCGCCGCGTACAAGCACGGCGAGCTGGTGCAGAAGGGATTGCGTGGCGTCTGGAGCGAACCGCTCCTGCCCGGGAAATACGCGTTCAACACCTACGCCGGGAAGGTCTTCCTGGTGCCCACGACCAATTTCATTTTGAAGTGGAACAAGCAGGAGACCGGCTCGCACAAGTACGACGAGAACCTGGCCGAGGTCGCGTTGATCACGAAGGACGCCTTCGAGCCCTCGCTGCCGCTGTCCGTGGTGGTTCACATCGACTACCGCAAGGCGCCGCTCGTCATCCAGCGCTTCGGCGACATCAAGCGACTCGTCGAGCAGACGCTCGACCCGATGGTCTCCGCCTATTTCAAGAACGTCGGCCAGACGCGCACGCTCATCCAGCTGCTGCAAGACCGGAGCGCGATCCAGCAGCTCTCCGGCGACCAGATGAAGGAGAAGTTCGACCAGTACAATCTCGAGCTCCAGGAGGTGCTGATCGGCACGCCCACGTCGGGCCAGGGCGGCGGCCAGATCGAGCAGATCCTGACGCAGCTCCGCTCGCGCCAGATCGCCGAGGAGCAGGTGGAAACCTACAACCGGCAGGAGAAAGCCGCGGTCAAGGAGCGCGAGCTGCGCGAGGCCGAGGCACGGGCCAAGCAGCAGACCACGCTCACGGAGTCGGAGCTGTACATCTCGATCCAGACCAACCAGGGCAAGGCGGACTACGCCCGCGCCCAGCAGCAGGCGGCGCAGATTCAGACTCTCGCGCAGGCCGAGGCCGAGAAGATCCGAATCCTCGGTGAGGGCGAAGCCAAGAAGGTGCAGGCCCTGGCTGGCGCGGAAGCCGAGCGCGCGGCCCGCGTCGGCATCGCCCAGGCCATGGCCATCGACGAGCAGGTGCGCGCGTACGGAGGACCCCGCTTCCAGCTCACCCAGCAGGTCATGAGCCGATTCGCCGAGGCCATCGAGGCCGCGCGCGTCGACATCGTCCCCAAGATCATGATCCACGGCGGCGGCGGGAACGGGACGCCGAGCACCGGCAGCGTGATGGAAGCGCTGCTCACGTTGCTCCTGGCCGACAGGATGGGGGCTGACGCGACGCCGAATCCCGCAACACCGCGCAGCGCGGCTGCCGAGGCGGTCCGCAGCCGGATCGAGCAGGGGTTGAAGGAACAGCGGTAGCGGGTGCTTGCCCGCCTCAGCCGGCCAGCGGCGGGCGCCGCCGGTGGAACCCGGTCGCCTGCTCGAAGGCATGGGCGAGCTGGAGCACGCCCCACTCGTCTTGATGCCGGCCGACGATCTGCAGGCCGATCGGCAGGCCGTCGTCGGTGAAGCCCGCGGGCACCGAGATGGCCGGCAGCCCCGTCACGGTGATGTCCGAGCACACACGCATCCAGTCGATGTACGTGGGCAGGCGCACGCCATTGATCTCGGTGATGTACGGCTGCGTGACGTCGAAGGGCGGCACCTGGACGGCGGGCAGCAGCAGAAACTCGTGGCGCTCCATGAACTCGCGCACCCGGTGATAGAGCCGCGTGCGCTGCACGTCCGCCTCGCCGATCTCCTTCGCGGTGAGCTTCAGCCCTTCCTCGACGTTCCAGATGACGGTGTCCTTGATCTGGTGGCGATGCCGCTCGAGCAGCGGCCCGTACCGAGTCGCGAAGGCCAACGCGCGCTGCACCTGGAAGACGTGCCGGGCGTCGGCGAAGTCGGGCTCCCCGTCCTCGACCACGCAGCCGAGCGTTTCGAAGGTGGCGCGCTGCGCGTCCAGCGTCTTCGTCACGCGCCGGTCGATCGGCAGCCCGCCGAGGTCGCGGCTCCAGGCGATGCGCACGCCCTTGAAGTCGCGGCCGAGCGGAGCGCGGAACCGATCGCCGGACTCGGCGATGGCGATCGGCGATCGCCGGTCGGGCCCGGCCAGCACGCTCAGCATCAGCGCCGCGTCGGCCACCGTACGCGCCATGGGCCCGGGCACGTGCAGGAACGCCCACGCGTTGTCCGTCGGCCATGGCGGCACGCGCCCGACGGCGCCCCGGAGGCCGACCACGTTGCAGAAGCTCGCCGGATTGCGCAGGGACCCACCGGTGTCGCTGCCGCCGGCCAGCGGCACCAGGCCGCACGCCAGCGCCACCGCGGCGCCGCCGCTCGAGCCGCCGCACGTTTTCGTGAGGTCGTACGGATTCAGCGTGCGCCCGAAGACTTCGTTGAAGGTCTGCGAGCCGGCGCCGAACTCGGGGGTGTTGGTCTTGCCGAAGGTGACGGCGCCGGCGGCGCGCAGCCGCTCGACCAGCAGCGCGTCCTGATCGGGAACGTGATCGCGGTAGATCGGCGATCCGAACGTCGTGCGGATCCCGCGCGTGGGCACCAGATCCTTGTGGGCGACGGGCAGGCCGAACAGGGGGCCGGGGGTCTCGCCGCGGGCGAGCGCCGCGTCCTTCGCGCGTGCGTCAGCGAGCGCTTGCTCGGCCGTCAAGGTGACGATGGCGTTGACCTTGGGGTTGACGCGCTCGATCTGGGCCAGGTGGGCCTGGACGACCTCGGTGACCGAGATCTCACGCGTGCGGATACGATGCGCGAGCTCCGTCGCGGTGGAGAAGCAGACGTCTCTACTCATGGAGTCCCGTTTCAGCGGGCTATTGCCCGGGCGCGACGGCGGCGGACCCAGACCGTGACCAGGATGCCGGTCAGCACGCTCGCGCCGACCACCTGCGCGGTGTCGATGAGGACATAGACCCAGCTGATCGCGAGCTCGCCGCTGACCCGGCTGGCGGTCGCACCAATCGCCAGGCCCAGAACCGCGATCAGAAGACTCTTCAACCAGTTGGCTCGGACGGCGCTGGTGGCAAGACCGAGCCCGATACCCGCGAGCACAGGAAACACTTCGTGCATAACGCCTCCTCCTAACAGCGGCACTCAGGACTTCTCTCGGGCCGAGAGTATAGCGGGCGAAGAGCGACGCGGCCAGCGGCTAGCGGATCTCACACATTGGCTCGAGGCGCCCGCCGCGCGAACATCCGAAGGTCGAAACGGAAGTCGCGTTCGACGCCCATGCGGACCCGGGCGAACTCCGGATGATTCGGATTGAGGACGCCGATGGCCTCCTCGGGAATGATCGCCGAGGGGACGTACAGCACGAGCGAGCGCTTCTGTTGGGCCCATCGCGTGCCGAACTGCATGCTCCGCGGACCGTGCCGCAGGGCGTTCCAATCCGCCGGCAAGTCGGCGAGCGCGGGTGTTTCCGACGACGCGCCGTCGGGCACGGCGACCCTGACGAGCACCAGGTCGGGCGGGACGACGCCGGACAGATGCACGAACTTCTCGAGGGCGGCGATCCCGATCGTGCGCCCGGCGTAGATGACCGCGGTCCCGACGGCGTTCCAGCGGCCGCCGCTGTCCCTGGCGCCGGCCCCGACCCTGTCGAGCGCATAGGGCCGTCGGGCGATTCGCCAGAGCGTGGGCATCGCCCACTAAAACGCGCCACCGTAGTTGATCGCGGAGAGAATCTTTCTCACCTCGCTCGCGCCCGGCTCGGTGTCCAGCATGGACAGCGGCGTGGCGCGGTCCAGGGCGAGGTTCGGGGTCTTGAGCCATTGCGTCGCGGGCTCCCGCCCGCCGAACGTCTCCTCGGCCATCCGGGTGATGTCCGCCACCCGCACGACGCGCTCGGACGCCGCCGTATCGAGCGGCCGGTTGTCCTTGATGAGCTTGTGCGCCGTGCTCTCGGGCGTGCGGAGAACCCGGAAGATGTCGTTCTTGGAGACGTCGAGGTACCGGACCATCTCGTCGACCACCCGGGCGGTCACCCCGCTACGAATGATCGCGATCTTCGCCGCCGCCGGGGTCTCTCGAACCACGAACGCCGTGAAGCCCGTCGGGCTCTTGCCGGGCGCCCGGCGAAATCGCTTCGCGGAATGCTTCGGCTTCATGCGCGATCCCCCTCACCGATCTTAACTCTATATCGGGAGATCGGCAACTCTTATTTTGGAGTCCCCGCCGCCTTCAGACCAGCAGCGCCAGCGGTTCCTCGACGAGCTCGGCGAGCGCGCCGAGGAACTGAGCCCCCCGGGCGCCGTCGAGGGCGCGGTGGTCGCACGAGAGGGTCAGCACCAGGGTCGGCCGCACGGCCGGCTGGCCGTTGAGCGCCACCACGCGGTCGGCGATGCGGCCAACCGCGAGAATCGCCGCCTGTGGCGGGTTGACGATCGCGTTGAACGCGTCGACGCCGTACATCCCGAGGTTGCTGATGGTGAATCCCCCACCCTGGATGTCGGCCGGACGCAGCTTGCCGGCCTGGGCCCGGCTCACGATGTCCTCGCGGCGCGCGGCGAGCTGCGCCAGCCCCAGCGTGTCGGCGCGATGGATGACCGGGACCACGAGCCCGTCGTCGATCGCGACGGCCAGGCCGATGTTGATGTCGGTGTTCTGGACGATCGCGCCATCCTTCCACGAGGCGTTCACGCGCGGGTGCTGGGCCAGGGCCGCCGCGACGAGCTTGACCAACAGATCTGTGTACGTGATGTGGGCGCCGGTCTGCTGGCGCGCACGCTCGAGCCACGAGGCCAGGCGGCTCACGTTGACCTCGCGCACCAGATAGAAATGCGGCGCGGTGGTCCAGCTGGTCGTCATGCGCTCGGCCATGATCCGCCAGACGGTGCCGACGGTGGGTGCCCCCACGCGAGGCGTCGCCGGCGCGGCCATGGCGGGGCGGGGCGTGGTGGGAACGTCCAGCGCCAGCACCGCGCCCCCCGGGCCGGACCCGCGGACCGCGCCGAGATCGACGCCACGCTCGGCGGCCAGCCGGCGCGCCTTCGGCGACGCCGGCGCCAACCGGGCCGCCCGTCCGTTTCCGGAGGAGGGCGATGCCTTCTGGCCCTCGACGTAGGCGAGCACGTCGGCCTTCTCGACCCGCCCGCTGGCGGTCTTGACGCGCGCGAGATCGACGCCGTGCTGCTCGGCGATCTTGCGAGCGAGCGGCGATGCCTTCACCGCCCCCGCAGACGCGCCGCCCGAGGCGGCTGCCGCCGCCGGCGCCATCGGGACAGCGCCGGTCGCGGCAGCGCTGGCGGCGGGCATGACCGTCGCCGCCGCGCGCGCAACGCCAGCTTCGCTGGGCGCCAGGATCAGCGCGATCGTCTGGCCCACCGGCACCACGTCGCCCTCGTTCGCGCTGACGTCGCGCAGCACGCCGGAGGCCGGCGCCTCGATCTCGACGGTGACCTTGTCGGTCTCGATCTCGACGAGCGGCTCACCCTTCTGCACGCTGTCGCCGGCACGCTTGAGCCAATGAACGACCTTGCCGGTCTCCTGCGCCATCTCGAGCGCCGGCATGATGACGTTCGTGGCCATCAGCCAACCAGCCCGACGAGGCGCCGTCGCACCATCACGCGCTCCGTCCCGTGAAGACCTCGCGCGCGGCGGCCAGCGCCCGCTCGATGCCGTCGGCGTCCACGTCGAGGTGGGTGACGGCGCGAATCGTGCGCGCGCCGAGCGCGCCCATGCGCACGCCCCGGGCCAGCAGCCCCTCGACGGCGACCGGCGCGGTGAGGGCGCCCTCCAGCTCGAAGAACACGATATTGGTCTCGATCGTTTTCGGGTCGAGTCGCACCCCGGGCAGCCCGGCCAACCCTTCGGCGAGACGCCGGGCGTTGGCGTGGTCCTCGGCCAGTCGCTTCACGTGATGGCGGAGCGCGTAGACGCCGCCCGCGGCGATGATGCCGGCCTGGCGCATGGCGCCGCCCATCTGCTGCTTGCAGCGCCACGCCTCCTCGACGAACGCGCGCGAGCCCGCCAGCGCGGCGCCGACCGGCGCGCCGAGGCCCTTGGTGAAATCGATCCACGCCGAGTCGAACGTGGCCGCGTAGTCGCGTGCGGAGACGCCGCTGGCGACGACCGCGTTCATGAGCCGCGCGCCGTCCATGTGGGTGGCCAGGCCGTGACGACGCGCCACTGCCGTCACCGCCTCGATCTTCGCGAGCGGCCACACCGAGCCGCTGCCGAGGTTGCTCGTCTGCTCGACCCACACGAGCCGGGTCCGGGGCGAGTAGCGCGAGGGATGGCGCACCGCCGCGTCGACCGCGGCGGCGTCGAATTGACCGCGCGCCCCGTCGATCGCTCGCACGTTGACGCCGGCCAGGGCGCCGGGCCCACCCGTCTCGAAGTTGATGGGATGGGCGGTGTGGTGAGCGATCACCTCTTCGCCGGGCCGCGCGTGCACGCGCAGCGCGATCTCGTTGCACATGGTGCCGGAGGGCAGGAACACCGCCGCCTCCTTGCCCAGGAGCTCCGCGACCATTTCGCAAAGCAGGTTGACGGTCGGATCCTCGAACTTCTGCTCGTCGCCCACCTCGGCGTCGCACATGAAGCGCCGCATGTCGGCGGTGGGCCGCGTGACGGTGTCGCTGGCGAGATCGACGTCGATGCGCACGGGAGCCATCACGTCGTCATGCTTTCCGACAGAGCACCTTCGCGGCCTCGGCGACCGATTTCTCCGTCGGCACGGTGAGGTCTTCCAGCACCGGCGAGAACGGCACCGGCACGTCCATGGCGCCGATGCGCTTGACCGGCGCGTCCAGGTGATAGAACGCGCCCTCGGCGATGACCGACGCGATCTCCGCGGTCACGCCGTAGCGCTCGTAGCCCTCGTCCACCACGATCGCGCGCGACGTCTTCTTGGCCGACTCGATCAGCGTCTGCTTGTCGAGCGGCCACGTGGTGCGCGGGTCGATCACCTCGGCGCTGATGCCGGCTGCTTCGAGCAAGTTGGCGGCGCCCAGCGCCACGCCGACCATGCTGCTGGTGGCGACGATCGTGATGTCCGTGCCGGCGCGCTTCACCTCGGCGACGCCGAACGGGATCGTGTAGTCGTCGGCGGGCACCGGGCCCTTGACCCGGTACATCATCTTGTCCTCGAAGATCACCACCGGGCTGTCGTCGCGGATGGCCGTCTTCATGAGCCCCTTGGCCTCGTACGGTCCCGACGGCAGCGCCACCTTGAGGCCGGGGATGTGGCTCACCCACGCGTGCAGCGACTGCGAGTGCTGCGCGGCCGACCGGCGCGTGGCGCCGAGCGTCGTGCGAAACACGATCGGCACCTTGATCTTGCCGCCCGACATGTAGTGCACCTTGGCGGCCTGGTTGACCATCTGGTCCATCGTGAGCGTGATGAAGTCACCGAACATCACGTCCACGATCGGCCGCATGCCCGTCATGGCGGCGCCCACCCCGATGCCGGCGTAGCCGGGCTCCGAGATCGGCGTGTCGACGATGCGATCGGTCCCGAACTCCTGCACGAGGCCGGTCAGCGTCTTGAACGGATGTCCGGCCTCCGCCACGTCCTCGCCGATGAGGAACACGCGCGGGTCGCGCCGCATCTCCTCGGCGATCGCTTCCTTGACCGCCTCGCCGTACGTGAGCTCGCGCTCAGCCATGGTCTTCCCTCGTCACGCGAGCGGCAGGATGGACTGCACCATCGGCAGCCCCTGCGCCACGCGCGTCCACTTCGCGTCCGGGCGCACCCGCCAGAGCTCGCCCGTGTCGGTGCCCACGAGCACGCCGCCGGTCGTCTCGGGGTCGGCGGCGACGGCGTGGATCTGCGCCGCCGACGGCGAGTGATCGGCGTCGCCCAGCGAGCGCCACGTCTCGCCGCCGTCGCCGGACTGGAACAGCATGGCGCGCGCGCCGCCCGCATCCTTGGCGCTCGAGAACGCCGTGGGCGACGAGCCCACCGTGACGGGGTGGGGCGGCCGCGGGTCGATGCAGAGCGGACGCGTATAGGGCGGCGTCATGCCTGTCCACTGGAAGCGCCAGGTCTTGCCGTGGTCGTCGGAGCGGAACATGCCCGCGATGCGCTTCTCCATCGGCTCGCTGCGATCGATGCGCCCGAATCCAGTCGACGCGAACAACACGCCGGGCTCGTCGGGCTTGGCCACGATGTTGTGGAGATCGGGATTACCGCCGGGCATGTTGAACGTCCACGAGCGGCCGCCGTCCTCGGTGAGCACCACTCCGCCCACCTCGACGCCGACACACCAGCGGTCGGGATTCTGGCGGTCGATCACGATCGTGCGCGCCCGGCCTGGCCGCGGCGGGTTGACCGGCACGCACCACTGATCGAACCCGGGCGCGCGGCGGAAGGCGACCACCTCGGTCCAGGAGGCTCCGGCGTCGCGTGAGAGGAAGACGCCGGCCGGCTCGGTGACCGCGTAGAGCGTTTCCGGATCGCCGGGTGCGGCCGTGACGTCCCACACTTCGCGGTCGCCGATCCCGCTGGCCTGCCAGGTCCGTCCGCCGTCATCCGACCGGAAGATGCCGGCGGTGGAGCCGGCGAGGCATTTTCCGTTTATCCGCGAGAGGTGGCGGACGCTCGGCCCCGCCAGGCTGCTCGACGACCCGCCGCCCGCCGCGTCGACCACGAAGATGCCCTGCGCCGTCCCGACGATCGCCGTCTTCATATGACACCCCCGGTGAGTGACAGCCCCCGCGCGCGGCGCCCTCGCCGCGACTGGCCAGACCATAGGCCAGCAGCGGCCAGCGCGTCAACCTACCAGACCTACGCGAAGATCTCGGCGAGCGTTAGCCTGACGTCGGGGAAGGCCTGCGGGCTGACAGACGCGGTGCCGGTGAAGCGACTCACGTCTCGGTAGCCGCTGGCGTCGGGGGCGCGATGAACCTCGACACTCTCTGCCGCGCAGTCGACCACCCAGTACTCGGAAATCCCCGCTTCAGCGTAAAGCCTCAGCTTGGTGGATCGGTCGTAGGCAAGGGAGGTTTCAGCAACCTCGATGATCAACAGCACATCGTTGCCGTGTGCCTCGAGCTCTTTGTACGGCACCGAGCGGCGGCGAATGATCTTGAGATCGGGCTCCGGCTCGGTGTCGTCGGCGAGGACGACGGGATTCTGGACCGACACCATCGCCCGGCCGGCGACGCGCACGGTCAAGAGCTGGGTCAAGTTGTCGACGAACGCTCGATGGCGCCGGCCTGGGGGCGACATCTCGACGATCTCGCCCCGGATCAGCTCGACGCGATCGGTCGGCTTGAGGATCCCCACCTCGGCCATCCGGTGGTACTCCTCGCGCGTGAACAGCCGTCTCGGCGCCGCCACGTCGACTGCCATCGACTTCCTCCTCCCCCGTGCTCGGCTCGTCCCATCGACGAGTCTATAGGCGAGGCGGACCAGCCTAGAAAAGTCCCTAGAAGGATACACGCGGGGCCGCGTGAAAATACCCCAAAGCTCCCACGCCCGCCGCGGCACTAAGCTGTGCACGAACGGAGGGCCGATGGACCTGGTAACGCTGGTCGAGCGGGCGCGCGGTGGCGACGTGGACAGCTTCACGGAGCTGGTCCAGCGCTATCAGCGCCTCGCCCACGGCTCGGCCATGGCGGTCGTGCACGACGCCGACCTCGCCAAGGACGTGGTGCAAGAGGCGTTCGTGGCGGCCTGGCGCAGCCTCTCGCGTCTCCTCGATGCCACGGCCTTCCCGGCCTGGCTGCGCGGCATCGTGCGCCGCCAGGCGCTTCACGCGCTGCGCGCGCGACGCCTCGAGTCGCTCGCGGAAGCCGAGCATCTTCCGGGGGACGGGCCGTCCGCCGACCAGCGGATGGACGCCGGCCGTCGCCGCCTGGTGGCGCTGGCCGCGCTCGCCGACCTCCCCGACGGCCTTCGCGAGCCCGCCGTGCTCCGCTGGGTCCACGAGTGCTCGCAGGCGCAGATCGCGGCCTTCCTCGATCTGCCGGTGACGACCGTGACCAACCGCCTGCACACCGCGCGCGGGCGACTCAAGAGGAGGATCCTCGCCATGATGAAGGACGCGCTGAGCGACCGCTCGCTGCCCGAAGACTTCCCGGCGCGCATCGGCCGCATCGTGCGCGCCGAGGGCCCGCTGATCGAGGCGCGCTTCGAGCCGGCCGGCCCGCCCGAGCTGTTCAGCACGCTGATCGCCGCCGACGAGGCCGGCCGCGCCGTCACGGTCCAGGTCGTGCAGCATCTGCCGGACGGGCGCGTGCGCGCCATCGCGCGCGACGCCGCCGCCGAGCTGGCGCCGGGCATGCAGATCGCCGAGCGCGGTGAGCCAATGAACACGCCGCTCGGCGAGCCGCTGATGCGCTCGGCGGTCGACCGGCTCGCGCCGCCCACGCGAGCCGGACGCCCCGTGCTGCTCGAGACGGGTATCAAGGTGATCGACCTCCTGCTGCCGATCGTCCGCGGCGGCGCCGTCGGGCTTCTCGGCGGCGAGCGCGTGGGCACCACCGTGCTCGTCGAGGAGCTCGTTCGGCGTCTGGCCACGGCGGAGTTCTCCCTGTTCACGTTCGTGCCGGGCGTGCGCGCCGAGGATCTCCGGAACATCCGCGACGAGGGCTACACCCTCGGGATCGGCGGCATCCAGACCGTGTTCTTCGTGGCCGACCACCCGGAGCGCCGCGAGGCGTTCGACACGGTCATCACGATGTCGCGCGCCATCGCCACCGCCGGGATCTGGCCGGCGATCGATCCGCTGGCCTCGCAATCGCGCTGGATCGCGCCCGAGGTCGCCGGCGAGACCCACGCGGCGGTGGCCGAGCGCGTCAGGAAGTGCCTCACCGAGGCCGACGCGCTCGACGGCCACGAGAATCCCGACGCGAGTGCGCGGGCCACCGTGGCGCGCGCGCGACGGTTGCGCCGGTTCTTCGCCCAGCCGTTCTTCATCGCCGAGCCGTACACGCACCGGCCGGGCACGTTCGTGCCGCGCGCCGACACGCTGGCCGCGTGCACGGCCATCCTCGATGGTGTGCACGACGATGTCCCGGAGGACGCGTTCTACTTCGTGGGGGGAATCGACGAGGTGCTGGCGCGCGCGCGGGGCGCGGGCTGATCGCGGCGCGTGGCCTCAGGCGAACCGCCAGCCGTCGAGCGTTCGTGGGCGTCGAGGTCGGACGGCCACCGGCAGATCCACCGGCGCCAGGATCCCGCTCAGCAACAGTCGATCGCGCGCGGCCGCGGGGACGTCGGCGAGGCGCAGACACGGCATCAGCGTGAGCCTGATCGCCCAGCGATGAAGGCCGGCGGGCAAACGGACGGGCGGGCCGTCCGCTGACCGTAGCGTGAACTCCCGGCGGCGCCGATCGACGGGCGCTGCGACCACGGGGACCTGGACCCACAACCGATCACGCGCCACGCCCGGGGTCGCGATCGCGCGGCCGCCGACGACGTCCCAGGCCGCGAGCGCACGGGCGCGGCGCGGCGACGTGACCGCCCGCGGTGGCCGTCGCCCGCGCGCCCACGTGAGCGAGATCGCCAGGGAGCGTCCATGACATACGACTCGATGTGGCGTGCGCGGCGGCAAGTGAAAGAACGAGCCCGGCGGAAGCTCGAACGTACGCCAGCGCGGGCCCAGGCTGGCGGCGAAAGAGTCCGGCAGATCCAGCGGGGTGCGCGGCCCGACCGGCGGTCCGATCGTCACCGTGCGCCGGCCCTCGAGCTGGAGCCAGAACGCGTCGACATCACCGTCGTGATGCAGCCCCATGCCTTCCCTGCCCCGCCCCTCGACCGCGAACAAGAACGAGCTCTCCTCGCGCGCCGGCCCCAGCAGCGCCGCCCGCAAGGCGACCATCAGCCGGGCGAGCCGCGGCAGCACCTGGTGGATCTGCGGGAAGAACACCGTGCGGCCTTCGCGAAGCGCGCGGCGCAGGATCCGGGGATCGCCCGAGCGGTCGTAGCGGCGCTCGACCGCCGTCTGAAACGGCACGCCGGCCCGAGCCAGGGCGAAGATGGCATCCCAATCGGGCGAGATCGCGCGCCAGCCGGAGCCGCGTGGCGAGAGCACGACCGGCGAACGTCCCAGCGTCCGGCGCCGGAACCGCGCGAGGGCAGCCGGGCCCGCGAACCAGCTCGCGAGCGGAGAACCGCGCGGGTTCAGAGCACCGGCGTCGGCGCGCGCGGGGTGGCCTGCCACTGCGCCGGGTCGTGGCCGTAGAACATCGTGGCGCCGACCTGGTCGCGCAGCTTGCGAAGCGCCGCGAGCGACTCGGACATCACCGAGGCGTCCCAGAGGATCTTCGGGAGCACGTCGCGGTCCATGTTCTCCCGCGTGTAGCACGCGTCGGACGCGCAGACGATCTGCCCCTGCTTGCCGGCGCGGACCCGCAGCGACTGGTGCCCCGGCGTGTGGCCGTACGTCGGGAACAGGATCACGCTGCCGTCGCCAAAGACATCGTGCTCCCCTTCGATCATCCGGTAATCGAGCGGATGGTCGAAGTCGATGGGGCTCGGGTTGTAGCCCGGCACGAACCCCGGCCGCCGCGCTGATTCCAGCTCGGGCCGTTGGACCAGGAACGTCGCCCGCGGAAAGAACTCGTTGCCGCCGCAGTGGTCGAAGTGCAGATGCGAGTTCGCGACGAACCGGATGTCGTCGGGCGTGAGACCGAGCGTCGCCAGCTGGGGCACGACGTCGTCGCCCGCCTGCGACTTGACGGCCAACCGCTTCATCCGCTCGGCGCCCAGGCGCGCCAGCGGATCGAGCCGCGCCTGGCAGTGCACGCCGGTGTCGAACAGCAGCTTGCCGCTCGGATGGCTCACCAGAAAGCTCGTCACCGGCACGGTCCAGGGTTGGCCCGGCTCGAGATCGGACACCATGCTGGCGCGATCGAGCTCGATGTAGCCGGTGCCGAGCGCGTAGACGTTGATCACGGTCACCCCGCTCTCGCTGGAGTCGACGGCGCGCGCAGGGTGCCGAGCACGTCGAAGAACTCGGGGAACGTCTTCGACACGCACTCGGGGCCGGCGATCCGGATGCCGGGCGCGCGCAGTCCGGTCACCGCGAAGCTCATCGCGATGCGATGGTCGTCGTAGGTCTGGACCTCGCATGGCTGGGGCGTGCCGGGATGGATCGTCACGGAGTCCCACGAACTGTCGACCGTTAGGCCCATGCGCCGGAGCTCGGTGGCGGCGGCGACGGGGCGGTCGCTCTCCTCGTAGTGGGTCTGGGCGATCCCGCGTACGGTCACGGGCCCGTCGGCGAACGGCGCGATCGCCATCAGCGTGGTCGCGACGTCGCCCATACGCGTGAAGTCCGCGTCCACGGCGCGCAGACGCGTGACTCCCCGAACGGTGATCGCGTCGGCGTCGATCGTGACGTCACAGCCCATGCGGGCGAGGACGTCGAGCAGACCGAGGTCACCCTGCGCCGAGCGGCGGCCGAGCCGTGGAACCACGACGCGCCCGCCGGTGACGGCGGCCGCGGCGAAGAAGTAGGACGCGCCGGAGGCGTCGGGCTCGACCGCGTACGGCCGCGCCGCGTAGTGCTGGCCCGCGGGCACGCGGAACCAGCGGTCGCCGTCGCGCTCGGCCCGGACGCCGAACTCCGCCATCGTGGAGAGCGTCATCGTGACGTACGGCGCCGAGACCAGCTCGCCCTCGATCTCGAGCTCGACCCACCGGAGGGCAGCCGGTGGCCTCGCGGCTCTCGGCATCGACGCCGAGGGCGCGCAGGCCGTCGAGCAGTGGCTGGATGGGCCGCTTGCGCATCGCCGCCGAGCCGTCGATCACGAACGTCCCGCGGCCGAGGGCGACCGCCGCCGTCAAGAAGCGCGCGGCGGTTCCCGCGTTGCCGATCTCGAGCGTGGCTTCGGAAGCGGGAAAGCGGCCGTCGACGCCGTCGACCACGAACGACTGCGATGTCTCGTCGGCCCCCACGCGCACGCCGAGCGCGTCGAGCGCCCGTTGCATGTAGCGCGTGTCGTCCGAGAACAACGCGCGAGTGATCTCCGAGCGCCCGCGGGCGAGCGCGGCCACGAGCAACGCGCGGTTCGAGTAGCTCTTGGACCCCGGGAGCTCGATCACCGCATCGAACGGGCGGGTGATCGGTTCGATCGACAGCGCCACGTGGATTCCTCCGCTCGGCCAGTGTACACGAGCGCCGCGACCGGAGCCGTGGAGGTGCTATCATCGCGCGTCATGGCCGCTGCCGGACGAGGTGAAGAGCATCATCACGGTCGTCGCCAAGACGCATCGTTACTGGCCGGCGCACGTGACAGGAAGCGGGCGCGGCGTCGGCGCGGCCGAGCGCGGGTGACATGAGCCAGAACCTGTGGAACGCGTTCAAGCGCATCGCCGCGCGCGCCTCGGCCGAGGAGAAGCTGGCGCTGTTCAGCGGCACGGCGCGACGCGCGTATCGACTAGACTGACCTCGGGTTGCGCAAGCCTGGGCAATGACGCCCCCAGTAGCGGAAGCGGTCCCGATTTCCCCCGTCCAGAAGTGGGCGATCACCTTCACGGTGATGGTGGTCGCTTTCATGCAGATCCTCGACACCAGCGTCACCAACGTGATCCTCCCGCACCTGCAGGGCTCGCTGTCGGCGGGCCTGGACGAGGTGTCGTGGGTGATCACCTCCTACCTCGCCGCCAACGCCATCGTCATCCCGGCCTCGGGCTGGCTGGCCGGCCTCTTCGGGCGCAAGCGGTTCTTCCTGATCTGCGCCACGCTGTTCGTGGTCAGCTCGTTCGCCTCCGGCGCGGCGCCCGACCTGACGACGTTGATCATCGCGCGCATCTTCCAGGGGCTCGGCGGCGGGCCGATCATTCCGCTCTCGCAGGCGATCCTCTGGGAGATCTTCCCCTTCCACCAGCGCGGCATGGCGATGGCGGTGTGGGGTCTCGGCTTCATCTTCGGCCCGATCCTGGGGCCGACCGTCGGCGGCTACCTGGCCGACCAGTGGTCGTGGCGCTGGATCTTCTACATCAACCTGCCGGTCGGGATCCTCGGGTTCTTCCTGGCCAGCGTCTTCCTGTTCGATCCACCGTACCTGCGCCGGGCTGCGCGGATCGACTGGTGGGGCCTGGGGCTGATGGTCGCGGGCTTCGGCTGTTTGCAGCTCGTCCTCGACCGCGGCGAGCGTGAGGACTGGTTCGACTCGTCCACCATCGTTCTGCTGACGATCATCGCCGTCGCCGCGCTCGTGGGCTTCCTGATCCGCGAGCTGAAGGCCAGCGAGCCCATTCTCGACCTGACCGTGTTCACCGACCGCAACTTCGCGACTGGCGCCGCGCTGAGCATGCTGATCGGATTCGGGACGTTCTCGGCCATGCTGCTGGTCGCCGTCTTCACGCAGAAGCTGCTCGGCTACGACGCGTGGACGTCCGGTCTGGTGCTGGCCCCCGGCGGTATCGGCAACATTTTCTCGCTCTTCGCCTCCGGGATCGTCACCCGCGTCGACCAGCGCGTGATGCTCGGGTTCGGCTGCCTGCTCAACGCCGTGAGCCTCTACATGATGACCTCGCTCACGCTCGGGATGGACTACTGGGCGCTGGCGCTCCCGCGATTCATCCAGGGGTTCGCGCTCGGCTTCGTCTTCGTGCCGCTGTCCACCTTGACGCTGGCCACGATCCGGCGCGACAAGCTCGTCAACGCGACCGCGGTCTACAGTATGTCGCGCAACATCGGCGGGAGCGTGGGTATCGCGGTGATCACGACGGTGCTGGCCCAGCGGAGCCAGTTCCACCAGACGACGCTCGGCAGCCACGTCACCGCGTGGGACCCGGCGACGCGCGAGCGCCTGGCACAATGGGCGAGCCACTTCGTGACGGCCGGCAGCGACACCTTCACCGCCGAGCGCCAGGCGGTGGTGATGCTCTATCGAGAAACCGTGGCGCAGGCCCAGCTGCTGGCGTACGCGGACGACTTCTGGATCCTGGCGGTGATGTTCGCGGCGGTGCCGCTGATCCTTCCGCTGATGCGCCGGATCCGGATGGAGCCGTCGACGGCCGCGACGGCCCCGGCCACCGAGCGCGCGTCCGCCGCCGCCGCGGAGTAGCCCGCCGCCGCGGCGCGATCCGACGTCTGCGGAGACGCCAGTTGCGGCCGTGGGGGCACTTTGCTAGTGTCGCGCCGGTATTGGCGTCCAGGTGCCCACGAGGGCTCAGGGAAGGCGGTGCGAATCCGCCGCGACCCCGTCACTGTAACCGGGGACGAAACCCGAGATGGCCACTGGCGATGAGCCGGGAAGGCGCGGGGAGTAGAACGATCCGGAAGCCAGGAGGCCGACCCGGGCGCGTCGTCGCTCACCCACCGGTCTTCGAGGGGGGACCAGGCATGAAACCAGCCACGGCCGTGTCATGAACATGCTGCCGCGACGCGTCAGCTCCCGGCGAGCCGCCGAAATCTTGCGAGCGGTCTTCCAGCCCGTCGTGGCCGGCTTCGCGTTCCGCCTCTGGGACGGGACGCTCGTGCCGCTCGGCCACGGCGCGCCCGCCTGCACCGCCGTCGTGCATCGCCCCGAGACGTTCGTCCGCCTCATGCGCGCGCCGACCCCGCTCAACTTCGCGGAGGCCTACGTGGAAGGCGCCCTCGACATCGAAGGCGATCTCTTCGCGGCCATGAAAGTCGCGGACGCGATGGAGGAGATCCGGCTCTCGCTGCGCGATCGGCTGCGACTCTTCATGGCGCTCTGGCGGGATTGACGTGGCTCCCCACGACGTCATCGTGGTCGGGGGCGGGCCGGGCGGGAGCACCGCGGCCTGGCGCCTCGCCCGAGCCGGCCTCCGGCCTGTCCTGCTCGACGCCGCGGTCTTCCCCCGCGTCAAGGTTTGCGCCGGCTGGGTCACGCCTGAAGCGCTGGCCGACGTCGACGTCGACCCCGAGAAGTATCCGCTCACCATCCAGCCCTTCACCGCCTGCCGCTTCGCGTTCGCCGGCGCCAGCCACGAGACGCGATGGCGCCGACCCGCGAGCTACGGCATCGTGAGGAGCGAGTTCGATCACCATCTCCTGGAGCGCGCGCGCGCCGCCGGCGCCGACGTGCGCGACGGCGCGCGGGTCACCGCGGTCACGCGCGACGGGGCCGGGGTGCGCGTGGTGAGCGAGCGCGGCGTCTTCGTGGCTCCGGTCGTCATCGGCGCCGGCGGACATCACTGTCCCGTGGCGAAGGCGTTCGGCGAGGTGTCGGAGCGAGAAGAGGTCGTGATCGCACAGGAGAGCGAGACGCGCCTGCCGCCCGAGCGTCGCGACGCCCTCCGCGGCGGCGCGCCCGAGCTCTTCGTGGAGCCGGATCTCAAGGGCTACGGCTGGTACTTCCCCAAGGAGGACGTGCTCAACGTCGGGATCGGGGTGGTCGCCGGGCCGCGCGTGGATCTGCCCCGGCGCCGGGAAATGCTGCTCGCGTCCCTGCGCGCGGCGGGCCGCCTGCCTGCCGATCTCCCGATCGCGCCCTTCCGGGGCCACGCGTACGTGGTGCGGCGCCGCGCGCCGAGACGGCTCGCCGGTGCGGGCTTCTGTCTCGCCGGCGACGCCGCCGGGTTGGCGCGCGACCTCAGCGGCGAGGGCATCGGGCCGGCCATCCGCAGCGGACTGCTCGCGGCCGACGCGGTCGTGGCGCACGTGCGCCACGGGACCCCGCTCGAGGCGTACACCCGGGAAATCGTGCGCCGCTACGGCCGGGGCGAGGCCGGCTGGCTGGCGCGCCGGCTCAGCCGTCTGCCCGACGCGTGCGCGCGGGTGCTGGTGCGCGCCATGCTGGCCACCGGGATCACGCGGCGCCACCTGGTCTTCGGCGGAATCTTCGGAATGCGGGAGGTGTCGTCGTGAGACCGCGCGGCAGAGCCGAGGACGCCCGGGCGATCGCTCACCACTACGACGTCTCGAACGAGTTCTACGAGCTGTTCCTCGATCCGCTCATGGTCTACACCTGCGCGTACTACCGCGATCCCGACGGAAAACTGGAGCAGGCCCAGCAAGACAAGCTCGACCACGTCTGTCGCAAGCTCGAATTGCGCGCCGGAGAGACCTTGCTCGACGTCGGGTGCGGCTGGGGCAGCCTCGCGATGTGGGCGGCCCGGCACTACGGGGTGCGCGCGCACGGCGTGACGCTGTCTCGGGCGCAGGCCGACTACGCCACCGAGCGGATCCGGGCCGAGGGACTCATGGATCGATGCCGCGTGGAATATCTCGACTACCGGGACCTGCCCGCCGACATCATGTACGACAAGATCGCCGCCGTCGGCGTGATCGAGCACGTCGGGATCCCGAACTACCCGGCCTTCTTCGGGGGCGTCCGCGCCCGCCTCAAGGACGGCGGGCTCTACCTCAACCACGGGATCGTCCACGACTTCCACTGGAAGCGCACGAGCCAGACCGAGTTCCTCGATCGTCACGTCTTCCCGAACGGCGACCTGGCCGGTCTCAGCCAAACGCTGACCGAGATGGAGCGCGCGGGCTGGGAGATCATGGACGTCGAGGGATTGCGCCTCCACTACGCCCGCACGTGTCGGCAGTGGGTCGAGCGGCTCTGTGCGCGGGCGGACGAGGCCCGCGCGCTGGCCGGCGAGCGGACGTACCGCACCTGGCTCCTCTATCTGACCTGCTCGGCGGTCGCGTTCGAGGGCGGCTCCCTCGGCCTCTACCAAGTCCTGATGCGCAAGCACCGTGACCCCATGGTCGGATCCGCGCCGCGCACGCGCGAGCCCCTATACGAACAAAAGGAGCGGATGTGACGCGTCAGATCCTGATCATCTACCTCCATCGCGCGCTCGCCCACCGGTCGCTGTCGCAGCGCGCCTCGCGCGCGACGCGCGTGACCCACGCGACGGTGGACCCGCCTGGAGATGCGGGGCGCCGTCAGCCCTGCTTGGCCTCCAGCTCGGCCCAGCGCGCGTAGAGCCGGTCCACGTCGGCGCGCGCGGCTTCGAGCGCCGCGTACCGCTGCTGGAGCGCCGCCGGGTCGGAAGCGATCGCCGGGTCGTCCACCTCGCTCTGGCACGCGTCGACGGCGCGCTCGGCGTCCAGGATCGCCCGCTCCATCCCGTCCCACTCACGCTGCTCGAGATAGCCGAGGCGCGGCGGCCGCGAACGCGCGCGCTCGGGCACTACCTCCTGCGCGGGACGGCGCGGCGGCGCGACCGCGGCGTGAGACGATTCCCACTGCGTGTAGTCGGCGAACGTCTCTACGCCGCCCCGGCCGTCGAGGGCGACGATCACGGTGGACACGCGCTCGAGCATGAAGCGATCGTGGGTGACGAGGACGAGTCCGCCGTCGAACTCCGCCAGGCTCTCCTCGAGCACCTCGAGCGTCGGGATATCGAGATCGTTGGTCGGCTCGTCGAGGATGAGGAGGTCCGCGGGCTCGCGCATCAGACGCGCGATGTGGACCCGCGCCTGCTCGCCGCCCGACAGGCGGCCGACCGGGAGCTCGAGCTGCTCGAGCTGGAACAGGAACCGCTTGGCCCAGGAGTGAACGTGAACGCTCCGGCCCTGCCACGTGACGGCGTCGCCCTCGGGCGCCAGCGCTCGCCGGAGGCTCTGCGTGGGATCGACGCCGCCGCGCTCCTGGGCGAAGCGCACCACGCGCAGGCCGTCGGCGCGCTCGATCTCGCCGGCGTCGGGTGGGAGCGCGCCCGCGAGCACGTCGAGCAGCGTCGTCTTGCCGCTGCCGTTGGGGCCGATGAGGCCGACGCGCGTGCCCGGCGTGATGACGAGATCGAGGTTGGTGACGAGACGCCGGCCACCGAGCGACTTGGTCACGCCGCGCGCGACCAGCAGCCGGCGCGTGCGGCGCTGCGACGCCGTGAAGTCGATCCCCGCCGTCCCGCCGGCGGCGCGGGCCCGGCTGTCCTCCAGCGCCTCGATGAGCCGCCCGGCCTCCTTGATACGCCCTTTGGCCTTGGTGGACCGCGCCTTGGCGCCGCGGCGGAGCCACTCGATCTCCCGCCTCACGGTGTTGGCCAGCGCGCCCTGATAGGACGCCTGCCCGCGCAGGAACTCGTCGCGTCGCACCAGGAACTCGCTGTAGCGCCCGTCGGCCTCGAACAAGCCGCGGGGATAGATGCGGTTCAGCTCGAGCATGCGCGTCGCCACGTGCTCGAGAAAGTAGCGATCGTGGCTCACCACCAGGAACGCGCGCGCGCGTTCGGTGAGAACGTCCTCGAGCCACAGGATGCCCTCCACGTCGAGGTGATTGGTGGGCTCGTCCATCAGGAGGATGTCGGGGGCGGCGGCCAGCTCGCGGGCGATCGCGAGCCGCTTCTTCCAGCCCCCCGAGAGCGTGTCGACCTCCGCGCGCCCGTTCGCGAACCCGGCGCGGCCGAGGGCCTGCGCGACGCGCCCAGGGCGGTCCTCCTCGTCGACACGGGCGATCGCCGCGGTCAGGACGTCTTCGACCGTGCGCCCGGCGGAGAACACGGGGTCCTGGGGCACGTAGCCGACCCGCAGGCCGCCGCGGAGCGAGCGCGAGCCGCGGTCGGGCGCCGTGTCGCCGGCGAGGATCTTGAGGAGGGTCGATTTGCCGGAGCCGTTGGGGCCGACGAGGCCGGCCTGGTCGCCTTCGAACAATCCGAAGGACAGATCGTCGAAGAGCGACCGGCTTCCGTAAGCCATGCTCACGGCCTCGCAGCTGAGCAGGAGCGGGCGCGCCATTCGACGCTACTTCTTGGTCTTCTTCGGCTTCTTCTTTTCCTTCCGCATGCCGGTGCCTTTCGCCATGGGCTCACCTCCTCTCGTCGGACTCTCGAGCGATTATACCGTCATGCCGCTCGTGCCAAAGCTTCCCGTGCATCCGCGAGCGACGTTTGACGCCGCGCTGGGTGGCGGATAGGATGAGCGACACTCTTCGTCCGGCGCGCGTGCCGGCACGCGCAGCACTCGGGAGAGGGAGGACGTCATGATTCACGCCATCACGCTGGGATCGGTGCTCGGGCTGATCTCCGCACTGCTCGCTCCGGTCGATGTCTCGGCGCAAACCAAGGACGACACGATCGTCTACGCGATTCAGAGCGACATGCAGAACTGGGACCCACCCAACTCGGTGCTCCGCGAGAGCATCATCATGGGCTACAACGTCTTCGATCACCTCGCCGCCCGCGACCTCAAGACCGGCAAGGTGGGGCCGAGCCTCGCGGTGTCGTGGAAGAACATCGACGACAGCACGTGGGAAGTGAAGCTGCGCAAGGGCGTGAAGTTTCACGACGGCACGCCGTTCGGGGCGAAGGACGTCAAGGCGACCTTCGACCGGGTGCTGAACCCGGAGAACAAGCTCACCGCCCGCGGCAACCACGCCAAGATCAAGAGCGTGGAGGTGGTGGACGACCTCACCGCGCGCTTCAAGACCGACGGCCCCTATCCGCTGTTCGTCGAGCGGCTCACCGCGCAGGTGATGCAGTCCGAGAAGGTCATCAAGGAGAAGGGCCACGAGTGGATGCAGGAGAACCCGGTCGGCACGGGGCCCTACAAGCTCGTGAAGTGGAGCAAGAAACAGGAGCACCTGCTGATTCGCAACGAGGACTACTGGGGGCCCAAGCCGGCTTACAAGTACGTGCGCGTCCGCATCATCCCCGAGCAGGCCACCCAGATCGCCGAGCTGATGTCGGGTGGCGTCGACATCATCAAGGCCGTGCCGCCTGACCAGATGGACGTGATCAACAAGTCGGGCCAGGCCCGCACCACCACGTCGCCGATTCTCCGCACGGCGATGATCCAGCTGGACCAAGCCGGGCGGTCGGGCGCGAACCCATTCCAGGACCGCCGCGTACGGCTCGCGGCCAATCTCGCAGTCGACGTCGACTCGATCATCAAGCACGTGCTGAACGGGCTCGGCGACCGCGTGGCGACGACGGTCAACCCCATGGCCTTTGGCTTCGACACGAGCGTCAAGCCCTACAAGCAGGATCTGGCCCAGGCCAAGAAGCTGCTGGCGGAGGCCGGATTCCCCAACGGCATCGACGTCGGCTTTCTGAGAACGCAGCCCACGGTCGAGCCCGGACTCATCCAGACGTCGGACGCGATCATGGCTGATCTCGCCAAGGCCGGCATCCGGACCAAGGCCCGCATGGTCGGCGAGGTCGGGCCCTTCACCAATCTGATCCGCGACAACAAGGCCGACCCTATGTTCGAGTTCTCGTGGGGCTACTACTCGATCTTCGACGCGGACGCGATCTTCTACGACGTGATGACGTGCAACCAGCCGTACAGCTACTACTGCAACAAGGCTCTGGACGACCTGGTGATCCAGGGCCGCTCCACGCTCGATTCCAAGCGGCGAATGGAGATCTACGCCAAGGCGCAGAAGCTCGTGTACGAGGACGCGGCCTACCTGTTCAAGTGGGGCTTGCGCGGAGTCTGGGGCGTCAGCAACCGCCTCGAGTACGACGCGCCCCGAGACGAGGTCGACCGGATGTGGGCCGTGACGCCGCGGAAGAAGTAGGCACGCCACCGAGACCGGGCCCGGGCTCGTCCCGGGCCCGCGCCTTCTGATCCGCATGCGACGCTACATCGCCCGCCAGCTCGTTCAGCTCGTCGTGGTGGTGTTCGGCATCTCGCTCCTCGCCTTCGCGATCCTGCACGTGCTCGGCGATCCCGTGCTGCTCCTCCTGCCCCAGAACGCCGGCAAGGAGGAATTCGAGCGGTACCGCCATCTGCTCGGCCTCGACCGGCCGATCTACGTCCAGTACTGGAAGTTCGTCTCGCGCGCGGTGCTGGGCGACTTCGGCAAGTCGTGGTACGCCGACACGCCGGCATTCAGTCTGGTGCTCGAGCGCATGCCGCCGACGATCTACCTCACGCTCTCTGGTCTGGTCGTCGCCCTCGTGATCGCGCTACCGCTCGGCACGGTGGCTGCGCTTCGCCGCCACTCGTGGGTCGACAGCCTCTGCACCGCGGTGGCCGTGGCCGGCCAGGCGGCGCCCATCTTCTGGCTCGGCATCATGCTGATCATCGTGTTCTCGGTCCGGCTGCGGCTGCTGCCGGCCTCGGGCTACGGCACCTGGCAGAACTTTCTGATGCCCGCGTTCTGCCTCGGCGCGGCGCTGGCCCCCATCACGATGCGCCTCGTACGCTCGGGCGTGATCGAAGTCATGAACATGGAGTTCATCAAGACGGCGCGCGCCAAGGGCCTGGCCGAGGGACGCGTGGTCGTCAAGCACGCCTTCCGCAACGCGTGCATTCCGGTGATCACGGTGCTCGGGCTGCAGTTCGGCCAGCTGCTGGGCGGTGCCATCATCACCGAGACGATCTTCGCGTGGCCGGGCGTCGCCACGCTCACGGTGGAGTCGATCCGCAACCAGGACTTTCCGGTGGTCCAGTGCGCCGTGGTCCTCCTGGCGCTGCTCATCGTCATGGTGAACCTGTTCGTCGACGTCGTCGTGGGGCTCATCGACCCTCGAATCCGGGCTTCCTGACGCCGCGATGAGCACGCCCTCGCGGGTCGAGCTCACCGAGATGGGCGCGGCGCACATCGCGGCGTCCGCGGCGCGCCAGGCGACCTGGCGTCGTCTGCTGCGCCTGCGCTGGGGCGTGGGCGCCGCCGTCGTGTTGCTCCTCATCATCGCCAGCGCCACCGTCGCGCCGTTGATCGCGCCCTACGACCCGCTGGCCGTGGACATTCGCCACCGGCTGTCGCCGCCGGCGTGGATGGACCGCGGCACCGCGGAGCATCTGCTGGGTACCGATCAGGTCGGTCGCGACCTGCTGGCACGCATGATCTACGGCGGGCGCGTGTCGCTCGTGGTCGGCGTGGCCGCGGTGATCATCTCGGCCACCATCGGCGTGCTCCTCGGCCTGTCGGCGGGCTACTTCGGCGGCAACACCGACTGGACGATCATGACGCTCATCAACGTCATGCTGACGTTTCCGTTCGTGCTGCTGGCGCTGGCGGTCATCGCCGTGCTGGGTCCGAATCTGGTGAACATGATCATCGTGCTGGGCGTCGCCGGGTGGCCCATCTACGCCCGTGTCGTGCGGGCCGAGACGCTGGCGATCCGCGAGCGCGAGTTCGTGCTGGCGGGCCGCGCGCTCGGCATGGGCCACGTGCGCCTCGTCTTCCGCCAGATCGTGCCGAACCTCGTGTCGACGATCGTGGTGATCGCCACTCTACAAGTGGCCCAGGTCATCATCCTCGAATCGTTCCTCTCGTTCCTGGGCCTCGGCGTGCAGCCGCCCACCCCGGCCTGGGGCAACATGCTGGGCGAAGGGCGCGTCTACATGCTGAACTCCTGGTGGATCGCCACCTTCCCCGGCCTCGCGATCTTCGTCACCACGCTCGTGATCAACCTGATGGGCAACGCCCTCCGCGACTGGCTCGACCCCCACCTGAAGCTATAGGCGGGGCGTCACCGGCTATTCGATCGGCGTATTCGCGCGCGCGAGGGCGACTACGCCGGGCTCTGCGCGGTCGTCGGCCCCTCGCCCATCAGCGTCGTGCGGCGCATGTCGCGCGGCTCGTGGGCCGGGAACGGCCGGGCGCGGTGCATCGTCTGGCGGTTGTCCCACATGACCAGGTCGCCGACCCGCCACGTGTGGGAATAGACGAACTCGCGCTGGGTGGCGTGCTCGACGAGATCGCGCAGCAGGAGCCGCGCCTCCGGCAGCGGCCAGCCCAGGATCGTGCCCGCGTGCGAGGAGAGATAGAGCGACTTGCGTCCCGTGACCGGGTGCCGACGCACGAGCGACTGGCGCACCGGCTTGAACCGCGCGCGCTCCTCCTCCGTGAAGTCGGTGAAGCCGATCTGCTGCCGCGAGAAGATCTGCGAGTGCTCGCAGATCAAGTTCTCGATCTCGCTCTTGGTCTCGGCGTCGAGCGCGTCGTAGGCCGCCGGCATGTAGGCGAACTCGGTGTTCCCGCCCTTGGACGGCACGCTGTGGGCGTGCAGCAGCGAGTACTTCGCCGGGATCACCTTGAACGAGCTGTCGGAGTGCCAGAGTCGGTTACCGAT